>NZ_JBHJVQ010000101.1:0-1000 GCF_042263835.1 Streptomyces sp. NPDC056128 | reverse complement strand
AGTTTTCGAAGACGAGGGTGGTGTCGAAGAGTTGGGGGTGGGGGGTGAGGTTGTGGATGGTGGTGAGGCTGGTGTGGTGGTGGTCGAGGAGGGTGGTGTGCTGGTGTTGGAGGCGGTGCATGAGGGTGAGGAGGGTGTCGTTTTTGTGGGTGGTGGCGCGGGTGGGGATGGTGTTGATGAAGAGGCCGATCATGTCTTCGATGCCGGGGATTTCGGGGGGTCGGCCGGAGACGGTGGTGCCGAAGACGATGTCGTGGTTGCCGGTGTAGTGGGTGAGGAGGAGTGTCCAGGCGGTTTGTATGGCGGTGTTGAGGGTGAGTCCGTGGGTGCGGAGTTGGGTTCGGAGGGTTTGGAGGGTGTGGGTGGGGAGGGTGGTGTGGTGGGAGTGGGGTGGTGTGGGGGTGTGGTGGGGGGTGAGGAGGGTGGGTTGGGTGAGGCCGGTGAGGTGGTTTTTCCAGGCGGTGGTGGCGGTGTGGGGGTTTTGTTGGGTGAGCCAGGTGAGGTAGGTGCGGTAGGGGGTGGGGGTGGGGAGGTGGGTGTCGTTTCCGTTGGTTTGGTAGAGGGTGAAGAGTTCGCGGATGGCCAGGGGCATGGACCATCCGTCGAGGAGGATGTGGTGGTTGGAGATGAGGAGGTGGTGGGTGGTGGGGGTGAGGTGGGTGAGGGTGATGCGGATGAGGGGGGGTGTGGTGGGGTCGAAGCGGGTGGTGCGGTCGGTGTTGATGATGTCGGTGAGTTGGGTGTGGGCTTGGGTGGGGGTGAGGTGGGTGAGGTTGTGTTCGGTGAAGGGGATGGTGACGTGGCGGGGGATGATCTGGATGGGGTTGTTGGTGCCGCGGGTGCGGAAGGCGGCGCGGAGGTTGGGGTGGCGGTTGATGAGGGTCTGGGCGGCGTTTTTGAGGGCGTTGGTGTCGAGTTCGCCTTCGAGGGTGAGTTCGAGCTGGACGGCGTAGACGTCGGGGGTGGTCTCGTCGGTGTCGTAGAGGGCGTGGAAGAGCAG
>NZ_JBHJVQ010000100.1:0-1049 GCF_042263835.1 Streptomyces sp. NPDC056128 | reverse complement strand
CGTCCCTACACGCTGTCGGTGAAGCGGTCCGGGACGGATCCGACGGACGTCGAGGGGACGTACGTCCAGCGTGGGTTTCTGCCGCGCTGGCTGGCCACCTTCTTCGGCATCTTCCTGGCCATCGCGATCGCGTTCGTGATGATCTGGATCGCCTACAAGCCGCAGGTCCGCACGAGTGCCACCGAGCAGACGGAACAGGCCGGCGCCGCCCTCGCCCCCAGCCCCAGCGCGTCCCCGGAAACCCTGCCCAGCCAGGCTGAGTCGCCCGCGGCCGATCCCGAGCCGCAGGCCTCCGAGGATGGCGAGGACGACGGCGCCGGTGGTGGCGGTGGCGGGGGAGGCGGCGAGTCCAAGCAGCCCCCGAAGCCGAAGCCCGTCGTGCCCGCCATGAACGTGATGCTGTGGAACGCCACCACCAAGATGTGCGCCGACATCCCCGGGCGGGAGAAGGGCCAGATCAACGGGGTCGTCCAGCAGGCCAACTGCCACGAAGAGGGCGACAACCAGTACTGGAACCTCGAGGTGAAGTACGAGAAGGGCGGCCCCGGAGGGGCCCCGCTCTTCCAGATCCGCAACGTCACCGACAAGCTCTGCATGGACCTGGGCGAGTACGACGGCCGTCCCGTCGGCACCGGCATCGGTGAGTTCCACTGCGACGGCACGATGGCCGACAACCAGCTCTGGTACATCCAGAAGCAGAAGAGCGGCGACTACTGGATCCGCAACTTCGCCAGCAACGGCAAGTGCCTGAACGTGCGGCACCAGAACGGCGGCACCGAGACCCCGCTGAACATCTCCGAGTGCACCAACACCGACGACCAGGAGTGGAAGATCGTCCACCCCAACAAGGACTGACAGCGAGGGCCGGGAAGCCGTCCCTTCAGGTACCTCGGGGCACGCAGTACTGCCCCGAGGTCCGCTGACGCCCCGTGAGATCGCCTCTAGCCTCGCCACGTGAGCCTGTGGACTTCGCTGGAGCCCGCGTCCGCGACTGTGGACCCCGGCAGCAGTACGCGTGTGCGCCTGAGGGTGCGTAATACCGGTGACGT
>NZ_JBHJVQ010000099.1:0-1193 GCF_042263835.1 Streptomyces sp. NPDC056128 | reverse complement strand
CCTAGTGATCTGGTTGTGAGTCGGTCGGGCACCACATGAGTTGCCTTCGGTACCAAGTTGGCGGGTTTGGCTGACGGGTGCCGGTCGGCTTCGGTCTGCTGTGGACTGTGGGTGACAGCAGGCTGCAGCCGCTGGTCCTGAGTGAGACCGAGCGGCAGACGTTGAACAACTGGGTCAAGCGCCGGACGACCGCGCAGGGGCTCGCTCTGCGGGCGAGGATCGTGCTGGCGTGCGCGCAGGGCGGGCCGAACCTGGCGGTCGCGGCCCGGCTGGGGGTGAACCGGGGCACCGTCGCCAAGTGGCGGACCCGGTTCCTGCGGGACCGGCTGGACGGGCTCGCGGACGAGCCGCGGCCAGGTGTGCCGCGGACCATCACCGACGCCCAGGTGGAAGAGGTGGTGGTCCGCACCCTGGAGGAGGCACCTCCAGGCGGGACGCACTGGTCGAAGCGGGAACTGGCCAAGGTTGTGGGGATCTCCCCGGCGAGCGTGCTGCGGATCTGGCACGCCTTCGGCCTGCAACCGTGGCGGACCGAGACGTTCAAGATCTCCCCGGACCCGTTCCTGATCGAGAAGATCCGTGACGTGGTCGGTCTCTACCTGGCCCCGCCGGCGAACGCGGTGGTGTTCGCGGTGGACGAGAAGCCGCAGATCCAGGCTCTCGAGCGGACCGCGCCGGTGCTGCCGATGGTGCCCGGGGTGCCCGAGCGGCGGAGCTTCGACTACGTCCGGCACGGCACCGTCGACCTGTTCGCCGCCCTGAACACCGCAACGGGCAAGGTGATCACGAAGCTGTCCGCGCAGCACCGGGCCGTGGACTTCCGTGACTTCCTCGACAAGATCGACCGCCAGACCGAGCCTGGCCTGGCGGTCCACGTGGTCTGCGACAATCTCTCCGCCCACAAGGCACCGGTGGTGCACAAGTGGCTGCTCGCGCACCCACGCTTCCAGCTCCACTTCACCCCGACCTACTCGTCGTGGATCAACCAGGTCGAGCGGTGGTTCGCCGAGTTGGAACGGCGCTGCCTCGAACGCGGGGTGTTCTGCTCTCTCGACGACCTCAAGGCCGCACTCGAGAACTGGATCAAGGTCTGGAACGACGATGCCCGGCCTTTCAAGTGGACCAAGACCGCCGACCAGATCCTCGACCGCATCTGCCGCTACTGCTCACGCATCTCCGAACCAGATCACTAG
>NZ_JBHJVQ010000098.1:0-1198 GCF_042263835.1 Streptomyces sp. NPDC056128 | reverse complement strand
TTTGCTACATCTGCGATTCATCTGTTTTATATAGAAATAGCGGTGTTCCAGAGGGGGGTATAAGCGAATTTTCATTGTGTCGCTCGTAAACACTCGCTAAAACGCTCTAATTTGCGTTCTAAGAGGTTTTTATTATCTCAACTATACTTTCATGCATAAAACACCAAACATGGCTAAAAACCCCATTTTTTTGCGTTTAAATGGGTGTTATGAGGGTGAGTAGTCGTTATCATTGGCGTTATCAGGTTTTTTAGGCTCATTTTTTCGCTGTTTTTCTAATTCTTGACGTCTTAAAAGTGCCAAACGTTCTTTTTCCTGCTTTTCTTGCTCAGCCAGTTGTTTTTTTTGTTCGTGCTCTAAGTGTAATTGATTGCGAAGTTCACGTTGTTGGTTAAATCTTTCTTGTTCTTCCTGTCTTTTTAGGAATCTATGATGTTCAAGTGCTGAATCAAAATTATCTTTTAATTTAGCAACTTGCTTATTAAATTCTTTCTCAAGATTTGGATGATTATATTCGTTGATTATGTCTAAATATGGCTTTGCTCGTTGCTGAACCTCATCGAGTGTTTTTTTGGTATCAGACAGTTCTTTTTTTAATTTTTCCGTTTGACTAGCCAGTGCATTCGCTCGGTCAAATCGTGGCGCAATTTGATCAAATATCTGATCAATCATAGCGTTTGCGACTCTCTCACCGTAGGCATTTTTAGATTCAAAAAACTCAGGTTCAGGCACTTCATAGGTGAGTCCTTTTTCAATGCCTGGTTCATTCTCGTAATTGTTCAATTTTTCATAATATTCTTGAATAGACGTATGTTTTGCCTTGCTCCCTTGGATCCCTCGATCTAGTCCTAAATCTTTTACTTCAACTGCAAAATCAGTCTGCATTTGTGAAAGTGTATGTCTAGATCCACCGATATATTTTTTAGCATTCAATCGCCCCGTTTCTTCGTCCACTGGAACAACGTAGGCGACAAGGTGAGGGGTTGTTTCATCACGGTGAATGGTGGTGCTGACGACATTATTTTTACCATATTTATTTTCAAGCCATTTTTTCGACTGCTCAAAAAATGCGGTTTCTTTTTCAGTTCCCCAGCCATCCCACTCCGGACTCGCTGTAATCAAATGTTCAATACACAAAACTGCATCTTTACGTCTTTTTTCAGGAATACGATCACGAATAGCGGTCATACATTTTTCG
>NZ_JBHJVQ010000097.1:0-1242 GCF_042263835.1 Streptomyces sp. NPDC056128 | reverse complement strand
CACCACCCACGCCCCGCACACCCTCCACGGACTGCGCAAGCTCACCGGCGGCGAAGCCCTGCCCCCCGCCCTCGCCGACGAACTACGCGCAGCCGAGGGCAGTGTCCACAACCTCTACGGCCCGACCGAGGCCACCATCTGGGCCACCTCCACCCGTCTCACGTCAGACGACGCCGGCGTATCGATCGGTACGCCCCTCGCCAACATGCGTGTGTATGTGCTGGATGAGGGGTTGGGTGTGGTGCCGGTGGGTGTGGTGGGTGAGTTGTATGTAGCGGGTGCGGGTGTGGCTCGTGGGTATGCGGGGCGGTCTGGTCTGACGGCGTCTCGGTTTGTGGCGGATGTGTTTGGTCCTGCGGGTGCGCGGATGTATCGCACGGGTGATGTGGTGCGGTGGCGTGCGGATGGGGGGCTTGAGTATCTGGGTCGTTCGGATGACCAGGTGAAGGTGCGTGGTTTCCGGATCGAGCTGGGTGAGATCGAGTCGGTGCTGGTGGGGCATGCGTCGGTGGCGCATGGGGCGGTGGTGGTGCGGGAGGACCGGCCGGGTGACCGTCGGCTGGTGGCGTATGTGGTGCCGGTGGCGGGTGGTGCGGGTGCTGGTCTGGTGGGTGAGTTGCGGGTGCTGGTGCAGCGGTTGCTGCCGGAGTACATGGTGCCTTCGGCGTTCGTGGTGCTTGATGCGTTGCCGTTGACGGTGAACGGGAAGCTGGACCGTCGGGGGCTGCCGGTGCCCGAGTACGGCGGTTCGGGTGCGGGGCGGGGTCCGCGTGATGCGCGGGAGGAGGTCTTGTGTTCGCTGTTCGCCGATGTGCTGGGTGTGGAGCGGGTCGGGCCCGATGACAACTTCTTCGATCTGGGCGGGCATTCGCTGCTGGCGACGCGGCTGGCCAGCCGGGTGCGGTCGGTACTGGGCTGGGAGATGCATCTGCGGACGTTGTTCGACGCTCCGACGGTGGCCGGTCTGGTGCAGAACATGGACGCCGCGGTCAGTGAGCGGCTGCCGGTGCTCGGCGCGGGGGGCACGTCGCGCGATGGCCGGGTTCCGGTGTCGTTCGCGCAGCGCCGGCTGTGGTTCCTGGAGCGTCTGGGGACCCTGGGTGCCGCCTACAACATTCCCCTCGCGATCCGCCTGAACGGCACCCTCGACGAGGCGGCTTTGCGGGCGGCCGTCGGTGACGTTGCGGACCGGCATGAGGTGCTGCGGACGGTGATCCGGGAGAGTGAGGGGGAGCCGTTCCA
>NZ_JBHJVQ010000096.1:0-1285 GCF_042263835.1 Streptomyces sp. NPDC056128 | reverse complement strand
GTAGGCGACGAGCCGCACATCCCCCGGCACATCCTCACGCGGAACCACCACCACCTGACCCACCCCCGCATGAGACCCCAACACCGCCTCCACCTCACCCGGCTCAACCCGCACCCCCCGCACCTTCACCTGACCATCCACACGCCCCACAAAAGCCAACTCACCACCCCCAACCCACCGCACCAAATCCCCCGTCCGATACATCCGCTCACCCACCCCACCAAACGGACACGCCACAAACCGCTCCCCCGTCAACCCAGCCCGCCCCACATACCCACGCGCCAACCCCACCCCCGCGATATACAACTCCCCCACCACACCCGGCGCCACCGGCCGCAACCACCCATCCAACACAAACACCCGCGTATTCCAAATAGGACCACCAATCAACGGCACCACCACACCCGACCCCGAACCCACACCAGAAACCGCACCCGACCCCGGCCACACCCACGCCGTCGAATCCACCGACGTCTCCGTCGGACCATACAAATTATGCAACTCCGCACCACACAACCCCACAAACCGCTCCGCCAACACCCCCGACAACACCTCACCCGAACACACCACCCGACGCAAAGAACCCCAACCACCCACCACACCCCCCTCAACAAACACCCCCAACATCGACGGCACAAAATGAACCGTCGTCACCCCCTCACCCTCAATCAACCCCGACAAATACACCGGATCCCGATGCCCACCCGGCCGCGCCAACACCAACCGCGCACCCACCACCAACGGCCACAACAACTCCCACAACGACACATCAAAACCCACCGACGCCTTATGCAACACCACATCATCAACACCCAAACCAAACCGCCCCTGCATCCACAACAACCGATTAACCAACCCCCCATGCGACACCACCACACCCTTCGGCACCCCCGACGACCCCGACGTATACATCACATACGCCGCACCACCCCACCCCACTGACACCGGACCCACCACATCAGCCCCCACCACCTCACCCACCTCATCCACACACACCACCGGCACCGACACACCCCCCAACAAACCCCCCACCAACCCACGACACGACACCACACACACCGCCCCCGCATCCCCCACCACCCAACCCACCCGCTCCGCCGGCACCTCCACATCCACCGGCACATACACACCCCCCACCTTCCACACCGCCAACAACGCCACCACCAAATCAACCGACCGCTCCAACACCACCCCCACCACCGACTCAGGCCCCACCCCCAAACCCCTCAACACCTCCGCCAACCGATCCGACCGCACATCCAACTCCCCATACGACACCCGCTCA
>NZ_JBHJVQ010000095.1:0-1369 GCF_042263835.1 Streptomyces sp. NPDC056128 | reverse complement strand
ACATCCGCCTCACCAGGACCGGCCAGCAGGTGATGGAAGAAGATGCCCTCCTGCAACGGCGCCAGCGGATACACATCCGCCACATTCGCCGCCCCGCCCTCGACCGACGCACAGACCAAGTCGATCTGCGCCGCCGTCAGCTCCACCAACGGCAGCATCTCCGGCGCAATTACCTCCGCGCCCTCTTCGGGAATCCCATTCGGAGGCACCTCCACCACACCCTCGCCACCAGCACCAGCTGCAACCAAGCCTGCCGGGGTCGGCGCCACCAGCAACGCCCGCACCGACACCCCGAACCCACGCTCACGCAACCGCTGCACCAACGACACCGCCAGCAAGGAGTGCCCACCGAGCTCGAAGAAGTTGTCCTCCACCCCCACCCGCTCCACACCCAGGACATCCGCGAACACCTGACACACCAGCTCTTCAACAACCGTGGCAGGACCCCGCCCACCAGAGGACGCATACTCCGGAGCCGGCAGCGCCGAACGGTCCATCTTCCCGTTCACCGACAAGGGCAGCTCGTCGAGCACCACGACGGCAGAGGGCACCATGTACTCCGGCAACCGCTCAGCCACGAAGTTCGGCACATCACCGTTCACAGTGCCGTCATCCTCGGGCACCACGTAGGCGACTAGGCGCTTGTCACCCGGAACATCCTCTCGCGCGACCACGACCGCCTGGCCCACCCCGGGATGCGCCGCCAAGACGCCCTCGACCTCACCCGGCTCCACCCGGAACCCCCGCACCTTCACCTGATCATCCGCACGGCCAACGAAAACCAACTGTCCGTCCATGGTCCACCGAGCCAGATCCCCCGTGCGATACATCCGCTCCCCCGGCTCACTGAACGGGCACGCAACGAACCGTTCCGCCGTCAATCCAGGCCGCCCGTGATACCCGCGGGCCAGACCCGTCCCCGCCACATACAACTCACCCGCCACACCCGGAGGCACCGGCTCCAGGAACCGGTCCAGCACATACACCCGCGTGTTCTCCAACGGCCGGCCAATCGGCAACACCCCCGGCACCGACCCCACATCCCCCACCACCCACTGCGTCGCACACAACGTCACCTCCGTCGGCCCATACAAATGCCGCACCGAAACCCCAGGAACAGCCGCCAGCAGCCCCGACACCACACCCGACGGCACCACATCCCCACCCGTCAACACCTCACCCACCCCAGCAAAGCAACCCGCATCCTCCTCCACCAGCACCCGCAACAACCCCGCCGTCACATGCACCCGATCCAACCCACCACCCGCCACCAACGACCGCAACACACCACCATCCACCTCACCCACCGGCGCCAACACCACCACCCCACCACCCACCAACGTCACCCACAACTCGTACACCGACGCAT
>NZ_JBHJVQ010000094.1:0-1376 GCF_042263835.1 Streptomyces sp. NPDC056128 | reverse complement strand
CTCTCGGGCTTGCACCCTAACAGAGCACCCCTTCTCCCGAAGTTACGGGGTCATTTTGCCGAGTTCCTTAACGAGAGTTCTCTCGATCACCTTAGGATTCTCTCCTCGCCTACCTGTGTCGGTTTGCGGTACGGGCACCTCTCACCTCGCTAGAGGCTTTTCTTGGCAGTGTGGAATCAGGAACTTCGCTACTATAATTCGCTCGCCATCACAGCTCAGCCTTCACGGGAAACGGATTTGCCTATTTCCCAGCCTAACTGCTTGGACGCGGATATCCAATACCGCGCTTACCCTATCCTCCTGCGTCCCCCCATTGCTCAAATGGTGAGGAGGTGGTACAGGAATATCAACCTGTTATCCATCGCCTACGCCTTTCGGCCTCGGCTTAGGTCCCGACTAACCCTGAGCGGACGAGCCTTCCTCAGGAAACCTTAGGCATTCGGTGGAGGGGATTCTCACCCCTCTTTCGCTACTCATACCGGCATTCTCACTTCTAAGCGCTCCACAAGTCCTTCCGGTCTTGCTTCACAGCCCTTAGAACGCTCTCCTACCACTGTTCGAAGAACAGTCCGCAGCTTCGGTGATACGTTTAGCCCCGGTACATTTTCGGCGCAGAGTCACTCGACCAGTGAGCTATTACGCACTCTTTAAATGGTGGCTGCTTCTAAGCCAACATCCTGGTTGTCTAAGCAACTCCACATCCTTTTCCACTTAACGTATACTTTGGGACCTTAGCTGGCGGTCTGGGCTGTTTCCCTTTTGACTACGGATCTTATCACTCGCAGTCTGACTCCCAAGGATAAGTCATTGGCATTCGGAGTTTGACTGAATTCGGTAACCCGTTGGGGGCCCCTAGTCCAATCAGTGCTCTACCTCCGAGACTCTTACCTTGAGGCTAGCCCTAAAGCTATTTCGGAGAGAACCAGCTATCTCCAGGTTCGATTGGCATTTCACCCCTACCCACACCTCATCCCCGCACTTTTCAACGTGCGTGGGTTCGGGCCTCCATTCAGTGTTACCTGAACTTCACCCTGGACATGGGTAGATCACCTGGTTTCGGGTCTACGACCACGTACTCATGCGCCCTATTCAGACTCGCTTTCGCTGCGGCTCCGCATCTTCTGCTTAACCTTGCACGGGATCGTAACTCGCCGGTTCATTCTACAAAAGGCACGCCATCACCCGTTAACGGGCTCTGACTACTTGTAGGCACACGGTTTCAGGATCTCTTTCACTCCCCTTCCGGGGTGCTTTTCACCTTTCCCTCACGGTACTGGTTCACTATCGGTCACTAGGGAGTATTTAGCCTTGGGAGATGGTCCTCCCGGATTCCGACGGAATTTCACGTGTTCCGCCGTACTCAGGATCCACTCAGG
>NZ_JBHJVQ010000093.1:0-1398 GCF_042263835.1 Streptomyces sp. NPDC056128 | reverse complement strand
CCCGCCACATACAACTCACCCGCCACACCCACCGGCACCACCGACAACAACCCGTCCAGCACATACACCCGCGTATCCCCCACCGGAAGACCGATCGGCGGCTTCGCCGATCCGCTGAGCGGGGCGCTCATGGACACGCACACGGTGTACTCGCTCGGCCCGTAGGCGTTGATCATGCGCCGGCCACGGGACCACGTCGCCACGGCCTCGGCGGAACAGGCGTCGCCGGCCACGATCAGGGTGAAGTCCGGCATCCGCTCCGGGTCCAGGGCGGACAGCAAGGCCGGAGGGATCAACGCGTGGGTGACACGCTCGCGTGCGAGGAGTTCCGTGAGCGCCTCCGCGTCGTGCAGCTTCTCCGTCGGTGCGAGCACCAGCGTCGCGCCCGCCAGCAGCGAAACGCTGATCTCCATAACGGCGGCGTCGAAGCCAGGGGACGCGAACTGCAGCATGCGGTCTCCCGGGCTGACCTCGAAGCCCTTGATCTTGCTGGAGACGAGGTTCGGAATGCCCTTGTGGGTGACGATGACGCCCTTGGGGCGGCCGGTCGAACCGGAGGTGTAGATCGTGTAGGCCGGGTGGTCGGGATGGATCCGCACACGCGGATCGGTCTCCGGCAGACCGTCGAGGTCCGGCAGCGAATCCAGCGTCAGCAGCGGCCGCGCGTCCTCCAACACGTACGCGATCCGCTCCGCCGGATACTCCGGATCCACCGGCAGGTACGCCGCCCCAGCCTTCAGCACGCCCAGGATCGCCACCACCATCTCCGGCGAACGCGGCAGCATCAACGCCACCGTCCGCTCCGGACCGGCACCCCGGCCGATCAAGTAGTGCGCCAGACGATTCGCCCGCGCGTTCACCTCGCCATACGTCAGCGACACACCTTCGAACGTCACCGCCGCCGCATCCGGACGACACGCCACCTGCTCCTCGAACAAGGCAGGGAGGAGGAGACGGGGTGCGCCATCGGGCGTCGTGGGTCCCGTGCCGATCTCAGCGAGCAGACGGCGCTCGTCGCCCGAAAGGATTTCGATCGTGTGGAGGGGGGTGTCGGGGTGGGTGGCTGCGGTGGTGAGGAGGCGGGTGAGGTAGGTGGTGATCCGTTCGGCCGTGGCGGGGTCGAACAGGTCGGTGGCGTACTGGAGGCCGCCGCTGATGCCGGTGGGTCCGGTGTTGTCGTCGTGTGATTCGGCGATGTTGAAGGCGAGGTCGAAGAGAGCCGCTGCTTCGGTGCCGGGTACGGGTTCGAGGTGGAGTCCGGGCAGTTCCAGGGTGGCTTGCGCGGTGTTGTGGTAGGCGAGCATGACTTGGAAGAGGGGGTGGCGGGCGAGGGTTCGTTGGGGGTTGAGGGCTTCGACGAGGGTTTCGAAGGGGAGGTCCTGGTGGGCGTAGGCGGTG
>NZ_JBHJVQ010000092.1:0-1465 GCF_042263835.1 Streptomyces sp. NPDC056128 | reverse complement strand
GGGGGGGTGCCCCTATGGGTTTCGTCAAGCTGATGGGGCGGGCTGTGGGTCGTAGAAGGTGCCGTCGCGGAGCATCGCGAAGAGCACGTCGGCTCGTCGTCTTGCGAGGCAGAGGAGGGCTTGGGTGTGGTGCTTTCCCTGGCTGATCTTCTTGTCGTAGTAGGTGCGGGAGGCCGGGTCGGCCAGGGCCGCGAATGCGGACAGGAAGAAGGCCCGTTTGAGCTGCTTGTTTCCGCGGCGGGATGGTTGTTCGCCGCGGATCGAGGAGCCAGAACTGCGGGTCGTGGGGGCGAGGCCGGCGTAGGCGGCGAGGTGGGCGGCGGTCGGGAACGAACGGCCGTCACCGACGTCGATGAGGATGCGGGCTCCGGTCCTGACGCCGATCCCCGGCATGGACGTCAGGACCTTCGAAAGAGGGTGGTTCTCCAGCAGTTCCTCGATCCGAGTGGCCAGGAGTTTCCGCTGGTCGAGAACCGCTCGGAGCGAGTTGGCGAGACTGGGGACGATCAGAGCGGCCGCGTCCGTGCCCGGGACGACGACGGTCTGTTCGTCCAGTGCGGTGAAGATGTCCTCGACGAGCCGCTCAGCCATCCGTGGTGCCTGCGGGCGTATCAACGTGATGAGCCGTCGGCGTCCGGCTTTGCGGATCTGGGCCGGGGAGCCGAACTGATCGAGGAGCTTGAGCACGGCCGGGTGCTGGACGCGTGGGCCCAGGACCCGTTCCAGCGACGGGTGGATCTGGGTGAGCAGGCCCCGCAGGCGGTTGCTGATGCGGGTGGCTTCGCCGGCCAGGTCGTCGTCGAAGCCGACGATCATCTCCAGCTCGGCGATGGTCTCGTCCTGGAGATCGACCGAGCGGAGCGTGTGGGGCATGACACGGGCTGCGTCCGCGATGACGAACGCGTCGCGGGCATCGGTCTTGGCCTCGCCCGGATAGAGATCAGCGATCCGCCGCATCGTCAGCCCGGGCAGATAGGCGACCGGGCAGCCCATGTCCCGGGCCACCGCCAGCGGCAGAGCCCCGATCGAGGCCGGCTGGTCGACCACCACGAGCACGGTCCCGTGCTTGGCCTGCAGTTTGCCGAACACTTCGCGGAGCTTCGGCTCGCTGTTGGGCAGCCGCTTGTCGAAGGCCTTCTTCCCGGCCGGTGTGACGGCGGTGGCGTGGTGTTCGCCCTTGCCGACGTCCAGTCCGAGGAAAGCGCCGATGTCACTGACGTCGATCACGTGCGTCCTTCGGTCGTCCTCGCCCGGCCGTCCCGCGGCACCGATCGCCACATCCACATTACGAAGAGCCTCCCGACCTGCGAAGAAGCCGGTGGTCATGCCCCTAATCAGCGGTCTGTCGATGCCTCCGGAGCCGGTGACACCACCCCCCAAGACATGCGATCGACAGGGGGAGAAAGTCATGCCAACTCCGAAGGCCGGGCGCCCCATTGCGGGGCTACCAAGAAGGTAATGGGGG
>NZ_JBHJVQ010000091.1:0-1516 GCF_042263835.1 Streptomyces sp. NPDC056128 | reverse complement strand
ATGTTATACTATATGAGTCTCTTGTAATAAGAGCCATTAGCTCAGTTGGTAGAGCATCTGACTTTTAATCAGAGGGTCGAAGGTTCGAGTCCTTCATGGCTCACCATGTTTTTCTTGCGGATGTGGCGGAATTGGCAGACGCGCTAGAATCAGGCTCTAGTGTCTTTACAGACGTGGGGGTTCAAGTCCCTTCATCCGCACCATTTCTGCGGAAGTAGTTCAGTGGTAGAACACCACCTTGCCAAGGTGGGGGTCGCGGGTTCGAATCCCGTCTTCCGCTTTATTACTAAGGGGCCTTAGCTCAGCTGGGAGAGCGCCTGCCTTGCACGCAGGAGGTCAGCGGTTCGATCCCGCTAGGCTCCACCATTAGTTCTTTGAAAACTGAACGAAACAAACAACGTGAAACGTCAATTTTTATTTTTAGATGCTAGACAAACTAACTTTATCGGAGAGTTTGATCCTGGCTCAGGACGAACGCTGGCGGCGTGCCTAATACATGCAAGTCGAGCGGACAGATGGGAGCTTGCTCCCTGATGTTAGCGGCGGACGGGTGAGTAACACGTGGGTAACCTGCCTGTAAGACTGGGATAACTCCGGGAAACCGGGGCTAATACCGGATGGTTGTTTGAACCGCATGGTTCAGACATAAAAGGTGGCTTCGGCTACCACTTACAGATGGACCCGCGGCGCATTAGCTAGTTGGTGAGGTAACGGCTCACCAAGGCAACGATGCGTAGCCGACCTGAGAGGGTGATCGGCCACACTGGGACTGAGACACGGCCCAGACTCCTACGGGAGGCAGCAGTAGGGAATCTTCCGCAATGGACGAAAGTCTGACGGAGCAACGCCGCGTGAGTGATGAAGGTTTTCGGATCGTAAAGCTCTGTTGTTAGGGAAGAACAAGTGCCGTTCAAATAGGGCGGCACCTTGACGGTACCTAACCAGAAAGCCACGGCTAACTACGTGCCAGCAGCCGCGGTAATACGTAGGTGGCAAGCGTTGTCCGGAATTATTGGGCGTAAAGGGCTCGCAGGCGGTTTCTTAAGTCTGATGTGAAAGCCCCCGGCTCAACCGGGGAGGGTCATTGGAAACTGGGGAACTTGAGTGCAGAAGAGGAGAGTGGAATTCCACGTGTAGCGGTGAAATGCGTAGAGATGTGGAGGAACACCAGTGGCGAAGGCGACTCTCTGGTCTGTAACTGACGCTGAGGAGCGAAAGCGTGGGGAGCGAACAGGATTAGATACCCTGGTAGTCCACGCCGTAAACGATGAGTGCTAAGTGTTAGGGGGTTTCCGCCCCTTAGTGCTGCAGCTAACGCATTAAGCACTCCGCCTGGGGAGTACGGTCGCAAGACTGAAACTCAAAGGAATTGACGGGGGCCCGCACAAGCGGTGGAGCATGTGGTTTAATTCGAAGCAACGCGAAGAACCTTACCAGGTCTTGACATCCTCTGACAATCCTAGAGATAGGACGTCCCCTTCGGGGGCAGAGTGACAGGTGGTGCATGGTTGTCGTC
>NZ_JBHJVQ010000090.1:0-1561 GCF_042263835.1 Streptomyces sp. NPDC056128 | reverse complement strand
CAAGAGGACTTGAACCCCCAACCTACTGATTACAAGTCAGTTGCTCTACCAATTGAGCTAGGCCGGCAAATATGGTGGAGGATGACGGGCTCGAACCGCCGACCCTCTGCTTGTAAGGCAGATGCTCTCCCAGCTGAGCTAATCCTCCATATATTACACTTACGTGTAATAGCTTGGCGGCGTCCTACTCTCACAGGGGGAAACCCCCAACTACCATCGGCGCTGAAGAGCTTAACTTCCGTGTTCGGCATGGGAACGGGTGTGACCTCTTCGCTATCGCCACCAAACCATTGAGAGTGTTCTCTCAAAACTAGATAACAATAAGCATACATTCAAATTGGTTAAGTCCTCGATCGATTAGTATCTGTCAGCTCCATGTGTCGCCACACTTCCACCTCAGACCTATCAACCTGATCATCTTTCAGGGATCTTACTTCCTTGCGGAATGGGAAATCTCATCTTGAGGGGGGCTTCATGCTTAGATGCTTTCAGCACTTATCCCGTCCGCACATAGCTACCCAGCGATGCCCTTGGCAGAACAACTGGTACACCAGCGGTGCGTCCATCCCGGTCCTCTCGTACTAAGGACAGCTCCTCTCAAATTTCCTGCGCCCGCGACGGATAGGGACCGAACTGTCTCACGACGTTCTGAACCCAGCTCGCGTACCGCTTTAATGGGCGAACAGCCCAACCCTTGGGACCGACTACAGCCCCAGGATGCGATGAGCCGACATCGAGGTGCCAAACCTCCCCGTCGATGTGGACTCTTGGGGGAGATAAGCCTGTTATCCCCGGGGTAGCTTTTATCCGTTGAGCGATGGCCCTTCCATGCGGAACCACCGGATCACTAAGCCCGACTTTCGTCCCTGCTCGACTTGTAGGTCTCGCAGTCAAGCTCCCTTGTGCCTTTACACTCTGCGAATGATTTCCAACCATTCTGAGGGAACCTTTGGGCGCCTCCGTTACCTTTTAGGAGGCGACCGCCCCAGTCAAACTGCCCACCTGACACTGTCTCCCCGCCCGATAAGGGCGGCGGGTTAGAAGGTCAATACAGCCAGGGTAGTATCCCACCGATGCCTCCACCGAAGCTAGCGCTCCGGTTTCCAAGGCTCCTACCTATCCTGTACAAGCTGTACCAACATTCAATATCAGGCTGCAGTAAAGCTCCACGGGGTCTTTCCGTCCTGTCGCGGGTAACCTGCATCTTCACAGGTACTATAATTTCACCGAGTCTCTCGTTGAGACAGTGCCCAGATCGTTGCGCCTTTCGTGCGGGTCGGAACTTACCCGACAAGGAATTTCGCTACCTTAGGACCGTTATAGTTACGGCCGCCGTTTACTGGGGCTTCAATTCGCACCTTCGCTTACGCTAAGCGCTCCTCTTAACCTTCCAGCACCGGGCAGGCGTCAGCCCCTATACTTCGCCTTACGGCTTCGCAGAGACCTGTGTTTTTGCTAAACAGTCGCCTGGGCCTATTCACTGCGGCTCTCTCGGGCTTTCACCCTAACAGAGCACCCCTTCTCCCGAAGTTACGGGGTCATTTTGCCGAGTTCCTTAACG
>NZ_JBHJVQ010000089.1:0-1597 GCF_042263835.1 Streptomyces sp. NPDC056128 | reverse complement strand
CCCGCCACATACAACTCACCCGCCACACCCACCGGCACCACCGACAACAACCCGTCCAGCACATACACCCGCGTATCCCCCACCGGAAGACCGATGGGAATGCGGTCGTGGAGGTCGGAGAGGGCGGTGAGCGTGTGGTGGACAGCGCACAGCGTGGTCTCCGTCGGACCGTAGCTGTTGGTGACGCGAATATCGGGGTTGGTGTCGAAGATGCGTTCAACGACCTGGGGCGACATGCTCTCGCCACCACTCCAGATCTCCCGGACGCCGGCGAGGCTCGCTGGGTACTCCTCCACCAGTAGCCGCAGTACGGAGGCCGCCATCATGAGGCCGGTCACCTCGCGGTCGATGATGGTCCGGGCGAGCACCGCCATGTCCGTCCCGCCGGCCGGAGCCACGACGATGACACCGCCCGTCAGCAGCGGGCCCCACAGCTCATACGTGGACGGGTCGAACGTACTCGGGGAGTGCAGCAGTACTCTCGCGCGCGACTCCTCGTTCCAGCACGGGTCGCCAACGAGTGCCAGCACGTTGGCGTGTGTGACGGACACGCCCTTCGGAGCACCGGTGGAGCCGGACGTGTACATCACGTAGGCCATCTGCTCCGGTGCGGACGTGATCCCGGGGGCGAAGTCCGGTTCGTCGGCCAGGCCGCGGGTAGCGTCGGCGACGACGGTCCTCACCGGTAGCGAGGAGGCGAGCGTGCGGGGGCGGTCTACGAGAACGATCCGGACGGCGGCCTCCTCGAGGATCCGGCGGATGCGCTCCGCCGGCAGCCGGTCGTCCAACGGGACATACACGCCACCGGCCTTGATCACGCCCAGCACCGCGGCGACGGACGCCACGGAGCGGTCCATCAGTACGGCCACGCGGTCCTCGATGCGCACGCCCTCCCGGATCAGCCGGTTCGCGACGCGGTTCGACAGTCGATCCAGTTCGGCGAAGGTCGCACTGCCGTCCGCTGCCTCCACTGCGATCTCTGCCGAGCGGGTAAGGGCTTCAACCGCGAATCGCTCCTGGAGCGAGCCTTCGAGCACGATGAAGTCGTCCGCGTTGTGGCCGTGGGCCGAGATCAGGCTCTGCCGCTCGTCGCCCGAGAGGATTTCGATCGTGTGGAGGGGGGTGTCGGGGTGGGTGGCTGCGGTGGTGAGGAGGCGGGTGAGGTAGGTGGTGATCCGCTCGGCCGTGGTGCGGTCGAACAGGTCCGTCGCGTACTGGAGCACTCCCTTGAAGCCGCCGGAGTGGGCATCATCCTGGACTGCGGCAACTCCGAACGTGAGGTCGGTTTTGGCGGTTTCGGTGGTGGGGGGGAGGGTGTGGGTGGTGAGGCCGGGGAGTGTGAGCTGGGCGGGGGTGGTGTTGTGGTAGGCGAGTGTGACTTGGAAGAGGGGGTGGCGGGCGAGGGTTCGTTGGGGGTTGAGGGCTTCGACGAGGGTTTCGAAGGGGAGGTCCTGGTGGGCGTAGGCGGTGAGGGTGGTGTCGCGTACGCGGGTGAGGAGGTTGCGGAAGGTGGGGTTGTTGGTGGTGTCGGTGCGCAGGACGAGGGTGTTGACGAAGAAGCCGACGAGGTGGTCGAGGGCGTCGTCGGTGCGTCCGG
>NZ_JBHJVQ010000088.1:0-1599 GCF_042263835.1 Streptomyces sp. NPDC056128 | reverse complement strand
CTGGATTCGCTGCCGGACCTCGACGGTCTGCCGGAGACCGATCCGCGTGTGCGGATCCATCCCGACCACCCGGCCTACACGATCTACACCTCCGGCTCGACCGGCCGCCCCAAGGGCGTCATCGTCACCCACCGAAACGCCTGCCGGCTGTTCGCGGTCACGGAGGAAGTCTTCTCGTTCGGTCCGGACGACGTGTGGACACTGTTCCACTCCTACGCCTTCGACTTCTCCGTGTGGGAGATCTGGGGCGCACTCCTCCACGGCGGCCGACTGGTCGTCGTCCCGCAGCTCGACAGCCGGTCTCCCGTGAGCTTCCTCGAACTGCTCGTCAAGGAAGGGGTGACGTTCCTCAACCAGACGCCGTCCGCATTCCGGCAGCTGACCCGGGCGGCGCAGGAGAACCGCGACCTCGCGGACATGCTTGTGCTGCGCCACGTGGTGTTCGGCGGGGAGAAGCTCGACCTGCCCGCCCTGGCGGACTGGTACGAGATTAGGTCCGCCGACGCTCCGATCCTGGTCAACATGTACGGGATCACCGAGACGACGGTGCACGTCAGCTACCTGCCCCTGACCGAGGAGATGACCGGCGCCGGGGCCGGCAGCCTGATCGGCCGGGCCATCGGCGATCTGTGCACGTACGTGCTCGACGACCTGCTGTGCCCGGTCCCGGTCGGCGTGGCCGGTGAGCTGTACGTTGCGGGAGCCGGCCTGGCGCGTGGTTACCTGGATCGGGCGGCGCTCACCGCGACACGGTTTGTCGCAGATCCGTTCGCTCCGGGCGGTGGGCGCATGTACCGGACCGGGGACGTGGCGCGCTGGACCACCGACGGCGGCCTGGAATTCATCGGCCGTGCCGACGACCAGGTCAAGGTGCGCGGGTTCCGGATCGAGCTCGGTGAGATCGAGGCCGCGCTCGGCGGCGATGCGGAAGTCGTCCACTGCGTCGTGATCGTGCGGGAGGACCGCCCCGGTGACCAGCGGATCGCCGCCTACGCCGTGCCCGCCGAGGGCTGCGAAGCCGATCCGGCCAGGCTGCGCCGACGACTTCAGACGATGCTGCCCGACCACATGGTGCCTTCGGCGTTCGTGATGATGGACCGGCTGCCGCTGACGGCGAACGGGAAGCTCGACCGCAAGGCGCTCCCGGTGCCGGCTCACGTGCCCGCCGCGGGTAGTGGCCGGGGACCGCGCACCGCGCACGAGGAAGTCCTCTGCGCCCTGTTCGCGGAGGTGCTGGGGCTGGAGAGGGTCGGCATCGACGACGACTTCTTCGAACTCGGTGGTCACTCGATCCTGGCGACGCGGCTGGTCAGCCGCGTTCGCAACCAGCTCGGTGTCGAGCTGCCCATTCGCGCGATGTTCGACACGCCCACCGTGGCCGGCATCGCTTCACACACAGCGCAGCCGCAGACCCCCAAGCGGCCTGCTCTGACACCGCGACCCAGGCCCACCACGGCCCAATAACGGCTGGTTGGCGCGGTTCTTCCCCCGGTTACGTGATTCCTATGGAGTTTTGATGATTCCTCTGTCGTTTGCGCAGCGTCGGCTGTGGTTCCTGGGTCGGTTCGGTGCGGCGGGTTCGGCGTACAACATGCCGTT
>NZ_JBHJVQ010000087.1:0-1661 GCF_042263835.1 Streptomyces sp. NPDC056128 | reverse complement strand
CCTCGAAGTTTCGTGACGGGCCGCCGACGTAGTCGGTGGCCTGTTTCCGTGCCGTGAGTTGAGTCCGTGCAGGCGGAGGGCCCGAGTGTCGTCTCGGGGTGGCGCCGGGTTCCACTGCTCCGGGTGGTGAAGGGCTGTCGTAGGGACGGGTGGATCCGCTGGTCAGCCGGGGTTCGGCAGGAGTGCGAGCCGGTCGAGTGCGGCAGTGATGTGGCCGGTGAAGGGCCAGTGGCGGGCCAGGCGGAGGATTCGTCGGCGTCCGGTGATGACGAGTTGTCCGGCCGCGTTGAACAGACGGAGCCGCAGGCGGCGGGGCTCCCAGAGCCTGGCGGTGCCGGTGAGCGCGAGCATAGGCATCCAGGCCAGTAGGTCGAGGGCGATCTGGACGATCTCGAGCCAGACCTTGTTCTGGGCTGTGGTGTGCAGGGGCAGGTTGCGCAGACCGGTGGCCCGGGCGGCCCGGATCCGGTCCTCGGCCCGGGCCCGCAGCCGGTGACGGAGTTCGAGTTCGGCGATCGGCCGGTCAGGGGTGTTGGTCGCGAAGCAGGTGATCCGCATGCCGTCCGCGTCCGTGATCCTCAACTGGGCTCCGGGGTGCGGCCGTTCCTTCCTGACGATCAGCCGCATGCCCTTCGGCCAGCCGTCCAGCAGCTTGCCGGTGAGCTCGGCGACCCAGGCCCCGTCACGGACCTCACCATTGGTCTCGACGGCCGCCGTCCAAGCCGAGGCGGGGACCTTCAGCACGTGTTCGTGGATCACTTCGGTGACCGTCATGCCGACCGAGTAGGACAGCCATCGTCCTCGCCTGGCGAGCCAGGACACGAAATCGTGGGTGCCGCCGGCGGAGTCCGTGCGGATCAGCGTCTGCCGCCCTCGCCGGTAGCGCTTCGGCAGCTGGGCCAGGGCGAGCTGAGCGGTGGTGATGTGGTCGGCGGCCGTGTTCGAGCCCGCGTTCCCCGGCCTGAGGAGGGCCGCGACGGGCTCGCCGGTTCCGCCCGGGCCGTGGTCGACGAAGGCCGTCAGCGGATGGTGGCCGTAGGTCTTCTTCCAGGTCGCGGCCGCATCCTCCTTGTCGGAGTGCGCGATCACGAGGACGCCGTCAAGATCGACGACGACCTGACCGTCGGCGTCCGGGGCGTTCTCACCGGCCAACGACCAGACACGGTCACGGACTTCGGAGCGTGCGGACCGGATCGCCTGCAGGGCCTTCTCGCCGGAGGCGGCGAGGGTGTCGATCAGGCGGGAGACGGTCGGATCGGAGGCGACCGGACCGAAGACGGCCGGCTCGGCCCGCAGCATGGCGACATCCGCGAGGCAGTCCCCGCCCAGTGCGACCGCCAGGGCGACATCCAGGAGTACCTTGCCGGGATCGTGGACGGCCCGCGGCTTGCGCCACGGCGCCAGAGCCTGGGATATGACCTGCTCAAGACCGGTCTTGCGGACCGTTTCGACGAGCAGGACCGAACCGGCCTGGGAGACGACCTGACGGCCGTCGTCCTGGACGCGGACACGGGGATAGGACCCGATAGAGTGCTTCACCTGGGAAGTGCCTCCGGCGGTGGCAGGAACAAGGACCTCGACAATCCTCATTCTTGCTGGTCAGAGGCACTTTCTGCTTTCCTGCCCGTCTGCCGGACAGCCCGCTTGATGAAAGCGCGAGG
>NZ_JBHJVQ010000086.1:0-1681 GCF_042263835.1 Streptomyces sp. NPDC056128 | reverse complement strand
TAAGTAGCTGTTGTCGTTCCGATCTTGAGAGGCGGGCGTCGAACGGGAGTCTCGATCGGGTGATCGCGGCGGACAGCGAGCATGAAGGCAGGGCCTCTTGGTAGCTCGGGGTTGCGAAGCCAACCGAGATCCAGGAGACCCTGTTGCCGCAGTTGTACGTGCTCGCGCCGGTGGAGTTCAACTCGGCTGCACCGTCGTGTGATTGCGTCGCCCACCGGTTCGGCAATGCGGCCGATCACCCGGAGCGTGTTCGGCGGTATCCCTCGGACATGACGGACGCGGAGTGGGCCGTGGTCCAGCCGCTGCTGCCGGTGCCGGGCTGGCTGCGTGGCCGGGGCGGGCAGCCGGAGGCGTACTGCCACCGGCAGATATTGGACGCTGTCCGCTACCTGGTGGACAACGGCATCAAGTGGCGTGCGATGCCGGCCGACTTCCCGCCGTGGGACCGGGTCTATGCGTTCTTCCGCCGATGGCGCGAGAACGCCCTGGTCAGGGAGTTCCACGACCGGCTGCGCGGCCGAGTCCGCGAGAAGGCGGGGCGGGATGCGGAGCCGACGGCCGGGGTGATCGACTCGCAGTCGGTCAAAGCGGACGCCGTGGTGGGTGCCGACAGCCGCGGCTTCGACGGCGGGAAGCTGATCAACGGGCGCAAGCGGCACGTCGTCGTCGACACCCTCGGTCTGCTGCTGGGTGTGATGGTCACCGCAGCGGACATCGGTGACCGCGCCGCCGCGAAGGTGCTGCTCGAGCGGGTGGCCGACGCTCACCACCGGCTGGAACTCGTCTGGGCCGACGGCGGTTACACCGGCAGCCTCGTCGAGCACTGCCTGGCCGCGCTCGCCCTGGTCCTGGCGATCGTCAAGCGCAGCGACGACACGCGCGGTTTCGTGGTGCTGCCCAAGCGGTGGATCGTCGAGCGTCTCTTCGCCCACCTGATGCGAAGCCGCCGCCTGGCGCGCGACTTCGAACGCCGCACTACCAGCGCCGAGGCGATGATCTACTGGTCGATGACCATGGTCATGACCCGCCGCCTGGCCCGCACACGCCCCGCGCGAGCGTGAACCGGCCCGGTGCCGGCTCGGCCAGCCAGCCCCGCGAGACCAGCCGTTTCGCCTTCGACCGCAGCGCCTCAACCTTGGCCGGCACCACGTCCATGCCGAACAGGACGGTCATCTCCTGGCAGGTCAGCGGGCCCTGGCCGAGACGGACCCGATCCGCGAGCACGGCCAGAATGCGCTGGTAGTCCGCCGACAGTGCCGTCCGGGCCAGCCCCTCGCGCCACACCGGAACCTGCGACTTCGCCTTCGCCGCCACGGGCGGCGACGCCTGCACCCCTGCTTCCAACCCGGCACTGCCCGCTCGTTCGACGGCCACCGCGTCGGCTGAATCACCGCCCGGCGCGGACAGCACCGCACCAACGCGCTCGCGGGCGATCGTCCACTCCAGCCATTCCTGCTCGGCCGTTGCGAGCTCGGCCTGGATGCGGTCGGCTTCCTCGCGCAGCCCGTCCACACGACGACGGGCGGCAAGCTCGTGCTGTTCCAGCAGTCCGACAACCGACGGCATCCGCAACCTCCACGGGAGCGACGAAACGACGGACCATCACTCCCACACCGACACCGCACCTATCCCTGACCAGCGAAAACGGAGTCGTCAGACTCGGAAAGACAACAACCTCTAA
>NZ_JBHJVQ010000085.1:0-1889 GCF_042263835.1 Streptomyces sp. NPDC056128 | reverse complement strand
AGCAGCTCGCCGAAGGTCGGGTCCCCCGACACATCGGTGCGGAGCACCAGGGTGTTGACGAAGAACCCGACCAGGTCATCGAGGGCTTGGTCGGTGCGGCCGGCCACTGCCGTACCGACGGGAATGTCCTCGCCCGCACCCAACTTCGACAGGAGCACGGCCAGCGCGGCCTGCACCACCATGAACAGCGTGACGCCCTGCTCCCGCGCCAGCGCCGCGAGCCGCGCATGCACCTGCGCCGGGACTTCAAGCATCACTGTGTGACCCCGGTGCGAGGCCATCGCCGGCCGCGGCCGGTCGCCCGGCAGTGCCAGCTCCTGCGGCGCCCCCGCCAGCGCATCCCGCCAGAAGCTGACCTGTCCGGCCAGCACACTGTCCGGATCACTCTCATCACCCAGCAGCTCCCGCTGCCACAGGGTGTAGTCCGCGTACTGAACCGGCAGCGGCTCCCACGCCGGGGCCTCACCAGCACACCGCGCCGCGTACGCCATCGAGATGTCCCGCGCCAGCGGCCCCATCGACCACCCATCCCCCGCAACGTGATGCACCACCACGACCACGACGTGCACGTCCTCATCGATCCCCAGCAGCAGCGCACGCAACGGCACCTCAACCCCGAGATCGAACCCGTGACCGATCTCCTCCATCACCAGGTCCGCCACCTCACCCTCGGCGGCCTGCGCGACCCGAAGCACCTCCCCCAACTCACCGACAGCCAGAACCTGCTGATACGGCTCCCCGTCCACCACCGGAAACACCGTCCGCAACACCTCATGCCGGACCATCACATCACCGAACGCCGCCCGCAGCGCAGCCACGTCCAACACACCCTCCAGCCGCAGCGCGATCGGGATGTTGTACGTCGCGCTCAGCCCCTCCAACTGCGCCAAGAACCACAACCGCCGCTGCGCAAACGACAACGGCACCCGCTCCGGCCGCACCCACCGCACCAACCCCGCCCGCGCCGCATCCGCACCCGTGATCCGCCCAGCCAACCCCGCCGGAGTCGGAGCTTCGAACAAGGCCCGCACACCGACCTCGACCCCGAACGCCACCCTCAACCGCGACACCAACCGCATCGCCAGCAACGAGTGCCCACCCAGCTCGAAGAAGTTGTCCTCCACCCCCACCCGCTCCACGCCCAGGACATCCGCGAACGCCTGGCACACCAGCTCTTCAGCCACCGTGGCGGGGCCTCGCCCACCGGCAGACGAGTACTCGGGGGCGGGGAGCGATGGGCGGTCCAGCTTCCCGTTCACCGACAGCGGCAGCTCATCGAGCACCACCACCGCTGACGGCACCATGTACTCCGGCAACCGCTCAGCCACAAAGCTCCGCAAACCGTCACCCAGAACGGCGTCGCCTTCGGGCACGACGTAGGCGACCAGGCGCTTGTCACCCGGCACGTCCTCACGAGCGACCACCACCGCCTGGCCCACCCCGGGATGCGCCGCCAGAACCGCCTCGACCTCGGTCGGCTCGACCCGGAACCCGCGGACCTTGACCTGATCATCTGCACGACCGACGAATGCCAGCTGCCCGTCCGTGGTCCACCGCGCCAGGTCACCGGTCCGGTACATCCGCTCCCCCAGACCACCGAACGGACACGCCACGAACCGCTCCGCCGTCAGCCCCGGACGCTGGTGATACCCGCGGGCCAGCTGCACGCCAGCGACGTAGAGCTCCCCTGCCACCCCCGGCGGCACCGGCTCCAGGAACCGGTCCAGGACATACACCCGAGCGTTCGCCACCGGCCCACCCACCGCAGGCACACCCACCCCACCCTCAAACACATGCCCGGCGGTGACCATCACCGTCGCCTCCGTCGGCCCATACGTGTTCACCAACACCCGGCCACCCGCCCACACCCGCGCCACCTCAGCCGACAA
>NZ_JBHJVQ010000084.1:0-2121 GCF_042263835.1 Streptomyces sp. NPDC056128 | reverse complement strand
CACCCCCCAAGACATGCGATCGACAGGGGGAGAAAGTCATGCCAACTCCGAAGGCCGGGCGCCCCATTGCGGGGCTACCAAGAAGGTAATGGGGGGGGGTCGGCTACTGGTCGAGGTCGGACATGTCGAGCACGAAACGGTAGTGCACGTTGCCGTCAGCGAGGCGGTTCAGTGCGGTTTCGATCTGGCTTGAGGGAAGGGTTTCGACGTCGGCTGTGATGCCGTGCGCGGCGCAGAATTCGAGCATTTCCACGGTCTGCCGCAGCCCTCCCGTGCCGGAGGAGGTGAGCTTCTTGCGGCCAGCTCCCAGTTCCCAGAGCTTCGGACCGGCCAGCAGGGGGTTTCCTAGGACGCACAGGGTCCCGTCGAGGCCGAGCATGCCGATGAGCGGTGTGAGGTCGTGGTCGGCCGAGATGGTGTCGAGTATGAAATCGAAGCTGCCCCGTGCGGCGGCGACTTGGGCCTCGTCGGTGGTCACGAGCAGTCCGGTCGCCCCAAGGGCCCGTGCGTCCTGTTCCTTCACTGTGCTGCGGCTGAGGACGGTGACCTCGGCTCCGAGCGCAACGGCGAGTTTGACCGCGAGGTGGCCGAGCCCGCCGAGGCCGGCGACGGCCACGCGGCTGCCGGGGCCGGCGCCGGCGGCCCGCAGAGACTCCCAGACGCTGACACCGGCGCACATGAGCGGTGCCGCGGCTGCCGGGTCGAGCCCTTCGGGCAGGTGGAACGCGAACTTCTCGCGCAGGACGTACTCACGGCTGTAGGCGCCCTTGGTCGGGATGCCGTCGATGCGGTCGATGCCACCGTAGGTGGTGGTCGGGCGGTCGTAGCAGTAGTTCTCCTGCCCGGCCAGGCACATGGTGCACTCGCCGCACGAGTCGATGATCGTGCCGATGGCGACTCGCTCGCCCACGGCGAAGCCGGTGACCTCCTGGCCGGTGGCAACGACGACGCCGGTCGCTTCGTGCCCGGGGACGAGGTCCTTCTCGCCAAGCATTCCGTGGATGCGGTGCAGGTCGCTGTGGCAGACACCGCAGTAGTCGATTCGCACGGCGATGTCGTCGGGACGCAGGTCGCGCCGTTCGATGGTGACGCGGGTCAGAGCGTTGCTGTTGGGGTCAAGGCTCTGCCAGCCGGTCGTGGTCCTCATGAAACAGGTCCTCCTCATCAAAGCGGAATCTATATTCACTTTAACATGTTGCGGAAGACAGGTTCCGTTTTGAGTACACTGACACGGATGAGCCGACGCACCAGCCCCTCGACCTCTCGTCGTGCACCGCGCCGGGACGCACTGCGCAACGACGAGATCGTCATCAGCGCCGCGCGCGTGGTCTTTGCCGAGCAGGGACCACAAGCCAGCATGGAGGCCATTGCCTCCCGTGCCGGTCTCGGTGTCGGCACGATCTATAGGCGGTTCTCCGGCAAGGACGCCCTGCTCGACGCCATCGCGCAGCTTTTCGTCGAGGAGCTGGACCAGGCTGCCGCGGCTGCTCTCACGGATCCCGACCCTGCCGCTGGCTTTGAGGGGTTTCTCGACTACGTGGGCGTCTTCAACGCGGAGAAGCGACGGTACGCGGTCTCCTTGGCCGACCGGGTAGCCAGCGACAACGCCGTGAGCGCGCGGACAGCGGAGCGAGTCCGGCAGCTCACGCGCAATGCGGTCGACGCGGGGTACCTCGCGCGGGATGTGACAGCAGGCGACGTCAAAACGCTCATCGTCGCGATACGAGGAGTGGTCGCCGCCTCACCTGATGGTGACGATGCTCCATGGCGTCGCTTCCTCCGCATCCATCTCACCGGGCTCCGCGCCGATTGATGGTGCGGCCGGGTCTTGTGGACACCGGACCGATGCGCGACGGGAGAACCCGCTTCTCGGTCTCGCCCGGCGTGGCCGCGTACGCGCGACAGAGACTCTTGCCCGCTGTTAACAACGCTCCGGGTCAATGCAACTCGGTCGGACTGGCCTGCCTCTGGTCAACAACCCCGCCGTCGACGACCTCGCCCACACCACCCATACCCTGAACCGGACAAGCTCCCAGAGCAGCAAGGCCGTAGGTCGGACACGGCCCCGCCCCCTCGTGGCCGCCATCAGCGTTCCCGTCCTCGACCGAGGCCGACTGGCAG
>NZ_JBHJVQ010000083.1:0-2357 GCF_042263835.1 Streptomyces sp. NPDC056128 | reverse complement strand
TCGACCACGGAAGTGGCCGCATCCACCAGGGCCGTGTCGTTCCAGTCCTCCAGCACCGCCGACCGCTCCGCCGACGCCAGCACGTCGAGACCGTCCAGACGGGATCCCGGATCTTCGGCCACCGAGCTCAGCACATGGACCAGGCGCTCCGCCATGGCCTCGACCGTGGCGGCGTCGAACAGGTCGGCGCGGTAGTCCAGGCTGCCTTCCATGCCCTCGCAGTCGCCGGACTGCCCACGGCGCTCGCTGATCGCCAGAGACAGGTCGAACTTCGACACCGTGAAGTCCAGTGGTTCCTGGCTCACGTGCAGTCCGGGCAGCGCCAGGGAGGCCCGGTCGTTGTTCTGGAACATGATCATGACCTGGAACAGTGGGTGGCGGTCCAGGGAGCGCTCCGGGTTGAGCACCTCCACGAGGCGTTCGAAAGGCAGGTCCTGGTGCGCGTATGCGGCGAGGTCGGACTCCCGCACCCGGCTCAGCAGTTCGCTGAAGGTGGGGTTCTCGGAGAGGTCCGTGCGCAGCACGAGTGTGTTGACGAAGAAGCCGACGAGGTCGTTGAGGGCTTCGTCGCTCCGGCCGGCCACCGGCGTGCCGATGGGGATGTCCGTACCCGCGCCGAGCTTGGACAGCAGCACCGCGAAGGCGGCCTGGACCACCATGAACATGCTGGTGCCCTGCTGCCGGGCGAGGGCGTCCAGCCGCTCGTGCAGGTGGGCGGGCACGCGCAGCGGAACGGAGCCGGCCCGATCGTACGAGACGCTTTCGCCCCGTCGGTCCACGGGCAGGTCGATCCCGGCGGGAATCCCGTCCAGCTCCCGCTTCCAGAACTCCAACTGCGCGGACACCAGGCTGCCGGGGTCGTCTTCGTTGCCCAGCAGGGTGCGCTGCCACAGTGCGTAGTCGATGTACTGCGCGGGCAACGGCTCCCAGGCCGGGGCGCGGCCGGCGACGCGGGCGGCGTAGGCGGCGGACAGGTCACGGGCGAGTGGTGCCATGGACCATCCGTCAGCGGCGATGTGGTGCACGACCAGCAGGAGGACGGCCTCAGAATCCCCTGTGGTGAACAGCCGGGTGCGGACCGGTGTGGCGACGCCCAGGTCGAATCCGCGCCGGGCCTCCGCGGAGAGCGCGGCGGGGAGTTCCTCCTCCGACACCCGTGTCACCGGGAGCTGCGCGGACACGTCGGGCAGGACGTGCTGCCGGGGACGTCCTTCGGTCTGCGGGAACAGGGTACGCAAGCTCTCGTGCCGCATGAGTACGTCAGCCACGGCGGCACGAAGCGCCTCGACGTCCAGGTCGCCACTCAGCCGCAGAGCCAGCGGAACGTTGTATGTGGCGCTGGTTCGGTCCAGCTGGTTGAGGAACCACAGCCGCTGCTGGGCGAAGGAGAGCGGGGGCGCGGCCGGGCGGTCGGCGACGACGACGGCGGGGCGGCCCGTCCGGGTGTCCGAGGCCGACTCGGTGATCAGGCGCGCCAGCCCGGCGACGGTCGGATGCTCGAACACCGTCCGGATGGAGAGGTCCGCCCGCAGTACGGAGCGGATCCGGCTGGTGAGCCGGGTGGCGAGAAGGGAGTGGCCGCCGAGACCGAAGAAGTCGTCATCGATGCCCACCGCGGGCAGGCCGAGGACGTCGGCGAACAGGCCGCAGAGAATCTCCTCCTGGGGCGTGCGCGGAGCTCCGCCCTGACCGCCCGCCTGCTCGGGAGCCGGCAGCGCCTTCGTGTCGAGCTTGCCATTGGACGTGAGCGGCAGCGCGTCCAGGGTGACGAACGCGGACGGGACCATGTATTCCGGCAGGAAGTCATGTGCGTGCTCCCGCAGTCGTGTCAGGTCCACGGCGGGGGCACCGTCACCGGACACCACGTAGGCGGTCAGCCGCTTGTCGCCCGGCTGGTCCTCCCGCACGATCACCGCGACCTGCTCGACGCCCTCGTACGACATCAGCGCGGCGCTCACCTCGCCGGGCTCGATGCGGAAGCCGCGGATCTTGACCTGGTCGTCGACGCGCGAGACGAACTCCAGGACACCGTCGGCGTTCCAACGCATCAGGTCGCCGGTGCGGTACATGCGCGTGCCGGGCTCGCCGAACGGGTCGGCGACGAAGCGCTCGGAGGTGAGGTCGGGACGGCCGGTGTATCCGCGGGCCAGCAGGTCGCCGGCGATGTAGACCTCGCCCGCGATGCCGATGGGGGCCGGCCGCAGGTGCTTGTCGAGGACGTACATCCGGACGCCGTCCATGGGGCGGCCGATCACCACGACCCCGTCGTGGATGGGGTCGTTGGGGTTGATTTGGTGGGTGGTGCAGCCGACGGTGGTTTCGGTGGGTCCGTATTCGTTGAGGATGGTGACGTTGGG
>NZ_JBHJVQ010000082.1:0-2362 GCF_042263835.1 Streptomyces sp. NPDC056128 | reverse complement strand
GATCGATTTCGTTTTGGTTGAGGGTGACGAGGGGGAGGTCGCTGGGGGTGTGGGTGGGGGTGGTGTGGGTGGTGGTGTGGGTGGTGATGGCTTGGAGGGCTTGGGTGTAGAGGTCGGCGAGTTCGTGGATGTGGGTGGGGTGGATGAGGGTGTCGGGCCAGGAGAAGTGGGTGGTGAGGTGGGGGCCGTCTTCGTGGTCGTGGGTGGCGGCGTTGAGGGCGAGGGTGTGGGGGGTGGGCATGTGGTCGTGGGGGTGGTGGGGGTTGAGGTGGGGGGTTTCGGGGGCGGTGGTGAAGTAGTTGGTGTGGGGGGTTGGGCTGGTGTGGGGGGTTGGGCTGGTGGGGGTGGTGTTGGGGGTGGTGGTGCGGCCTAGGTAGTTGAAGCTGATGTGGGGGGTGGGGTGGGTGGTGAGGGGGTGGTGGGGGGTGAGGTGGCGCAGGAGGCCGTAGCCGATGCCGTCGTCGGGGATGGTGCGGAGGTGTTCTTTGATGGTTTTGATGGTGTGGGTGAGGTTGGGGTTGTGGGTGTGGATGTCGTGCCAGGTGGTGGGGGTGGGGGGCAGGCGCACGGGGTGGAAGGTGGTGAACCATCCGGTGGTGCGGGTGAGGTCGGCGCTGGTGTGGGTTTCGTGGCGGCCGTGGGTTTCGAGGTCGATGAGGGTGCCGTGGGTGGGGTGGCCGTGGCGGCGGGCCCATTCGGTGTGGGCGAGGTGGAAGGCGGTCAGGAGGATGTCGTTGATGCCGGCGTTGTAGGCGGCGGGGACGGTGGTCAGGAGTTGGCGGGTGAGGGCGGCGTCGAGGGTGTGGGTGTGGCGTTGCTGGGTGGCGGTGGTGTCGCGGGCGGGGTCCAGGGGGCGGGTTGCGGGGGTGGGGCCGGCGGGGGTGAGGACGTCCGCCCAGTAGTCGGCCTGGGCCTGGATGGCGGGGGTGGCGGCGAGTTCGGTGAGCTGGTGGGCCCACTGGCGCAGGGGGGTGCCGGCGGTGTCCAGGCGGGGGGTGTGGTGGTGGGTGTGGGCGTGGTAGGCGGTGGTGAGGTCGGGCAGGAGGATCCGCCAGGACACACCGTCGACGGCGAGGTGGTGGACGGTGATCAGGAGCCGGCCGGGGTGGTCGGGGCCGGCGTCGAAGAACACGGCCTGCACCATCTGTCCCTGTTCGGGGGACAGGCGTGAGGTCGCGGCCTGTGCTTGTGTGTCCAGGACGCTGATGCGGGCGTCGTGCCCGTGGGGCAGGCCGGTGCGGGTGAGGACTCCGCGGGCACTGGCGGTGGTGGCGGGCGCGGGCGCGGGTTCGGCGATGGTCATGGACCAGGTGCCGGTGCCGGTGTCGTGGGTGAGGCGGGCGCGGAGGCTGTGGTGGTGGTCCAGCAGGCTGGTGAGGGCCTGGTCGATGTGGTCGAAGGCGGCGCCGGGCGGGGTGGTGAGCAGGACGGACTGGTTGAAGTGGTCGCTCGGGCCGCCCAGGCCCAGGAGCCAGTGCATCACCGGGGTCAGCGGCATCGGGCCCCACGCCTGCCACTGCTGTTGTGGCGGGCCGTCCGCGTCCGTCTGGTCCTCGCGGGCGGCGGCGGTGGCGAGTTCGGCGACGCTCTGGTGGAGGAAGACGTCCTTGGGACGCAGGACCAGGCCGTGCCGGCGGGCGCGGGAGACCAGCTGGATCGAGGTGATCGAGTCACCGCCCAGCTCGAAGAACCGGTCATGGACCCCGACCCGTTCCAGGCCCAGGACCTCGGCGAACAGGCCGGCCAGGACCTCCTCGCGGGTGTTGCGCGGCTCTGGTCCGCCGCCCGCGGACCCGGCCTCGGGGGCGGGGGCGGGCAGGCGCTCGCGGTCGAGTTTGCCGTTCGCGGTCAGCGGCAGGGCCGCCACCGTCACGAACGCGGCGGGCACCATGTAGTCGGGCAGGACCTCCTGCAGGGCCTGCCGCAGCCGGCCCGCCCGCACCGCTTCCCCTCCCGTGCCCGGGGCGGGCACGACGTAGGCGGTCAGACGCTTGTCACCGGGACGGTCCTCACGGACCATGACCGCGCAGCCGGCCACCCCCGCGAGGGCGGAGAGGGCGGACTCGACCTCACCGGGCTCGATCCGGAACCCGCGGATCTTGACCTGGTCGTCGGCCCGGCCCAGGAAGTCCAGCGTCCCGTCCGCCCGCCACCGCACCACATCCCCGGTGCGGTACATCCGCGACCCCGCAGGCCCGAACGGATCCGCGACAAACCGGTGCGCACTCAGCCCCGCACGGCCCAGATAGCCCCGCGCCAGACCCGCACCCGCCACATACAACTCACCCGCCACACCCACCGGCACCACCGACAACAACCCGTCCAGCACATACACCCGCGTATCCCCCACCGGAAGACCGAT
>NZ_JBHJVQ010000081.1:0-2499 GCF_042263835.1 Streptomyces sp. NPDC056128 | reverse complement strand
TGCCGCCGGTGCGAGGAAGGCACCGCCGGACGCGTCGCCTCAAAGGGGGAATGTCCGAGGGACGAACCAGGTCGATCCGGTACTGCGGAAACTCGTCGTCCGGCTGGAGGAGGTGGTCAGATCGGCGAGTGTCTGGGACGCTCCCGCGGCGGATTCACCACCAGAATCCACCTTGCCGCCGACGGACGATGCCGGCCCCTCGCCCTCGTCCTGACACCCGGACACTACGGTGACGGGCCGCAGTTCGAGCGAGTGCTGGAGCAGCTCTCCGTGCCCCGCATCGGAGTCGGCCGACCCAGGACCCGGCCCGACCATGTCCTGGCGGACAAGGCCTACACCTCTCGGAAGAACCGTCGTTACCTGCGACGACGCGGCATCCGGCACACCATCCCAGAACGCCTCGACCAGCAAAGACACCGCAAGAACCGGGGATCACAAGGCGGCCGACCCACAGCTTCGACAACGAGCGCTACAAGAAACGCAACACCGTCGAACGCACCATCAACCGCCTGAAAGGCTTCCGCGCCGTCGCCACCCGCTACGAGAAACGCGCCTACATCTACCTCGGCACCGTCACCCTCGCAGCACTCGCCATCTGGCTCCGAACATGATCCGAGAAACAGCGCCTAGGTGTATTGACCCGCAGCGTTGTTCACGCGGCTGATGGGTGGGTGGCCGCCGAGTGCGGTGTGGCAGCGGTGGTGCTTGTAGGTGTGGACGAAGTCTGCCAGGGCTTCGGACCGTTCAGGGTTGCTGGTGTAGGGCCGCAGGTAAGCCCATTCGTCGAGCAGGGTGCGGTTGACGCGTTCGACCTTGCCGTCTGGGGTCGGTAGGCGCGAGTCAGTTTTTGGGGCTCGTGCCGAGGTCGGCCAAGGCCTGCTGCCAGGCGAAGCTCTTGCGATAGGGCCAGGCGTTGTCCGTCAGGACCCGTTCGACGCGGTCGATGCCGTGTGCGGTGAAGAAGGCGGCGGCCCGGCGGAGGAAGGCCGCGCAGGTGACGGCCTTCTCATCGCCGTGGATCTCGCTGTAGGCAAGCCGGGTGCGGTCGTCGACGGCGGAGTGGATGTAGTCGAAGCCCATGTTGCTGCGGGTGACGCGGCCGGCCTGGCGGCCCCAGGACCTTGTGTCCGCCGGGGACGTCCTGCCGGGCCCATCAGCACGCGGCCGGCGCTCGCAAGAAGAAGCCACGTGTCCCGAAACAGGGGACGACGCCTCGGCACCACCGCCCCGACGAAGGACTCGGACGGTCTGGGGGCGGTCTGACCTGCAAGCCGCAGATGATCGAGGTCCTCGAACAAATCCGCGTTCCTCTTCCCCAGGGCGGTCGCCCCCGCACCCGGCCGGACCACTTGGGCGGCGACAAGGCATACACCTCACGTCGGAACCGGCGCTACCTGCGAAGACGCCAGATCAAGCACACCTCCCCGAACCGAAGGACCATCGGGCCAACCGCAAACGCCCTGGCAGTGGAGGCGGCCGGCCCACCGGCTTCGACAGCGAGATCCACAAACGCCGCAACGAAGTCGAGCGGACGATCAACCGGCTAAAGACCGTCACCACCGCGGCTATCCGGCTATGGCTCGGCGTCCGAGCCTACCTGCAGTCTCAGTCCCCCAGGAACCACAGGTACAGGCCCTGTCTGTCGAGAACCACCTGCCCCAGCTCGAGCAACTCGCGCGCGAACTCATCGGTCAGCGCGCCTGTAGGCAGCTGCGGTGCCTTCTCCAACAGGGTTGAACCTGCCGGTGGTTGAAAACGGTGTCCGCGCATGGCAACAGGTGTCCCAGCATTGGAAACGCTCACTGATCAAGACCAGCCAGCTCAGGACCCCAGACCACACCGTGCTTCGCGCGGGCCTTGATCGTGCCGTTCTCGCCTCGGACCGGGAGGTTAAGCACGGTCAGACCCTATGGCCTCATGATCCGCCGGACACTGCCCAGTAGTGCTTCGTCAGGTTCTGGGCGGTCTGCGGCGGGTTTGTGGGCTGGGTAGGAGACGGCCGCAGGTGGTGCATGCACCGGTCCAGCACCTCAGCAGGTCCTGAAGAACGTCGAGGACCTGATAGAGGGTCAGGCCGGTGTGTGCGCTCTTGGGTCGAGCCGCCTGAGGGTGAGGAATGCCTGGGCGGCGGTGACGAGAGTGACGTGGTGGTGCCAGCCGCGCCAGGTGCGGCCCTCGAAGTGGTCCAGGCCGAGGCCGTGCTTGAGTTCGCGGTAGTCGTGTTCGATCCGCCAGCGCGTCTTCGCCCACCGCACCAGGTCAGCGACCGGTGTGCCGGCAGGCGGATTCTCCGGCCATTCGGCCAGGAGTGTCTGGATGGGCAGGACGCCGTCCCACCTGCTACGGCCCCGCCCGCCCGCCTTCTGAGCTGCGGCCAGGGACTGCTTGCCCGCGGGCCGCACGGTAAGTAGCTGTTGTCGTTCCGATCTTGAGAGGCGGGCGTCGAACGGGAGTCTCGATCGGGTGATCGCGGCGGACAGCGAGCATGAAGGCAGGGCC
>NZ_JBHJVQ010000080.1:0-2682 GCF_042263835.1 Streptomyces sp. NPDC056128 | reverse complement strand
GCCCGTGGCTATCACCAGCGTCCGGGACTGACCGGGGAACGCTTCGTGGCGTGTCCGTTCGGTGGTCTGGGTGAGCGGATGTACCGGACCGGTGACCTGGCGCGGTGGACGGTGGACGGGCAGCTCGCATTCGTGGGCCGTGCGGATGATCAGGTCAAGGTCCGCGGGTTCCGGGTCGAGCCGGCCGAGGTCGAGGCGGTCCTGGCGGCGCATCCTGGGGTGGGCCAGGCGGCCGTGGTCGCTCGTGAGGACGTTCCGGGTGACAAGCGCCTGGTCGCCTACGTCGTGCCCGAGGGCGACGGCCCGGTGGATGGTGACCTGCGGAGCTTTGTGGCTGAGCGGTTGCCGGAGTACATGGTGCCGTCGGCGGTGGTGGCGCTGGACGGGTTGCCGTTGTCGGTGAACGGGAAACTGGACCGTTCCGCGCTGCCGGCGCCTGAGTATTCGTCTGCCGGTGGGCGGGGTCCTGCCACGGTGGCCGAGGAGCTGGTGTGTCAGGTGTTCGCGGATGTCCTGGGCGTGGAGCGGGTGGGGGTGGAGGACAACTTCTTCGAGCTCGGTGGTCACTCCTTGCTGGCGGTGTCGTTGGTGCAGCGGTTGCGTGAGCGTGGGTTCGGGGTGTCGGTGCGGGTGCTGTTTGAGGCGCCGACCCCTGCGGCGCTGGCAGCTGCCGGCAGTGGCGGGGGCGTGGTCGAGGTGCCTGCGAACGGCATCCCTGCGCAGGGCGTGGAGGTGATTACGCCGGAGATGATGCCGCTGGTGGAGCTGACGACGGCGCAGATCGACTTGGTCTGCGAGTCGGTCGAGGGCGGGGCGGCCAACGTCGCCGACGTGTATCCGCTGGCACCCTTGCAGGAAGGCATCCTGTTCCACCACCTGCTGGCCGGGGTCGGCGCGGCGGACGTCTACTTGGTGCCGATGGTGCTGGGCTTTGACAGTCGTGAGCGGCTGGACGGGTTCTTGGATGCGTTGCAGCGGGTGGTGGACCGGCACGACATCTATCGCACTGGGCTGGTGTGGGAGCGATTGCCGGAGCCGTTGCAGGTGGTCCGGCGGCGTGCGGTCATCCCAGTCACCGAGGTGTCGTTGTCAGACGGCGGAGATACGAAGGCTGAGCTGCTGGCGGTAGCCGGTCGATGGATGGACCTGCGGCAGGCACCGCTGCTGCGCGTACACGTGGCGGCCGAGCCGGGGAGGCCGGGTCGGTGGGTGGCGTTGGTGCAGGTCCATCACCTGTTGCAAGACCATACGGCGCTTGAGGTGGTGCTGGGCGAGGTCGGAGCGTTCATGGCCGGCCGCGGGGACGAGTTGCCGGTGCCGCTGCCGTTCCGCGACTTTGTGGCCCAGGCCCGGCTGGGGGTATCGCGTGCGGAGCATGAGGAGTACTTCTCAGGTCTGTTGGGTGATGTGACGGAGCCGACGCTGCCGTTCGGCCTGGCTGATACCCATGGGGACGGGTCGACGGTGAGGTCGGCGCGGTTGAGGGTGGACGACTCCGTGGCGGGGCGCATCCGGGAGCAGGCCCGCAGTCTGGGGGTGAGTCCGGCGACGTTGTTCCATGTGGCGTATGCGCGGGTGGTGGCGAGTCTGTCGGGGCGGTCGGATGTGGTGTTCGGGACGGTGTTGCTGGGTCGCATGAATTCTGGGCGGGGTGCGGACCGGATTCCGGGTCCGTTCATGAACACCCTTCCCGTGCGGGTGGACATGGCAGGTCTGGATGCGGTGGGGGCGGTGCGGGCGATGCAGGGGCAGCTGGCCGGCCTGCTGGTGCACGAGCACGCCCCGCTCGCCCTGGCGCAGAAGGCCAGCGGCGTCCCCGCCGCAGCCCCGCTCTTCACGTCCCTGCTGAACTACCGTCATGGCGGTCAGCCCCGCCGGGGCGGCGGGGGCGGGCGGAGTGGAGGTCTTGCCGGGGTGGCGATGCTGTCGACCGAGGATCGGACGAACTATCCGTTGTCGGTGTCGGTGGATGATCTGGGGACGGCGTTCGGGTTGACGGCTGACGCGGTGGCGCCGGGGGATGCGGAGCTGGTGTGCGCGCTGCTGCAGAACGCGGCCGAAGGCTTGGTGGAGGCGCTGGAGCAGGCGTCTGGGATGTCGCTCGGTGCGGTGCAAGTGCTGCCTGCTGGTGACCGGCAGCAGATCTTGCGCGAGTGGAATGATTCGCCTGTGGTGGGGGTGGTGGGTTCGGTGGTGGAGTTGTTCGGGGAGCAGGTGGTGCGGGATCCGGGTGCGGTGGCGGTGGTGTGTGGGGAGGAGAGTCTGACTTACGGCGAGTTGGATGAGCGGGCGGGTCGGCTGGCGGGTGTGTTGGCGGCTCGGGGTGTGGGGCCGGAGTCGGTGGTGGGGGTGTTGTTGGAGCGGTCGGTTGATTTGGTGGTGGCGTTGTTGGGTGTGTTGCGGGCGGGGGGTGCGTATGTGTTGCTGGATCCGTCGTATCCGGTGGAGCGGCGGGCGTGGATGCTGGCGGATGCGGGGGCGGTGTGTGTGGTGACCAGTGGTGTGCTGGCGGGTGAGGTGCCGGAGGGGGTGCCGGTGGTGGAGGTGGATGGTGTGGGGCCGGTGTTGGATCCGGTGGTGGTGGGTGCTGGTGGGGCGGCGTATGTGTTGTATACGTCGGGGTCGTCGGGGGTGCCGAAGGGTGTGGTGGTGTCGCATGGGGGGTTTGCGGGTCTGGTGGCG
>NZ_JBHJVQ010000079.1:0-2732 GCF_042263835.1 Streptomyces sp. NPDC056128 | reverse complement strand
CGTCCGTCGTAGGTGAGGTGGCCGTGGTGGTTCCAGTGGGCGAGGTCGCCGGTGCGGTACATGCGGGTGCCGGGGGTGGGGCTGTGGGGGTTGGCGGTGAAGCGTTCGGCGGTGAGGGCGTGGCGGCCGAGGTAGCCGCGGGCGAGTTGTTCACCGGCGAGGTACAGCTCTCCGGTGACGCCGGGGGGTACGGGGCGCAGGGCCGAGTCCAGTACGTACACCTGCGTGTTGGCGAAGGGGCGTCCTATGGGGACGGGGCCGTCAGGCGTGTCTGCGCTGACGTGGTGGTCGGTGATGTTGACGGTGGATTCGGTGGGGCCGTAGGCGTTGATGACCTGGACGTCGGGGTGCTCGGCCCGCCAGGCGGCCAGGTGGTCGGTGTGGAGGGCTTCGCCGCCCAGGATGAGGGTGTGGGAGGGGGACGCCGTCTCCGGCAGGTTGGTGAGCAGCGGAAGGTGGCTGGGCGTGGCCTTGATGAGGCTCGGCTGCGCCACCGCCTCTTCCAGGCTGGTGAGGTGGACGGTCCCGCCGGCCGTGAGGGGCGTCCACAGCGCCGTGATGGTGAGGTCGAAGGCGAGCGGTGAGTGCAGGACGGTGGCACCGCTCATGGCGCTGTACGTCCCGCGCGCTCGGTGGAGGTAGGTGGCGAGGGCGTGGTGTTCGATGACGACGCCCTTGGGGCGGCCGGTGGAGCCGGAGGTGTAGATCATGTAGGCCGCGTGCCGCGGTGACCAGGGGCTACGGCGCTCGGCGTCGGTGATCTCGCCGTTGGGCCGGTCGCTGTACGCGCTGGCCGGTATGGGCTCGGTGAAGCTCAGGGCGGGCCGGGCATCGTCGAGCATGTAGCTGATGCGCTCGGCCGGATACTCCGGGTCGATCGGCAGATAGGCGGCACCGGTCTTCAGCACGGCCAGCATGCCGGTGATCGCGTCCAGAGACTTCGGCAGCGCGATAGCCACGAAGTCCTCCGCGCCCAAGCCCTGTTCCAGCAGGTGCCGGGCGAGCTGGTTGGCCCGCCCGTCCAGCTCGGCGTAGGTCAGGGACGCGGAGTCGCACACCACGGCCATCGCGTCCGGCGTCCGCCCGGCCTGCTCGCTGATCAGTTCGTGCAGCGGCGTCCCGGGAAGCTCGGTCCGCGCCCCGTTCCACTCCACCAGGACCCGCTCCCGCTCGACCGCGTCCATCAGGTCGATGGCGCCGATCGGCTGGTCCGGAGCCGTCGTGGCGGCCTCCAGCACCCGGAGGAACCGGTCCGCGATCCCCTGGGCGGAGCCCCGGTCGAGGAGTTCCGTGCTGAAGTCCAGCGCCGCGTCGATGCCTTGCGGCCGACGGGACGCGTCGAAGGACTCCGCGAACCCGAAGGAGAGGTCGAACTTGGAAGAGGTCCGCTGCACCTCCCGGAGCGTGACAGCGAGCCCCGGAAGACCGGCGATGTCCTTCAGCGCGCCCTCGTGGTCCGTGTTGTTGAAGGTCAACAAGACCTGGAAGAGCGGGTGATGGGACAGCGTTCGGGTCGGGTTCACCGCCTCGACCAGCCGCTCGAAGGGGAGGTCCTGGTGCGCGTAGGCGGCGAGGTCGGTGTCCCGCACACGGTCGAGGAGCCGGCGGAAGGTCGGATCGCCGGCCGTGTCCGTACGGAGGACCAGCGTGTTGATGAAGAGCCCGATCAGGTCGTCGGCGGCGTCGTCCGTGCGCCCGGCGACGGGCGTGCCGATCGGGATGTCCTCACCGGCACCGAGACGCGTGAGCAGGACGGCGACCGCCGCCTGGACCACCATGAACGCACTGGTGTTGGTGGCCCGCGCCAGTTCCGTCAGCCGCGTGTGCAGCTCCGCGGGCACGGTGAACGGGATGCGGTCGCCCGAGTACCCCGCGACGGCCGGTCGGGGCCGGTCGGTGGGGAGGTCGAGCTGCTCGGGCAGCCCGGCCAGTTGCCGCTTCCAGTAGGCGAGCTGTCGTCCCGCGAGGCTGTCGGTGTCGGTCTCGTCGCCGAGGATCTCCTGCTGCCAGAGCGCGTAGTCGGCGTACTGGACGGAGAGCGGAGCCCACCCGGGCGCCTCGCTGCGGACGCGGGCCGCGTAGGCGGCGGTGAGGTCCTGGGCCAGGGGAGCCCGGGACCAGGCGTCGCTGGCGATGTGGTGGATGAGGAGCAGCAGCACGTGCTCCCGCTCCGACACCCGGAACAGCGAGGTCCGAGCGGGGAGTTCCTGCGCGAGGTCGAAGCGGTGGCCGACGGCCTCGTCGAGCCGGACGCCGACCTCCTCCTCGGCCACGTCCACGACCGTGAAGGGCGTCGAGGCGGCCTCCACGGGCAGCACGATCTGATACGCGCCCTGCTCGTCCTCGGTGAAGACCGTCCGCAGGCTCTCGTGCCGGGCGACGACGTCACCGATCGCCGCACGCAGGGCCCCCACGTCGAGCGTGCCGTCGAGCCGCAACGTGAGCACGGTGTTGTAGGTCGCCGACGGTCCTTCGAGCTGGTGCAAGAACCAGAGGCGCTGCTGGGCGTAGGAGAGCGGGATGCGCTCGGGGCGCGGCTTCGCCGTGAGCGCGGTACGGACGGTGCCCGACGTGTCGAGGACGCCGGCCAGACCCGCCACGGTCGGCGTCTCGAAGAGCTGCCGGATGGAGAGTTCGACGTGCAGTGCGGTGCGGGTGCGGCTGACGAGGCGGGTGGCGAGGAGGGAGTGTCCGCCGAGGTCGAAGAAGTTGTCGTCGATGGTGACCTGGTC
>NZ_JBHJVQ010000078.1:0-2780 GCF_042263835.1 Streptomyces sp. NPDC056128 | reverse complement strand
ACAGGCTCTCCCGGCGGCCGGATGTCCTGGAACGGCTCCCCCTCACTCTCCCGGATCACCGTCCGCAGCACCTCATGCCGGTCCGCAACGTCACCCACCGCCGCCCGCAAAGCCGCCTCGTCCAGCACACCCTTCAACCGGACCACCAACGGCATGTTGTACGCCGCGCCGGCGTCGCCGTACACGCCCAGGAACCACAGCCGGCGCTGCGCGAACGACAGCGGCAGCCGCTCCGGACGCTTCCGGGTCAAGAGCGGGATACGTACATCCGAGGAACCGTTCAGCCGGGCCGCCAGCGCCGCGACCGTGGGGGCTTCGAACAGCCCTCGCAGGTCGAGCTCCCGGCCCAGCACCGTACGGATGCGGCTGGCCAGTCGCGTCGCGAGCAGCGAGTGTCCGCCAAGGGCGAAGAAGTCGTCGTCGACTCCGACGCCCTCCACGCCGAGCACGTCCGAGAACAGCCCGCAAAGGATTTCCTGCAGCGGCCCGCTCGGCGCCTGACCCGAACCGGTGGCCATCTCGGGCTTCGGCAGGGCCTTGCGGTCCAACTTGCCGTTCGGGGTGAGCGGCAGCCGGTCCAAGGTGACGAACGCCGCCGGGACCATATACTCCGGCAGCATCCGCTGCACATGCGCACGCACCTCAGCGAGCAGCAGAGTCGTGTCCACCGCGTGGTGCGGCGCATTCGTCCACAGGCCCGGCCGGAACGTGCCGGCCTCCGCCGTGGCAGCCGCGCCGTACACACCGGACCAGGCTCGTTCTCCGGACGCGCAGTCGGCTGTGCCCTCGGACACGAAGACGGCGTCCAGCTGACCGGGCCCGCCCGTGGCGGACCACGTGAGGGCCACCCGGTAGCCGTGGGCCGCCGCGACGCCCTCCAGCTCAGCGTGCGTCGGCACTGCCAGACGGCTTCCGGCGGCCTCGCCGGCGCCGTCCTCCGGCGCAGTGCCGGCCTCAAGGGTGCGCAACGCGGCGAGGTGCCCGACGAGCCGGGCGTTGGGCACGTCGACGACCCGCAGCGTCTCCGGCCGCCGATCGGCCAACATAGCCGCCAGCTCTTCGACGCCACTCAGGTCGCGCCCCCACAGCAACCGCGGGGCCGCGTTCACCGCGACCGCGTCGGCGGTCCGCCGACGCAGCACGACGTCGTACCGGTAGCGGGTCAGCTCGTTGTCGTACCCGCCGTCCTTGGTTCGTACGTCCACCATGGTCCCCGGCTCGGCGAAGCCGGTGAAGAACTCGGGGTCGACCAGCAGTTCCTGCTCCTGCCTCATCTCCTGCTCGACGGCCCGCAGCAGCGTTGCCGCATCCGCCCCGGGCTCCGCGTGGTGCAGGGCAACGGAAGCGGCGAAGCTACGGTGCAGACGCCGGTGGCGGACATCACCGATGAACACCGAACCGCCCGGGGCGAGCAGGCGCGCGACGCTCTCCAGCACCTCGGCCAGGTAGTTCCCGCTCGGGAAGTACTGGACCACCGAATTCAGCACGACCGTGTCGAAGAACCCCTCCGGTAGCCCGGTCATGTCATGGGCGGGTTGTGTGCGCAGCTCCACCCGTCCCGACAGCGAGACCTCTTGCGCCACCTGCTCCCGCAGTGTGCCGATGACGACGGGCGAGATGTCCGTGCCCCAGTACGCCTCGCAGTGTCGGGCCACATGGGCCAGGATCAAGCCCGTGCCGACACCGATCTCAAGGACTCGGCGCGGCCGGAGTGCACGAATGCGGTCCACCGCTGACGCCCGCCACTGCCGCATTTCGTGGGCCGGGATCGGCTCACCGCCGTAACTGTCCTGCCAGATGCCGAAGTCCTCGCCCAGCACGGCCGAGGCGGGGTTCTCGTAGTAGGCGTCGTACGCGGTGGACCAGTTCTCGACCTGCTGCCGCTCCTCGTCGTGGTTGCGCTCGCCCCGGCGCGGCACCACGTAGGCCGTGATGCGCTTGTCTGCGTCGTGGTCCTCGCGTACGACCACGGCGCTCTGCTCGACCAGCCCGGAGCTGGACAGCACGGACTCGATCTCGCCCAGCTCGATGCGGTGCCCTCGAACCTTGACCTGGTGGTCGGTGCGCCCGAGGTATTCCAGTCGGCCGTCGCCGCGCCACCGCACCAGGTCGCCGGTGCGGTACATGCGCGAGCCCAGCGAGCCGAACGGATCAGCGAGGAACCGCTCCGAGGTCAGGTCCGGGCGCTGGTGGTAGCCGCGGGCGACACCCGTACCCGCGATGTAGAGCTCACCAGCGACCCCTACCGGCACCGGGTGCAACGACCGGTCGAGGACGTAGACGCGGGTGTTGGCCAGTGGCTTGCCAATGGGTACGGCGGCCGAGCCCTCGCCCTCGTCGGATACCCGGTCGGCGGTCGACCAGATGGTCGTCTCGGTCGGGCCGTAGACGTTGAGCGATTCGCCTTCGCCGGCTGCGCGTAGTTCGTCGGCGAGGGCGGGGGGCAGGGCTTCGCCGCCGGTGAGCTTGCGCAGTCCGTGGAGGGTGTGCGGGGCGTGGGTGGTGAGCATCTGCCAGGTGGTGGGGGTGGCCTGCATGACGGTGACCTGGTGGGAGGTGATCAGGCGGGCCAGCGCGGCCGGGTCCCTGGCCTCCTCAGCGGTGGCGACCACCACCCGGGCGCCCTGCGTGAGCGGCCCGAACAGCTCCAGGTGCGCGATGTCGAAGGCGACTGTGGTGACCGCGAGCCAGCTGTCGGTGGGGTTGAGGGGGATGCGCTGCTGGATGGCGGTGAGGAGGTTGGCGAGGTTGGCGTGGGTGACGACGACGCCTTTGGGGCG
>NZ_JBHJVQ010000077.1:0-2783 GCF_042263835.1 Streptomyces sp. NPDC056128 | reverse complement strand
AACCGAGACGCCCGCTCATCCAACTCCCCATACGACAACTCCACCCGCACATCCACCACCGCCACCGCACCCGGATCCCGCACCACCCGCTCAGCGAACAACTCCGGCACCACACCCGACGCCTCCACCACACCCGACGCCTCCACCACACTCGACTCATTCCACCCAACCAACACCCGATCCCGCTCAGCCTCCGACAACACCTCAAGCCCCTGCAGCCCCGTGCTCGGCGCGTTCTCCAAAGCCTCGACGAGACTCTCGACCGCCGTGTGCATCAACCCGCACACCAACTCGGGATCGCCCGGCTCAAGGGCGTCGACCGTCAGCCCGAACCCAGAGCCCATGTCGTCCACTGCCACGGTCAACGGGTAGTTGGTGCCTCCCCTCCGGTGCACCACGGACACGCCGGCCAATCCGACCCTGTCACCGCCGTTCGGCAGAGCACCCCACCGCTGGCTGTTGCGGTAATTGAAGATGGAGGTGAACAGCGGGGCGCGTGCGGGGACGCTGCTGGCCTTCTGCGCCAGGGCGAGGGGAGCGTGTTCGTGCACCAGCAGGCCGGCCAGCTGGGCCTGCATCGCCCGCACCGCACCCACCACGTCACCGTCGGCGACATCGGCCCGTACCGGCAGGGTGTTCATGAACGGGCCCAGATTCCGATCCGCACCCCGCCCAGCGTTCATGCGGCCCAGCAGCACGGTCCCGAACACCACGTCCGTCCGGCCGGCCAGGCTCGCCAGCACTCGTGCATACGCCACATGGAACAACGTCGCCGGACTCACGCCGAGCTCACGGGCCTGCTCGCGCACCCGTACCACCAGCCCGGCATCCACGCTCAGCCTCGCCTGCTCCAGATCGGAGCCATCGCCACGAGCATCGGACAGGCCGAACGGCAGCGTCGACTCCGTCACGTCACCCAACAGCTCCGTGAAGTACTCCTCGTGCTCCGCGCGGGAGACCCCCAACCGGGCCTGGGCCACGAAGTCACGGAACGGCAGTGGTGCCGACAGCTCGTCGTCGCGCCCCTCCATGAACGCCGCGACCTCTCGAAGCACCGCTTCCAGTGCGGTGTGGTCCTGGAGGAGGTGGTGCACCTGCACCAAGCCCATCCAGCGGTCGCTACGCTCGCTGTTCGGCTCCGCGGCCACATGCACCCGTACCAACGGCGCGTCTCGCAGGTCGATCCACCGCCCGGCGATGGCCCGTAGCTCTGCCACCGGATCCCCGTCGCGCGACAGGGTCACCTCGGTCACCGGGACAACGGCACGCCGCCAGACCACCTGCACCGGCTCGGGCAGCCCTTCCCACACCACCCCGGTCCGGTAGATGTCGTGGCGCCCCACCATCCGCTGCAACGCGGCCAGGAACCCGTCCAGCCGCTCACGACTGTCAAAGCCCAGCACGATCCCCTCGAAATAGACATCCGTTCCACCAGGTCCGGCCAGCAAATGGTGGAAGAAGAAGCCCTCCTGCACAGGTGCCAGCGGGTACACGTCCGCCACGTTCGCCGCGCCGCCCTCGACCGAGGCGCAGACCAGGTCGATCTGCGCCGACGTCAGCTCGACCAGCGGCAGCATCTCCGGCGTGATGACCTCCGCGCCCTCCGGAATTCCGTTGGGCGGCGCCTCCACCACACCCCCGCCACCGGCACTCGCTGCCGCAGCCAGCGACGCCGGTGTCGGCGCCTCGAACAATGCCCGTACCGACACGCCGAACCCGCGGTCGCGCAGCCGGGACGCCAAGGTCACCGCCAGCAGGGAGTGCCCGCCCAGTTCGAAGAAATTGTCTTCCGCTCCCACCCGTTCCAGCCGCAGCACCTCTGCGAACACCCCGCACACGATCTCTTCCAGCACGGTGGCAGGACCTCGACCGTTCACATCCCCGCTGAACTCCGGCGCCGGCAGCGCGGCGCGGTCCACCTTCCCGTTCGCCGTCAACGGCATCCCGTCGAGCACTACGACCGCGGACGGCACCATGTAATCCGGCAGCCGCTGCCCCACGGATGCGCGCAGCTCTGCCGTCAGTCGGTCATCCTCGTCACCCTCACGGTCGGCGTCGACGTAGGCCACCAGACGCCTGTCGCCAGGGACGTCCTCACGGACCAGCACTACCGCCCGGTCCACTGCGGGGTGCGCCGCCAGTACGGTCTCGACCTCGCCCGGCTCGATGCGGTAGCCACGCAGCTTCACCTGATCGTCCGCGCGGCCCACGAACACCAGCTGCCCGTCGGTCGTCCACCGGACCAAGTCACCCGTCCGGTACATCCGCTCACCCGGACCGCCATACGGGCACGCCACGAAGCGTTCCCCGGTCAGGCCCGGGCGCTGGTGGTACCCGCGGGCCAACTGACTGCCTGCCACATACAACTCACCCACCACACCCGGCGCCACCGGCTCCAGGAACCGGTCCAGGACAAACGTCCTCGTCGTCGCAAAGGACCGACCGATCGGAACCGCACCCACACCCCCGTCGCCCTCATCCAGACCAATCACGTAGTGCGCCGAACCGACCGTCCCCTCCGTCGGTCCGTAGTGATTGACCACCGCCACATCCGGGTGCGCCTCGCGCCACCGCTGCACCGCATCCCAACCGAGAGCTTCCCCACCCACCATCAACTGGCCCGTCGGCACACACTCCCCCGGCAGCGCCTCCAGCAACGGCAGATGGCTCGGCGTCACCTTCAAGAAACCCAGACGACGCCCACCCAGCACCCCCGGCAAACCCTCATCCAGCCCCGACACAAACACACACCCACCCGACACCAACGCCGCATACAACCCCGT
>NZ_JBHJVQ010000076.1:0-3186 GCF_042263835.1 Streptomyces sp. NPDC056128 | reverse complement strand
CGCGGCGGGCGTCCCCCGTGCGGGCACACGCGGCGGGCGTCCCCCGTGCGGGCACACGCGGCGGGCGTCCCCCGCGCGGGCACACGCGGCGGGCGTCCCCCGCGCGGGTTCACGGGGTGGGCGTCCCCCGTGCCGGTACACGCGGCAGGCGTCCCCCCTGCGCGCACCCTCGGCAGGGGCGTCCTCCTCGCGGGGCACGCGCGTTGGGGGGACTCTGCGCGGGCACACCCGCCGGGCGTACTCCGCGCGGGCACGCGCCACGAGTTGTTCCGCGCGAGCCACGCGCCACGAGTTGTTCCGCGTGAGCACGTGCCACGAGTTGTGCCGCGTGAGCCACGCGCCACGGATCGTGGCGCACGGGCACATGCCGCGGGCCGTGCCGCACATGCACACGCCGCGGGCCGTGCCGCACGGGCGTACTTCCTGCGCGCCCGCGCGCCTCGGAACGTTCCGCGCGGGCTCACGCCTGGGTCACCCCGCGCGGGCACGCTCCCCGCGGGCACGGGCACGGGCACGGGCACGGGCACGGGAACCCGGACCGGCACCCGCACCGGCACCGGAACCCGCCCCGGAACCCACACCCCCACCGAACCCACCCCGCACGGCCCGCGGCAGCGAACTGTCACCGCCCGGTCAGCCGGCAACGGCCGACCGGGCGGGAGCGGGTTGGGGTCTGCCCAGATCGACCGCGTGCTCGGCCTCCGCGAACACGGCGGCCGCGGCCGGCACCTCCTCGACCAGGCGGCGCGGCGGGCGCGCGGTGACCGGAGCCAGGCCGCCGGACGTCGGCAGCGTGAACCAGACGACCTTGCCGGACTCGCCGTCCGGCCGGGCGCCCCAGCTCTCGCTCATCGCCGCCACCATGGCGAGCCCTCGCCCACAGGTGGCGAGGGGCTCGGCGTCGTCCACGACGGGCAGGCGCGGATCGTGGTCGCGCACCGAGACGGTGAGCCGCTCCAGCAGCAGCTCTATCTCCACGGTGCACGTCTTGTCCGGCCGGGCGTGCAGGTGGACGTTGGTCAGCAACTCCGTCACGCCGAGCGAGGCCCGGTCGATCAGGGAGTGCATATGCCAGTAGCGCAATTGCGCAGATACGATTCTGCGGACCTGGCCGATCCGCGACGGCAGGGCTTGCAGCTCCACCGTGCAGTGTCTGCTTGGGTGACTGATCACGGCTGCGACTCCCCGACAAAGAGGTCCGGAAGAACACGGAGTTCGGATCCAGCAGGGCGCACGCGGCGCGCCGCCGCCTGCTGTCATGGCCGGCGGGCTGGTTCGCAGCGTTATCGCCGGTAAACCCAGAGTGACGTGAGACCAGCGTGACGCAAGGGGTGAGGCACCGCAACTTACGGACATCTCAACGGTGATGTCCGGCCGCCCTGTGCACGGCCTCGATGAAACGGCGGGCCGCGGGCGGACCCGGTTCACCCGGCGCGGGGTCCCGCTCGCCGAGCGTCAGCAGGTACCGATTGCCGTTGAGGTCGGCGAGGGCCCGGTCGTGCGGGCCGAACCAGGGGCGTGAGGCCCGTACCGCCTGCACCGGCGCGCTGTCGATCTCACTGCCGTAGCTGGTGAGCAACTCGACCCTGCCACCGCTGATCCGGACCGTCCCGGCCCGGGTGAGTGAGCGCAGCCGTTTGCCGATCCGCACCCCCGTGGCCCTGAACTCCGGGTCCGCCATGCCGTCGCCCCCTCGCGCGCGCGTCTGTCGTCCCACCCGCTGGCAGTCTGCCCGCACCGCGCGTCGAGCACCAGTACGCACCCTCCCTTTCCGGGGTCGTCCGGAGCACTCGCGCGAATGCGCCCCCACCGTGCGTGCCGACGCGCCCCAGGGGTGCCTTTGAGGCGCCCAAAGGTGTGTTTATGCAGGTGAGAAGCGTGTGGAAGGTGTCTATGATCGAGGCGTCGGCCGCCCGGCACGCCGTCGGCGCGCAGCGTAAGGAGCCCCCTCGTGAGCACCACCCCGCAGACCCGCACCGGCGTCACCCTGGACGTCGACCACAGCGACGCCGACTACCGGGCATGGCTGAAAGAGGCCGTGCGCAAGGTCCAGGCCGACGCGAACCGCTCGGCCGACACCCACCTGCTGCTCTTCCCGCTCCCCGAGCGGTGGGGCATCGATCTCTACCTCAAGGACGAGTCGACCCACCCGACCGGCAGCCTCAAGCACCGCCTCGCCCGCTCACTCTTCCTCTACGGCCTGTGCAACGGCTGGATCCGCCCGGACCGCCCGGTGATCGAGGCGTCCAGCGGCTCCACGGCCGTCTCCGAGGCGTACTTCGCGAAGCTGGTCGGCGTGCCCTTCGTCGCCGTGATGCCGCGCACCACGAGCACGGAGAAGATCCGCCTGATCGAGTTCCACGGCGGACGGTGCCACTTCGTGGACGACTCCCGCCGGATGTACGAGGAGTCCGCCCGCCTCGCGGCGGAGACCGGCGGCCACTACATGGACCAGTTCACCTACGCCGAACGTGCCACCGACTGGCGGGGCAACAACAACATCGCCGAGTCGATCTTCCGGCAGCTGCGGCTGGAACGGTTCCCCGAACCGGCGTGGATCGTCGCCACGGCCGGCACCGGCGGCACCTCGGCGACGCTCGCGCGCTATGTGCACTACATGCAGTACGACACCCGGGTCTGTGTCGCCGACCCGGAGAACTCCTGTTTCTTCGAGGGCTGGACCACCGGCGATCCGGACGTCGCCTGCGACCGCGGCTCACGGATCGAGGGCATCGGCAGGCCCCGGATGGAACCGAGCTTCGTGCCCGGCGCCATCGACCGCATGATGAAGGTCCCGGACGCGGCGAGCGTCGCGGCCGTCCGTGCCCTGGAACAGGCCATCGGCCGCAAGGCGGGCGGTTCCACGGGCACCGGGCTGTGGAGCGCGCTGAAGATCGTCGCCGAGATGGTGGCCTCGGGACGCCAGGGGAGCGTCGTGACGCTGCTGTGCGACCCGGGGGACCGGTACCTCGACAAGTACTACTCGGACACGTGGCTCGCCGAACAGGGCCTCGACATCGGCCCGTACACGACGGCGATCGAGACGCTGCTGCGCACGGGCACCTGGCCCGACTGACCCCCCGCCGGACAGGCCCTAGTGATCTGGTTGTGAGTCGGTCGGGCACCACATGAGTTGCCTTCGGTACCAAGTTGGCGGGTTTGGCTGACGGGTGCCGGTCGGCTTCG
>NZ_JBHJVQ010000075.1:0-3293 GCF_042263835.1 Streptomyces sp. NPDC056128 | reverse complement strand
GACCTCGCCGGGCTCGATGCGGTAGCCACGCAGCTTCACCTGATCATCCGCACGGCCCACGAACACCAACTGCCCGTCCACCGTCCACCGGACCAGATCCCCCGTCCGGTACATCCGCTCACCCCGCCCGCCATACGGGCACGCCACGAAGCGTTCCCCCGTCAGGCCCGGGCGCTGGTGGTACCCGCGGGCCAACTGCATCCCCGCCACATACAACTCACCCACCACCCCAGGCGCCACCGGCTCCAGGAACCGGTCCAACACGAACGTCCTCGTCGTCGCAAACGACCGCCCAATCGGAACCGAACCCACACACCCGTCGCCCTCACCCACACCAATCACGTAGTGCGCCGAACCGACCGTCCCCTCCGTCGGCCCGTAGTGATTCACCACCACCACATCCGGATGCGCCTCACGCCACCGCTGCACCGCACCCCAGCTCAACGCCTCGCCGCCCACCATCAACTGCCCCGTCGGCACACACTCCCCCGGCAACGCCCCCAGCAACGGCAGATGGCTCGGCGTCACCTTCAAGAACCCCAGACGACGCCCACCCAGCACCCCCGGCAAACCCTCATCCAGCCCCGACACAAACACACACCCACCCGACACCAACGCCGCATACAACCCCGTCACACCCAGATCAAACGACACCGACCCATGCAACAGACTGCTCTCCCGCACCCCCGGATACGCCCCCACACACCACGCCACATAACTCGCCAACGCCCCATGCGACACCACCACACCCTTCGGCCGCCCCGTCGACCCCGACGTATAGATCACATACGCCGCATCCCCCGGCCCCACCCGCACCGGCTCCACCAACCCACCAGCCGCCACCGCCTCATCCACCAGCACCGCCAGACCCTCCGGCACCCCACCCGCCAACTGCGCGCTGGTCACCACACACACCGGGCCCGCGTCCTCCAACAACCACGCCACCCGATCCGCCGGAGACTCCGAGGCGATCGGCAGATACGCACCACCGGCCTTCCACACCGCCAACAACGCCACCACCACATCCACCGACCGCTCCAACAACACCCCCACCACCGACTCCAACCCCACCCCACGCCCCCTCAACACACCCGCCAACCGAGACGCCCGCTCATCCAACTCCCCATACGACAACTCCACGTCCCCACACACCACCGCCACCGCACCCGGATCCCGCGCTACCTGCCGCTCGAACAGGTCCACCACCGTCTCCTCGGGCACCACGCGGTCGGTGTCGTTCCACTCCGCCAACACCCGCTCACGAACCGACGGCGCCAACACCTCCACCACACGCAACGGGGTGTCAGAGCCGCCCTCCAGTTCGTCAGTGAGGTTGTCGATCACCGTATGCAGCAACTGGCACACGAGGTTCGGGTCTTCCGGAGCAACTACATCGGTCGTGATGGCGAACCCCGTCCCCAAGTCATCCACCGATACGGCCAGCGGATAGTTGGTGGACTCCCGGCTGTAGACCATTTCCACGCCATTGAGCTGGTGCCGACTCTCGTCGGAAGGCACGTCGGCCCGTCGACGACCGTGGCGGTAGTTGAGCAAGGAGGTGAACAACGGCGCCGAGGCCGAGACCGCGCTTGCCTTCTGCGCCAGCGCGAGCGGGGCGTGCTCGTGCACCAGCAGGCCGGCCAGCTGGGCCTGCATCGCCCGCACCGCACCCACGACATCCAGGGCCGCCACGTCCATCCGCACCGGAAGCGTGTTCATGAACGGACCAGGCACCCACTCCGCACCAGCTCCGGCATGCATCCGGCCCAGCAGTACGGTCCCGAACACCACGTCCGTCCGGCCCGCGAGGCTCGCCAGCACCCGCGCCCAAGCCACGTGGAACAACGTCGCCGGGCTCACCCCGATCGTGCGTGCTCCCTCGCGTACCCGCACCGCCAGCCCGTCATCCACCCGCAGCCGCGCCGACCGCACACCGGCGCCATCACCATGAGCGTCGGCCAGGCCGAACGGCAGCGTCGGATCCGTGACGTCACCCAGCAACTGGGCGAAATACTCCTCGTGCTCCGCGCGGGACATGCCCAGCCGCGCCTGGGCGACGAAGTCCCGGAACGGCAGCGGCACCGGCAACTCGTCTCCACGCCCCTCCATCAGCGCAGCGACCTCACCCAACACCACGTCCAACGCCGTGTGATCCTGCAACAGGTGATGAACCTGGACCAACCCAAGCCACCGATCCGTTCCAGGATCCGCAGCTACATTCACCCGCACCAATGGCGCCTGTCCCACATCCATCCACCGTCCGGCGACCGCCAGCAGTTCATCGGCGGGATCCCCGTCCGGCGACAGCCTCACCTCGGTAACGGGAACGACCGCACGCCGCCAGACCACCTGCACCGGCTCCGGCAGCCCTTCCCACACGACCCCGGTGCGATAGATGTCGTGCCGGTCCACCACCTGCTGCAACGCGGCCAGGAACCCGTCCAGCCGCTCACGACTGTCAAATCCCAGAGTCATCGGCACCAGATACGCATCCGCCTCACCAGGCTCGGTGATCAGGTGGTGGAAGAAGATGCCCTCCTGCAACGGCGCCAGCGGATACACATCCGCCACGTTCGCCGCGCCGCCCTCCACGGACTCACAGACCAGGTCGATCTGCGCCGACGTCAGCTCGACAAGCGGCAGCATCTCCGGCGTGATCACCTCCGTGCCCTCCGGAATCCCGTTCGGAGGCACCTCCACCACACCCCCACTGCTGCCGGCAGCTGCCAGCGCCGCCGGTGTCGGAGCCTCGAACAGCACCCGCACGGACACCCCGAACCCGCGCTCGCGCAGCCGGGAGGCCAAGGTGACCGCCAGCAGGGAGTGCCCGCCCAGCTCGAAGAAGTTGTCCTCCACCCCCACCCGCTCCACGCCCAGGACATCCGCGAACACCTGACACACCAGCTCTTCGACGACCGTCGCAGGGCCCCTCCCACCAGACGACGAATGCTCGGGTGCCGGCAATGCGGCTCGGTCCACCTTGCCATTCATCGTCAACGGCATCCCGTCCAGCACTACGACCGAGGACGGCACCATGTACTCCGGCAACCGCTCAGCCACGAAGCTCCGCAAGTCAACACTGCCGACGGCCTGATCGTCAGCGACGACGTAGGCCACCAGACGCCGGTCCCCTGGCACATCCTCACGGACCAGCACCACCGCCCGGTCCACTGCAGGGTGCGCCGCCAGTACGGTCTCGACCTCGCCGGGCTCGATGCGGTAGCCACGCAGCTTCACCTGATCATCCGCACGGCCCACGAACACCAACTGCCCGTCCACCGTCCACCGGACCA
>NZ_JBHJVQ010000074.1:0-3497 GCF_042263835.1 Streptomyces sp. NPDC056128 | reverse complement strand
GGCCCCGCATCCCCCACCATCAACTCCACCCGCTCCGCCGGATACGACGGATCAAGCGGCAAATACGCACCCCCCGCCTTCCACACACCCAACAACGCCACCACCAAATCAACCGACCGCTCCAACATCACCCCCACCACCGACTCCAACCCCACCCCACGCCCCCTCAACACACCCGCCAACCGCGAAGCACGCTCATCCAACTCGACGTAAGTCAGGCTCTCCTCCCCACACACCACCGCCACCGCACCCGGATCCCGCGCCACCTGCCGCTCGAACAGGTCCACCACCGTCTCCTCGGGCACCACGCGGTCGGTGTCGTTCCACTCCGCCAACACCCGCTCACGACCCGACGGCGCAAGCACCTCCACCGCACGCAACGGCGTCCGTGGCGCTTCCTCCAGGGACGTGACCAGGCCCTCGACCGCCATCTGCATCAATTCACATACGAGCTCCGGGTCGCCGGGCGCGACCACACCGGCCGTCAGCCCGAATCCAATCCCCAGATCATCGACCGAGACCGCCAACGGATAGTTCGTACGGTCCTCACCCAGCAGCACCCTCATGCCGGCCACCCCACCCGGCCGTGTCTCGCCGGGCTGCGCCGCGTCCGACCGCACTCGGTCGCTGTGGCGGTAGTTGAACAGCGCCGTGAACAACGGGACGGACGTCGGGACGTCGCTGGCCGCCTGGGCCAGGGCGAGGGGCGCGTGCTCGTGCACCAGCAGGCCGGCCAGCTGGGCCTGCATCGCCCGCACCGCACCCACCACATCCGTATCCGCGACGTCCACCCGCACCGGCAGCGTGTTCATGAAGGGCCCCGGGATCCGCTCAGCACCCACCCCGGCATTCATCCGGCCCAGCAACACAGTCCCGAACACCACGTCCGACCGCCCGGCCAGTACGGCCAGCACCCGCGCCCACGCCACATGGAACAACGTCGCCGGACTCACCCCAAGTCCACGCGCCCGCTCCCGCACCCTCTCCGCCAAGGAGTCGTCAACCATCACGCGTGCCTGCTGGGCGCCGGTGCCGTCACCGCGGGCGTCGGCCAGGCCGAACGGCAGCGTCGGCTCCGTCACGTCCCTCAGCAGCTGGCCGAAGTACTCCTCGTGCTCCGCGCGGGACACGCCCAGCCGCGCCTGGGCCACGAAGTCACGGAAGGGCAGCGGCACCGGCAGGGTGTCCCCGCGCCCGGTCATGAGGGCCGCGACCTCACCCAGTACCACCTCAGACGCCGTGTGGTCCTGCAGCAGATGGTGCACCTGCACCAACGCCACCCACCGCTCGCTGCCCGGCTCCGCCGCCACGTACACCCGCAGCAGCGGCGCCCGTCGGACATCCATCCACCGGCCGGCGATCGCGATCAGCTCCGCCGCCGGGTTCCCGCCGTCCGTCAGCGTCGCCTCTGTCACCGGAACGACGGCGCGCCGCCGCACCACCTGCACCGGCTCGGGCAGCCCTTCCCACATCACGCCGGTGCGGTAGATGTCGTGCCGGTCCACCACCTGCTGCAAGGCAGCCAGGAACCCGTCCAGCCGCTCACGGCCGTCAAAGCCCATGGCGAGAGAGCGGAGGTACGGATCCGCCTCCCCCGGATCGGCGAGCAGGTGGTGGAAGAAGATGCCCTCCTGCAACGGCGCCAGCGGATACACGTCCGCCACGTTGCCCGCTCCACCGTCGACCGCCGCACACACCAACTCCACCTGCGCGGCCGTGAGCTCCACCAACGGCAGCATCTCGGGCGTGATGACCTCGGCGCCATCCGGAATGCCGTTCGGCGGCACCTCCACAACCGGTCCGTTGCCGGCCTCGACCAACCCGGCCGGTGTGGGTGTCTCGAAGAGGGCCCGCACCGAGATCCCCAGTCCCCATTCGCGCAGCCGCGACACCAACGACACCGCGAGCAGCGAGTGGCCACCCAGTTCGAAGAAGTTGTCCTCGACCCCGATCTGCTCCAGGCCCAGCACCTCGGCGAAGACCGCACACACGACTTCCTCGACCACCGAGGCCGGCCCGCGTCCCTTGCCACCCGCGATCCCGTAATCGGGAGCAGGCAGAGCCGCCCGGTCCAGCTTTCCGTTCACCATCAACGGCAACTCGTCCAGCATCAACACCGCGGACGGCACCATGTACTCCGGCAGCCTCTGCCCCATATAGGCGCGCAGCTCAGCGGCCAGACCAGCGCCCACACCACCGCCGTCGTCGGCGACGACGTACGCCGTCAGCCGCTTGTCGCCGGAGGTGTCCTCACGGGCGATCACCACCACCTGGTCAACGTCCGGATGCGCGGCCAGTACGGTCTCGATCTCACCCGGCTCGATCCGGTACCCATGCACCTTCACCTGGTCGTCCGCCCGCCCGACGAACACCAGCTGCCCGTCGACCGTCCACCGGACCAAGTCACCCGTCCGGTACATCCGCTCACCCGGCCCGCCATACGGGCACGCCACGAACCGCTCCGCGGTCAGCCCAGGACGACCGAGATATCCGCGGGCCAACTGCACCCCCGCCACGTACAACTCACCCACCACGCCCGGCGCCACCGGGCGCAACCTTCCATCGAGGACGAATGTCGTCGTCGTCGCGAACGACCGCCCGATCGGAACCGAGCCCACACCCCCGTCGCCCTCACCCGCACCGATCTCGTAGTGCGCGCAACCGACCGTCGCCTCCGTCGGCCCGTAGTGGTTCACGACAGCCAGCCCCGGGTGCGCCTCGCGCCACCGCTCCACCAAGCCCCAGCTCAAGGCCTCTCCGCCCACCATCAGCTGGTCCGTCGGGACACACTCCTCCGGCAACGCCTCCAGCAAGGGCAGATGGCTGGGAGTCACCTTCAAGAAGCCCATACGACGCCCACCCAGCACCGCCGGCAGACCCTCATCCAGCCCGGACACAAACACACACCCACCGCTCACCAACCCACCGAACAGACCCGTCACACCCGCGTCGAATGACACCGACGCGTGCAGCAGACTGCTCTCCCGCACCCCCGGGTACGCCCGCACACACCAGGCCACGTAGTTGGCCAGCGCCCCATGCGACACCACCACGCCCTTCGGCCGCCCCGTCGATCCCGACGTATAAATCACATACGCCGCATGCCCCGACTCGACCCGCACCGGCTCCACCAGCTCACCGGCCGCCACCGCCTCATCCACCACCACCCCGAGGCCCTCCGGCAGTCGCCCGATCAGCCCGTCACTGGTCACCACACAGACCGGGCTCGCGTCCTCCAACATCATCGCCACGCGATCCGCGGGATACTCCGGATCGATCGGCAGGTACGCACCGCCGACCTTCCACACCGCCAACAACGCCACCACCACATCCACCGACCGCTCCAACATCACCCCCACCACAGACTCCAACCCCACCCCACGCCCCCTCAACACACCCGCCAACCGAGACGCCCGCTCATCCAACTCCCCATACGACAACTCCACCCGCACATCCACCACCGCCACCGCACCCGGATCCCGCACCACCCGCTCAGC
>NZ_JBHJVQ010000073.1:0-3709 GCF_042263835.1 Streptomyces sp. NPDC056128 | reverse complement strand
CCACCACCCGAGCCGAGATCTTCTCCCTCATCCAGACCTTCTACAACCACCGCCGCCTGCGCAAACACAAGACTCTCGGCTACCTCACCCCCGCCGAGACCAGACAGCGCCATCAGCACACCCTCGCGGCATAACAATCACCTGTCCGGGATCACGGAGAAACATCAGGAGAGATGATCGCTGTGTGCGCAGGTGCGGACACCGCCGATCCGGGCTGGTGGCTCCGGTGGGATGGGCGCGGCAGCGTCTCGACCACGGCCGCCGACGATGACGTGCACCGGCCGGTCGTGTCGGCGACCAGCCGACGAGGCGGAGCAACAGCCGCCGGCCGTCGTCATCGAGCGTGACGTTCATGACTCCGACCCTGCGCTTGCCGTCCACTAGCGGCAGGGGTTTCCGCACGCTCCTGCGGCACCTCAACGGCCTCGCGGTGCATGAACGCCGTGCCGGTACGCAGATTACTTGCTGATGACGTCACCAAGGAATCCGGTGGGAGCTTGCCCCAGCAGCTCTGCGACGCGGCTGATTTTCGAATCCTGCACATAGGAGCTGAGTACGGTTTCGCCCTCACTCCGGGTGTTCCAGCGCGTGACGATCACAACGTGACCAGGGTCGGCCAGGTCTCGGATGACGTCGTAGCCGGTGCAACCTGCGGTTGCGGGCATGTCGGCCCCGATGGCAAGAGCGAGACCCACGCCCTCCTCTGTAGATTCAGGCGAGAAGTGCATATCGAAGACCGACGCAACAGTCATGAAGAGACTCCCAGAGGGTAATGCGATCAGACTCACTCACCGTAACTAGTACGGACGTACTAGTCAACACTCTTCAGTGAGCACTCGCAACAACGCCGACGCACTCTGCTCGAAGACAGCAACCGTGCCCGCCGCTCGAGCCAGGATGAGGCTCCCCTCCAGGAACGTGATCATCAACCGCGCGTTGGCGCTCGCTTGCGGCGGTGCGACTCCGACTTGGCAGAGTCTCGCTTCGAGGACATCGATCCATGATCGGAACGCCGCACCCGCCGCCGCAGCCAGCGCGGGCTGCTCGGGCGACGCCTCCACCGTCACAGCGGCCACCGCACAGCTACCAGAACTTGAATTCGTGATGTCGGTCAGTCGTTCATGGTCAGCCCGGTGCCGGCGAGGCAGCCGTCGACCACGTCGGGCCGGTACTGGACCTGCTTCAGCTTGCGCTTGACGGCTCGGGTGACCTGGGAGAGATCGGCGGCCGCAAGGTTGCCGATCTCGCGTTTGACCAGAGACCAGATGCCCTCTTGCGGGTTGAGGTCCGGGGCGTAAGTGGGCAGCTGGAACACGGTCAGCCAGTCGGCGTTCTTCTCGATGAACTCCCGCATGCCGCGGGTTAGGTGCAGGCGGACGTTGTCCCAGACCAGCACGATCGAGCCGCCGAGCTGGATCCGGGCCCGGGCCAGGAGACGGCAGAAGTCCTTCCAGCCGAAGCCCTTCGGCTCGTCCGTGCGGCCCCGGTACTCGCGCAGGCCGTAGATCAGCCGCGACCTGGACCCCGGCTTGAAGCAGCACATGCCCACCATGGACAGGCGGCCGCTTCCCCGGCCGCGGACCCTGACCACCGGGGTGCGGCCGACCCGGCCCCAGGTCCTGGCCCGTGGCGGCGTCAGCGACTGCCCGGCCTCGTCGCTGAGTAGGCCCGGGGCGCGGTGCCGGGATTGCTCCCGGCCCGTTTCCCCGGACCTCTCGCCGAACCCGCCGTGCCTATTACTAGGCAACGGGCTCTCCACGGTCTCTGCCGTCAGTTGGTTGCAGGGTCCAGGGGGTGGGGATCGTGTTGCCGCGGTAGCGATACCGGGTGACCGGGATCGCGCTGATCTTCCGCAACTCGATCTCGCCCGCGCTGATCGGCAGCCACCGCCCGGTGGGGGTGGTGAGCCGTCTGCGAACGTCCGACCAGTTCCAGTGATGCCGCTGTTGCAGCAGCCGGATGACTCGCCACCAGACGAGGTTGTCCAGCTTGCTGAAGGTGCGCTTCGCAACGGCATGCCTGAAATAGTTGGCCCATCCGTGTGTGACCTGGTTGAGGTTCACCAGCACCACGGCCAGGTCCTGCTGCGACGTTCTGTGGGTGAGGGTACGGATCTTCGCTTTCACCGACCGCAGAGGTCGGTCGGCGATGAAGGTGTAGACGTACCACTTGTCCGTTCCGCGTTTGCGGCGCCACTGGATGTGGAACCCCAGGAAGTCGAACCCCTCGCTCAGGTGCACCAGTTGAGTCTTGGGTTCCGAGAGCCGCAACCCCATTGGTGCGAGGACCTGGGCGACCTCCTCGCGCAGTGCCTCGGTGTCCTGTCTGGTCCCTTTGACCAGGACGAGGAAGTCGTCCGCGTAGCGGACCAGCCGCCACGAGGGCAGGCCCTTGGCTCCCCGTCGTTCGCGCCGACCGCTGGTGGACAGCTCTCCGTCTGGTTCCCACGCCCGGTGCAGGTGCTCATCGAGCGCCGACAGGGCGATGTTCGCCAGGAGAGGGGAGATGATGCCCCCTTGCGGTGTGCCGGTGAATGTCTCCTGACGCTCTCCGAGCTCCGTGAGGAGGCCGGATTTCAGGAATGCCTTCACCAGTGCCAGTACCCGTTTGTCCTTGATCCTCTTCCGAACGCGGTCCATCAGCGCGGCGTGATCGATCTCGTCGAAGCACGCTGCGATGTCCGCGTCCAGCACCCACCGATAGCCGTGGGTGCCATAGAAGTGGATCTCGGCAATCGCGTCCTGAGCTCGCCGCTTGGGCCGGAATCCGTAGGAGACCGGCTTGAAGTCGGCCTCGAAGATCGGCTCCAGGACCAGCTTCAGCGCGGCCTGGACGACTCGGTCGGCGATCACTGGAATGCCCAGCCGCCGAACCTTCCCCGACCCACCCGGTTTTGGAATCTTGCGTTCCCGCACCGGTAGCGGCCGGAACGAGCCCTGTTTGAGCTGGGCCCGTAGGTCGTCCAGGAACCCGAGGACCCCACTTCGCTCCTCGACATCGGCGGCTGTAAGGTTGTCGACGCCGGGAGTGCGGGCTCCCCGGTTGCCGGCGACCCGTTCGAACGCCACGAGCAGCGTCGCCGGGTCGTGCACGAGGTTGAACAGATCATCGAACCGGCGGCCGGGATCGGCCGCCGCCCAACGGTGAAGCTTGGCCTGCATCTCCGATACCCGCTGGCGCGGATCCACCGGGTCCACCTCCAGCAGAGCGCCGCTGTTCCGCGGTGCGTCTTTCGGCATTGCAGTCTCCTTCCCTCCTCGAAACCGCTGCCGCCCTTCCCCATGTGCACGGGCTCTCCCCGGCTCGGAGTACTACGGCGGCTCCGCCCCGCCCGGACCGTTCGGCGGTCGATGCGCCCATCCCCGACCAGGCACTGGCCGTGCACGACAGGGGAGTTGAGAACGGGCGGTTCCCGTGTTCGCTGCGATTCGCTTGTTGGAGTAGGAGCCCGACTGTGTCCCTGCGGCATCGCCACGAGTACGCCGTAGACCTTCCTCGTGGCTTCCCGAACGGCTTCGAAATACCGGCCAAGGAGTTCCCCGCCGCCCTCGGGCAGCGAGTGTGCACCGCTTCCGGCCCAGATCCACCAGGTTTCGAGCCGGTGTAGTCGTTAACCTCGAAGTTTCGTGACGGGCCGCCGACGTAGTCGGTGGCCTGTTTCCGTGCCGTGAGTTGAGTCCGTGCAGGCGGAGGGCCCGAGTGTCGTCTC
>NZ_JBHJVQ010000072.1:0-4036 GCF_042263835.1 Streptomyces sp. NPDC056128 | reverse complement strand
CCACCGAGTGCACCGCCTCTTCGCCGACATGGTGCGCGCGAACCGGGAGGCGGAGTCCTTGTAGGATTCCCCGGGTACCTCCCAGGCTCCTCATGCGCTGGGGGAGTTCGTACAAAGACGGGTTACGCGAAGGAGACAGGCAGATGTCCGGCCACTCTAAATGGGCTACGACGAAGCACAAGAAGGCCGTGATCGACGCCAAGCGCGGCAAGCTCTTCGCGAAGCTGATCAAGAACATCGAGGTCGCGGCGCGCATGGGCGGCGTCGACATCGAGGGCAACCCGACCCTGTACGACGCCATCCAGAAGGCGAAGAAGCAGTCGGTGCCCAACAAGAACATCGACTCCGCGGTCAAGCGCGGCGGTGGCCTGGAGGCCGGCGGCGCCGACTACGAGACGATCATGTACGAGGGTTACGGGCCGAACGGCGTCGCGGTGCTCATCGAGTGCCTCACCGACAACCGCAACCGCGCCGCCTCCGACGTCCGCGTCGCCATGACCCGCAACGGCGGCTCCATGGCCGACCCGGGCTCCGTGTCGTACCTGTTCAACCGCAAGGGCGTCGTGATCGTCCCCAAGGGCGAGCTGGGTGAGGACGACGTCCTCGCCGCCGTCCTGGACGCGGGCGCCGAGGAGGTCAACGACCTCGGCGAGTCCTTCGAGGTGCTCAGCGAGGCCACCGACCTGGTCGCGGTCCGCACCGCCCTCCAGGACGCCGGCATCGACTACGAGTCCGCCGACGCCAACTTCGTCCCCACCATGCAGGTCGAGCTGGACGAGGACGGCGCCCGGAAGATCTTCCGGCTCATCGACGCCCTGGAGGACAGCGACGACGTGCAGAACGTCTTCGCCAACTTCGACGTGAGCGACGAGGTCATGGAGAAGGTCGACGCATAGCGCGCCCCAGCTCAGCGGGCCGACGGGGACACACCCCGTCGGCCCGTCGCTTTGTCGGTGGCACCCGATAGCCTGCACAAACAGGTGATCGAGGAGAGGGGGGGGCGGGCATGCGCGTTCTGGGGGTGGACCCGGGGCTGACCCGCTGCGGGGTCGGCGTCGTGGAGGGCGTCGCGGGCCGGCCGCTCACCATGATCGGCGTCGGCGTCGTCCGCACCCGCGCGGACGACGACCTCGGCCACCGGCTGGTCGCCGTCGAGCAGGGCATCGAGCAGTGGCTGGACGAGCACCGGCCGGACCGCGTCGCCGTGGAGCGCGTCTTCAGCCAGCACAACGTGCGCACCGTGATGGGCACCGCCCAGGCCAGCGCCGTCGCGATCCTCTGCGCCTCCCGCCGCGGCATCCCCGTCGCCCTGCACACCCCCAGCGAGGTCAAGGCCGCCGTCACCGGCAGCGGCCGGGCGGACAAGGCGCAGGTCGGCGCCATGGTCACCCGGCTGCTGCGGCTCTCCGCGCCCCCGAAGCCCGCCGACGCCGCCGACGCCCTCGCGCTCGCCATCTGCCACATCTGGCGCGCCCCCGCGCAGAACCGGCTCCAGCAGGCCGTCGCCCTGCACACCTCCCGGGGCCCGGCCGGCCCCCGCAGCCCGCACACCCCTCACCCGTCGAAAGGCACCACGGCATGATCGCCTTCGTCAGCGGCACCGTCGCCGCCCTCGCTCCCGACGCCGCGGTGGTGGAGGTCGGCGGCGTCGGCATGGCCGTCCAGTGCACGCCGAACACCCTCTCCACCCTCCGCCTCGGCAAGCCCGCCAAACTCGCCACGTCCCTCGTCGTCCGCGAGGACTCGCTCACGCTGTACGGCTTCGCCGACGACGACGAGCGCCAGGTCTTCGAGCTGCTCCAGACGGCCAGCGGCGTCGGCCCCCGCCTGGCCCAGGCGATGCTCGCCGTGCACAGCCCCGACGCCCTGCGCAGAGCGGTCTCCACCGGCGACGAGAAGGCGCTCACCGCCGTCCCCGGCATCGGCAAGAAGGGCGCGCAGAAGCTGCTCCTGGAGCTGAGGGACCGCCTCGGCGAGCCCATCGGAGCCCCCGCCGTCGGTGCCCCCGTCAGCACCGGCTGGCGCGACCAGCTGCACGCCGCCCTGATCGGCCTCGGGTACGCGACCCGCGAGGCCGACGAGGCCGTGTCCGCCGTAACCCCCCAGGCGGAGGCCGCCGGGGGCACGCCCCAGGTGGGGCACCTGCTGAAGGCGGCCCTGCAGACCCTCAACCGCGCCCGCTGAACCGCCACCACCGACCCCCGAGGCACACCACATGAACTGGGACGACACGACCGACCCGTCCGACGCCCCCGAAGGCCTCGTCGGCTCCGCCGAGGAGCGGCTGGTGGGCTCCGTCGCCGACGGCGAGGACCAGGCGGTGGAGGCCGCCCTGCGCCCCAAGGACCTGGGCGAGTTCATCGGCCAGGAGAAGGTCCGCGAACAGCTCGACCTCGTGCTGCGGGCCGCACGCGCGCGCGGCGCCACCGCGGACCACGTGCTCCTCTCCGGCGCCCCCGGCCTCGGCAAGACCACCCTCTCGATGATCATCGCGGCCGAGATGGGCGCCCCCATCCGCATCACCTCCGGCCCCGCCATCCAGCACGCCGGCGACCTCGCCGCGATCCTCTCCTCCCTCCAGGAGGGCGAGGTCCTCTTCCTCGACGAGATCCACCGCATGTCGCGGCCGGCCGAGGAGATGCTCTACATGGCGATGGAGGACTTCCGCGTCGACGTGATCGTCGGCAAGGGGCCCGGCGCCACCGCCATCCCCCTGGAGCTGCCTCCGTTCACCCTGGTCGGCGCCACCACACGCGCGGGACTGCTGCCGCCGCCACTGCGCGACCGCTTCGGCTTCACCGCCCACATGGAGTTCTACGGACCGGCCGAACTGGAACGGGTCATCCACCGCTCGGCCGGCCTGCTCGACGTGGAGATCGACCCCGCCGGCGCCGCCGAGATCGCCGGCCGCTCCCGCGGCACCCCCCGCATCGCCAACCGCCTGCTGCGCCGGGTGCGCGACTACGCGCAGGTCAAGGCCGACGGCCTGATCACCCGCGAGATCGCCGCGGCCGCCCTGGCGGTCTACGAGGTCGACGAGCGGGGCCTGGACCGGCTCGACCGCGGTGTCCTGGAGGCCCTGCTCAAGCTGTTCGGCGGCGGTCCGGTGGGCCTGTCCACGCTCGCCGTCGCCGTGGGGGAGGAGCGTGAGACAGTGGAAGAGGTCGCCGAACCCTTTCTCGTGAGGGAAGGCCTCCTCGCCCGCACCCCACGGGGGCGGGTCGCGACGCCGGCGGCCTGGGCGCACCTCGGGCTCACCCCGCCCGGTGCGCGGAACACCGGAAACGGACAACAGGACTTGTTCGGGACGTGACATCCCCGTCACGACGAGGACATTCGCCCGAGCAGGAACCCCAGTGCCATGCTGAGCGTTGTTCCATGCGCGCGGACTCGCTTAGACTCCGCCGATGCCGCCCTTGTCGGCGGCGTACACACCCCCAACCATCAGGCCGCTCACCATCGCGGTCGTGTGAAGGAAGTACCGACCGTGAGTCTCGTGACCCTCCTCCCGTTCATCGTGCTCATCGGGGCCATGTTCCTGATGACCCGGTCGGCGAAGAAGAAGCAGCAGCAGGCCGCCAACATGCGGAACGAGATGCAGCCCGGATCCGGTGTCCGCACCATCGGGGGCATGTACGCCACGGTCAAGGAGGTCAACGATGACACGGTCCTCCTCGACGCCGGTCCGGGTGTCGACCTGCTCTTCGCCAAGAACAGCATCGGTGCCGTCCTGACCGACGACGAGTACAACCGCATCGTCCACGGCATCGAGCACGACCTGAAGTCGGACGCCGACGTCGTCCCGGACGACGCCTCCTCCCTCACCGAGTCCGACGCCGCCGCCACCGACGCCGCCTCCGACGACCAGCCCGTCGACCTGGGCAAGAAGGACGCGGCCGACGAGCCGGCCGGCGAGCCGACGGCCGACGCCGCGCCCGCCGAGGCGAAGGCCGACGAGCAGGCGAAGAAGTCCGACGGCGGTTCCGAGGCGAAGTAAGCCGTGCCCCGGGGTGCGCGGGGACGTCCAGGACGTCCC
>NZ_JBHJVQ010000071.1:0-4420 GCF_042263835.1 Streptomyces sp. NPDC056128 | reverse complement strand
GCGCTTGCGGTTCACCCGCCGGCCCAGGCGGCGCAGTTCGGCGTGGATGCGCGGGACACCGTAGGTGTGGCGGGAGGCGATGTGCACCACGGTGAGTGCCTGACGCTGTCGGGGATCTTGGTTGGGCACCTCTTGGGGAAGATCATCGAGCTGAACGAGCGGCTCATTCGAGGTCGCTGTGCCAGGGTTGAGCCCGGTATCCGAGCTCCGCACCGGTGTGGGACAAGGTGGTGACCACCACCTTGGGAACGATCAGTTCAGCCGGCGGGGTGGGTTGCGACGCGCCAGGACCGGGATCGCGGGATGTGCTGCCAGTCGAGGAAGCCCTGAAGGGCTGTCGGGTTTCGGAGCTGCCGGACAGGCGACGGTGGCAGATGAGCGTCGATGCGTTCGAGGTTGACCGCGATGGCAGTCAGGACGTGCTGGACGTGGGCTTTGTCCTCGCTGCGATAGCGGCACTGGCGCATGCCGTGGCCGTTGACGAACTCACTGATCGTGCCCTCGATAGCGGCCCGCAGCGAGTAGCGCGAGAGCCATTCCTGGGTCTGCTGCTCGGTCCGCGACTCGGACTGGATGTCGTAGAGCTCACGCGGCAGGAAGGAGACCTTCCGGGCGTCGGTGCGGGTGCAGGCGGCCTTCACCGGGCACTGGCGGCAGTCGCCCAGGGCGAACTCGGCGTTGACGTAGGGCGCGAGGGAAGGCGGTGTCGACCACCGACGGCTGACCTTGCCCTGCGGGCAGGTGACCTGCTTGGCGTCCCAGTCGATGGTGAACGCTTCGCGGTGGAAGACGGTGCCCTTGCGGGACTGGCGGGTGCTCCTGGCCCGGATCGGTCCGACCAGGCCGACACCGTGCTCGCGGGCGACCTGCTGCTTGAGTGCGACGGAGAGGTAGCCGCCGTCGACGAAGTGCTCCTTCGAAAGCAATTTCCGATCATCGAGGTTGGCCAGGATGCCGGGAAGGGCCTTGGTGTCGTGGACCGGGGCCTTGGTGGTGGTCACGTCGGTGATGACGCTGGGGGTGTCCTGGTCGCAGGTCTCGGTGACGTGCGCGAGGAAGCCCTTCCAGCGGGTCTCGCCGCGGCGTGCGTAGCGGGCGCTCACGTCGTAGGGCGAGACGATGGCGACGGCCGAGGGCGGCAGCCCGGCGTCCTCGGGCTCCCGCCACTTCGGCCGGTCCTGGGCATCAAGGCGGTAGTTCTGCACGAAGATCTGGCGCAGGGCCCGGACCTGCTCGCCGTCGCGGAGGGCGGGCAGGTAGCGGTGGACGTAGCGCAGCAGCAGGCGGGCGTCCTCACCGGTCTCCTTGATCCGAGTCTTCGGCTTGGAGGGGCTCTTGCCGAGCCGGGCTGAGCGGCCGTAGCGCTTGCCCCAGTCCTCGGTCACCAGGCCGACCAGCTCGTGCGGCGCCCGGCGGGCAAGCTCTTCGAGGGCGGCCCGCATGGCCTCGGTGACCAGCTCCAGGCGGGTCAGGTCGCGGACCGCGGCCAGGACGTGGGTGGAGTCGGTGCGCTGCCGGCCGCGTTCCCGGACCAGGCCGATGGCCCGGATCTTCTCCAGCGCCAGGTCCAGCAGCTTGTCCGCCCGGCCTTCCTCGGTCAGACGCTCGCGGAAGTCGGCCAGCACGCTGTGGTGAAAGCCGGCGTCCTCCAGCTCCATACCCATCGCGTACTTCCAGTCGATGCGGTTGCGCACGGACTCGGCGGCCTGCCGGTCGGACAGCTCCAGCAGGAACTGCAGGACCGACACCGTGGCCAACTGGGCTGGTGAAAGGCCGGGCTTGCCGTCTCTGGCGTACCACTCCTCGAAGTCCTCATCGCTCCACAGGCCGTTGAGGTGATCGCGGATGGCCATGGCCGTGGTGCCGTTCGGGTTGCACGCCCGCGCCACCCGCACCGTCAGCTCAGGAACCACGCAGCCGGTACGGGAGCGGACACACATCTCGAACCTCCGAAATCGCGGGGCGCCAACCGTCCCACCCGCCCGGATCACGACGGTCGTGGTTCCTGGAGCGGCTACCACGAACGGGTGAACGCCCTCAACGCACCAGTCACGACAGCAACTCCAACACCAGAGAGCACGAACGATGCGTTCGCCCAACGGTCACGAAGCCGCTGTCGCGTCCTCCGTCGAGCCGCCGGTCTGTTCGCTGGTCCCTGAACAGCGGAAATGGATCGCTCGCCCGGCATCTTCATCATGATCGACATCACCGGAAACCAAGATCCCCGACAGCGTCAGGCACTGATCCCGTGCGCGAGCGCATCGTCGGCTGCCTGACGAGCACGGCGGGCCGCCTGGCCCTCGCACCAGGCGTAGCAGGAGGAGCGGGCGACTTTCAGCACCCGGCACAGCAGGACGATCGGGTACGTCGCCTTCTCCGCATGGATCAGCCGCTACAGCTCGCTCACCGGTCGTTCTCCTTCACGAAGAAGGCGGTCGCTTTTTTCAGGATCTCGATGGTCTGCTGCTGTTCGCGGACCTCCTTGCGCAGCCGCTTGAGCTCCTCGTGCTCGGCGCTGGTCAGCTCACCGGACTCGCCCTCACCCCGGTCCGCCTTCGCCCGGCGGTACCAGCCGCGCAGGGACTCGGAGCTGATCCCGAGTTCCCGGGCGACGGCGGTGACCGTCTTGCCCGAGGAATCGACGAGCGCGATCGCGTCCCGCTTGAACTCCTCGGTGTACCGCTTCGTGTACGTGCTTGCCACCTGGTGCTACTTCCTCTGGAACCTCAAGATCCCAGTCTCCAGGTGTCCACGATCAAGGGGAAGCTTCACGGCTGACGCTGGTAGCGGCCCGCCCGAGCGTCGGTGGGAGCCTGCTGGGTCTTGCGGCTGCGCGAAAGACCGCGCTCGTCGACAACCACCGGGGTCCTGTACGCCGCTTCGGCAACGATCCCCGACGCTGGCCTCGTTCCAGGCTGCAGAGGCGACGCCAGCAGGTTGTTCCCGAGCTGAAGCCGAGGTCCCGGCACCGGCCCAGCACTTCGGGATCACCGACCGCGGTGCCGTCAGCTCCGGACTCCGCGTCGACCTGCTCCTGGTCGAAGGAGACCCGCCGGCAGACATCACGGCCACACGCAAGATCAAGCGCATCTACAGCGCAGGCGTCCTCCACACCCACAACACCTGACGCGCCGCCGGCTCAGCAGCCGGGCCGACACCCCTCCAGCAGCCCTCGACACCGGAAACGCCGTGTCAGGACGTCGGGTCGAGGTCGGAGTCGGGCAGGGGAATCCACTGGTGCGACCACGCTATGATCGCGTCGAGGACCGGCTCAAGGTCATGTCCTTTGCGTGTGAGCCGGTACTCCACCTGTACAGGTGTCACCGGCACGACGTGACGCTCGATGAGGCCGTCGCGCTGCAGTTCCCGAAGGCGCTGTGCCAGCATGGTGTCGCTGACTCCCGGGACGGCTGCCTTGATTTGTCCGTACCGGTACTGCTCGGTGAACAGTGCCCGCAGGATCGCGCCGGTCCAGCGTGCGCCGATCATCTCGATCGCCGTGTGAAAGCGCACGCAGACCGGGTGGTGGGTATCCTCACCGCCCTGCGTCGTGCCGGTCGTCATGATGCCGCGGGAGCGCGCAGGGGACGCAGCGCCTCGGTGAACCGCACCAGTTCGTCGAGCATGGCCTTGACGGAGCTGTTCATGACGTCATTCGGCACGAGGCGCTTGTCGTCGTCGATGAACTGTTGCACGAAGGGAATGGACACCGCTTCGAAGACCGGCGTCATCTTCAGGGTGGTAACCACCTGCTTGATCATCTGCGCGGCCCGCGTCCCGGCGGACACTCCTCCGTAACTGGCCATCCCCACCGGCTTGTACCGCCACTCGCTGTGGAGGTAGTCGATGGCGTTTTTGAGCTCAGCATTATAGCCGTAATTGTACTCCGGCATCACGAAGACGAAGGCGTCCGCCTCGGCGATCTTGGCGCTCCAGTCACGGGTGTGCTGGTGGGTGTAGCGGCCGAGCCGCGGATGGTGGGGTTCGTTCATGAACGGCAGGTTCACCTCGGCGAGGTCGACGATCTCGACCTCCGAGAAGCCCCCGTGTGCCACGGCCTCCGACTCGATCCAGCGGGCGACGCCCGGGCCGAGGCGTCCGGGGCGTGTGCTCGCCACGATGATTTCCAGCTTGCTCATAGGTCGACGTCTGCCTTTCGTTCGCGATGACCGCTCCAGGCTACCTATTTCTGAGTAAATAAGAAATCCGCAGTCGCCCCCCAATCGCTCCCACGGCCCGGCCGCCTTCGTGTCTCACGTCATCACGGACGTGGCCACCGACGGCGTGAGCGGGACGGCGGCTAGGCACTGTTTCTCGGATCTCCTGACGTACGTGGGGTGTTGGGGTCAGGCTGTCTGTATGGGGCGTGGAGATCTGACCCATGCGGAGTGGGATCGGCTTGAGTCGTTCTTACCTCTTG
>NZ_JBHJVQ010000070.1:1992-4636 GCF_042263835.1 Streptomyces sp. NPDC056128 | reverse complement strand
ACACACAGCGAGGACGCTGTGAACGGTCGGATTATTCCTCCGACTGTTCCGCTCTCGTGGTGTCACCCGATTACGGGTAAACATTCACGGAGAGTTTGATCCTGGCTCAGGACGAACGCTGGCGGCGTGCTTAACACATGCAAGTCGAACGATGAACCACTTCGGTGGGGATTAGTGGCGAACGGGTGAGTAACACGTGGGCAATCTGCCCTGCACTCTGGGACAAGCCCTGGAAACGGGGTCTAATACCGGATACTGAACCTTACAGGCATCTGTGAGGGTCGAAAGCTCCGGCGGTGCAGGATGAGCCCGCGGCCTATCAGCTTGTTGGTGAGGTAATGGCTCACCAAGGCGACGACGGGTAGCCGGCCTGAGAGGGCGACCGGCCACACTGGGACTGAGACACGGCCCAGACTCCTACGGGAGGCAGCAGTGGGGAATATTGCACAATGGGCGAAAGCCTGATGCAGCGACGCCGCGTGAGGGATGACGGCCTTCGGGTTGTAAACCTCTTTCAGCAGGGAAGAAGCGAAAGTGACGGTACCTGCAGAAGAAGCGCCGGCTAACTACGTGCCAGCAGCCGCGGTAATACGTAGGGCGCAAGCGTTGTCCGGAATTATTGGGCGTAAAGAGCTCGTAGGCGGCTTGTCACGTCGGTTGTGAAAGCCCGGGGCTTAACCCCGGGTCTGCAGTCGATACGGGCAGGCTAGAGTTCGGTAGGGGAGATCGGAATTCCTGGTGTAGCGGTGAAATGCGCAGATATCAGGAGGAACACCGGTGGCGAAGGCGGATCTCTGGGCCGATACTGACGCTGAGGAGCGAAAGCGTGGGGAGCGAACAGGATTAGATACCCTGGTAGTCCACGCCGTAAACGGTGGGCACTAGGTGTGGGCAACATTCCACGTTGTCCGTGCCGCAGCTAACGCATTAAGTGCCCCGCCTGGGGAGTACGGCCGCAAGGCTAAAACTCAAAGGAATTGACGGGGGCCCGCACAAGCGGCGGAGCATGTGGCTTAATTCGACGCAACGCGAAGAACCTTACCAAGGCTTGACATACACCGGAAACGGCCAGAGATGGTCGCCCCCTTGTGGTCGGTGTACAGGTGGTGCATGGCTGTCGTCAGCTCGTGTCGTGAGATGTTGGGTTAAGTCCCGCAACGAGCGCAACCCTTGTCCCGTGTTGCCAGCAGGCCCTTGTGGTGCTGGGGACTCACGGGAGACCGCCGGGGTCAACTCGGAGGAAGGTGGGGACGACGTCAAGTCATCATGCCCCTTATGTCTTGGGCTGCACACGTGCTACAATGGCCGGTACAATGAGCTGCGATACCGCAAGGTGGAGCGAATCTCAAAAAGCCGGTCTCAGTTCGGATTGGGGTCTGCAACTCGACCCCATGAAGTCGGAGTCGCTAGTAATCGCAGATCAGCATTGCTGCGGTGAATACGTTCCCGGGCCTTGTACACACCGCCCGTCACGTCACGAAAGTCGGTAACACCCGAAGCCGGTGGCCCAACCCCTTGTGGGAGGGAGCTGTCGAAGGTGGGACTGGCGATTGGGACGAAGTCGTAACAAGGTAGCCGTACCGGAAGGTGCGGCTGGATCACCTCCTTTCTAAGGAGCAATAGCCGACTGCAGGCAAACGTCCTGCACGGTTGCTCATGGGTGGAACGTTGACTATTCGGTCCGGTTTCGGGCCGGTGGCTGCCAGTACTGCTCTTCGGAGCGTGGAACGCACGATCACCGGACGGGACCTGGCCGGGCACGCTGTTGGGTATCTGAGGGAATGAGTTTCCTTCAGTTGCCGGCCCCAGTGAACTTGCCTGTGAGGGCAGGGTGATGGGTGGTTGGTCGTTGTTTGAGAACTGCACAGTGGACGCGAGCATCTGTGGCCAAGTTTTTAAGGGCGCACGGTGGATGCCTTGGCACCAGGAACCGATGAAGGACGTGGGAGGCCACGATAGTCCCCGGGGAGTCGTCAACCAGGCTTTGATCCGGGGGTTTCCGAATGGGGAAACCCGGCAGTCGTCATGGGCTGTCACCCGCTGCTGAACACATAGGCAGTGTGGAGGGAACGCGGGGAAGTGAAACATCTCAGTACCCGCAGGAAGAGAAAACAACCGTGATTCCGGGAGTAGTGGCGAGCGAAACCGGATGAGGCCAAACCGTATACGTGTGAGACCCGGCAGGGGTTGCGTGTGCGGGGTTGTGGGATCTCTCTTCCACGGTCTGCCGGCCGTGGGACGAGTCAGAAACCGTTGATGTAGGCGAAGGACATGCGAAAGGTCCGGCGTAGAGGGTAAGACCCCCGTAGTCGAAACATCAGCGGCTCGTTTGAGAGACACCCAAGTAGCACGGGGCCCGAGAAATCCCGTGTGAATCTGGCGGGACCACCCGCTAAGCCTAAATATTCCCTGGTGACCGATAGCGGATAGTACCGTGAGGGAATGGTGAAAAGTACCGCGGGAGCGGAGTGAAATAGTACCTGAAACCGTGTGCCTACAAGCCGTGGGAGCGTCGCTGTATGTGCTTGCACATGCAGTCGTGACTGCGTGCCTTTTGAAGAATGAGCCTGCGAGTTTGCGGTGTGTTGCGAGGTTAACCCGGGTGGGGAAGCCGTAGCGAAAGCGAGTCCGAACAGGGCGACTT
>NZ_JBHJVQ010000070.1:0-1898 GCF_042263835.1 Streptomyces sp. NPDC056128 | reverse complement strand
GCATACCGCCGAAGTCGTGTCATTGCGATATATACCCCCAACGGGGATCGTGATGGGTAGGGGAGCGTCGTGTGCCGGGTGAAGCAGCCGCGGAAGCGAGTTGTGGACGGTTCACGAGTGAGAATGCAGGCATGAGTAGCGATACAAACGTGAGAAACGTTTGCGCCGATTGACTAAGGGTTCCTGGGTCAAGCTGATCTGCCCAGGGTAAGTCGGGACCTAAGGCGAGGCCGACAGGCGTAGTCGATGGATAACCGGTTGATATTCCGGTACCCGCTGTGAAGCGTCAAACATCGAGCATCGTGATGCTAAGGCCGTGAAGCCGCCCTGATCTCTTCGGAGTTGAGGGGAGTGGTGGAGCCGCCGGACCAAGCGGTTAGTAGGTGAGTGATGGGGTGACGCAGGAAGGTAGTCCATCCCGGGCGGTGGTTGTCCCGGGGTAAGGGTGTAGGCCGCAAGGTAGGTAAATCCGCCTTGCATACGGCTGAGACCTGATGCCGAGCCGATTGTGGTGAAGTGGATGATCCTATGCTGTCGAGAAAAGCCTCTAGCGAGTTTCATGGCGGCCCGTACCCTAAACCGACTCAGGTGGTCAGGTAGAGAATACCGAGGCGTTCGGGTGAACTATGGTTAAGGAACTCGGCAAAATGCCCCCGTAACTTCGGGAGAAGGGGGGCCACACCCGGTGACGAGTCTTGCACTCCGAGCTGGGGGTGGCCGCAGAGACCAGCGAGAAGCGACTGTTTACTAAAAACACAGGTCCGTGCGAAGCCGTAAGGCGATGTATACGGACTGACGCCTGCCCGGTGCTGGAACGTTAAGGGGACCGGTTAGCTCCATTTCGGTGGGGCGAAGCTGAGAACTTAAGCGCCAGTAAACGGCGGTGGTAACTATAACCATCCTAAGGTAGCGAAATTCCTTGTCGGGTAAGTTCCGACCTGCACGAATGGCGTAACGACTTCTCGACTGTCTCAACCATAGGCCCGGTGAAATTGCACTACGAGTAAAGATGCTCGTTTCGCGCAGCAGGACGGAAAGACCCCGGGACCTTTACTACAGTTTGATATTGGTGTTCGGTTCGGCTTGTGTAGGATAGCTGGGAGACTTTGAAACTCGCACGCCAGTGTGGGTGGAGTCGTCGTTGAAATACCAGTCTGGTCGTGCTGGATGTCTAACCTGGGTCCGTGATCCGGATCAGGGACAGTGTCTGATGGGTAGTTTAACTGGGGCGGTTGCCTCCTAAAGAGTAACGGAGGCGCCCAAAGGTTCCCTCAGCCTGGTTGGCAATCAGGTGTTGAGTGTAAGTGCACAAGGGAGCTTGACTGTGAGACCGACGGGTCGAGCAGGGACGAAAGTCGGGACTAGTGATCCGGCGGTGGCTTGTGGAAGCGCCGTCGCTCAACGGATAAAAGGTACCCCGGGGATAACAGGCTGATCTTCCCCAAGAGTCCATATCGACGGGATGGTTTGGCACCTCGATGTCGGCTCGTCGCATCCTGGGGCTGGAGTCGGTCCCAAGGGTTGGGCTGTTCGCCCATTAAAGCGGTACGCGAGCTGGGTTTAGAACGTCGTGAGACAGTTCGGTCCCTATCCGCTGTGCGCGTAGGAGTCTTGAGAAGGGCTGTCCCTAGTACGAGAGGACCGGGACGGACGAACCTCTGGTGTGCCAGTTGTCCTGCCAAGGGCATGGCTGGTTGGCTACGTTCGGGAGGGATAACCGCTGAAAGCATCTAAGCGGGAAGCCTGCTTCGAGATGAGGACTCCCACCCCCTTGAGGGGTTAAGGCTCCCAGTAGACGACTGGGTTGATAGGCCGGATCTGGAAGCACCGCAAGGTGTGGAGGTGACCGGTACTAATAGGCCGAGGGCTTGTCCTCAGTTGCTCGCGTCCACTGTGTT
>NZ_JBHJVQ010000069.1:0-5213 GCF_042263835.1 Streptomyces sp. NPDC056128 | reverse complement strand
GTACGGTGGGCGCCCCTTTATCGGTCCCCCGGCGTCGGGGCGGGCGTCACGGGGGGGGGGGGGGGGCCGGCGCCCCGGCGCGCGGGCGCCGGGCCCCGCGCCGGGGGGGCGCGCCGTGCCGCTCGGCGGGTTGTGGTGGGTTAGCTGAGTGTCTGGAAGTCGAGCCAGCCGCCGGTGCCGACGGATTCTGGTGTGCCGTGGCCGGTGGTGGTGAGGGCTGGGTAGAAGTAGAGGCCCTTTCCGGTGTCTGGGCTGGTGGCCCAGAGGTCTTGCTTGTTGTCGTTGTCGGCGTCGCTGCCTGAGGCGATCAGTGGCCGGTTCGTCGGGGTCCAGCCGTGTCCGATTTCGGTGCGGGTGGCGCCGACTCCCAGGCCTTCTCCGGCGGGGCCGGTGCCGGGGTAGAGGAAGAGGTCGCCGGTGCTGCGTTGGCGGGCGAGGAGGTCGACGTGGGTGTTCTTGTCAATGTCGCCGGGGGCGATGAGGTCGTAGTCGTTCCAGCCGCCGCCGCCGATGAGGACGGGTTCGGTGATTTCGTCGAGGTGGTAGCTGCTGGCGCCGTAGTAGAGCCAGAGCAGGTTGCCTTCCTTGACGAGGAGGTCGGGGAAGCCGGGGACGTCCATGGTGCCGTCGTTGTCGACGTCCAGGGGGCCGTCGACGTCGCCGATGGCGATGATCTGGCTGGCGTTCTTCCAGTGGCTGTTGGCGGGGTCGTAGACGGCGAGTTCCTGGCGGCCTGTGGGGCAGGCGCCGTTGCCGGAGGGGGCTTCCTCGCCGGTGGTGGTGCAGGCGTAGCCGTAGCCGTTGTTGGGGTGGAGCTGGAGTGTCTTGCTGCCGGCGGATCCGTTGAGGGAGATGAGGTCTTCGTATCCGTCGTCGGTCCAGTCGCCGCGGTGGGTGATGGATGCCCCGTCGAAGCTGGTTGAGCTTGCTTCGGAGTAGACGCTCACGCTTCCGTTGCCGGTGCCGGAGTACTGCCACAGTGTGCCGTCGGTGCGGATGCCGTACAGGTCGCTGTTGGCGTCACCGTTGAGGTCTCCTGGCTGGTCGGCGATGTTGAGGCTGTCGACGTAGAAGAGGTAGGTGGCGCCGTCGGAGGCGTTGCCGCCGCTGTCGATGCTGCGGGCGTACAGGCGGTGGGATCCGGCGGATGTGGGTGTCACCTTGACGTCAATGGGCCGGCCGACGATCCCCGCGTTGGCGGTGCGTACGGTGGGGTCCCAGTCGGTCCAGTATTCGTACTTGGTGACGTCGGTGATGCCGCCGTTTCCGAGGGTGAAGGTGCCCTGCGTTCGGACGGGGCTGGTGTTGGCCGGCCAGCCGTCGGAACCGTCGGGGAACTCGGCCGAAGAGACGGTCGGCGGCATACTGGGACGGGTGCCGTCGAAGCGGAAGTAGCACTGATCGGAGAAGGCGCTGCTGCTGGAGCCGTCCTCGGTCTTGACCCACCAGGAGAAGAGTCCGGCACCGGTGACGCCGGCGTCTTTCAGCAGGGAGGCCAGCTTGGCCTTGGGGATGACGAGCCTGGCGACGGACCCGGATGTGGCGGACACAGTGGTGTCGACCTCGTTGCCCGCGCCTCCGTGGCCCTTGGGCCACAGTTCGAAGCGGGCCTTGACGGTGCCGCCGTCACCGTCGCGGAACCGGGCGCCCAGGGTGACGTCCGTGTTCCCGACCGTCGTGAACACGACCCCGGTCGAACCTCCGCACTGGGTGGCCGGGGAGGTGTAGAGGCCGGTGGGGACGCTGGGCACGGTGTTGTATTCAGTCGACAAAACGGCGGACTTGGCGTCGAACTTCTTCCAGCCGAACACGTCCGACTCACTGGAGGCGGCGAGTTCGAGCTGGAGGGTGTTCCACTTGCCGGCCGCGGCGTCCTTCGCTCCGGCAGTCGCGTCGAAGGCCAGGTTGCCTGCAGGGCAGCCCGAGCCCCACCCCTTGGCGTCATTGACCGTGTACAGCTTCTCCCGCCGGGTGGGGCGGCTGTTCCAGGTCGTGGACGAGCTGATGGCGTCGGTACGCCAGAGTTCCACGTTCCGTTTCGTGCAGGACCAGGACCAGGTGTTCTTGATCCGGAACGTGGACTTCGTGATGACCTTGTCGGTGCTCCACAAGTTCTTGGTGTTCATGCGGAAGTACGAGCGGGTGATTCCGTTGGTCTCGTTCTCGTAGCCGGCGCGGGCGGTGGTGGTGCCCTTACTGCCGTCGGAGTTGATCCAGCCCGCACCGTTGTAGAAGGAGTTGTTCGGGTTCCTCTTGTCCACAATCGCCCACGAGTAGCGGGAGCCGCTGACCGATGGGTCGATGTAGACCGGGTACTGGGTGCTGTCGCCGGTCAGCAGGTCCTGGTCGGGAGTGAGGCTGACGGTCTCCCCGTCGGTCTCGAGCTGGACGGGAGCTTGTTGGCTGCCGGGAGGCGGAGCGAAAGCGTCGTCGGTCGGCTCCTCGGCAGCGGCCTGTGAGGTACCCGCGAGGGTCCGCTGCTTCACAGCCGCCGGCGCGGTGTCGCCGGTGGTGCTGTCCCACATGCGGGGCGCGGGTCCGGTGAATACTTCCTGGCCTGCTGGGTTGAGTGCTGTGAGGTTGTCGTGGGCGTCCTTTTCGAGCTGGACGCCGTCGCTGGTGACTCCGAAGTTGAGCTGCTGGAGTTCGGGGTTGGCGGCGGCTTCCGCGTTCTTGACGATCAGGGCCTGGCCGAAGCCGGTTGGTGTGGCGTGGAGTTTGAGGTCGACGCCGGGAAGGACTTCGGGGTAGGTAGCGGTCTCGCCGGCGATCTGTGGGGGAGGGAGGGTGCCTGGCCAGGAGAAGGCGAGGCTCCGTCCGTCGCGGACGACCGTCGCCAGGGGCCCGGTACCGCCGCCGGAGAAGGTGACGCCGGTCTCGGTGGCTTTGGTGGCGTATCCCTGCGCCGTGGCATGCAGCGTGGGGTCGACATCGACGAGGTCGTTCCCTTTGCGGACCCACTGGGGCAGCGCATAGCGCTCCTCGGTGAAGGTGCCCGACGGGTTGGCGAAGACCTGCGAATTCTCTGAACGCTGCCCCAGAATCTCGACCGGCTTCCCTGCTTCCTTGGCTTCGGCGAGAGCCTGCCGGCTCTGCATGTCGAGCGAGGCGGCAGGCTTCTCTGATTCAGGGTTCGCGGTGGTGGCGGCGCTGGCGGCTTGTGGCGCCAGTTCAACTTGTGTCAGTGCCATCGCGGTCAGCGCGATGGCCGCGGGTCCGGCCCGGAGCATCCGTCTCTTGGCGCGGTGAGCCCATGTCATGGTGCGGTTTCCCCTCCCTAGTGGCAATGCAACTACGCACCGTAGAGAGCAGGTCTTTGGTAAAACAAGCCTTCACGGCACGCATCCCTTATGCCCGCAATGATCATGCGTCTAATGTCCTTTTAATTCCATTAGTTGCATTTGCGTAAATCGTGCAAGACGCGCAAGAGGTGAAATGGTTGCCCTGGATCTAGTAAAGAAAAGTTCTTCTTTCCGAGGTCATGTGTACGCGGCTCCGAGGAGGGCCTTGTCGGGTGTGCGTGCGAGCCCTGCTCAAGCGACACGCATTGCGCAACAAAGGCATTTTCCGCGCGGTGCGGCTGGGCCGCAGTCGGCTCGACGGCCCAGGATTCTGCGCGGCGTAGGCTGGGCACACGATTCTCTTCGGTGCAGTCCCAAAGACTCCCGGCTGAACCAGGTGGCTAAGCGTTGTCCCGTAATTGATCACGGTCGTGCTTGCTGACCTGCCTGCTCGGTTCAGCCGGTGATGGTGACGTTGTGGAGGCGGGCGATGCCGAGCATGGCGTGGTGAACGCCGTTGCCCTTCAAGCGGCAGTCGCGGAGGATCTTCCAGCTCTTCATCCGGGCGAAGGCGTGCTCGACGCGGGCCCTGACCTTGCGGTGAGAGGCGTTGTGTTCCTCTTTCCAACTTGGTAGTTCGGCCCGACCGGGGTCACGGCGGTGAGGGATGATCAGGCCAGTGCCCCGGTAGCCGCCGTCAGCGATCACAGTGGTCCGGCCGATGGCGTCCTTCGCTCCGGATAGCTCCCATGCCTTGCAGTCGTTGCGGTTCCCCGGGACCGGCCGGCCGACGGCGACGACCAGACGGGTGTCGGCATCGATGACGACTTGGTGGTTGGTGGAGTACCTGTAGTTCTTCGACTGCTCGGCGATCGTGTGGTCCCGGGTGGGGATTAGGGTGCCGTCGACGATCAGCACCGTGTCTTTCCGGAACCTCGTGCGAGGCCGCAGGGCGAGCAATGGCCCGAGGTGGGCGATGATCCGGTCCGCGGCGGACTTGGAGACCCCGAACAACGGGGCCAGCTGCCGCAGGGTGAGGTTCGTCCGCCAGTACGCGGCCACCAGCAGAAATCTGTCTTCCAGCGGCAGGCCCCAGGGCCGGCCTCTGCTCACCGGGTCGGCGCCCTCCCGCCGCAACGCGGTCACAAGTTTCGTGAACTGTCGTGGGCTCAGCCCGGTGAACGGGGCTATCCAGGAGGGTTCCGACGCCGTGATCACACCAGCCACGGCGAGATCGTCTCACCTTGATCATGCTTCAGGGCCCGCAGCCTCTGGCGGGACAGTATCTCGATCGCCCGGACGGCTTCCGCGTGAGATCCTCCGCCCGTGGCTACGGAGACCGAGGTGGGGGAGCTGTTGCACCAGCGTGGCTGGCGAACGGCGTTCACGGTCACTGAAAGGGTGAACGCGTGGGCTGCCCTGGTCAGCGCCATCGAGCGCGGCTACGGCGACGACATCTACGAGTACACCAACGACCTCTACTGCCGGAACTGGCTGCACGAGGCATGGATCCTGCTGGACGAACACATCGTCCAGCTCTGGACCCCGCGGATCAAAGCTCTGGACGACCGATACAGGGCCGCGACCGTCGACGACGACGGCCAAGCACTCGACCAGTTCCACAGGCTGCCCGGCCCCGACCTGTGGTGGTGGCGGCGACACCCGCGCATCCTCACCGGAGACCTCGGGCGTTCCCTTCGCTCGGCCGGCGCCATCGGCACCGACCCTGACGCAGCATGACCCTCAGTCTCGTGGGCTTACGGGACAACCTTTAGCGCGCGCCGAAACCGTCTTACCGGGCTCCATTGCCGATTGCCGCGCGTGGTCAGATGTCAGTGGGGGGGTGCCCCTATGGGTTTCGTCAAGCTGATGGGGCGGGCTGTGGGTCGTAGAAGGTGCCGTCGCGGAGCATCGCGAAGAGCACGTCGGCTC
>NZ_JBHJVQ010000068.1:0-5320 GCF_042263835.1 Streptomyces sp. NPDC056128 | reverse complement strand
AACCGAGACGCCCGCTCATCCAACTCCCCATACGACAACTCCACCCGCACATCCACCACCGCCACCGCACCCGGATCCCGCACCACCCGCTCAGCAAACAACTCCGGCACCACACCCGACGCCTCCACCACACCCGACTCATTCCACCCAACCAACACCCGCCCCCGCTCACCCTCCGACAACACCTCAAGCCCATGCAGCCCCGTGCCCGGCGCGCTCTCCAACGCCTCGACGAGACTCCCGACCGCCGTGTGCATCAACCCACACACCAACTCGGGATCAGCAGGCTGAAGTGCATCCGCTGTCAGCCGGAACCCAGTCCCCGTGTCGTCCACTGCCAAGGCCAGCGGATAGTTGGTGACACCTCTCCCGTAAACCATCGTCACGCCGTCGATGCCGTTCAGATCACCGTCTCCGGGATGCTCACCCGACAGCCGGCTGTGGCGATAGTTCAGCAGGGATGTGAACAGCGGAGCCGAGACCGGGACGCCGCTGGCCTTCTGTGCCAGGGCCAGCGGGGCATGCTCGTGCACCAGCAGGCCGGCCAGCTGGGCCTGCATCGCCCGCACCGCACCGACGACATCCTTATCAACGTGCACCCGCACCGGCAGCGTGTTCATGAACGGCCCCGGGATCCGGTCCGCGCCTCGCCCAGCATTCATCCGGCCCAGCAGCACAGTCCCGAACACGACGTCCGTCCGGCCGGCCAGACTCGCCAGCACTCGCGCCCACGCCACATGGAACAACGTTGCCGGAGAAACACCCACCCCATGGGCCCGCTCCCGCACCCGGTACGCCAACAGGCCGTCCACTGCCAGCCGCGCCCGCTGCACACCGGAACCATCACCACGAGCATCGGCCAATCCGAACGGCAGCGTCGGCTCAGTCACGTCACCCAACAGCTCCGAGAAGTACTCCTCATGCTCCGCACGCGATACCCCCAGCCGGGCCTGGGCCACGAAGTCACGGAACGGCAGTGGCTCCGGGAGACGGTCACCGTCCCCAGCCATGAACGCCGCCACCTCGCCCAGCACCACCTCCAACGCGGCGTGGTCCTGCAACAGGTGATGCGCCTGCACCAACGCCACCCACCGGCCCGGCCTCCCCGGCTCGGCCGCTACGTGCACCCGCACCAGTGGCGCCCGCCGCAGGTCCATCCACTCTCCCGCCATCGACAGCAGCGCTGCCGCCGGGTCCCCACCACCCTCCTGCAACGTCACCTCGGTCACCGGAACGACCGTACGCCTGCGGACCACCTGCACCGGCTCCGGCAGCCCGTCCCACACCAGCCCGGTCCGGTAGATGTCGTGCCGGTCCACCACCCGCTGCAACGCCGCCAGGAACCCATCCAGCCGCTCACGACTGTCAAAGCCCAGCACCATCGGCACCAGGTACACATCCGCCTCACCCGCGCCGGCCAGCAGGTGATGGAAGAAGATGCCCTCCTGCAACGGCGCCAGCGGATACACATCCGCCACATTCGCCGCCCCACCCTCTACCGACGCACAGACCAAGTCGATCTGCGCCGCCGTCAGCTCCACCAGCGGCAGCATCTCCGGCGCAATCACCTCCGCGCCCTCTTCGGGAATCCCGTTCGGAGGCACCTCCACCACACCCTCGCCACCAGCACCGGCCGCAGCCAAGCCAGCCGGGGTCGGCGCCACCAGCAACGCCCGCACCGACACCCCGAACCCACGCTCACGCAACCGCTGCACCAACGACACCGCAAACAAGGAGTGCCCACCCAGCTCGAAGAAGTTGTCCTCCACCCCTACACGTTCGACGCCCAGGACGTCCGCGAAGACCTGGCATACCAGCTCCTCGGCCACCGTGGCAGGACCCCGCCCACCGGCAGACGAGTACTCAGGCGCCGGCAGCGCGGAGCGGTCCAGTTTCCCGTTCACCGACAGCGGCAGCCCGTCCAGCGCCACCACCGCTGACGGCACCATGTACTCCGGCAACCGCCCAGCCACGAAGCTCCGCAGGTCACCATCCACCGGGCCGTCGCCCTCGGGTACGACGTAGGCGACCAAGCGCTTGTCACCCGGCACGTCCTCACGAGCGACCACCACCGCCTGGCCCACCCCGGGATGCGCGGCCAGGACCGCCTCGACCTCAGCCGGCTCAACCCGGAACCCGCGGACCTTCACCTGATCATCCGCACGGCCCACGAATGCCAGCTGCCCGTCCACCGTCCACCGCGCCAGATCACCGGTCCGGTACATCCGCTCACCCGCAACACCGAACGGACACGCCACGAACCGTTCCCCGGTCAACGCAGGCCGCTGGTGATACCCGCGTGCCAGCTGCACGCCAGCGACATACAGCTCGCCTGCCACACCCGGCGGCACCGGCTCCAGGAACCGGTCCAGCACATACACCCGCGCATTCGCCACCGGCCCACCCACCGACGGCACACCCACCCCGTGCTCAGCCACCTGCCCGGCGGTGACCATCACCGTCGCCTCCGTCGGCCCATACGTGTTCACCAACACCCGGCCACCCGCCCACACCCGCGCCACCTCGGCCGACAACAGTTCACCGCCCACCAGGACCCGCTCCAGGCCGGGCACCCCCGCCGGATCCACCACACCCAGCAACGAGGGCACCACACTCGCCACCCCCACCCCCTCCCGCACCACCACATCCGCCAACAACCCCACATCCGCCCGCTCCGCCTCCGACGCCACCACCAGGCGACCACCCCGTGCCAACGCCACCGCAACATCCAGCACCGAACCGTCAAACCCGAACGACGCAAACTGCAACACACCCACACCAGGCCCAGCACCCAGCACCGGACCCAGAGCCGCCACCAAACCCACCACCGCACCCTGAGACACCACCACACCCTTCGGCACCCCCGACGACCCCGACGTGAACATCACATACGCCGCCACACCAGGTCCTCCGAGCACAGGACGCGCCACCGGCGCAGAAGCCACCCCCGGATCATCCAGACACACCACCGGCACACCGACCCCATCCGGCAACCCACCAGCCAGCTCCCGGACCGTCACCACACACACCGGCCCCGCCTCCGCCAGCACCACACCCAGCCGCTCCACCGGATACGACGGATCAACAAACACATACGCACCCCCCGCCTTCCACACCCCCAACAACGCCACCACCACATCCACCGACCGCTCCAACACCACCCCCACCACCGACTCCAACCCCACACCCAAACCAGCCAACACACCCGCCACCCGACCAGAACGCTCATCCAACTCCCCATACGACAACCGCTCATCCCCACACACCACCGCCACCGCACCCGGATCCCGCACCACCTGCCGCTCGAACAGCTCCACCCACGTCGCATCAGGCACCGGCTCGACGGTGGCATTCCACCCCGCCACCACCTGATGCCGCACCGACGACGGCAGCACATCCACACCACCCAACGCCGCCCCCGGCGCAACCTCCAACGCCCCCACCAGCTCCCCCACCGCCCTCTGCACCAACTCACACACCAACCCGGCATCCCCCGGAGCCACCGCATCAACCGCCACCGCAAACCCAGACCCCAGATCATCCACCGCAACCGCCAGCGGATAATTCGTCCGCTCCTGCGCGAACAACAGCTCAACACCCACAGCACCACCACGCACCGATCGTCCGTCATGGCGATAGTTGAACAATGACGTGAACAACGGAGCCGAAGCCGGGACACCACTCACCCTCTGCGCCAGCGCGAGCGGGGCGTGCTCATGCACCAGCAGGCCGGCCAACTGCCCCTGCATCGCCCGCACCGCACCCACCACATCCAGGGCCGCCACGTCCACCCGCACCGGAAGCGTGTTGATAAACGGCCCAGGAATCCGCTCCGCCCCCACCCCCGCACTCATCCGCCCCAGCAACACCGTCCCGAACACCACATCCGACCGCCCCGCCAGACTCGCCAGCACCCGCGCATACGCGACGTGGAACAACGTCGCCGGACTCACCCCCAACCCACGGGCCTGCTCCCTGACCCGCCCCGCCAGCCCCTCATCCACCACCAGCCGCGCCGACCGCACACCCGTGCCATCACCACGAGCATCAGCCAACCCGAACGGCAGCGTCGGCTCCGTCACATCACCCAACAGCTCAGCGAAGAACTCCTCATGCTCCGCACGCGAAACCCCCAACCGCGCCTGCGCCACAAAGTCCCGGAACGGCAGCGGCACCTGCAACTCATCCCCACGGCCCTCCATCAACGCCGCGACCTCACCCAGCACCACCTCCAGCGCCGTGTGGTCCTGCAACAGGTGATGCACCTGCACCAATCCCAGCCACCGCCCCGTACCACCGGGCTCGGCAGCCGCATACACCCGCAGCAACGGCGCTCGCCGCACGTCCATCCACTGCTCTGCGTTCGCCAACAGCTCCGCGGCCGCGTCGCCGCCTTCCGACAACGTCACCTCGGTCACCGGAAGCACGGCACGGCGCAAGACCACCTGCACCGGCTCCGGCAACCCCTCCCACACCACTCCGGTGCGGCAAATGTCATGCCGGTCCACCACCCGCTGCAACGCCGCCAGGAACCCGTCCAGCCGTTCGCGATCGTCGAAGGCCAGCGCCATCTGCATCAGATACGCGTCCGCCTCACCCGGCCCGGCGAGGAGATGATGGAAGAAGATGCCCTCCTGCAACGGCGCCAGCGGATACACATCCGCCACGTTCGCCGCCCCACCCTCGACCGCCGCGCACACCGACTCCACCTGCGCGGCCGTCAGCTCGACCAGCGGCAGCATCTCCGGCGTGATCACCTCCGCGCCCTGCTCGGGGATGCCGTTCGGCGGCACCTCCACCGCACCGCCACCGCTGCTCGACGCCGCCAGCGCCGCCGGCGTCGGAGCCTCGAACAACACCCGAACCGACACCCCAAGGCCCCGCTCGCCCAGCCGCTGCACCAGCGATCCCGCCAACAGCGAGTGCCCGCCCAGTTCGAAGAAGTTGTCCTCCACCCCCACCTGATCCACACCCAGCACTTCCGCGAAGGCCTGGCACACCAGCTCCTCAGCCACCGAAGCGGGGCCCCGTCCACCGGCCGACGAGTGCTCCGGTGCCGGCAGTGCCGCCCGGTCCAGCTTCCCGTTCACCGTCAACGGCAGCTCGTCCAGGACCAGCACCGCCGACGGCACCATGTACTCCGGCAACCGTCGGCGCGCGTGCGCACGCAACATCCCCGGCAGTGCGTCGGCTTCGGCCTCGTCGATCTCCCTTTCCGGTACGACGTAGGCGACGAGCCGCACATCCCCCGGCACATCCTCACGCGGAACCACCACCACCTGACCCACCCCCGCATGAGACCCCAACACCGCCTCCACCT
>NZ_JBHJVQ010000067.1:0-5400 GCF_042263835.1 Streptomyces sp. NPDC056128 | reverse complement strand
CGCATCCCGCGGTGGCCCAGGCGGCCGTCGTCGCCCGTACCGACACTCCCGGAGACACCCGCCTGATCGCCTACATCATCCCCGAAACCACCACCGTCACAGACATCACTGACCTGACTGTGGACCTGCGAGCCCACACCGCCGCACACCTGCCCGCCTACATGATCCCCGCAGCCTTCGTCCCCCTGCCCGAGCTCCCCCTGACCATCAACGGCAAACTCAACCGAGCCGCCCTCCCCACCCCCGAATACGCCGCAGCCGACACCGGACGCGCCCCGGCGACGGTGGCCGAGGAGCTGGTGTGTCAGGTGTTTGGTGAGGTGTTGGGTCTGGAGTGGGTGGGGGTTGAGCAGGACTTCTTCGAGCTGGGTGGGCATTCGTTGTTGGCGATGCGGTTGGTGTCGCGGTTGCGGGTGGTGTTTGGGGTCGAGGTGGGTGTGCGGGTGTTGTTCGAGGCTCCGACGCCGGCGGTGTTGGCTGCTCGGATCGCGGGTGCTGACGCGGCGCGAGTGAGTCTGACGTCGTGGGAGCGGCCGGAGCGGGTGCCGTTGTCGTTTGCTCAGCGGCGGTTGTGGTTCCTGGCGCAGTTGGAGGGCCCGAGCGCGACGTACAACATCCCTATCGCCCTCCGTGTGGAAGGTGTGTTGGACGTGGCTGCGCTGCGGTCGGCGTTCGGTGATGTGCTGGGCCGGCATGAGGTGCTGCGGACGGTGTTTCCGGTGGTGGACGGGGAGCCGTATCAGCAGGTTCTGACTGCCGGTGAGCTGGGGGAGGTGCTCCGGGTCGCGCAGGCCGCCGAGGCTGAGGTGGCGGACCTGGTGATGGAGGAGACCGGACGCGGGTTCGACCTCGCCGTCGAGGTACCGCTGCGGGCGCTCCTGCTCGAGACCGGTGCGGACGTGCACGTCTTGGTCGTGGTGGTGCATCACGTTGCGGGGGATGGATGGTCCATGGGCCCCCTGGCTCAGGACATCTCCGTCGCGTACGCCGCACGGTGTGACGGCCGTGTACCCGGTTGGGAGCCGCTGCCGGTTCAGTACGCGGATTACACCCTGTGGCAGCGGGAGCTGCTGGGTGATGAGAGTGATCCGGGCAGTGTGCTGGCCGGACAGGTCAGCTTCTGGCGGGACGCGCTGGCGGGGGCGCCGCAGGAGCTGGTGCTGCCGGGCGACCGGCCGCGGCCGGCAGCCGCGTCGCACCAGGGCCACACGGCGTCGGTCGTCGTCCCGGCGGAGGTGCACGCGCAGCTGACCGCGCTTGCGCGGGAGCAGGGCGTGACCCTGTTCATGGTGGTGCAGGCCGCGCTGGCGGTACTGCTGTCCCGGCTCGGTGCGGGCGAGGACGTTCCCGTCGGTACGGCGGTGGCCGGCCGTACCGACCAGGCCCTCGACGACCTGGTGGGGTTCTTCGTCAACACCCTGGTGCTCCGTACCGATGTGTCGGGGGACCCGACCTTCGGCGAGCTGCTGGAGCGGGTACGGGAGACAAGCCTGGCGGCGCTGGAGCATCAGGAGGTGCCGTTCGAGCGGTTGGTGGAGGTGCTGGCACCGGACCGTTCGCTCGCGCGGCATCCGCTGTTCCAGGTCATGCTCACTCTCCAGAACCTGGGTCAGGCCAGGCTGGACCTCCCCGGTCTGCGGGTGGCGCCGGTGTCCGGCGGTCTGCGGGTGGCGAAGTTCGATCTCGATGTGTCATTGGGTGAGGTGACTGACGGTGAAGGCCGCCCGGTGGGGTTGCGGGGGTCGGTTACCGGGGCGGCGGATCTGTTCGACGCGGGGACCGTGGATGCGGTCGCTGAGCGGTTGGTGAAGGTCCTGTCGCTGGTCGCCGCAGACCCGCAGGCTCGGGTGGGGCAGGTCCAGGTGTTGTCGGAGGCGGAACGGCACCAGGTGGTGAACGACTGGAACGACACCGTCGTACCGAAGCCGGAGACCACCTGGCTGGCGCTGTTCGAGGATCGGGTGCTGCGGGATCCGAGCGCTGTGGCGGTCGTGTATGGAAATGAGCGTGTGTCGTACGGAGAGTTGGATGAGCGGGCGCACAGGTTGGCGGGGGTGCTGGCCGGTCGGGGTGTGGGGCCGGAGTCGGTGGCGGCGGTCATGCTGGAGCGCTCGGTCGAGCTGGTAGTGGCTTTGCTGGCGGTGTGGAAGGCCGGTGCTGCCTATCTCCCCGTCGATCCGGCCTATCCCTCTGAACGGATCGCCTTCACGCTGACCGACGCCCGCCCGTCCTGTGTGCTCACGACGCGCGCGCAGGCTGGTGAACTTCCGGCAGATCTGACTGTCCCCGTGCTTGCCGTCGACGAGGCGGAGCCGGCTGGGAGGGATGAGTGGAGGCGCCCGGTCCTGACGGCTGGGCATGCGGCGTATGTGATGTATACGTCCGGATCGACGGGGCGGCCGAAGGGTGTGGTGGTCACCCACGGCGGTCTGGCGAACCACCTCCTCTGGGCACAGCGGGTGTTCGGGCTGGAGGCGTCGGATCGAGTGCTCCACAAGACGCCGTTCGGATTCGACGCGTCGGTCTGGGAGCTGTGGTGGCCGTTGATGTCCGGGGCGGCGTTGGTGATCGCCGCGCCGGATGGCCACCGCGATCCGGCATACCTGGCGGACTTGATGCGGCGTGAGGAAGTCACCGCCGCGCACTTCGTACCCTCGCTGCTGTCGGTGTTCGTCGCCGAGTCCGACGCGGTAGATTGCACGAGCCTGCGGATGCTGTTCTGCGGTGGTGAGGCGCTGACGGGCGCTCTGCATCAACGGGTTACGAGCCTGTTGGACGTGGAGTTGCACAACGTCTACGGGCTGACGGAGACCACGGTCGACTCGACGTCATGGCACGGCGGTACGCGTGAGGCGGCAGGTGGGAGCGTCCCGATCGGCCGACCGGTCGACAACACCCGGGTCTACGTCCTGGACCGGTTCCTGGAGCCGGTCCCGCCGGGTGTGGCGGGGGAGCTGTACGTGGCCGGCACGGGCCTGGCCCGCGGGTACCACGAACGAGCGGGGCTGACGGCAGAGCGGTTTGTGGCCTGCCCGATCGGCGACTCGGGCGAGCGGATGTACCGGACCGGTGACCTGGCGCGGTGGACCGCGGACGGGCAGCTCGTGTTCGTCGGCCGGGCGGACGATCAGGTGAAGGTCCGTGGCTTCCGGGTCGAGCCGGGTGAGGTCGAGGCCGTGCTGGCGGCACATCCCGAGGTGGCTCGGGCGGTGGTGGTCGCCCGTGAGGACACCCAGGGTGATGAGCGCCTCGTCGCGTACGTCGTACCCGAGAGCGATGGATTGGGCGATGAACTGTCCGGCGAAGTGCGGGCCTTTGGGAGCGCGCGGTTGCCGGAGTACATGGTGCCCTCCGCCGTCGTGGTGCTCGACGAGCTGCCCTTGTCGGTGAACGGGAAGCTGGACCGGGCAGCGCTCCCCGCGCCTGAGTACTCGTCTGCCGGTGGGCGGGGGCCTGCCACGGTGGCTGAAGAGCTGGTGTGCCAGGTGTTCGCGGATGTCCTGGGCGTCGAACGCGTAGGGGTGGACGACAACTTCTTCGAGCTGGGTGGGCACTCGTTGCTGGCGGTGTCGTTGGTGCAGCGGTTGCGTGAGCGTGGGTTCGGGGTGTCGGTTCGGGTGTTGTTCGAGGCTCCGACCCCTGCGGCGCTGGCAGCTGCCGGCAGTGGCGGGGGCGTGGTGGAGGTGCCTGCGAACGGCATTCCCGAAGAGGGCGTGGAGGTGATTACGCCGGAGATGCTGCCGCTGGTGGAGCTGACAGCCGCGCAGATCGACTTGGTCTGTGCGTCGGTCGAGGGAGGCGCGCCGAACGTGGCCGACGTGTATCCGCTGGCACCGTTGCAGGAAGGCATCTTCTTCCACCACCTGCTCACCGGCCCTGGTGAGGCGGACGTATACCTCGTGCCGATGATGCTCGGCTTTGACAGCCGTGAGCGGCTGGATGGGTTCCTGGCGGCGCTGCAGCGGGTGGTGGACCGGCACGACATCTACCGCACCGGGCTCGTGTGGGAGGCATTGCCGGAGCCGTTGCAGGTGGTCCGGCGGCACGCGGTCATCCCGGTCACCGAGGTCGCCCTGACCGGGGACGGTGACGACCCGCAGGCTGAGCTGCTCGCGCTCGCCGGACGGTGGATGGACCTGCGGCAGGCACCGTTGCTGCGCGTACACGTGGCGGCCGAGCCGGGCAGTGAGCGGTGGCTCGGGTTGGTGCAGGTGCATCACCTGCTCCAGGACCACACCGCACTGCAGGTGGTGCTGGGCGAGGTCGCTGCGTTCATGGCCGGGCGCAGTGAAGCTCTCCCTGACCCGCTGCCGTTCCGGGACTTCGTGGCCCAGGCCAGGCTGGGGGTCTCCCGCGCCGAGCATGAGGAGTTCTTCGCGGAACTGCTGAGGGACGTGACGGAGCCGACGCTGCCGTTCGGCCTGGCCGATACGCGCGGCGACGGCACGGGTGTGCAGCAGGCGCGGCTGCGGGTGGATGACGGACTGGGAGACCGAGTGCGGGAGCAGGCCCGCCGCCTCGGGGTGAGTCCCGCGACGTTGTTCCATGTGGCGTATGCGCGAGTGCTGGCGAGCCTGGCCGGCCGGACGGATGTGGTGTTCGGGACCGTGCTGCTGGGCCGCATGAACTCCGGGCGGGGTGCCGACCGGATTCCGGGTCCGTTCATGAACACCCTTCCCGTGCGGGTGGACATGACAGGTCTGGATGCGGTGGGGGCGGTGCGGGCGATGCAGGGGCAGCTGGCCGGCCTGCTGGTGCACGAGCACGCCCCGCTCGCCCTGGCGCAGAAAGCCAGCGGCGTCCCCGCCGCAGCCCCGCTCTTCACGTCCCTGCTGAACTACCGTCATGGCGGTCAGCCCCGCCGGGGCGGCGGGGGCGGGCGGAGTGGAGGTCTTGCCGGGGTGGCGATGCTGTCGACCGAGGACCGGACGAACTATCCGTTGTCGGTGTCGGTGGATGATCTGGGGACCGCGTTCGGGTTGACGGCTGACGCGGTGGCGCCGGGGGATCCGGAGCTGGTGTGCGCGCTGCTGCAGAACGCGGCCGAAAGCCTGGTCGAGGCGCTGGAGAGTGCACCGGAGACACCTCTGGGTGAGGTCGCTGTGGTGTCACCGCTCGTTCGCGAGCGGATGGTCGTGGAGTGGAATGGTTCGCCGGTGGTGGGGGTGGTGGGTTCGGTGGTGGAGTTGTTTGGGGAGTGGGTGGTGCGGGATCCGGGTGCGGTGGCGGTGGTGTGTGGGGAGGAGCGGGTGTCGTATGGGGAGTTGGATGTGCGGGCGGGTCGGTTGGCGGGTGTGTTGGCGGGTCGGGGTGTGGGGCCGGAGTCGGTGGTGGGGGTGTTGTTGGAGCGGTCGGTTGATTTGGTGGTGGCGTTGTTGGGTGTGTTGCGGGCGGGGGGTG
>NZ_JBHJVQ010000066.1:0-5849 GCF_042263835.1 Streptomyces sp. NPDC056128 | reverse complement strand
GTCCCCGCATCAAACAGATCCACCGACCCCGTAACCGACCCCCGCAACCCCCCAGGACGACCCTCACCATCAACCACCTCACCCAACGACACATCGAGATCAAACTTGGCTGCCCCCTGTCCGACAGACGCCGGCGCCACCCGCAGCCCGGGCAGGTCAAGCTTCGCCTGGCCCAGATCCTGTACTGCCAGCATGACCTGGAACAGCGGATGCCGCGCCAGCGAACGGTCCGGTGCCAGTACCTCCACCAACCGCTCGAACGGCACCTCCTGATGCTCCAGCGCCCCCAGACTCGTCTCCCGCACCCGCCCCAGCAGCTCACCAAACGTCGGATCCCCCGACACATCCGTACGCAACACCAGTGTGTTGACGAAGAACCCCACCAGATCATCCAGCGCCTGGTCAGTGCGGCCGGCCACCGCCGTACCGACGGGAATGTCCTCGCCCGCACCCAACTTCGACAGGAGCACGGCCAACGCGGCCTGCACCACCATGAACAGGGTCACGCCCTGCTCCCGCGCCAGCGCCGCCAGGCGCGCATGCACCTCCGCCGGAACCTCCACCCTCACCGTGTGGCCACGATGTGAGGCCACCACCGGCCGCGCCCGGTCGCCCGGCAGAGCCAGCTCCTGCGGGGCCCCGGCCAGCGCGTCCCGCCAGAAACCCACCTGCCCGGCCAGCACACTGCCCGGATCACCCTCATCACCCAGCAGCTTCCGCTGCCACAGGGTGTAGTCCGCGTACTGCACCGGCAACGGCTCCCACCCCGGGGCCTCACCCGCACACCGCGCGGCGTACGCCACCGAGATGTCCCGCGCCAGGGGGCCCATCGACCATCCATCCCCCGCAACGTGATGCACCACCACCACCAAGACGTGCACGTCCGCACCGGTCTCGAGCAGAAGCGCCCGCAGCGGCACCTCGACGGCGAGGTCGAACCCCTGCCCGGTCTCCTCCGCCACCAGGTCCGCCACCTCACCCTCGCCAGCCCGCACAACCCGCAGCACCTCACCCACCGCTGAAGCCGCCAACACCTCCTGATACGGCTCCCCGTCCACCACCGGGAACACCGTCCGCAGCACCTCATGCCGACCCACAACATCACTCAGCGCCGCCCTCAACGCAGCAACATCCAGCACACCCTCCAACCGCAACGCAACCGGCATGTTGTACGTCGCACTCGGCCCCTCCAACTGCGCCAAGAACCACAACCGCCGCTGAGCAAACGACAACGGCACCCGCTCAGGCCGCACCCACCGCACCAACCCCACCCGCGCACCACCCGCACCCGCAAGCCGCACCGCCAACCCCGCCGGCGTAGGAGCCTCGAACAAGGCCCGCACACCCAACTCCACCCCGAACACCGACCGCACCCGCGACACCAACCGCATCGCCAACAACGAATGCCCACCCAAGTCAAAGAAGCTGTCCTCCACCCCCACTCGTTCAAGGCCGAGGACGTCCGCGAACACGCCACACATCAGCTCTTCGGCCACCGACGCCGGTGCCCGCCCGCCACCGGCCCCCGTGTACTCCGGCGCCGGCAGAGCCGCCCGGTCCACCTTGCCGTTCACCGAGAACGGCAACCCGTCCAGTACGACCACCGCGGACGGCACCAGGTGATCCGGCAACCGCTCACCCACGTACGCACGCAACCGCGCAGACAGGTCGTCGCGCACGCCGTTGCCGCTCCTGGGGACCACGTATGCGGTCAGCCGCTTGTCACCGGACGTGTCCTCTCGGGCGATCACCACCGCCTGAGCCACACTCGGGTGGGCAGCCAACACCGCCTCGACCTCACCCGGCTCGATCCGGAAACCACGCACCTTCACCTGGTTGTCCGCCCGGCCGATGAACACCAGCTGCCCGTCCTTGGTCCACCGGGCCAGATCCCCCGTCCGGTACATCCGCTCCCCCGGCGCACCGAGCGGGCACGCTACGAACCGCTCACCGGTCAGGTCCGGCCGACCGTGATACCCCCGCGCCAGCCCGGTCCCGGCCACATACAGCTCGCCCGCCACCCCGGGCAGAACCGGTGACAGACCAGCGTCGAGCAGGTAGATGCGGGTGTTGTCCATCGGCCGGCCGATCGGCAGCACCGACGGAACTGCATCGGCGTCCCCAACCAGGATCTGGGTAGCACACAGGGTGATTTCGGTCGGCCCGTACACCTGCCGCACCGCAGCCCCTGGAGCAGCCGTCAGTACCGCCGACACCGCTGCCGACGGAACCACGTCCCCACCAGTCAGCACCTCGCTCACGCCAGCGAAGCACCCGGGGTCCTCCTCCACCAGCATCCGCAGCAGTCCCGCGGTCACATGCACACGGTCGAGCCCGTACTCCGCCACCAACGACCGCAACCCACCAGCGTCCAACTTGCCGGCCGGGGCCAGCACCACCGCTCCCCCGATAGCCAGCGTCACCCATGTCTCAAGCACCGACGCATCGAATTCGTACGGGCCGTGCCCCAACATCCGCCCGGGCTCTCCCCAGCACTGATCCACCACCAGCTCAGCCAGATCGCGTTGGGTCACCACCACACCCTTCGGGCGCCCCGTCGATCCGGACGTGAACATCACGTATGCCGCCGCTCCGGGCTCAGTCGGCACCGGCACGCCCGTCGGCTCCACCTCGGCCAGTTCCGTGACTACCGCCGGGTCGTCCACCGCCACCATCGGCACCGGCAGAGCAGCAGGCAACCCAGCGGTCAGGCTGCTGACGGTGACCATGCACACGGGCCCGGCCTCCGCAACCAGCAACGCCACGCGCTCTTCCGGATAGGAAGGATTGATGAAGAGATAGGCGCCGCCTGCCTTCCATACCCCCAACAGCGCCACCACCGCATCCACGGACCGCTCAAACATCACCCCCACCACCGACTCCGAACCCACACCTCGCGCCCTCAACACGCCTGCCAGCCGCGACGCCCGCTCATCCAACTCCCCGTACGACAACTCCACCTCCCCACACACCACCGCCACCGCACCCGGATCCCGCACCACCTGCCGCTCGAACAACTCCACCCACGTGACACCCGGCACCGGCTCGGCGGTGTCATTCCAGCCGGCCACCACCTGGTGCCGTTCCGCCTCCGACAGCACCTGGACCTGCCCCACCCGAGCCTGCGGGTCCGCGGCCACCAGCGACAGGACCTTCACCAACCGCGCAGCGACCGCATCCACGGTCCCCGCGTCGAACAGATCCGCCGCCCCGGTAACCGACCCCCGCAACCCCACCGGGCGGCCCTCACCGTCAACCACCTCACCCAACGACACATCAAGATCAAACTTCGCGACGCCCAACCCACCGAAAACCGGCACCACCCGCAGACCCGGCAGGTCCAGCCTGGCCTGGCCTTGATTCTGGAGAGCGAGCATGACCTGGAACAGCGGATGCCGCGCCAGCGAACGGTCCGGCGCCAGCACCTCCACCAACCGCTCGAACGGCACCTCCTGATGCTCCAGCGCCGCCAGGCTCGTCTCCCGTACCCGCTCCAGCAGCTCGCCGAAGGTCGGGTCCCCCGACACATCCGTACGCAACACCAGCGTGTTGACGAAGAACCCCACCAGATCATCCAGCGCCTGATCCGTACGCCCCGCCACCGCCGTACCGACGGGGATGTCCTCGCCCGCACCGAGACGGGACAGCAACACCGCCAGCGCGGCCTGCACCACCATGAACAGCGTCACGCCCTGCTCCCGCGCCAGCGCCGTCAGCTGCGCGTGCACCTCCGCCGGGACCACCAGCGACGCCGTGTGGCCCCGGTGCGAAGCCACCGCCGGCCGTGACCGGTCGCCCGGCAGCACCAGCTCCTGCGGCGCCCCTGCCAACGCGTCCCGCCAGAAGCCCACCTGGCCGGCCAGCACACTGCCCGGATCACCCTCATCCCCCAACAGCTCCCGCTGCCACAGCGCGTAATCCGCGTACTGCACCGGCAACGGCTCCCACCCCGGGGCCTCACCCGCACACCGCGCCGCATACGCCACCGAGATGTCCCGCGCCAACGGCCCCATCGACCACCCATCCCCCGCAACGTGATGCACCACCACCACCAACACATGCACATCCACACCAACCTCAACCAACAACGCCCGCAACGGCACCTCAAATCCGAGATCGAACCCGCGCCCGGTCTCCTCCGCCACCAGGTCCGCCACCTCCCCGTCGCCAGCCCGCGCAACCCGCAGCACCTCACCCACCTCAGAAGCCGCCAACACCTCCTGATACGGCTCCCCGTCCACCACCGGGAACACCGTCCGCAGCACCTCATGCCGACCCACAACATCACTCAGCGCCGCCCTCAACGCAGCAACATCCAGCCCACCCTCCAACCGCAACGCAACCGGCATGTTGTACGTCGCGCTCGGCCCCTCCAACTGCGCCAAGAACCACAACCGCCGCTGAGCAAACGACAACGGCACCCGCTCAGGCCGCTCCCACGGCGTCAAGCTCACCCGCGCCGCACCCGCACCCGCAATCCGCGCAGCCAACCCCGCCGGAGTCGGAGCCTCGAACAAGGCCCGCACACTCACCTCGACCCCGAACACCGACCGCACCCGCGACACCAAGCGCGTCGCCAACAACGAATGCCCACCCAACTCGAAGAAGTGGTCCTCCACACCAACCCGCGTCAGCCCCAACAACTCCGCGAACACACCACACAGGATTTCCTCGACCGCGGTCGTCGGCCCCCGCCCACCGTTGACCGTCCCGTACTCCGGGTCGGGCAACGCCGCTCGGTCCACCTTGCCGTTCACCGACAGCGGCAACTCATCCAGCACCACCACCGAGGAAGGCACCATGTACTCCGGCAGCCGCCCGTCGGCAAAGGCACGTACCTGCCCGGCCAAGTCATCGTCTTCATCTGCACCGGCCCCGTGAGCGGCGACCACATAGGCGGTCAGTCGCTTGTCACCGAGGCCCACCTCGCGTGCGACCACGACCGCCTGGCTCACCCCGGGATGCACCGCCAGCACGGCCTCGACCTCACCCGGCTCCACCCGGAACCCCCGCACCTTCACCTGATCATCCGCACGGCCAACGAACACCAGCTGCCCGTCCGCACTCCACCGCACCAGGTCACCGGTCCGATACATCCGCTCACCCACACCACCGAACGGACACGCGACGAACCGCTCTCCCGTCAGCCCAGGCCGCCCCTGATACCCCCGCGCCACCCCAGCCCCCGCCACATACAACTCCCCCGCCACACCCGGAGGCACCGGCTCCAGGAACCGGTCCAGCACATACACCCGCGTGTTCTCCAACGGCCGGCCAATCGGCAACACCCCCGGCACCAACCCCACATCCCCCACCACCCACTGCGTCGCACACAACGTCACCTCCGTCGGCCCATACAAATGCCGCACCACAACCCCAGGAACAGCCGCCAGCACACCCGACACCACACCCGACGGCACCACATCCCCACCCGTCAACACCTCACCCACCCCCACGAAACAACCCGCATCCTCCTCCACCAGCACCCGCAACAACCCCGCCGTCACATGCACCCGATCCAACCCACCACCCGCCACCAACGACCGCAGCACACCACCGTCCACCTCACCCACCGGCGCCAGCACCAGCACCCCACCGCCCGCCAACGTCACCCACAACTCGTACGCCGACGCATCAAACGCAAACGGAGCCCACCCCAGCACCCGACGCCCCGCCACCACACCCCAGGACCCGTCCACCACCAAACCCACCACATCCCGCTGACACACCACCACTCCCTTCGGCACCCCCAGTGACCCCGACGTATACATCACATACGCCGCCACACCCCCCAACCCACCCACACCCAAACCCACACCTGGATCCACCCCCGCCAACTCCACCACCAC
>NZ_JBHJVQ010000065.1:0-5970 GCF_042263835.1 Streptomyces sp. NPDC056128 | reverse complement strand
GCCAGCTCGGCGCGCATGAACAGCGCCATCACGCCACCGATGCAGAAGAACGCGAACGACGTCACCAGATACAGCGTGCCGATCGTCTTGTGGTCAGTGGTCGTCAACCACTTGATCACGACGTTGCCGGGCTGCTTGCGCCGTACCGGCAGCTCGTTCTCGTACGAGTCCTCCGCTGCCGAGGCACCCTGGGGTTCGTTGAGGATGCTCACAGGTTGTTCGTCTCCCGGTTCTTCTCGTGGCTCGTCTGCGCGATGCCTGCGGGAACGTAACCGGTCTGCCCCTTCTTCACGAGGTCCTGGAGGTGCTGCTCGTAGCGCTCCGGGGAGACGACCTTCACGTTGAACAGCATCCGGGAGTGGTCCACGCCGCACAGCTCGGCGCACTTGCCGAGGAAGGTGCCCTCCTTGTTGGGAGTCACCTCGAAGGCGTTGGTGTGGCCCGGAATGACGTCCTGCTTCATGAGGAACGGCACCACCCAGAAGGAGTGGATGACGTCACGCGAGGTCAGGACGAAGCGAACCGTCTTGCCCTTGGGGAGCCAGAGGGTCGGACCGGGGTTGTCGGTCTGCGGGTTCCGCGTGCTCGGGGTACCGCAGTCGTAGGTGCCGCCGGCGTTCGCCGGGAAGTCCTCCTTGAACCGGTCCGGGATGGCGGACAGTTCCTCGGAGGTCTTGGCGTCACCGGAGGAACCGTTGACGCTCTCGACGTAGTTGAAGCACCAGCTCCACTGGAAGCCGACCACGTTCACCGTGACGTCGGGCTTCTTCTTGAGGCTCAGGAGCTCGGACTCGTCACGCGCGGTGAAGTAGAACAGCACCGAGACGATGACGAGCGGAACCATGGTGTACAGCGCCTCGATGGGCAGGTTGTACCTGGTCTGTGGAGGGACCTCGACCTTGGTGCGGCTGCGCCGGTGGAAGAACACACTCCACAGGATCAGGCCCCACACCAGCACGCCGGTGGCCAGCGCGGCAGCCCAGGACCCCTGCCACAGGGAGAGGATCCGCGGAGCCTCTTCCGTGGTTGGGGTGGGCATGCCGAGGCGGGGGAAGTCCTCGTATGTGCAACCTGTGGCGGTCGCCAGGACCAGGCCCGCGGTCAGTGCCTGCAGCAGCTTCCGCCGCATCGGGCGCCGCGGCGAGCGGTCGGAGCCGTTGGGACTCACGTAGCGCCTTCCCGAGAGTCTCGCCCGCGCTGTTCGGCTGCGGCCTTCTCGGTGGTCGGTCGCCGCCCTGCGTCGGGCAGGGGTTTGATGTTTATGCGGACCAAACCCTAGCCGACGCCCTCCGGGGGGTCGCGGGGAGGGTGGCATACGCGCCGGGGGTCACTCTTTAAGGGTGGGATGGGGTGCCTACGGGGGTGGGGGCGGGGGTTCGTTGGCGGCTGACGGTGCGTCGTGGTTGGGCGCGCAGTTCCCCGCGCCCCTGGTGGGGCGCTGTGCCACCCGGCGTTCTAGCGTTGCTGTGTGGCCTACTTCGATGCTGCTTCCGCTGCTCCCCTTCATTCCGTTGCTCGGCAGGCGCTGCTGGCCTCTCTTGATGAGGGGTGGGCCGATCCTGCGCGGCTGTACCGGGAGGGGCGGCGGGCTCGGTTGTTGCTGGATGCGGCTCGGGAGGCCGCCGCCGAGGCGGTGGGGTGCCGGGCGGACGAGTTGGTGTTCACCCCTTCGGGGACGCGGGCGGTGCATTCAGGGGTGGCGGGCGCGCTGGCCGGGCGGCGGCGCGTCGGAAGCCACCTGATCGTGTCCGCCGTCGAACACTCCTCCGTACTCCATGCGGCGGAGGAAATGGAGCGGAACGGCGGGACCGTCACCCAGGTCCCCGTGGACCGGACGGGCGCGGTGGATCCGGCGGCGTACGCGGCGGCCCTGACCGGCGAGACCGCGCTGGCCTGTCTCCAGTCGGCCAATCACGAGGTCGGCACCGAGCAGCCGGTGGCGGAGGTGGCGGAGGTCTGCCGGGCGGCGGGTGTGCCGCTGCTGGTGGACGCGGCCCAGTCGCTGGGCTGGGGGAAGGTGCCGGGTGACTGGTCGCTGCTCGCGGCGAGCGCGCACAAGTGGGGTGGGCCGTCCGGGGTCGGGCTGCTGGCCGTCCGCAAGGGGGTGCGGTTCGCGCCGCAAGGGGCCGGGGACGAGCGGGAGTCGGGGCGGGCGCCCGGTTTCGAGAACCTCCCGGCGATCGTGGCGGCGGCGGCGTCACTGCGGGCGGTGCGGGCCGAGGCGGCCGAGGAGGCGGCCCGGCTGCGGGAGCTGACGGAGCGGATCCGGGCGCGGGTACCGGGCCTGGTGCCGGACGTGGAGGTGGTCGGCGACGCGGTGCGGCGGCTGCCCGGGGTCGTCACCTTCTCGTGTCTCTATGTCGACGGGGAGACCTTGCTGCACGAGCTGGACCGCGCGGGCTTCTCCGTCTCCTCCGGTTCGTCCTGCACCAGCAGCACCCTGACGCCGAGCCACGTCCTGAAGGCGATGGGCGTGCTCACCGAGGGCAACGTCCGGGTGTCGCTGCCGCCGGGCACGCCCGCCGAGGACGTCGAGCGGTTCCTGGAGGTGCTGCCGGGCACGGTGGCCGCCGTGCGGGAGAGGCTGGGGGCTCCGACGACGACGGAGCCCGCCCCGGAGACCGGCGCGGACCTCGTCGTGGACGCGATCGGCCGCCGCTGCCCCGTCCCGGTCATCGAACTGGCCAAGGTCATCGCAGACGTCCCCGTCGGCGGCACGGTCCGAGTCCTCTCCGACGACGAGGCCGCCCGCCTGGACATCCCGGCGTGGTGCGAGATGCGGGATCAGGAGTACGTAGGCGAGGAGCAGACAGAAAGAGGAACGGCTTACCTGGTCCGCCGGATCAGGTGACGCCCTTAGGGGCGCGGGGAACTGCGCGACCAGCCCCCACACACCCGCACCCGGCCAATCAGCCCAGCCGCCCCCGAACCTCTTCCGCGGCCTCGTCCCCATACGCCTTGGTGAACCGCTCCATGAAGTGCCCCCGACGCAGCTGGTACTCCTGCGTACCCACCGTCTCGATGACGAGAGTCGCCAGCATGCAGCCCACCTGCGCCGCCCGCTCCAGCGAAACCCCCCACGCCAGTCCCGACATGAACCCGGCACGGAAGGCGTCCCCGACCCCCGTCGGGTCGGCCTTGCGCTCCTCGTCGGGCACGCCGACCTCGATGGTCTCCTCGCCGGCCCGCTCGATCCGCACGCCCCGGGCGCCGAGGGTGGTGACGCGGTGACCCACGCGGCCGAGGATCTCCTCGTCCGTCCAGCCGGTCTTGGTCTCGATGAGCCCCTTCTCGTACTCGTTGGAGAAGAGGTAGGTCGCCCCGTCCAGCAGTATCCGGATCTCGTCGCCGTTCATCCGGGCGATCTGCTGGGAGAAGTCCGCGGCGAAGGGGATGGACCGCGCGCGGCACTCCTCGGTGTGCCGGAGCATCGCCTCCGGGTCGTCGGCGCCGATGGAGACCAGGTCGAGGCCGCCCACGCGGTCGGCGACGGTCTTCAGCTCGATGAGGCGGGCCTCGCTCATCGCGCCCGTGTAGAAGGAGCCGATCTGGTTGTGGTCGGCGTCGGTGGTGCAGACGAAGCGGGCGGTGTGCAGGGTCTCGGAGATGCGCACCGAGCCGGTGTCGACGCCGTGCCGGTCCAGCCAGGCGCGGTACTCGGCGAAGTCCGAGCCGGCCGCGCCGACCAGGATCGGCCGGATGCCGAGCTGGCCCATGCCGAAGGCGATGTTCGCGGCGACGCCGCCCCGGCGTACGTCCAGCTGGTCGACCAGGAAGGAGAGCGAGACCGTGTGCAGCTGGTCCGCGACGAGCTGGTCGGAGAATCGGCCGGGAAAGGTCATGAGGTGGTCGGTGGCGATGGAGCCGGTGACTGCGATGCGCACGGCGTGGACTCTCTCCTGAGGGGAGGCGGGTTGACAGTTCACGCTACCCGGGACCGCCTCCCGATCGAAGCAGGCAAAACTACCCGGTAGTACAACTTTCTTCGCGGTCCGTGACGTGCCTACGGTTCTGTTATGACGAACCTGAGGACCGCCGACCCCGCCCCGGCCGACCTGGACGGCGACCTCGCGTCGCTGCGCGGTGACTGCGCCCGGATGACCCCGCGCTGGTCGGCCCCGGCTCACGTCTCCACCCGTCCGGTGCCCGTCTCACTGCTCCACGGCGTACGGGTGCCGCAGACGTCGGCCCGGTTGCTGGAGGCGATGTCGGACTACGGCGACTGAGCCGTTCGGGCGACGCGCGCCGCCACCGGGAACCGGATGCCCGCCCACCGCGTCCCATCGCTGTCCCCAGTAACAGCTGAAGGAGCGATGCGGTGAACAGCGAGCGACCCGACAACGACGCCACCGCCGCCGACGAGGCCGGCACCGGGCGTCCCGCGCGACGGCGTCCCTCCGCGGTCGTCGTCGCGTCGGTCGCCGCCGCCGTGCTGCTGGTCGGCACGGGCGGTGCCTACCTGGCCACGTCCGCCTCGGACAGCGACCCGGACGGCGGTACGGCGTCCGGGGCGTCGGGCGACGACACTCCCCCGCCGCTGGCCCTGGACGGCCACGGGACGTCCCCCGGCAGCGGTACGGACGGAACGAACGGCATCGCGCCCGGTGAGCCCAACCCGTACGGCGTCACCTACCGCGCCGACGGCTCCCTCCCCGAGGGTCCCGGCTCGGCGCCCGTGTACCGGACGAAGGGCGAGGTCACCGAGGCGGAGGTGGCCCGGCTGGCGAAGGCGCTCGGAGTGGCGGGCGCACCGCGCGTCCAGGGCGGGGCCTGGAAGGTCGGCAACGCCAAGGACGGCTCGGGACCCCTGCTGACGGTGACCACGCAGGCGCCGGGCACCTGGACCTTCCACCGCTACACACCCGGCACCGACGACTGCAAGAAGGGCCCCGTGTGCCAGGCCCCGTCCGCCGACGGCAGCCCGGTGAGCGAGGCGGCCGCGAAGAAGGCGGCGGCGCCGGTGCTGAAGGCGCTGGGCCAGGACGACGCCAAGCTGGACGCGGGCCAGGTCATGGGCGCCCGGCGGGCCGTGAACGCCGAACCCGAGGTCGGCGGGCTGCCCACGCAGGGCTGGACGACCGGCGTGGTCGTCGGCGCCCAGGGCGACGTGGTCGGCGGCAGCGGCCAGGTCAAGGCGCCGGTGAAGGGGGACACGTACCCCGTCCTGGACGCGAAGGAGGCCCTGGCGCTGCTGAACTCGCCGGGCGGCGGTTCCGGGCCCGGCGTCGGGGGCATCGGGGGCTGCGCGAGCCCGGTGCCGCACGAGGACGGCGCGGACACGCCGTGCGCGCCGCCGACCGGCTCACCGGAGAAGCCCGAGAAGCCGGGGAAGCAGACGGTCACGGTCGAGGACGCGGTGTTCGGTCTCGCCGCGCATCCGGTGCGGGGGCGGCAGACGCTGGTGCCGTCCTGGCTGTTCGAGGTGCGCGCGCCGGGCGCGGAGGACAGCTCCACGGTCACGTATCCGGCGGTCGAGCCGAAGTACCTGACCACCGCGGCCCCGGCCTCGCCGTCCCCGTCCGACAAGCCGACCTCGAAGCCGGGCGAGCCGCGGGACGTGCGGGTGAACGGTTACACGGCCGCGGGCGGAGAGCTGACCGTGCACTTCACGGGCGGGGTGTGCGCGGACTACGAGGCGAAGGCCAAGGAGGAGGACGGGGAGGTGACCGTGACGGTGACCGAGACCCCGCATCCGGACAAGGTGTGCATCCTGATCGCCAAGGAGTACGAGCGCACGGTGCGGCTCGACGAACCGCTCGGCGACCGGAAGGTCGTGGGCACGGACGGCGAGAAGGTCCCGCTGCACAAGCCCGGCGCGCGGCTGCCGGCGCCGTCCGGGGGCCGGTGACACCGGGCGCGTGAAACGGAAGAGGGCGGGGGGCGGCGGGGGGGGGGCCCCGGCCCCCCCCCCCCCGGGGGGGGGGGGGCGGGGGGGGCCCGCCCGCCCGGCCTGGTGGGACCCCGGGGCCG
>NZ_JBHJVQ010000064.1:0-6689 GCF_042263835.1 Streptomyces sp. NPDC056128 | reverse complement strand
CAGCATCGCCCTCGCCCTCCGAGGCGGCCTCGGGCGGCGAGCTGGCGACGGGCGCGAGCGCGACGGGGAAGGTCGCCGAGGACCCGGGCGAGGTCACCTACGACGTCGTGGCGGAGAAGGTCGAGGTGGGCACCGAGGCCGAGGCCGCGAAGGCGGTGGCGGACGCCGCGGACGTCAAGGGCAAGGTGCTGGCCACCGCGTACATCAAGTACACGCACAAGAGCGGACCGGCCCTGACCGAAGGCTCCGACGTGCACGACGGCGCCACGGTCTTCGCCGACGGGCAGCGCGGCAGCGTCCTCGTCGGCGCCTCCGAGGACGCGGCGGGCTGCGAGGACCCGTACGACGTCGAGAGCTGGAAGCAGGGCGAGAGCCACGTCTTCTGCGAGACGTACGTGATTCCGGCCGGCGCGAAGAGCGTGGAGGCGCACTGGTCGGAGGAGGACGGCGAGCCGTACATCTGGAAGTTCCCGCAGAAGTAGGAACGGGCAGAAGCGGGAACGTCCGGCGCTCACGCCTCCGGATCGTCCTTCGCCGGCCGGGTGATCCCGGCGATGCGGTACGCCTCCGCCTCGTCCAGCGTCTCGCTGGCGAGCAGGGACTCGGCCAGCGCGTCGAGCCGCTCGCGGTGGTCGCGCAGCTTGCGGACGGCCTCCTCGTAGCAGGAGTCGACGACCCGCCGCATCTCCCCGTCGATGGCGTCCAGCGTCTGGGGAGCGGCGGCGAGGCCGTACGCCTGCTGCGCGTCGCCGGGGAGGGCGGAGAGCCGGCCGACCCGCTCGCTCATGCCCCAGCGGGCGACCATGCCGCGGGCGATGTTGGTGACCTGTTCGAGGTCGCTCTCCGAACCCGTGGTGATCACGCCGTACACCACGTGCTCGGCCGCCATGCCGCCGAGCGCGCCGATGATCCGGCCGCGCAGGTACTCCTCGGTGTACGCGTACTTGTCGGCGTCCGGCGTCGACAGCGTCACCCCGAGCGCCCTCCCGCGCGGCACGATGGTGATCTTGCGGACGGGGTCGGCGCCCGGCTGCAACATGCCGAGCAGGGCGTGCCCGCTCTCGTGGTACGCGGTGCGCCGGCGCTCCTCCTCGGGCATCACCAGGGGCCGTTCGGCGCCCAGCTGCACCTTCTCCAGGGCCTCGGAGAGGTTGGCCTGCGTCACCCGGTCCTGCTTCCGCTTGACCGCGAGCAGGGCCGCCTCGTTGGCGAGGTTGGCGAGTTCGGCGCCGGTCATGCCCGGGGTCGTACGGGCGACCTGGGCCAGGTCGACGTCCGGGGCGAGCGGGATCTCGCGCGTGTGGATGTCCAGGATGGCCTCGCGGCCGCCGCGGTCCGGGGGCGAGACGCTGACCACCCGGTCGAAGCGGCCGGGGCGGGTCAGGGCCGGGTCCAGGATGTCGGCGCGGTTGGTGGCGGCGATGACGACGACGCCCTCGGAGCCCGAGAAGCCGTCCATCTCGGTGAGGATCTGGTTCAGCGTCTGCTCGCGCTCGTCGTGGCCGCCCATGCCGGAGCCGCCGCCGCGCGCGCGGCCGATGGTGTCGATCTCGTCGATGAAGATGATCGACGGCGCGACCTTGCGGGCCTCGGCGAACAGCTCCCGCACCCGGGAGGCGCCCACGCCCACGATCATCTCGATGAACTCGGACGCGGACGCGGAGAAGAACGGCACCCCCGCCTCGCCGGCGACCGCACGCGCGAGGAGCGTCTTCCCGGTGCCGGGCGGACCGGTCAGGAGGACGCCCCGGGGCATCTTGGCGCCCATGCGGCGGTAGGCGTCCGGGTTCTTCAGGAAGTCGACGACGTCACTGAGTTCGCCCTCCACCTCGTCGATCCCTGCCACGTCCGCGAAGGTGGTGCGCGGCTCCCCGGCCTCCAGCTCGACCGGTTTGGGCGGCGCCTTGCGGCCGAGCATGCCGCCCGCGCCGCCGCCCAGGGCGCCCCTCATGCGCCGCGCGATGAAGATCCACAGCACCACCAGGAGCAGCATCGGGGCCAGCGCGATCAGCAGGTTCGACAGGAAGCTGCGGTGCTGGACCACCGGTTCGGCCGTGACGGTGACGTCGTTCTTCGTCAGGTCGTCCCAGAGCCGGTCGTCAGCGAAGGTGGGCCGCTCGGTCGTGAACTTGGTGTACGTCCCGTCGCCGTCGGGTCTGTCGCGCTCCTTCTTGAGCTGGCCCTCGATCGCGTCGCCCTTGGCGTAGATCTTGCTGACGTTGCCCTCGTCGACCTGCTTGCTGAACTCCGTGTAGGAGATGGTCGGCTCGTCGCCCTCGTTGAAGAACGAGAGCACGAGGTTGGCGATCAGGTAGACGACCAGCGCGGCCAGGACCAGGTTCCACCAGCCGCCGCGCATCCTCCTGCCACCGGGCGGCGGTTTCGGAGGCTCGTCGGGTGTGCCCTCGGTGCGCCAGGGCGGCTCGGAGGCCTTGCGCGGCGGGGACGGGTTGGTCATATCCGGACGTTACGACAGGAAAGACGCCTGGGCATGTGCATGTACGGCGCTGGGGCGCCCCCCTTCGACAGAGGGCGCCCCAGCGCCGTACACACCGATCGGGCTGTCAGCCCAAGGTCAGCCCATGAACTTCTTGAACTCGTCGGGCAGCTCGAAGTCCTGGCCACCCTGCTGGGGCAGTCCGAGGGCGCCGCCGTTCTGCGCGGCGGCCGCGCGGCGGGCGGCCTCCTCCTGCTCCTGCTGCTTGCGTTTCATGGGGTTGCCGGAGCGCTGCTTGCCCTTGGCCTTCTTCTGCTGCTTCTTCTGTCGGCCGGGGCCGCCGCCCATGCCCGGCATGCCCGGCATCCCCGGCATGCCGCCGCCCTGGGCCATCCGGGACATCATCTTGCGGGCCTCGAAGAACCGCTCGACCAGGCCCTTGACCGCGCTGACGTCGACGCCGGAGCCCTTGGCGATACGGGCGCGGCGCGAGCCGTTGATGATCGTCGGCTCCAGGCGCTCGGCCGGGGTCATCGACTTGATGATGGCGGCCGTGCGGTCGACGTCGCGCTCGTCGAGGTTGTTGATCTGGTCCTTCATCTGGCCCATGCCGGGCAGCATGCCGAGCAGCTTGGAGATGGAGCCCATCTTCCGGACCTGCTCCATCTGGGCCAGGAAGTCGTCCAGGGTGAAGTCCTGGCCCTTCTTGGACGCCAGCTTCGAGGCCATCGCCTCGGCTTCTTCCTGGCTGAACGTCTTCTCCGCCTGCTCGATCAGGGTGAGCAGGTCACCCATGTCGAGGATGCGGGAGGCCATCCGGTCCGGGTGGAAGGCGTCGAAGTCGTCGAGCTTCTCACCGTTCGACGCGAACATGATCGGCTTGCCGGTCACCGAGGCGATCGACAGGGCCGCACCACCACGGGCGTCGCCGTCGAGCTTGGAGAGCACCACGCCGTCGAAGCCGACGCCGTCGCGGAAGGCCTCGGCGGTGTTGACGGCGTCCTGGCCGATCATCGCGTCGACGATGAAGAGGATCTCGTCGGGGCTGACGGCGTCCCTGATGTCCGCGGCCTGCTGCATCAGCTCCTGGTCGATGCCCAGGCGGCCGGCGGTGTCGACGATGACCAGGTCGTGGACCTTGGACTTGGCGAACTCGATGGAGTCCTTGGCGACCTTGACGGGGTCGCCGACCCCGTTGCCCGGCTCGGGCGCGTAGACCGCGACGCCGGCGCGCTCGGCGACGACGCTGAGCTGGTTGACGGCGTTGGGGCGCTGGAGGTCACAGGCGACGAGCAGCGGCGAGTGGCCCTGCTCCTTGAGCCAGCGGCCCAGCTTGCCCGCGAGGGTGGTCTTACCGGCACCCTGCAGACCGGCCAGCATGATCACGGTCGGCGGCTGCTTGGCGAAGCGCAGGCGGCGGGTCTCACCGCCGAGGATGCCGACCAGTTCCTCGTTGACGATCTTGAGGACCTGCTGGGCGGGGTTGAGCGCCTTGGAGACCTCGGCGCCCAGCGAGCGTTCCTTCACCTTCTTGATGAAGGTGCGCACGACGGGCAGCGCCACGTCGGCTTCGAGGAGCGCGATGCGGATCTCGCGGGCCGTGGCGTCGATGTCCGCCTCGGACAACCTGCCCTTGCCGCGGAGATTTTTGAAAGTCGCGCTAAGGCGGTCGGAGAGGGTATCGAACACGGTGGCGTCGGTCCTCGGAGTCGGGGGCGGTCTGAGCGTCTTCCAGGGTATCTGCCTTGGCAAGACATTCGTCCCCGCCCGCCGGATTCCGCGGGCCGCTCCGTCAGGGACGGCTCCGCAACGCCTCCTCCAGGGTCCGTGCCACGTCCCCGGCCTCCTCCCCCGGCAGTCGCGCGCCCTCCGGGCCGGTGACGTAGAAGGCGTCCACCGCGTTGGAGCCCAGGGTCGAGGCGTGCGCGCTCCGCACCCGCACCCCCGCCGCCTCCAGGGCCCGCCCCAGCCGGAACAGCAGGCCCGGCGCGTCCTGGGCACGGACCTCGATCACCGTGGCCAGCCGGGACGCGGCCGGGGCCACGGTCACCCGGGGCGGCGGCGGCTCCACACCCCGGCGCCGCGGATGGGCGGCGTCCCGCTCGGCGAGCCGGGCGGCGATGTCCAGGGTGCCGTCCAGGGCCCTGACCAGGTCGGCCCGGAGCCGCGCGGCCTGGGGCAGCGAGCCGTACTCGGCGGCGACCCGCCAGTCCAGGAGCAGCACGGAGCCCTCGACACCGTCCGGCAGCGGCAGGGACCGCAGCTCCGCGGTGCGGACGGTCAGCCGGTGCATGGCCAGGACCCCGGCGACGGCCGGGAGCACGCCCTCCTGGTCCGGCACGGCGATCAGCAGTTCCACGCCGAGCGGCTCGGGACCGGCGACCGCCGCCGGGTCGGCCGACGCCGGGTCGGCGGGCGGCTCGGTCTGGGCCCGCAGCGCCAGCACCGGCCCGCGCGTGCGGAACGCCTCGACGGCGAGCCGCTCCTGCTCGGCGGTGGGCGCGGCGGCCTCGGGCTCCTCCAGCGGGTCCCCGGCCAGCACCCCCGAGACGCGTTTCACCAGGTCGGCGACGAGGGAGCCGCGCCAGGACGACCAGGCGGCGGGTCCGGTGGCCAGCGCGTCCGCCTCGGTCAGCGCGTGCAGCAGCTCCAGGGTGTGCTCCGAGCCGACCGCGTCGGCGACCGCGCGCACGGTGGCCGGATCGTCGAGGTCGCGCCGGGTGGCGGTCTCGACGAGCAGCAGGTGGTGCCGTACGAGGGTGGCGAGGACGGCGGTGTCCGCGCGGTCGAAGCCGATGCGGGCGGCCACGTCCCGGGCGATGGTCTCGCCGGCCACGGAGTGGTCGCCGGGCCAGCCCTTGCCGATGTCGTGCAGCAGCGCGGCGACCAGCAGCAGGTCGGGGCGGTGCACGCGGCGGGTGAACCCGGCGGCGCGGACGGCGGTCTCGATCAGGTGCCGGTCGACGGTCCACAGGTGCACCGCGTTGCGCTGCGGGCGGCAGCGCACCCGCTCCCAGTCGGGCAGCAGCCGGGTGACCAGGCCCTCGGCCTCCAGCGCCTCCCAGACCTGCACGGTGGGCCGGCCCGAGCCGAGCAGGGTCACCAGTTGCTCGCGGGCCTCGGCGGGCCAGGGCGTGGGCAGCGGCCGGGTGGTGGCCGCCAGGCGCCGGACGGCGTGCCGGGAGAGCGGGAGCCCCGCCTGCGCGGCGGCGGCCGCGGCACGCAGCGGGAGCACGGGATCGCGTTCGGGACGCGCGGTGCGGGCGAGCACCGCCTCGCCGTCGTGCTCGACGACGCCCTCGGCGAGCGGGGAACGCTCCGGCGCCGGTTTCCCGCCGCCCAGCATGGCGCGCAGCCGCGGCCGCACCGAGCGCGAACGCAGCACGCGCCCCACCTCGCGCCAGGTGACGTCGCCGGCGTACGAGATGACCCGCGCCGTCTCGTAGACCTGCCGCAGCAGCGTGTCGGCGTCCAGCAGGCCCAGCTCGGCCGCCACCTGGTCCTGCTCCTGCAGCGCCAGCCGGTCGGTCGCCCGCCCGGTCGTCAGGTGCAGCGCGTCGCGTACGTCGAGCAGTCGGCGCCGGGCGTCGGCGAGGCCCTCGCGCGGGGCGTCGGCCAGCCAGGACGCGGCGACGGCGCGCAGGGCGGTGGCGTCGCGCAGGCCGCCCCGGGCCTCCTTGAGGTCGGGTTCCAGCAGGAATTGCAGCTCGCCCTGGCGCTCGGCGCGCTCGGCGCACAGTTCCCGGAGTTCGGGGAGGCGCTTGGGGGCCTGGTTGCGCCAGTCGGCGAGGACGGTGGTGCGCAGGGACGCGGTCAGGCCGAGGTCTCCGGCGAGGTGGCGGGCGTCCAGGAGACCGAGTTGGACTTTCAGATCCTCCCCCGCGGTCTTCCGGGCCTGCGCGGGGGTGCGTACGGAGTGGTCGAGGTCGAGGCCGAGGTCCCAGACGGGGTACCAGAGGCGGTCGGCGAGGGCGGCGACCGCCTTGTCGTCGCTCCCGTCGTGCAGCAGGAGCAGGTCGAGGTCGCTGCGCGGGGACAGCTCACCGCGCCCGTAGCCGCCGACGGCGACGAGCGAGACGCCTCGGCCCGGCCCGCCGGTGCCCGCGTCGAAGAGGCCCGACAGCCAGTCGTCCGTCAGTTCGGCGAGGGCCGAACGGCGCGGCGGGCCCGGCCCCCCCCCCCCCGGGGGGGGGGGGGCCGGGGCCCCGCGCGGCCCCCCCGGGCCCCGGAGGCAGGGTTGTTTTTATAAGGA
>NZ_JBHJVQ010000063.1:0-7549 GCF_042263835.1 Streptomyces sp. NPDC056128 | reverse complement strand
GCCAACCCCCACAGCCCCACCCCCGGCACCCGCATGTACCGCACCGGCGACCTCGCCCACTGGAACCACCACGGCCACCTCACCTACGACGGACGAGCCGACCACCAAGTCAAACTCCGCGGCCACCGCATCGAACTCGGCGAAATCGAAGCCACCCTCACCACACAAGCGGGCATCACCCAAGCCACCGTCCAGCTCCGCGAGGACCAGCCGGGAGACCAGCGCCTCGTCGCCTACGTGGTCACCGCCGACTGGGACGAGAACACCGTCCGGGACGCAGTCACCCGCGCCCTCCCCGACTACATGCGCCCCACCGCCTACGTCACCCTCGACGCCCTCCCCCTCACCCCCAACGGCAAACTCGACCGCAAAGCCCTCCCCGCACCCACCTACGCCACCACGACCACCGGACGAGCCCCCCGCACCCCCCGCGAAGAAATCCTCTGCACCCTCTTCGCCGAAGTACTCGGCGTCGACCAGGTCACCATCGACGACAACTTCTTCGACCTCGGCGGACACTCCCTCCTCGCCACCCGCCTCGTCAGCCGCACCCGCACCGCACTGCACGTAGAGCTGTCCGTGCGGCAGTTCTTCGAGACGCCGACGATCGCCGGGCTGTCGGGGGCGCTCGACCAGGCCGACGGTGCGCGGGCCGCGCTGACGGCGAAGCCGCGGCCCGAGCGGGTCCCGCTCTCGTACGCCCAGCAGCGCCTGTGGTTCCTGCACCAGCTCGAAGGGCCCTCGGCGACGTACAACATCCCCACCACCCTCCGCCTCTCCGGCGCCCTGGACCGGGACGCCCTGCACGCGGCGATCAACGACCTGATCGCCCGGCACGAGAGCCTGCGCACGACCTACACCGAGGACGAGCAGGGGCCCCGGCAGGTGGTTCAGGCGTGGGAGCCCGGTCTGCTGCCGCTCGTCGTGGTCGACACCGAGGAGGGGGAGCTGGACGCGCGGCTCTCCACGGCCGTGCACCACGCGTTCGACCTCACGGCCGGCATTCCGGTGCGGGCGACGCTGTTCCGGATCTCGGAGCGGGAGCAGGTGCTGCTGCTCCTCATCCACCACATCGCCACCGACGCCTGGTCGCGCACACCGCTGGGGCAGGACCTCGCCGCCGCGTACACGGCGCGGTGTGCGGGCGACGCGCCGGCCTGGGAGCCGCTGCCCGTCCAGTACGCCGACTACGCGCTGTGGCAGCGGGAGGTCCTCGGGGACGAGGCCGACGCCGACAGTGCGGCCGGCCGTCAGCTCGCCCACTGGAAGGAGCGGTTGGCCGGGCTGCCCGAGCAGTTGGAGCTGCCCACCGACCGGCCCCGCCCGGCGGTGGCGGACCAGGACGGCGACCGAGTCGCGTTCTCGCTCGACGCGGGGCTGTACGCGCGGCTGACCGAGCTGGCCAGGAGCACGCACTCGAGTACATTCATGGTGGTGCAGGCGGCGCTCGCCGCCCTGCTGACCCGGTTGGGCGCGGGCGAGGACATCCCGATCGGCACGCCGGTCGCGGGCCGCACGGAGGGCGCGACGGAGAACCTCGTCGGGTTCTTCGTGAACACGCTCGTCCTGCGCACCGACACCAGCGGCAACCCCACCTTCCGGGAGCTGCTGGAGAGCACGCGCCGCACCGACCTGGCGGCCTACGCGCACCAGGACCTCCCCTTCGAGCGGCTGGTCGAGGCGCTGAACCCGGTCCGGACGCTGGCGCACCACCCGCTCTTCCAGGTCATGCTCATCCTGAGCACGGCCGACACGGACCCGGACGCCTCGCTGGCCCTGCCGGGGCTGCGGGTCGGCGTGGAGCGCAGCCGGCTCGGTGCGGCCAAGGTCGACCTGGCCTTCGCGCTGGCCGAGACCAGGGACGGCGAGGGCCGGAGCACCGGGCTCACGGGCGCGCTGGACTTCCGGACCGACCTGTTCGACCGGTCGACGGCGCGGTCCCTGGTGGAGCGGTTCGTGCGGACCCTGGAGACGGTCGTCGCCGACCCCGGTGTCCGGCTGTCCCACGTACCGGTGCTGAGCGGACCCGAGCGGCACCGGCTGCTCGGCGAGGGGACCGGGCCCGCGCTGGAGACCCTGGACGCGACGCTGCCCGAGCTGTTCGGGGCGCAGGTGCTCCGCACGCCCGAAGCGCCGGCCCTGGTGCAGGGCGGGACGACCGTGTCGTACGCCGAACTCGACGCGCGCGCCGGTCGGCTGGCCCGGGTGCTGCGGCAGCAGGGGGTGCGGCCGGGGACGCCCGTGGTCATGCTGATGGAGCGGTCCCTGGCCCACGTGGTGGCGACCCTGGCCATCAGCCGGGCGGGCGGCGCCTACGTGCCGCTGCACGACACGTATCCCCTCGACCGGATGCGGCACGTGGTGGCGGACACCGCGGCGACGCTCGTCCTGGCCGACCGGGCCGAGGCCGCGCGGGCCGGAGAGCTGGGCGTACGGGTCATGGTGGTCGACGAATTCGGCGCCCCGCCCGGGTCCGGGCAGGCCGACGGCGTACCGGACGTGGGGCTGCGCCCGCAGGACCTCGCGTACGTGATGTACACCTCCGGCTCCACCGGGGTGCCGAAGGGCGTGGCGGTCACCCATCGCGGGGTGGTGGACCTGGTCCGCGACCACTGCTGGCGGCCGGAGGCCCACGAGCGGGTGCTGCTGCACGCGCCGCACGCGTTCGACGTGTCCTGCTACGAGATGTGGGTGCCGCTGGTCTCCGGCGGAACGGTCGTCGTGGCACCGCCCGGACACTTGGACGCGGCCGCCGTCACCGACCTGATCGCCGCCCACGACATCACCGCGATCCACCTCACCGCGGGCTTCTTCCGCGTCATCGCCGAGGAGGCGCCGGAGTGCTTCGCCGGTGTGCGGGAGGTACTGACCGGCGGTGACGTGGTCTCTCCGGCCGCGGTGGCCCGGGTCCTTGAGCACGCCCCGCGCGCCGTGCTGCGCCACCTGTACGGGCCGACGGAGACGACGCTGTGCGTGACGCAGCACGAGGTCGCGGCGCCGTACGCGGCCCGTGGCAGCCTGCCGGTCGGCCGTCCGACGGGGAACACCCGGGCGTACGTGCTCGACCAGTACCTCCAGCCGGTGCCCGCCGGGGTGCCGGGCGAGCTGTTCATCTCCGGGACCGGTCTGGCGCGCGGCTATCTGGGCCGCTCCGACCTGACCTGCGAGCGGTTCGTCGCCGACCCGTACGGCGGGTCCGGCGAGCGGATGTACCGCACCGGCGACCTGGTCCGCTACAACCCGGCGGGCGAGCTGGAGTACCTGGCCCGCGCGGACGACCAGGTCAAGATCCGCGGCTTCCGGGTGGAGCTGGGCGAGATCGAGACGGTGCTGTCCACCCGGCCGGAGCTGGCCCAGGCCGCCGTCGTCGTCCGCGAGGACCGGCCCGGCGACCGGCGGCTCGTCGGCTACGTCGTGGCCGCCGAGGGCCGGGACGGCGAGGTGGACCCGGACGCGCTGCGCGCCTTCGCCCGCCAGGCGCTGCCCGACTACATGGTGCCGTCGGCCTTCGTGGTCCTCGACGCCCTGCCGCTGACCGTCAACGGCAAGCTGGACCGCAAGGCGCTGCCCGCACCCGACTACGCGGCGGCGTCCACCGGGCGGGCCGCCCGCACCCCCGCCGAGGAACTGCTGTGCACGCTCTTCGGCGAGGTGCTGGGCCTGTCCGCGGTGGGCATCGACGACGGGTTCTTCGACCTCGGCGGCGACAGCATCCTGTCCATCCAGCTCGTCAGCCGGGCCCGCGCGGCCGGACTGGCCCTCGCCGTCCGCGACGTCTTCGAGTACCAGTCGACGGCCGAGCTGGCCGCGGCACTGGCCGAGCGGGACGGCGACGCCGTGCCGGAGGTCGAGGAGGTGCCGCCGCACGGCCCGGTCCCGCTGACCCCGGTGATGGCCCGGGTCGCCGAACTCGGCTTGGGCGGCGACGACTTCAACCAGTCGGTCGTGGTGTCCCTGCCGCCCGCGGTGGACGGCGACCGGCTGGCCGGGGCCCTCCAGAGCGTGCTGGACCACCATGACGCGCTGCGGCTGCTGGTCCGTCCCGACGGAAGCGCCGAGGTGCGCCCTCCGGGCAGCGTGCCGGCCGCGGACGTGCTCAGCGTGGTGACCGGGGCGCCGGGCACCGAGGACCACGACACCCTGGTCACGGAGGCGGCCCGCGCCGCACGGGACCGCCTCGCGCCCGCCGAGGGCCGCATGCTCCAGGCGGTGCTGGTGGACCGCGGGCCCGGCGGGGACGGCGCAGGGGACGGCGTACTGGTCCTGGTCGCCCACCACCTGGTGGTCGACTCGGTGACGTGGAGCATCGTCGTGCCGGACCTCGCGACGGCGTACCGGGGCGACGCACCGGCCCCCGTGGGCACCTCGTGGCGGCAGTGGGCCACCTCGCTGGAACGGCTCGCCACCGACCCCCGGGTCGAGGCGGAGACCGCCCACTGGGAGCACACGCTCGCCGGGGCGGGCGCGCTGCGGCTGGACCGCGCGCGCGACGTCCAGGGCGAGGCCGGACGCGTCGGCCTCGATCTGCCGTCGGACACGACCGCGGCCCTGCTCACCGAGGTGCCGGGGAGTGTCAACGCCAGCGTGAACGACGTCCTGCTGACCGCCTTCGCGTTCGCCGTCGCCGAGTGGCGGCGCGGGCGCGGCGAGGACCCGGACGCACCCGTCGTGGTCGACCTGGAGAGCCACGGACGGCACGAGGACGCGGTGCCGGGCGCGGAACTCAGCCGCACGGCGGGCTGGTTCACCGCACTGCACCCGGTGCGGCTGGCCCCGAACGTCGCCGACTGGGCGCGGCTGCACCAGGACGGCGACGCGCTCCGGGACGGCCTCAAGCAGGTCAAGGAACAGGTACGGGCCGTGCCGGGCGACGGCATCGGCTACGGCCTGCTCCGCCACCTCAACCCCACCACCGGGCCCCGGCTGGCGAGCCTCCCGGAGCCCGACTTCGGCTTCAACTACCTGGGCCGACGAGTCACCCCGGCCACCGGCACCCCGGAGCCGTGGACCGTGACCGGCGGTGGGCTGGCCGCCTCGCGACCGGCGGCGCCGATGGCCCACGCGGTGGAGATCAGCGCGGTCGTGCACGAGGGAGCGGACGGCCCCCGACTGCGCGCGGAATGGACCTACGCACGCCGCCTGGTCCCCGATCACGACGCCCGGCTCCTGGCCGAGCACTGGTTCCGGGCCCTGGAGGCCCTGGTGGAGCACACCGGCCGTTCCGGCGCGGGCGGCCTGACGCCGTCCGACGTCACCCTCGACTCGCTCAGTCAGTCCGAGATCGAGGAGTTCGAGTCCGACCTTGAGTCCGAGTGGGAGATTGAGCAGTGAGCCAGCAACCGTCTCGTTCGCGTAGCAAGATCGAGGACATTCTTCCGCTCTCCCCGCTGCAAGAGGGCTTCGTGTTCCTCGGGCTGCTGCACACGGAGGGACCCGACCTCTACGTCGGCCAGGTCGCCTTCGACCTGGAGGGCCCGTACGACGGCTCCCGGATGCGCGCGGCGGCCGAGGCCCTGCTGCGCCGGCACGCCAACCTGCGGGCCGGGTTCCGGCAGCGCAAGAACGGGGCCTGGGCCCAACTCGTCCTGCACGAGGTCGACCTGCCGTGGCAGGACGCCGACCTGAGCGCGCTGCCCGAGGACGAGCGCGGCCCCGAGGCCGACCGGCTCGCCGCCGCCGACCGCGCCCGCCGCTTCGACCTGGGCCGCCCGCCGCTGCTGCGCTTCACGGCGATCCGGCTCTCCGCCGACCGCGTCCGGCTGGTGATGACCAACCACCACATCGTGCTCGACGGCTGGTCCATGCCGGTCCTGCTGCGCGAGCTGATGGCGCTGTACGCCTCCTCCGGCGACCCGTCCGCGCTTCCGCGGGTCCGCCCGTACCGCGACTACCTGGCCTGGCTCGACGCCCGCGACCGTGAAGCGGCCCGGACCGCCTGGCAGGAGTCGCTGGCCGGCCTCGACGAGGCCACCCTCCTCGCCCCGGCCGGTTCGGCGGCGTCGACGGCGCCCGAGCACGTGTCGTTCACCGTGGACTCCGAGGTCAGTGGCGCGCTGGCGGCCTGGGCGCGGGGACAGGGCGTGACCATGAACACCGTGGTCCAGGGCGCCTGGGCACTCGCCCTGGCCCAGGCCACCGGACGCGACGACGTCGTCTTCGGCGCCACCGTCTCCGGCCGCCCGCCCGAGCTGCCCGGCGTCGAGTCGATGATCGGCCTGTTCATCAACACCCTGCCCGTCCGCGCCCGCCTCGACCACGCCGAGCCCCTGCATGCCCTCTTCCGCCGCCTCCAGGCCGAACAGGCCCGCCTCCTGGACCACCAGTGGGCCGGACTCGCCGACATCCAACGCTGGGCCGGACACGGCGAACTCTTCGACACCGCCATGGTCTTCCAGAACTACCCGGTCGAGGACGGCGACCTCACCGCCGCCTCCGACCCCGACCGGCTCCGGGTGGCCTCGGCGGACATCAAGGGCGGCACACACTTCGCCGTCAACGTCGTCGCGACGATGCGCGGCGCGGAGCTGTCCTTCCGCGTGGACTACCGTCCCGACCTCTACGACGAGGAGTACGCCCGCGGCTTCGGCCGGCGGATGCTGCGCGTCCTGGAGACCCTGATCGCCGACGCCGACCTGCCCGTCGCCCGCCTGGACACCCTCGACCCGGCCGAGCGGGAGCGGGTCCTGGTGGAGTGGAACGGGGCGCGGACCGAGCTTCCCGGGACGCCGCTGCACGAACTGATCAGCGAGCAGGCCGGACGGACGCCGGATGCGGTCGCGGTGGTGTGCGACGGCGTGTCTCTGACGTACGCCGAGCTGGACGGGTGCGCCAACCAGCTCGCCCGGTATCTGCTGGGAGAGGGGCTGGGCGCGGAGGACTTCGTGGCGATCGCGCTGCCGAAGTCGCTGGACGCGATCACCAGCATGCTGGCCGTGCTGAAGACCGGCGCGGCCTATCTGCCGATCGACCCGGAGTACCCCGCTGAGCGCATCAGCTACATGCTCGACGATGCCCGGCCCGCCCTCGCTCTCACCGAGCCCATACCCGTGGAGCAGTACGCCGGACACTCCACCGCAACGGTCACCAACGCAGAGCGCCGTACCTCGTGGTCACGGCGGCACGCGGCCTACATGATCTACACCTCCGGCTCCACCGGCCGCCCCAAGGGCGTCGTCATCGAACACCACGCCCTCGCGACCTACCTCCACCGAGCCCGCACCACCTACAGCGCCATGAGCGGTGCCACCGTCCTGCACTCGCCGCTCGCCTTCGATCTCACCATCACGGCCCTGTGGACGCCCCTCACGGCCGGCGGCACCGTCCACCTCACGAGCCTGGAAGAGACGGCGACGCAGCCGAGCCTCATCAAGGCCACCCCCAGCCACCTCCCCCTACTCACCGCGCTCCCGGAGACGGCGTCCCCCTCCCACACCCTCATCCTCGGCGGGGAGGCACTCCACACCGACCACCTGGCCGCCTGGCGCGACCAGCACCCCGACGTCCAGATCATCAACGCCTACGGCCCCACCGAATCCACCGTCAACATCAC
>NZ_JBHJVQ010000062.1:0-8071 GCF_042263835.1 Streptomyces sp. NPDC056128 | reverse complement strand
GTGCGTGGCCTTGGCCACGCACCCCGCCCGTCGGACACGGCCCCCAAGGGCCTCAGCGCAGGAAGGGGTCCACCGCGATCGCGAGGAACAGCACCGACACGTAGGTGATGGACCAGTGGAAGAGCCGCATCTCCTTGAGCTTGCCGCCCGTGACCTCGGCCTTGGCGCGGTTCTGCAGCCCGTGCGCCTCCCACAGCCACATGCCGCCCGCCACCAGCGCGACGGCCGTGTAGAACCAGCCGGTGTAGCCCAGCGGGGTCAGCAGCAGCGACACCACGACCATCACCCAGCTGTAGATGACGATCTGCCGTGCGACCACCTTGTTGGAGGCGATGACCGGGAGCATCGGCACGCCCACGCGCGCGTAGTCCTCCTTGACCTTCATGGACAGCGGCCAGTAATGCGGCGGCGTCCAGAAGAACATCACCCCGAAGAGGATGATCGGCGCCCAGGACATCGAGTTGGTCACGGCCGACCAGCCGATGAGCACCGGCAGGCAGCCGGCGATGCCGCCCCAGACGATGTTCTGCGAGGTGCGGCGCTTGAGGATCATCGTGTAGACGACCACGTAGAAGAGGAGCGCGCCGAGCGAGAGCCAGGCCGACAGCCAGTTGACGGTGAGGCCGAACAGCAGGGTGGAGACGATGGCCAGGGTGATGCCGAAGACGAGGCATTCCGCCGGGCTGACCATGCCGGTCACCAGGGGGCGCTGCGAGGTGCGGTCCATCAACGCGTCGATGTCGCGGTCGATGTACATGTTCAGCGCGTTCGCGCCGCCGGCCGAGAGGTAACCGCCGACACAGGTCAGCAGCACCAGTCCCAGATCCGGAACACCCTGTTCGGCGAGGAACATCACCGGAACGGTGGTGATCAGCAGAAGCTCGATGATCCGCGGCTTGGTCAGCGCCACGAACGCCTTGACACGGGCCCCGAACGGCCGGTGACTCGGGCTCTGGCTCGTCCCGATTACCCCCGCAGGACGGGATTCAACGGCCGTCACGCACACCCCTGACAGAGACATCCCAGCAAGCCCGACCGTGTGAAGTGGCGGTAAAGGCTCGCGCGTACCACGCCACTTTAGACGTTGCCCATACCTCGGCCTTCGCGGGGGTGGGGTCGTGTTGGAAGGGGTGCTCCGACGTGCGTTCGGACAGTCGATTGAGCAGTCAGATGAGCGGCGCCGTATTCACATGCCGAATGCGGTTTCGCCCAGTCGACAGGCGGATCGAGAAGAGTCCCGGCAGTCTGGATTCCAGCGGAAAAACGCACGTACTTACGGGGGTAGGCTCGACAGCGGCCGGCCGATCTCACGGACGCGCCGGCAGCCGGTGGGCGCCCACGTGCACCGGCATCCGACATGTGGAGAGGAGCCCTGACTCAGGGTGAGCACCAAGCCGACCACCACAGACCTCGAGTGGACCGAACTGGACCAGCGGGCCGTGGACACCGCCCGCGTCCTGGCCGCCGATGCCGTACAGAAGGTTGGCAACGGCCATCCGGGTACGGCGATGAGCCTGGCGCCCGCCGCCTACACCCTCTTCCAGAAGGTGATGCGGCACGACCCCGCCGACGCGAACTGGGTCGGACGCGACCGTTTCGTGCTGTCCGCCGGCCACTCGTCCCTGACCCTCTACACCCAGCTGTACCTGGCGGGCTTCGGCCTGGAGCTGGCGGACCTGGAGTCCTTCCGCACCTGGGGCTCCAAGACCCCCGGGCACCCGGAGTACGGCCACACCACGGGCGTGGAGACGACGACCGGCCCGCTGGGCCAGGGTGTCGCCAACGCGGTGGGCATGGCGATGGCCGCCCGCTACGAGCGCGGTCTGTTCGACCCGGAGGCCGCCGAGGGCACCTCCCCGTTCGACCACTTCATCTACTGCATTGCCGGTGACGGCTGCCTCCAGGAGGGCATCTCCTCCGAGGCGTCCTCGCTCGCGGGCCACCAGCAGCTCGGCAACCTGGTCCTGCTGTGGGACGACAACCACATCTCCATCGAGGGTGACACGGAGACCGCCGTCTCCGAGGACACCTGCAAGCGCTACGAGGCGTACGGCTGGCACGTGCAGCGCGTCGACCCGAAGCCGGACGGGGACCTCGACCCGAACGCGCTGTACGAGGCGATCGAGGCGGCGAAGAAGGTCACCGACCGGCCGTCCTTCATCGCCATGCGCTCGATCATCGCCTGGCCCGCCCCGAACGCGCAGAACACCGAGGCGGCGCACGGCTCGGCGCTCGGCGACGAGGAGGTCGCGGCCACCAAGCGCGTCCTGGGCTTCGACCCGGAGAAGTCCTTCGAGGTCTCCGACGAGGTCATCGAGCACACCCGCGGCGCCCTGGAGCGCGGCCAGGCGGCCCGCGCCGTGTGGGAGAAGGCCTTCCAGCAGTGGCGGGACAACAACCCCGACCGCGCCGCCGAGTACGAGCGCGTCGCCAGGGGCGAGCTGCCCAAGGGCTGGGAGGAGAAGATCCCGGTCTTCGAGACGGGCAAGGGCGTCGCCACCCGCGCCGCGTCCGGCAAGGTGCTCCAGGCGCTCGGCGCGTTCGTGCCCGAGCTGTGGGGCGGCTCGGCCGACCTGGCCGGCTCGAACAACACGACGATCGACAAGACGTCGTCCTTCCTCCCGGCGGGCAACCCGCTGCCCGAGGCGGACCCGTACGGCCGCACCATCCACTTCGGCATCCGCGAGCACGCGATGGCCGCGGAGATGAACGGCATCGCGCTGCACGGCAACACCCGCATCTACGGCGGAACGTTCCTGGTCTTCTCCGACTACATGCGCAACGCCGTCCGCCTGTCGGCGCTGATGCACCTGCCGGTGACGTACGTGTGGACGCACGACTCCATCGGTCTCGGTGAGGACGGCCCGACCCACCAGCCGGTCGAGCACCTCGCCTCGCTGCGCGCCATCCCGGGTCTGAACGTGGTCCGTCCGGCGGACGCCAACGAGACGGCGATCGCCTGGCGCGAGATCCTGCGCCGCTGGACGAAGGAGTTCGGCAAGGGCCAGCCGCACGGTCTGGCGCTCACCCGCCAGGGCGTGCCGACGTACGAGGCCAACGACGACGCGGCCAAGGGCGGCTACGTGCTGTTCGAGGCCGACGGAGGCGACGCCGAGGTCGTGCTCATCGCCACCGGCTCCGAGGTGCACGTCGCCGTGGAGGCGCGCGAGCGGCTCCAGGCCGACGGTGTGCCCACGCGCGTGGTGTCGATGCCGTCCGTCGAGTGGTTCGAGCAGCAGGACCAGGGGTACCGGGACAGCGTCCTGCCCCCGTCCGTGCGTGCCCGTGTCGCGGTCGAGGCCGGTATCGGCCTGACGTGGCACAAGTACGTGGGAGACGCCGGCCGCATCGTTTCGCTGGAGCACTTCGGTGCCTCGGCCGACGGCAAGGTGCTCTTCAAGGAGTTCGGCTTCACCGCCGAGAACGTGGCCGACGCCGCGCGGGAATCCCTCGCCGCGGCTCGGCGCTGACGCCCGTATACGACACGTAGGAGATGCATTTTCCATGACAGACGCACTCAAGCGCCTCTCCGATGAAGGCGTGGCGATCTGGCTGGACGACCTGTCCCGCAAGCGGATCACGTCCGGCAACCTCGCCGAGCTGATCGACCAGCAGCACGTCGTGGGCGTCACCACCAACCCGTCGATCTTCCAGAAGGCGATCTCGCAGGGCGACGGCTACGACCAGCAGCTCGCCGACCTCGCCGTCCGCAAGGTCACGGTCGAAGAGGCCATCCGCATGATCACCACGGCGGACGTCCGCGACGCCGCCGACATCCTGCGCCCCGTCTTCGACGCCACCGGCGGCAAGGACGGCCGGGTCTCCATCGAGGTGGACCCGCGCCTCGCGCACCACACCGAGGCCACCGTCGCCGAGGCCAAGCAGCTCGCCTGGCTGGTGGACCGCCCCAACACCTTCATCAAGATCCCGGCCACCCTGGAGGGCCTGCCGGCCATCGCCGAGACCATCGGCCTGGGCATCAGCGTCAACGTCACGCTGATCTTCTCGCTGGAGCGGTACCGCGCGGTCATGGACGCCTTCCAGACGGGCCTGGAGAAGGCCAAGGAGCGCGGCCTGGACCTCTCGCAGATCCACTCCGTGGCGTCCTTCTTCGTGTCCCGCGTGGACACCGAGATCGACAAGCGGATCGACGCGCTCGGCACCGACGAGGCCAAGGCCGTGCGCGGCAAGGCCGCCGTCGCCAACGCCCGGCTCGCCTACCAGGCGTACGAGGAGGTCTTCTCCTCCGACCGCTGGGCGGCCCTGGAGAAGGCCGGCGCCAACAAGCAGCGTCCGCTGTGGGCGTCGACCGGCGTGAAGGACAAGGCGTACAGCGACACCATGTACGTCACCGACCTGGTCGCGCCGAACACGGTCAACACCATGCCGGAGGCCACCCTGGTGGCCACCGAGGACCACGGCGAGATCACCGGCAACACCGTCGCCGGCACCTACGAGCAGGCCCGCGCCGACCTCGACGCGGTCGAGAAGCTCGGGATCGGCTACGACGACGTGGTCCAGCTGCTGGAGAAGGAGGGCGTCGAGAAGTTCGCCGACTCCTGGAACGACCTGCTGAAGTCGACCGAGGCGGAGCTGAAGCGCCTCGCCCCCTCGGAGGGCTAGGACATTGTCAAGCAGCAACCCGCTGCGTGACCCCGCAGACCGACGGCTCCCGCGTATCGCGGGGCCGTCGGGTCTGGTCATCTTCGGCGTCACCGGCGACCTCTCCCGCAAGAAGCTCATGCCCGCCGTGTACGACCTCGCCAACCGGGGTCTGCTGCCGCCGGGCTTCTCGCTCGTCGGATTCGCCCGCCGCGACTGGGAACACGAGGACTTCGCCCAGGTCGTGCACGACGCCGTCAAGGAACACTCCCGTACGCCGTTCCGCGAGGAGGTCTGGCAGCAGCTCATCCAGGGGATGCGCTTCGTCCAGGGCACCTTCGACGACGACGACGCCTTCGAGCGGCTGCGCGGCACCATCGAGGAGCTGGACAAGGCACAGGGGACGGGCGGCAACTTCGCCTTCTACCTCTCGGTGCCGCCGAAGTCCTTCCCGGTGGTCATCCAGCAGCTGAAGAAGCACGGGCTGGCCGACCAGTCGAGCGGCTCCTGGCGCCGCGCGGTGATCGAGAAGCCGTTCGGCCACGACCTGAGGTCGGCCGAGGAACTGAACGCGATCGTCCACGAGGTCTTCGGCTCCGACCAGGTCTTCCGCATCGACCACTACCTGGGCAAGGAGACCGTCCAGAACATCCTGGCGCTGCGGTTCGCCAACACGATGTTCGAGCCGATCTGGAACCGGTCCTACGTCGACCACGTGCAGATCACGATGGCCGAGGACATCGGCATCGGCGGCCGGGCCGGCTACTACGACGGCATCGGCGCCGCCCGCGACGTCATCCAGAACCACCTCCTCCAGCTGCTCGCGCTGACCGCCATGGAGGAGCCCGCCTCCTTCGACGCGGACGCGCTGGCCGCCGAGAAGACCAAGGTGCTCGGCGCGGTCCGGCTCCCGAAGGACCTGGGCCGGGACACCGTGCACGCCCAGTACGCGGCCGGGTGGCAGGGCGGCGCGAAGGCCGTCGGCTACCTGGAGGAAGAGGGCATCGACCCCAAGTCGAAGACCGACACCTACGCCGCGATCAAGGTCGGCATCGACAACCGCCGCTGGGCGGGCGTCCCCTTCTACCTGCGCACCGGCAAGCGCCTCGGCCGCCGGGTCACGGAGATCGCGGTCGTCTTCCAGCGGGCCCCGCACTCCCCCTTCGACCAGACGGCCACCGAGGAGCTCGGCTCGAACGCGATCGTCATCCGCGTCCAGCCCGACGAGGGCGTCACGGTCCGCTTCGGCTCCAAGGTGCCGGGCACGTCGATGGAGATCCGGGACGTGTCCATGGACTTCGCGTACGGCGAGTCCTTCACGGAGTCCAGCCCCGAGGCATACGAGCGCCTCATCCTGGACGTGCTGCTCGGCGACGCGAACCTCTTCCCGCGCACGGAGGAGGTCGAGCTGTCCTGGAAGATCCTCGACCCGATCGAGGTGTACTGGGACCAGCACGGCACCCCGGCCCAGTACCCGGCCGGCACCTGGGGCCCCGTCGAGGCCGACGACATGCTGGAGCGAGACGGACGGAGCTGGCGCCGCCCATGAAGACGGACCTCACGGACACCACGGCCAGCAAGATCAACAAGGCGTTGGTCCTCGGCCGCCGGGCCATCGGCACCCCGGCCATCGGCATGGTGCTGACGCTGGTCATCGTCACCGACGAGGAGAACGCCTACGACGCGCTGAAGGCCGCGAGCGACGCCGCGCACGAGCACCCCTCGCGCACGCTCGTCGTCATCAAGCGCGTCTCGCGCTCACCCCGGGACCGCACCAGGTCCCGGCTGGACGCCGAGGTGCGCCTCGGCGCCGACGCGGGCACCGGCGAGACGATCGTGCTGCGGCTGTACGGCGACGTCGTCGACCACGCCCAGTCGGTGGTCCTGCCGCTGCTGCTGCCGGACGCGCCGGTCGTGGTGTGGTGGCCGGTGAACGCGCCGCTGGACCCGGCCCGGGACCCGCTCGGCGCCCTCGCCCAGCGCCGGGTCACCGACACCTACGCCTGCGAGGAGCCGGTCCGGGAGCTGGTGGCCCGCGCCGACGCCTACGCGCCGGGCGACACCGACCTGTCGTGGACCCGCATCACGCCGTGGCGCTCGATGCTGGCGGCGGCCCTGGACCAGGTCGACTGCCAGGTGCAGGCGGTCGAGGTGGAGGGCGAGGAGTTCAACCCGAGCTGCGAGCTGCTGGCGATGTGGCTGGCGGACCGGCTGGACGTGCCGGTGAAGCGCTCCGCGTCGAGCGGCCCGGGTCTGACGGCGGTCCGGATGGACACCGACTGCGGTCCGGTCGTCCTGGACCGGGCCGACGGGTCGCTCGCGAACCTGTCGATCCAGGGCCAGCCGTCCCGCGCGGTGGCGCTCAAGCGCCGCGACACGGCCGAGCTGATCGCGGAGGAGCTGCGGCGCCTCGACCCGGACGACACCTACGCCTCGGCGCTGCGCTACGGGGTGGAACGGCTGAACGCCCCGGCCAAAGGAGGCTCCGACGGCGGGGAGGGCGCCGTCGCGGTCGCCGCTCCCGTCGAAACGGTCGCGAAAGCCCGCGCGAAGGACGCGGCGCAGGAGAAGACACCGGTGAGGAAGGCGGCGGCGAAGTGAGCGAGACCCCTCAGCTGGTCGTCCACCGCGACAAGGAGCTGATGGCCGAGGCCGCCGCGGCCCGGCTGATCACGAAGATCGTGGACGCGCAGGCCTCCCGGGGCAGCGCGTCCGTGGTCCTCACCGGCGGACGCAACGGCAACGGCCTGCTCGCGGCGCTCGCCGGGTCCCCGGCCCGGGACGCGATCGACTGGAGCCGCCTCGACCTGTGGTGGGGCGACGAGCGCTTCCTGCCCGAGGGCGACCCGGAGCGCAATGTCACCCAGGCGCGGGAGGCGCTGCTGGACTCGGTGCCGCTGGACCCGAAGCGGGTGCACGCGATGCCGGCGTCCGACGGCCCGCACGGCGCCGACGCGGAGGCCGCGGCGGCGGCGTACGCGCGGGAGCTGGCCGAGGCGTCCGTCCCCGAGAACCACGCCGCGGTGCCGTCCTTCGACGTCCTGCTGCTGGGCGTCGGCCCGGACACGCACGTCGCCTCCCTGTTCCCGGAGCACCCGGGCGTGCGGGAGACGGAGCGCACGGTGATCGGCGTCCACGGCTCCCCCAAGCCGCCGCCCACCCGCGTCTCGCTCACCCTGCCCGCGATCCGCGCGGCCCGCGAGGTGTGGCTGCTCGCGGCGGGCGAGGACAAGGCGAACGCGGTCGCGATGGCCCTGTCGGGCGCGGGCGAGATCCAGGCCCCGGCGGCCGGCGCGAAGGGCCGCGCCCGCACCCTGTGGCTGCTGGACTCGGCGGCGGCGTCCCAGTTGCCGAGGTCGCTGTACCCGCCGGCGTCCGCCTAGTGATCTGGTTGTGAGTCGGTCGGGCACCACATGAGTTGCCTTCGGTACCAAGTTGGCGGGTTTGGCTGACGGGTGCCGGTCGGCTT
>NZ_JBHJVQ010000061.1:0-9066 GCF_042263835.1 Streptomyces sp. NPDC056128 | reverse complement strand
CCCCAACCCCGGGCCCCCGCCCGATTCCTGTGCGGGGGCGGGCGGTCAGCGGTCCAGGACCGCGGCGAACGCCTGCGCCAGGGCCTGTTCGGCGTCCTCGCCGCCGCCGGTGCTGCGCCAGGCGACGTGCTGGTCGGGGCGGACCAGGAGCGCGCCGGTGTCGGTGATGCCCCGCACGGCCTGCCAGCCGCCGTCCACGTCGGCGTACTGGCCGCCGTCGCCGATGCGCACGGTGCGCACGCCGACCGAGAACTTCTCCGCCACCCGCAGCGCGGCCTCGCACCACGGCGTGCCCTGCGCGCCGGTGATCAGGGTGAAGTCGGTGCGGCCGGTGAGGTCGAGGGTGGACAGGCGCCGTGCGCCGGCGGTGATCCAGGCGTGCGGCAGCCGGTGGCCGGGGCGGGAGGTGGGCCGGTGCTCGTTGCGCATGGGGACGCGGTCGGGTGCCCGGCTGCCGTCGGGGACGAGCGCGCCGTCCTCGTAGTGGAAGCCGACCTCCATGTCGAGGGACTGGCAGCCCCCGCGGTGGGTGTGGAAGATCTCCAGGGCGCGCTCGCGCACGGTGTCGCCGAGCGGTGAGGGGTCGAAGTACGCCTCCAGCCGCTGCCTGCGGCGCCCGGCGGGGATGTTGTGGCCGGCGCCGACGGCGTCGATGACCGCCTGGTGGTGCACGGCGGCGGAGACCGCCCAGTCGACGTTCTCGCGGCCCACGGGCCTGCGTTCGGCCTCGTAGGTGTCGATGAGGGCGTCGGTGGCGCGGCCGCCGAGGACGGCGGCGAGCTTCCAGGCGAGGTTGTGCGCGTCCTGGATGCCGGTGTTGAGGCCGAGGCCGACGGCGGGGGGCTGGCGGTGGGCGGCGTCGCCGGCGATCAGGACCCGGCCGGAGCGGTAGCGGTCGGCGAGGTGGGCGTGCACGATCCAGTCCGTCACCTTGTGCACCGTCATCTCCAGGTCCGGGATGCGCAGCAGTTCACGGATGCGGGGGACGACGGTCTCGGCGTTCCAGCGTCCGGGCGGGCCGGGGGCGAAGTGCAGGCCCCACTGCTCGCAGTCCTTGCCCCAGCTGGGCCCCATCTCGATGAGGTTGCTGGACAGGTCGGGGTCCTCGGGGCTGAGGAAGTGGGTGATGAGTGTCCCCTCCTGCCACCACGGGGACAGGTCGGCGGAGAAGTACGCGGTCGTGGTGTTGACCAGACCGGGCGGGCCCTGCATCCGGATGCCGGCCGCGGCGCCGACCATGCGGCCGCCGTCGGCGCCGATGAGGTAGCGCGAGGTGACGGTGGTGGTCTCCCCCGTGTCGAGGTCGCGTACTTCGGCGACGACGCGGTCGCCCTCGTCGCGGAAGGAGAGCATCTCGTGGTGGAACAGGATCCGTCCCGGATTGCGGTCCTCGGCGTGCCGGCGCAGGATCGGCTCCAGCCACATCTGCGGCAGCTTGGCGGGCAGGACGGGCCCGGCGGCGGCGTAGGTCTCGCGCAGTTCACCGCCGCCGAAGGCGTCCATCTCGTGGATCAGGCGCCGGTCCAGCGGCCCGTCGCCGGCGAGGGTGGTCTGCCAGCGCACCTTGCCGAACTTCTCCAGCGGCGCGGCCTCGGCGAGCACGTCGTCGGCGAGGTGGTGCTGGCGGAAGATCTCCATCGTGCGCTGGTTGAGGTAGTGCGCCTTCGGAACCCTCGATGTGTCCGGGTGCCGTTCCACCAGCAGATGATCGACGCCCTGGTCGGACAGGAAGACGGAGGCGGACAGACCGCATCCGCCACCGCCCACGATCAGAACCGGAACCTCGACTGATCCCATGGTCGTCCCTTCGGAAGTACGTGCCGGGCTTGGTAGTGCCCGCAGCATGGCAAGAACGTCTGCACCGCCCCTCAAGGACGGGTGGACCCCGACGGCCGCTCACGCGGGGCGCGGCCACCGCCGGTACCAGGGCCGGCGGGGGGCGGCGGGGGCGGACTGGTCGCTGAACGCCCAGCCGAGCCAGTCCTTGATGTCCACCGCGAGCACCGGTCCGCCGTCCTTGAGGTAGCGGGGGCCGTCGAACTGGCTGTACTTGCGGTCCAGCAGGCCCAGCGCGTGGCTGCGCTCCGGGCTCTCGCCGACCACCCGGCCGGTGCCGCGCAGCCGTACCCACCACGCCTTGAGCCAGTCGTCGTCGTAGAGGTCGGCCAGGACCGTGACCCGCGGGTCGTGGTCCAGGTTGCGCAGGCGTTTGGGGCGCGGGCCGCCGTTCTTGGGCCGGTCGGTCGGCGAGTAGAAGACGTCGCCGTCGACGACGAAGATGACGGGCACCATGTGGGCGCCGCCGCGCGCGTCGACCGTGCCCAGCCGCACGGACCGTTCCGCCTCGAGGCGGCTGCGCATCTCGTCGTGTCCGAGTTTCATCACCGCTCCTTGTCGAAAGGCCGCTCAGGTGTGGTCGGCGTGCAGGCGGTCGGCCGCCGGCCGCGGCGTACGGCCGCGGCGCAGCCGTACCAGCAGGATCAGGGCCGTGCCCAGGACGGCGAGGGCGACGGTGGTCAGGCCGGACAGGCGGATGGTGCCCGCCGCGCCGAGCGCGCCGACCAGGGGCCCGCCGAGCGCGGCGCCCAGCGGGGTGGCGATGACCAGGACGGCGCTGCGGAAGGCGCTGAGGCTGACCAGCTCGTCCAGGGGTGCCTTCTGCTGCAGCAGGGTGATGGTCACCGGCCCGTAGGGGGCGTAGATCAGGCCGCCGAGGCCGAAGCCGACGATGCCCGCGGCGAGCGTGCCGAACTGTGCGAAGGGCAGGATCGCCAGCCCCCAGCCGGCCACGATGGCCAGCGCGGTCGGCCACAGCGGCAGGCGCCGCAGTGTGCCGGCGGCCAGCGCGCCGATGACGGCGCCGACGCCGAAGGTGCCCCAGATCCAGCCCAGTGCGGTGGGGTCGCCGCCCATCCGTTCGGCCACGAAGACGGGGACGGCGACCTCGATCGGCCCGTACAGCAGGTAGAACACGAAGGTGAGCGCGAGCAGGCCCATGAGTTCGGGGTGGCGGGCCAGGGTGGTGGCGCTGCGGCGCAGCGGGATGGCCGGGCGGCGGCCGACCGTGCTGTCGCCGCGTACCCGGGCCGCGACGACGGCGAGGTAGAGGTAGCTGGCGGCGTCGCCGGCCAGGACCGCGGCGGGTCCCAGGGCGGCGGAGAGCAGGCCGGCCAGCGGCGGTCCGATGATGAACGACAGCTGTTCCTGGCTGCCCACCAGCGCGTGGCCGGCCAGCCGGTCCTCGGCGGGCAGGGTTTCGGCGACGAACGTCTGCCGGCCGGCGATGCCCCAGGCGTGCAGGACGGAGGAGGCCGCGAGCAGCGTGATGTAGGTGGTGACGTCCAGCAGGTCCAGCCAGTACAGGGCCGGGATGAGGGTGAACACGGCGGCGCGCAGGATGGAGTTCAGCAGGATCAGGCTGCGGGCGTTGCGTCCGCTGAGCCAGCGTCCCAGGGTGAGCGAGCCGATCGCGGCGGGCAGGCTGTAGGCGGCGACGGCCAGTCCCACCACGGTGGACCGGTCGGCGGGGGCGGCGAGTTCGACGGCGAGCCATGCCACGCCGACGAAGCTCATGCCGTCGCCGAGGAAGGAGACGAGGAAGCCGGGCTGGAGCCGGCGGAAGCCGGGGTTGGCGAGGCAGCGGGTGTAGCCCTCGGGCAGGGCCCGCCGCATACGCCGTGGTCCGGTTGTCACCGCGGTGCCTCGGATTCGCTCACCGCGCAGCGGAAGCCGATCTCGGGGCTTCTGGTCACCAGTGTCTTGCCGGCCCGGCTCACGGCGGTGAGCAGGGCGGGCGGTGAACTCCACGCGCCGCCGCGCACGCTGACCTCGGCCGACCACTCGCCCCACAGGTCGCCGGGGTCCATCGTGCCGAAGCGGGGCTTAAGGGGCAGGCCGTCCAGGTAGCGGGTGGACGTCCATTCCCACGCGTTGCCGCACAGGTCGCGGACTCCGAAGGGGGAGGCGTTGTCGGGGCTGGTGCCGACGGGGCCGGTGGGGGCGGGCAGGTCGGCCGGGTGCAGGCCGGCGAGGCGGCGCAGCCAGGCCGGGCGGTCGGGGTCGCTGTCGCCGTCCGGGCCGAGGAGGGTGTGCAGGCCGCGGGCCCGGTCGGGGTGGAAGCGGGTGCCCCACGGGTAGCGGCGGTGGTCGTCGCCGCGTGCGGCGCGTTCCCATTCGTCCTCGGTGGGCAGCCGTTTGCCGCACCAGTCGGCGTAGGCCACCGCGTCGTACCAGCTGACGCCGGTGACGGGGTGGTCGCCGGCGAAGCGCGGGTCGCCGGCGGTGGAGCGGGTGTGGTCGGTGCCGCGCGGTTCGTCCGGGTGGCACCACAGGTGGCCGTGGGCGGCGACGTCGGCGGTGAACGCGTCGTAGGCGTCGTTGGTGACCGGCAGGGTGTCCAGGTAGAAGCCGTCGACTGCGGTCTCCTGCACGCCCGCCTCGGGCGCGTCGCCCCAGGAGCGTTCCTGGCCGGGGCGGGTGCCGCGGCGCAGCCGTCCGGGCGGGATGTGCCGCATGCCGTCCAGCAGGAGGCGGCTGGGCAGCCGGTCGGCCGACAGGGGGACGGGCATCTCGCCCAGGACGGTGCCGGCCAGGTGCGGTTCGGCGAGCAGGGTGCGGGCGCCGGCGAGGGCGTGTGCGTCGGCCATGGTGACGTAGTTGCCGATGCCCGCGGCGATCTGGTCCGGTGAGCGGCCCAGTACGGCCAGCAGGGCGTGGAGCGCGGGCGCCGCTCCGTCGGGTCGCGGGGCCGGTGTGCCGGCCAGGCAGGCCAGTGCGGGCTGGCGCACGGTCTCGTCGGGGTCGGCCAGTGCCCAGCCGACGGCCTCGGCCGCCAGGTCGGGGGCGAGGCGTACGGCGGCGGCCAGGGTGTGGCGGCGGATCGCGGGTGCCTCGTGCAGCAGGCCGACGGCCAGGCATTCGCCGAGCAGGTGCGGGTCGGTGAGCTGTTCCAGAGTGTGCAGGTAGCCGGCGAGCAGGGCGTCGCGCTGTGCCGCGGGCCCGTCGTTCCAGCCGGCGATCCGCAGGACCTCGGGCGGGAGGTCGGGGGCGGGGGGCTCGGTAGAGAGCTGCTCGGTGATGGTCATCGCGTGCCGGCCTCCGCTCCGGTGATCATTTTTGCGAAGTCCTCGCCCGCCCGGTGGCTGTACGCGGTGCCCGCCGAGGGCTTCTCGCCCGCGGAGTAGTACACGTACAGCGTGGCCCGGCTGGTGTCGTCCAGGACCGGGCCGGAGTGGTGGAGGATGTTGTAGGTGTGGCAGATGACGTCGCCGGCCTCGGCTTCCAGGGGGAGTCCCTCGGGCGGCAGGCGGCGGGGCGGGTAGCGGTGGGAGCCGGGTACGAGGACCAGGCAGCCGTTGCGGACGGTGGCGGCGTCCAGGTAGACGCCGACGTTGACCAGCGGGGTCACCGGCAGGTCGTGCGGGAAGTCGAGGTGCCAGTCCAGGGCACTGTAGGAGCTTCGCCCGCCGCGTTTCATCTGCCACACGGCTCCGTCGATGGCGTCCTCGAAGCGCCAGGTTGGCGCGCCCAGGAGGCCGGGGCCGAGTGCGTCCAGGTTCCGTCGTGCGATCAGGTTGCGGGTGTCGGCGCAGTGCAGGGTGAAGTAGGGCAGCCGGTGCAGGGTGGCCCGGCCGTCCTCGTCGTAGGACGGCTTGATCACTTGGTCGCGGTGTTCGGCGGGCACGTTCCCGGCGAGGGTGTCGCGCTCCAGGCGGCGGGCGTCGCGCCGGATGGTCTCGATGTCCTGGGCGTCGAACACGCCGCGGTAGACGACGAACCCGTACTGGTCGTAGAAGGCGCGTTGTTCGGCCGTCACGGTGCCGTCGTAGGTGAAGCGCGGGATGCGCTGGGGGGAGGTCACCGGATCACTCCTCGGAAGCCGATCTCGTTGTGCCGGTCGGTGAAGAGGTCCTTGCCGCGGAAGTAGGTGGTGACCTGTTCGCGCATGGAGGTCCAGGCGCCGCCCCGGATGACCACCGAGGTCTCCTCGGCCGTGGCCCATTCGGTGCGGGGCCGGCCGGAGATCATCGGTTTCATCCGGTCCCGGGTGAAGAAGTTGGTGTCCGTCCATTCCCAGCAGTTGCCGACCAGGTCCACCACGCCGTAGGCGCTGACGTTCTTGGGGTGGGAGCCGACGGGGACGGTGGTGGCGGCGGGGGTGGTGTCGTCGAAGGTGCTCAGGACGTCACGCCAGTGCTCCAGGCTGTCCGCCGGTCCGAAGGAGGCGCCGAACCAGCGCAGGGCGTCGGGGTCGAAGGTGTCGCCCCACGGGTAGCGGGCGCCGCTGTCGCCGCGTGCGGCCTTCTCCCACTCCAGTTCGGTGGGCAGCCGTTTGCCGAGGTGGGCGAGGTAGGCGTAGGCGTCGAACCAGTCGACTCCGGTGGCGGGGTGGTCGGGGCCGAAGCGGGTGTCGCCGGCGATGCCGCGGCGGTGGTCCTTGCCCTCGGGCTCGTCGGGGTGGCACAGCGCGTGCTCGGCGGCCTGGGGGCCGTGTGCCCACTGGTCGTACTGGCGGTTGGTCACCGGGTGGCGGTCGATGAGGAAGTCGGGCAGGTGGCGGATCTGCCGGGGGGCGGCGTCGTCCACGTCGTACAGGGGGTGCACGACGTCGTCCATGCCGATGCCGGCGACGAAGTCGGACGCCGGGATGTGCACCATGTCGCCGGGGGCGGGGCTGGGCAGGTTGTGCGGGTCGTAGTCCCAGTGTTCGTCCAGGGCGCATTCCGGCGGGAGCTGCCCGCTCGCGGCGTGTTCCCGTTCGAGTCCGAGGCGGGCCGCGCGGTCCTCGGCGCCCAGGATCCGGTCCATCGCCCTGGCCACGACGGCGGCGCCGATGCCCACCGGTTTGGTGCTGCGGAACAGGCCGGCCTCGGCCGGGCCGGTGATGTGCAGCAGTTCCTCGTAGGCCTCGCCGACGCGGTTGCGCCCGGCGATCCTGGCCGCGCCGAACACGACGAAGTCCTCGTCGTCGCCGAGCAGCCAGACCAAGAACTCGCGGGCGGCGGGGTGGGTGGCCAGGAACGGTTCGACGCCTTCGAGGACCGTCAGGCGGATCTCGGCGCGGGGGTGGGTGGCGGCCAGCGCGCAGAGTTCTTCGACGATCCGGGGGTGCCGGAGCCGGCCGATCGTCTCCCGCAGTTCGGCGCGTTCCGTGTCGGTGAGCGGGTCGTGCGGTTTCTGCCAGGGTTCGTGGGCCAGGAATCGATCCATCAGCCCGTTCAAGGTTTTCTGTTCCACACAAAAGCGTTCGTAACTCCATCGGTGCACTGGTCTCACCTCGATTGCCGGGGTCGGAGATTTCTGAGGCCCGAAACCCAGTCTGTGGAGGGCCCCGGGGACCCTCCACAGACTAAGAGAATTGCCCTGGTCAGGCCGCCCACTTGAAGTGCGTACCGGCCGGGCGGACACCGCCCTTGCGCTGCGAGCGCAGAGCGTTCCACTGACGAAGCGTCTTCATCTGTTTCACCTCCTGATGCTGTCTCGGCAACTGAGCACCCCGACAGTCGCGTTGAGTGCTCCGCTCTGTCAAGTTCACCAATTTTTAAGGGTTTTTGACCGTGCCGGTGTGTTTGTTCAACCGCGGCGTTTCAGCGGTTGAACGGCGGGTTCGCGAGCCGTTTTGCTGGGTGTATTCGTCTCTTCCACGCTTCGAAAGGAGCGCGTTGTGCGCGTTCTCGTCGTGCCGTTTCCCTTCAGGACTCATCTGTACAACCTGGTGCCGCTGGCGTGGTCGCTGCGGACCGCCGGGCACGAGGTGCGGGTGGCGGGCTGGCCCGACCTGCTCGACGCCGTCGCCGCGGCCGGCCTGACGGGGCTGGCGGTGGGGCCGGGCGAGAGCCCGGCGGTGCGCAGGCAGCGGGACGAGCGCCAGACCTCGCAGCGGGCCGCGGCCGCGCGGCGGTCCCCGCAGCAGGGTCTGGACGCGCTGTTCGACCTGCGGCCGGACCGGGCGCGGCTGGGCTGGGAGCAGGTGTGCCGGGTCGTCGACGACCTGGTGCTGCCCCAGGCGCGGCGGTCCAACGACCCGATGATGGAGGATCTGGTCGCCGCCGCCCGCGCCTGGCGGCCGGATCTGGTGCTGTGGGGTGCCAAGGCGTTCGCGGGGGCGGTGGCCGCGGCCGCGGTCGGTGCGGCGCATGCCCGGGTGCTGTACTCCGTGGACGTGTACACGCGGCTGCGGGAGGACTTCCTGCACGCCCAGGCGCTGCAGCCGTCCGGGCGGCGCGCCGACACGCTGCGGGACTGGCTGGCGGGCTGGGCCGCGCGGTTCGGCGTGGACTTCTCCGAGGACCTGGTGGGCGGTCAGTTCACCGTCGCCCCGCTGCCCGCCTCGTTCCGGCCCGATGAGCGGCCGGGCACGCTGGGCGTGCAGTTCGTCCCCTACAACGGGCCGGCCGTGGTGCCCGGGTGGCTCGCCCACCCGCCGCGCGCGCCGCGGGTGCTGATGACCTTCGGCGACTCTCTCGACGACGGGCCGGTGCGGCTGCTGTCCGCCGAGCGCATCCAGGAGATCCTCGACGCGCTGGCCGGCCTGGACATCGAGCTGGTGCTGGCGCTGCCGCCCGCCTCGCGGCGCGCCCTGCGCGCGGTGCCGGCCAACACCCGTGTGGTGGAGGCCGTTGCGCCGGCCGAGGTGCTGGCGACCTGCTCGGCCGTGGTGCATCACGGCGGCACCTGGTCGTTCGGGTGCGCGCTGCGCCACGGGGTGCCGCAGCTGCTGATCGGGCGGGCGTTCGACGCTCCGCTGAAGTTCGGCTGCCTGGAGCGTGCGGGCGCGGGGCTGGGCATGAGCCCGGACCGGGCGCGGGGGCCCGCGGTGCGGGCCGCGCTGCTGCGGCTGCTCGGGGACGGCGCCGTGCGCGCCGACGCCCGGCGGCTGCAGGAGGAGATGCTGGCGCTGCCCACGCCCAACGCGCTGGCGCACACCCTGCAGGGTGTGGCCGCCGCCCACCGCGGGCGGGCGGCGGGTGCCTTGCGCTAGGAGCGGGCAGCCGGGCGGGGGCCCCCCCCCGGGGGGGGGGGGGGCGGCCGGGGGCGGGGGGGGGTGCGGGGGGCCCGGGGGCGGGG
>NZ_JBHJVQ010000060.1:0-9369 GCF_042263835.1 Streptomyces sp. NPDC056128 | reverse complement strand
TCGACCACGGAAGTGGCCGCATCCACCAGGGCCGTGTCGTTCCAGTCCTCCAGCACCGCCGACCGCTCCGCCGACGCCAGCACGTCGAGACCGTCGACCGGGAACGAGGTGCGCTCGGGTACGCCCGCGAGTGCCGCGGCCCGCTCCAGTACCCGGACGAAGCGTTCCGGCTGCGCCGCCGGCTCCCCGGCCTCCAGCAGACCCCGGTTGACGTCGAAATCAACGAGGAGCGGCCCATCGGCGGTACGCGTGTAGGTGGAGATCGACAGACCCTCGATGCGCCTCTTGGAGATGTTGTGGGCGGTGACGGGATGGCCACCGAAAGTGAGCGAGTAGTCGAAGGTCATGACGTTGACGACCGGCCGGACGCCGCCCGCTCGGCGCAGGTATTCGCCGCGGAACCGCTGGCGCGGGAGCACGCTTCGCACCCGTTCGGCGGTGTGCCGCAGCAGTTCGGGAAGGAGCATGCCGGGGGGCAGGGTGAGCGTGAGGGGAACGCCGTTCATCATCATCGCCGGGGTGCTCCGGGCGAGCGGCGTGGTGCGGGCGGTAACGGGGAGTTCCATGGCCGCGCACCGGGTACCGGAGGTGGCCTGGAGGTGGCGGCCGGTCAACGCGATGAGCAGCCGGGACAGGCTGACACCGGACTCCGCGGACAGGGAGCGCAGGGCACGGGTGACGTCGGCTGGAACGGTGGTGGTGGAACGCTCGAAGTCCGACGCGCCCGAGAGCGGGGGCCAGGTGCTGTGCTCGCGGGCCGGGTCGGCGTCGCGTTCCGCCTGCCAGAACGCCTCGTCCTGTGCGAACCGGGCGGAGGAGTCGTACTCCTTCTCCTCGACGAGGAGCTCGCCGATCGTGCCGGCCCGGCGTTCCGGCGCCACTTCGCCGCTGATCGCGGCCGTGTACAGCTCGGCGACCCGGCGCGCGAACAAGGCCGCCCCGAAGCCGTCCATCACGATGTGGTGGTAGCCGTGGTACCAGAGGTGGCGGTCCGGGGCGAGTCTGAACAGCGCGAAGGAGAAGGCGCGTTCCTTGAGCAGATCGGGGACCCGGCCCAGGTCCTCGTCCATCCACTGTTCGGCGGCGGTGCGCGGGTCGGGCAGTGCGCTGAGGTCGGCGACGTGGAGGTCCGCGTCCACGTGCGGGACGACGTACTGCATCGGGCCGTCGGCCGACGCGGTGAACTTCAGCCGCAGAGTGTCACTTTCGTCGACGGCCTGCTGCAGGGCGGCCCGGAAGGCGATGGTGTCGACCGGCCCGTGGATCTCCAGGTACTCGCCCGGTCGGAAGAGGGGCTCGCCCGGGGCCAGTTTCTGCGCGTACCAGATGCCGGACTGCGCGGCCAGCAGCGGCAGCAGCGAGTTGCTCATTCCGATGTCTCCCACCATGGCGAGTAGCCGCCCGTTCGTCGATAGCCGGCGCCGGGTGTGCAGCGGAATCGCCGGCCTTCCGGACGGCACGGCCGATTCCGGCACCGTGACGGGAAGTCTTGTCGTCCGATCACGCGAGCACCACGCGGACGGGTTGTCAGGACGTCGCCCCGGCAACTAGCTGCCAGAGCAGCTGGGGTTCCGGCAGAAGGCAACGGAGGGCGGGGGGCGTCGACGCTGTGCTTACGGCGCGGTGACGGATGTCGACGCAGCGGCTCCGCTCTGCTTCATCGGGAGGGTGGATGTGGTCGGTTTGCGGCGCGGGCTCTACTGGTGCTCGTTCAGCGCTGGCCGGTCCACACCAGCCACACCATCGTCAAGGAGTGACAAGTGATTGCGTGCCCTGAGTGCGAGGCGTCGGTCGTCGTCGGCGATGCGCCACGGGTGAGTGAGATCGTCGAATGCGGCGACTGCTCCACCGAGCTGGAGATCCTCACGGTGGAGCCGCTGCAGGTGGCTCTTGCCCCCGAGATCGAAGAGGACTGGGGCGAGTGACGGCGGGCGGTGCGGGAGCCTCCTTCGCGATGGTGGTCTCCCGGGTCCGCACGGACGAGAAGCGGATACTCGACGCGTTCGACCGGCGCGGGCTGCGGTGCGAGGTCATCGACAGCCGCCGGTTCTGGCAGGCGCTCGACGCGGATCCCGTGCCGCCCTCCGGCCGGGCGCGGCCCCGCCACGTCGTGCTGAACCGTGAGATCGGGCACGCACGGGCGCTGTACGCGGCGCGCGCGCTGGAGTCCGCGAACGCGGTGGTCATCAACTCGGCGGCCTCGACAGAGGTGTGCGGGGACAAGTACCGCACGTCGCTGGCGCTGCAGGAGGCCGGCCTGCCCACCCCCCGGACAGCCCTCGCGCTGACGCCCGAGGCGGCGTTGGACGCGTTGGAGGCGATCGGCTATCCGGCCGTGGTGAAGCCGCTCACCGGGTCGTGGGGGCGGCTCGTGAGCCGGCTGCCGGACCGGGAGGCGGCCGAGACGGTCATGGAGTACATCGCGGCGCTGCCGGGGCCGTCCTCGCACCTGGTGTACGTGCAGGAGCTGGTCGCGAAACCGGACCGGGACATCCGGGTCGTGGTCGTGGGCGGCCGGGTCCTGGGCGCGGTGTACCGGCGTGGCGGCGGATGGCGCACCAATGTCGCCCAGGGGGCGGAGACGGTGCGCTGCACGGTGACGGCGGAGATCGAAAAGCTGGCGGTAGAGGCGGCCCGGTGTGTCGAGGCGGACATCGCGGGGGTGGACCTCGTCGAGGACGGCGACGGCGCGCTGTCCGTCCTGGAAGTCAATGCCGGCGTGGAGTTCACCGGATTCCAGCGTGCTCTCGGCGACACGGTGCCGGTGGCCGATGCCGTCCTGGACCATCTCAAGGAAAGGGCAGCCTCATGCTGAGAGCGGCCATCGGCGGGGCCTCCGGCTACATCGGCGGGGAACTCCTGCGCCTACTGCTCGGCCACCCGAACGTCGAGGTGGCAGCCGTGTCGTCCGACAGTCTCGCGGGCCGGCGGGTCGACGGGGCCCACCCGAACCTGCGGGGCCGTTCGGAGCTGCGGTTCGTCGCCCACGAGCGGCTCGGTGCGGACGGTGCCCGCTATGACGTGCTCTTCCTGGCCATGCCGCACACCCGGACCATGCTGAGGATGCCGCAGTACCTGGCCCTGGCCGACGTGGTGGTGGACCTGTCGGGGGACTTCCGGCTACGTGACCCGGACGTCTACGAGACGTACTACGGGGTTCCGCACGCCCAGACCGCGCTGATCCCGGAGTTCACGACCGGGCTACCCGAGTGGCACCGCAAGGAGTTGGCCGGCAGTGACCGCATCTCGGTCCCCGGCTGCATGGCGGCGGCCGGGATCCTCGCGGTGCGGCCGGTCGTCGAGGCCGGGCTGGTGCACGGCACGGTCCGGCTGGACGCGCGGACCGGGTCCAGCGGCTCCGGAGTGTCGGCCGGCCCGGCCAACCTGCACGCCGAACGCAGTGGTGCGATGCGGGTGTTCGCCCCGACGAGCCACCGCCACGAGGCGGAGATCGCGCAGGCCACCGGCCTGCCCGTGCGGATGTCCGCGACCGGGGTGGAGGCGGTGCGCGGGGTGCAGGTGGTGGCGCGGGCCCGGCTGGTGCAGGGCGCGACCGAGGCCGATGTGCGTGCCGCGTTCCGCTCCGCCTACCAGGACGAGCCGTTCGTGCGTGTGGTGGCGCACAAGAGGGGCGCCTACCGGCTCCCCGAGCCGAAGATCCTCTCCGGGGCGAACTTCTGCGACGTCGGCTTCGCCCTTTCGGAGCGGAGCGACGAGGTGGTCCTCGTCGGGGCGCTCGACAACCTCGTCAAAGGTGGCGCGGGCAATGCGGTCCAGTGCCTGAACGTGCGGTTCGGCTGGCCGGAGGAGTCCGGGCTGGAGTTCACCGGCCTGCACCCCAACTAGTACGTCCGCCCGGCCCGAGGCGGGAACCGAGCAAGTGCCGACGCAGGAGCCGAGGAAACAGGCGATGGGACAGAAGACGATCGTGGTCAAGTGCGGGGGCAACGCCGCCGTGGACCAGGCGGCCGTGTGCCGGGACGTGGCCGCGCTGGCGGCCGAGGGGTGGGGCGTCGTCCTCGTGCACGGCGGGTCCGCCGACATCGATGTGCTCGCCGAACGCATGGGACTGCGGCAGCGGAGACTGACCGCCCCCGACGGCGTGTCGACCCGCTACACCGACGAACCCACACTGCGGGTGCTGCACATGGCGCTCGCGGGTGTGACCAAACCGCGTCTGGTCACGGAACTCGCCGCGGCCGGGGTGTCCGCCGTCGGCCTCACCGGCGTCGACGGCGGGCTGCTGCGGGCCCGCCGCAAGACGGCGCACCGGGCGATGGTCGACGGCCGCCCCCAGGTGGTCAGGGACCAGCACAGCGGGCGGGTGACCTCGGTCAACACGAGCCTGCTGCGGAGTCTGCTGGCCGACGGCCACACCCCGGTGGTGTCCCCGCCGGCACTCGCCGAGGACTGCCGCCCAGTGAACGCGGACGCCGACCGGGTGGCGGCGGCCGTCGCCGCCGCTCTGGAAGCCGACGCTCTGGTGCTCCTGACCGGCGCTGCCGGTGTCCTCGCCGATCCCGCGGACGAGACCTCCGTCCTGGCCGAGTGCCCGGTCTCCCTCGACGCGCCTCCGCCGCTCACCGGCGGCGGCATGGGCCTGAAGCTGGTGGCCGCCCGTGAGGCGCTGGCCGGCGGCGTGCGGCGGGTACTGGTCGGGGACGGCCGCGTTGCCGACCCCGTCCACTCCGCGCTCGCCCTCGGCGTCACCCGGATCGTCCTCGATACGACCGTCACGAACGGAGCGTCCCGATGACCAGGCCCCTCACCGCGCCCTGTGCTGCCGTGGCCTGCCCGGAACCGTACGCGATCGGCCTGTTGCGCAGCATGCTGCGGATCCCGTCTCCCTCGTACGGGGAGGCCCCGCTCGCCCGGCACCTCGTCACCGCGATGACCGAGCTGGGGTTCACCTCGGCCCGGGTGGACAAGACGGGCAACGCCGTCGGCGAGATCGTCCGCGGGGACGGTCCCACCGTGATGCTGATCGGGCACATGGACACCGTCAGCGGCGACGTTCCCGTACGCGTGGAGGGAGACCGTCTGTACGGGCGCGGCGCAGTGGACGCGAAGGGCCCGCTGGCGACCATGATCTGCGCCGCGGTGAACTCCACCGGCTTCCGCGGCCGACTGGTGGTGGTCGGCGCCGTCGAGGAGGAGACCCCGGGATCTCGGGGCGCCGTGTTCGTCCGGGAGACCCACCGGCGTCCGGACGCCCTGGTCGTCGGTGAGCCGAGCGGCTGGAACACGGTGGTCCTCGGGTACAAGGGCAAGCTGGACCTGCGCTACCGGGTGGAGTGCCCGGCGACGCACCCCAGCAGCCCGGCCCCACAGGCCGCCGAACAGGTCGCGGCGGGCTGGCACACCCTGCTCTCCGTGCTCGGCTCGGACCCCGCCGACCCGCGCTCGGGCGGTTTCGACCAGCCCACCGCGACCCTGGTGTCAGTCGTGGGGGATCCGGTGGCCGCCGAAGCCGAGTACAGCATCCGCACGCCGCTGGGCTACGACACCGGCGGGCTGGTCGCCGAGCTCCGGCGCCGGCTGGTCCCGCAGGGCACCCTGGAGGTCGTAGGCGCCGTGGCCGCCTGCCGTACCGGGGTCGGTGACCCGGTGGTGCGGTCCCTGTCTGCGGCGATCCGTGCCCGCGGGGCCAAGCCTCGCATGAAGGTCAAGTCCGGCACTTCCGACATGAACACGCTCGCCGAGGAGTGGCGGGTCCCGATGGCCACGTACGGGCCCGGGGACAGTTCCCTCGACCATGCCGACGACGAGCACATCGTGCTCTCCGAGTACCTCCATGGCATCGGTGTCCTCGCGTCGGCACTGGAGGACATCGGGCAGCGGCTCGGCACCGAACGTGGGACCGACGCGTCCGCCCGGAACACGGCGGTCGCCACAGAAGGCGGCGAACGATGACCACGACCACACCCCCGCAGACCGTCCACCCGGACACCGCCGTACCGGACGCGATGCTGCGCGAACACGCACACCGAGCGCGGCGGCGCGTCGCGCAGATGTGCGCCAACCCGGAGGGCGGCCACCTGGGCGGCTCGGTGTCCATGGCGGAGATCCTCGCCACCCTCTACCACGCGGTGCTGCGCGTCGACCCGGATGCTCCCGACGCCCCGGACCGGGACGTCCTCATCCTCAGCAAGGGGCACGGAGCGCTGGGACTCTACGCCGCTCTCGCCGGCCGCGGCTTCTTCCCCGAGGAGCTCCTCTCCGGCTACGGAAGCCCCGACTCGCCGCTCACCGCGCATCCCAATCCGGCGGTCCCGGGAGTAGAGATGCCGACCGGATCCCTGGGCCACGGCCTCGCTCTCGGCGTGGGCACCGCCCTGGACTTCCGCCTGTCCGGCGCCGACCGCCGCTGCTTCGTCCTCCTCGGGGACGGGGAGCTCCAGGAGGGCTCGGTGTGGGAGGCCGCGATGATGGCCAGCGCCCTGGGGCTCGACCGACTGGTCGCCGTCGTCGACGCCAACGGCCTGCAGATCACCGGTCCGGTCAGGGCTGCCATGGGCGAGCCGTGCCTCGCGGACCGGTGGCGCGGATTCGGGTGGGCCGTGCACGAGGTCGACGGGCACGACCCGGGCGAACTCGGTGCCGCGTTCGCCGGCGCGCCGCGCGGTGACGGACTGCCGACAGTGGTGATCGCCCGAACCGTGAAAGGACGCGGCTTCCCCCAGGTCGAGGGGCAGACGCGCAGTCACTACGCACGACTGACGGACCGCCAGGTGAAACGGGCACTGCGGGTGCTCGACAGCGAACAGCAAAGGAGGCCGGTGTCGTGACGGCGATGACGACCGGGGGGCCGGGGACCGTGCGGGACGGGAAAGCGTACGCGGCGGCGCCGCCCGCAGCCGGACCCATGGAGGCTCCCGAGGAGCGGGCCGCGCCCCGCGCAGGGCGGGACATCTACCGGGACGCCCTGGTGGAGCTGATGCGTCGGGACGAGCGCGTTATCTGCCTCGACAGTGACACCGGCCTGTTCAACGGCGTCAAATGGGAGGACGAAGGGGCTCGCTACATCAACGTGGGCATCGCCGAGCAGGGGTTGATGGGTGTCGCGGCCGGGCTCGCGAAGGCCGGCCGCATCCCTTATGTGAACACCATGGCGACTTTCGCCGCGACCCGCGCTCTGGAAGCCGTCAAGCTCGACATCGCCTTGAACGACCTGCCCGTGCGTATCGTCGCGACACACGGCGGCCTCTCCGCGGGCCACCTCGGGTCGACCCACCACTCGCTGGAGGACCTCGGCGTGATGCGCATGCTTCCGAACATGACCGTGGTCACGCCCGCCGACGGGCCGTCCACACGGGAACTCCTCTCCCAGGCACACCCGCTTCCCGGACCGGTGTACGTCAGGCTCGGGCGCAAGGCCACTCCGGATCTCACCCAGGACGTCCCGCCGGTTGTCCTCGGCCATGCGCAGCACCTCCGCGAAGGCGCGGACGCCACCCTCGTCGCGGTGGGTGCCCTGCCGGTCCTGACGGCCCTGGACGCGGCGGCCCAGCTGGCGGAGGAGGACATTGAAGTGACTGTCCTCAACATGCACAGCGTCAAGCCTCTCGACACGGAGGCCCTGCTGGCCGCGGCGCGCAAGCCGGGGGGCATCGTGACCGTCGAGGAGCACTGGGCGGCCGGGGGGCTCGGATCCGCGGTGGCAGAGGCCGTCTGCCGTTCGGGGGCCGGCTGCCCGGTACGGCTCGTGGCCGTCGGGGACCACTTCGCCTCCGGCACCGGTGACCACGGGCATCTGCTGTCCCGGAACGGAATCACGGCGGACGCGGTCGTCGCGCATGTCAGAGCCTCCTTGCGTGCGAAGCCTTCCCACTGACGGCCGTCTCATTTCCCGAGAATGGGTGGCCCAGGTAGCCAAGTGGCGCTATCGTGCGTGCTGTTTGGCCTGGCCAAGCATTCCGTTCGGCCCACCCAGCTCTTCGGACACTGCTCCCGCCGCTCTGGCCGACGTGGACCGAATTGCCGCGCACTCCCCCCATTCGGAATGATCAGGTGCCGGAGTAAATCCGACCGCGGCGCGCCGGCCCCCCACATCTGTCCTGCCGTTCGCGCTTTCTCTTTCGAATGAATAGGCACCAGATGTACGTCGTGCAAGCCCATATGGAGTATCTCGACGCATCCGACGCCGAGACCATCAGGCACCGGCTGCTCGAACATGCCACCGAGGACCACTACCTGCAGCACGTCTACGTACAGTGCGAGGGAACGCGTGTCAGTGCCGTGTTCTTCCTCCTGGCACCCGATCTCGCGCGCGCCGAGAACGCGGCGCGGGCACTCTGCCACCTGGACCTGTACCCGGAACCGGCCTCTTCCAGGGGCCGGTTGCTGTCCAGCACGGGCACGTTCGCATCATCCTTCGGCCCGTACTGGCCCGGGGAGCCGCGGACAGGAGGCTGACCCGCCGTCCCGTTGGCGCATCCCCCTGACAACGAGTTGCCGTGACAGGACCCTGTCGCCAAAACCCCTTCAACACCTCCTCTCCGGTTGCCGAGAATGCAGTCATCAGCGGGAAACACACCCGCAAACCAAGCAACCTCGGGAGAACCCCAGATGCCTGCCGTTCAGAAGCTGTTCGCCGTGCGCACCGCCGTCGTCGTCACCACGGCCTTCGCGACGCTCACGACGCTGTCCCAGTCGCTTGAACGAGGCCACCAGTCCACGGTCTCCACGGTGGCTACCACGTCCGTCACCGACGCGAAGGACAACAACGGCTGGGACTGACCGGCTGAACCCTGGGTAGCGCTCACACCCCCGCCCCCGCCTTCTCTTCCCTTTTCGGCGTTCATCGCCCGGCACTCTCACTTTCAGGCGAACACTGCCCGGTCGGCATCCATGCGTGTGACAAGTGCAACCGGATTCCTCGTGTTGCCTACCAACGTATGGAGTTTTGATGATTCCTCTGTCGTTTGCGCAGCGTCGGCTGTGGTTCCTGGGTCGGTTCGGTGCGGCGGGTTCGGCGTACAACATGCCGTTGGTGGTCCGGTTGAAGGGTGTGCTGGACGAGGCGGCTTTGCGGGCGGCCGTCGGTGACGTTGCGGACCGGCATGAGGTGCTGCGGACGGTGATCCGGGAGAGTGAGGGGGAGCCGTTCCAGGACATCCGGCCGCCGGGAGAGCCTGTTCCGTTTGCGACTGTGGCCTGTGCGGAGGGTGAGCTGGCGCAGCGGCTGGGTCAGGCGTCCCGGCACGTGTTCGACCTTGCCGGGGAAATCCCCCTGCGGGTGACCCTCTTCTCCGTCGCCGACGGTGAGTGGGTACTGCTGGTGCTGATGCACCACATCGCCTCCGACGGCTGGTCCACCACCCCGTTCCTGCGGGATCTCGGACAGGCGTACACCGCGCGTCTGGAGGG
>NZ_JBHJVQ010000059.1:0-11499 GCF_042263835.1 Streptomyces sp. NPDC056128 | reverse complement strand
AGGTGGAGGCGGTGTTGGGGTCTCATGCGGGGGTGGGTCAGGTGGTGGTGGTTCCGCGTGAGGATGTGCCGGGGGATGTGCGGCTCGTCGCCTACATCGTGCCGGCGGGTGAAGAGGGAACTCGGGCGGGCGAGGACCTGACCGCGGAGCTTCGGGAATTTGCCGCCGGGCGGCTTCCTGGCTCCATGGTTCCTTCTGCGTTCGTTTCCCTGCCACTTTTCCCCTTGACCGCGAATGGCAAGCTCGACCGTGCTGCGCTGCCCGCTCCGGAACACGGAGCCGCAGGCGGAGGCCGTGAGCCGGCCACCCGGGAAGAACGCGTCTTGTGCGAGGCATTCGCGACGGTGCTCGGGTTGGACCGGGTCGGGGCGGATGATGACTTCTTTGAACTCGGCGGACACTCCTTGCTCGCGACTCGCCTGGTTTCTCAGATACGGGCGGTCCTTGGGGCCGAGGTAGAGATGCGGACGCTGTTCGAGGCGCCGACGCCTGCGGCACTCGCGGTGCGACTTGGAAGTGAGCGGAAACCTGCCCGGCCGCCTCTGCGGCCCATGCGTAAGGAGGGGGAAGCCCGATGACTCCGTTGTCTTTCGCCCAGCGGCGGTTGTGGTTCCTGACGCAGTTGGAGGGGCCGAGCGCGACCTACAACATGCCGGTTGTGCTGCGTCTGGAGGGTGCCCTCAATGTCGGGGCGTTGCAGGCGGCAATGAGCGACGTGATCTCCCGGCATGAGGTGTTGCGGACGGTATTCCCTTCCCTTTCCGGAGAGCCGTATCAGCAGATCCTGGCTGCCGGTGAGGTGGGGGAGGTTCTGAGGGTCAGGCGGGCCACCGAGGGGGAGGCCGGGGATCTGGTTGCGGAGGAGATCGGGCGCGGGTTTGATCTGTCGACCGAGGTCCCACTGCGTGGATTACTGATCGAGACCGGTGCGGACAGGCATGTGCTGGCGGTCGTGCTCCATCACATCGCGGGGGACGCCTGGTCAATGGGGCCGTTGGCGCGGGACATCTCCGTCGCGTATGCGGCGCGGTGTGACGGTCGTGCGCCCGGCTGGGAGCCGCTGCCGGTGCAGTACGCGGACTACACCCTCTGGCAGCGTGAACTGCTCGGTGACGAGGATGATCCGGGCAGTGTGCTGGCGGAGCAGGTGGGCTACTGGCGTCGAGCGCTCGTGGGGGCGCCCCAGGAACTGCTCCTGCCGGTCGACCGGCCGCGGGAGGCGATGGCCTCGCACCGGGGCCACACGGTGACGCTTGAAGTCCCGGCGGAGGTGCATGCTCGGCTGGTTTTGCTGGCGCGGGAGCAGGGCGTCACGCTGTTCATGGTGGTGCAGGCCGCTCTGGCCGTGTTGCTGGAGCGGTTGGGTGCGGGAGATGACATCCCGATCGGTACAGCGGTTGCCGGACGCACGGATCAGGCACTGGATGACCTGGTCGGCTTCTTCGTCAACACTCTGGTGCTGCGCACCGATATGTCAGGTGACCCGACCTTCAGCGAGCTGCTGGCACGGGTGCGGGAGACGAGCCTTGCTGCTCTCGACCACCAGGACGTTCCGTTCGAGCGGCTCGTGGAACTGCTGGCAGCAGATCGGTCTCTTGCCCGCCATCCGATGTTCCAGGTGATGCTCAGCGTTCGAAACACGGGTCAGGCGACACTTCAGCTCGCCGGTCTTCGTGCCCAGATGATGATTGATCACGAACTGCCTTCTCGATTTGATCTTGATGTGTCATTGGGTGAGGTGGTTGATGGCGAGGGGCGTCCTGGGGGGTTGCGCGGGTCGCTGACGGGATCGGCCGATCTGTTCGACGCCGACACCGTAGAGCGGATCGGACGCTGGTTGGTGCGGGTGCTGACAGGTGCGGTGACGACGCCGCAGATGCGGCTTGGGCAGGTCCAGGTTCTGTCCGAGGCTGAGCGCCTTCAGGTGGTGGAGGGCTGGAACGACACGGGTGTGTCGGTGCCTGATGTGACCTGGGTGGAGTTGTTCGCGGAGCAGGTCGCACGGACTCCGGATGCGCCGGCAGTGGTAGGTGAGGAGGAGACGCTGACGTATGGGGAGTTGGATGAGCGGTCGTCTCGGTTGGCGGGTGTGTTGAGGGGGCGTGGGGTGGCGTTGGAGTCGGTGGTGGGGGTGATGTTGGAGCGGTCGGTTGATTTGGTGGTGGCGTTGTTGGGTGTGTGGAAGGCGGGGGGTGCGTATCTGCCGCTTGATCCGTCGTATCCGGCGGAGCGGGTGGAGTTGATGGTGGGGGATGCGGGGCCAGTGTGTGTGGTGACGGTGAGTGATCTGGCCGGGATGCTGCCTGATGGGGCTTCGGTCCCGGTGGTGTGTCTGGATGATCCGGGTGTGGTGGTGGAGTTGGCGGGGGTGGATCCAGGTGTGGGTTTGGGTGTGGGTGGGTTGGGGGGTGTGGCGGCGTATGTGATGTATACGTCGGGGTCGTTGGGGGTGCCGAAGGGTGTGGTGGTGTGTCAGCGGGATGTGGTGGGTTTGGTGGTGGACGGGTCCTGGGGTGTGGTGGCGGGGTGTCGGGTGTTGGGGTGGGCTCCGTTTGCGTTTGATGCGTCGGTGTACGAGTTGTGGGTGACGTTGGCGGGCGGTGGGGTGGTGGTGCTGGCGCCGGTCGGTGAGGTGGACGGTGGTGTGCTGCTGTCGTTGGTGGCGGGTGGTGGGTTGGATCGGGTGCATGTGACCGCGGGGTTGTTGCGGGTGCTGGTGGAGGAGGATGCGGGTTGCTTTGCTGGGGTGGGTGAGGTGTTGACGGGTGGGGATGTGGTGCCGTCGGCTGCGGTGTCGGGGGTGCTGGCGGCTGCCCCAGAGGCTTCGGTGCGGCATTTGTATGGGCCGACGGAGGTGACGTTGTGTGCGACGCAGTGGGTGGTGGGGGATGTGGGGTCGGTGCCGGGGGTGTTGCCGATTGGCCGGCCGTTGGAGAACACGCGGGTGTATGTGCTGGACCGGTTCCTGGAGCCGGTGCCTCCGGGTGTGGCGGGTGAGTTGTATGTGGCGGGGACGGGTGTGGCGCGGGGGTATCAGGGGCGGCCTGGGCTGACGGGTGAGCGGTTTGTTGCGTGTCCGTTCGGTGGTGTGGGTGAGCGGATGTATCGGACCGGTGACCTGGTGCGGTGGAGTGCGGACGGGCAGTTGGTTTTCGTTGGCCGTGCGGATGATCAGGTGAAGGTGCGGGGGTTCCGGGTGGAGCCGGGTGAGGTCGAGGGCGTCTTGGCGGCGCATCCCGGGGTGGGCCAGGCGGTCGTGGTCGCACGCGAGGATGCGCCTGGGGACAAGCGCCTCGTCGCATATGTGGTTCTTACTGGTGGGGAGGTAGCAGCAGCGGACTTGCGTATCTACGTAGGTGCTCGGTTGCCGGAGTTCATGGTGCCGTCGGCAGTGGTGGCTCTGGATGAGTTGCCGCTGTCGGTGAACGGCAAGGTGGACCGGGCAGCGCTCCCCGCCCCGGACTATTCGGCTGGCGCTGGGCAGGGTCCTGCCACGGTGGCTGAGGAGCTGGTGTGCCAGGTGTTCGAGGAGGTGCTGGGCGTCGAGCGGGTGGGGGTGGAGGACAACTTTTTCGAGCTGGGTGGGCATTCGTTGCTGGCGGTGTCGTTGGTGCAGCGGTTGCGTGAGCGTGGGTTCGGGGTGTCGGTGCGGGTGTTGTTCGAGGCGCCGACGCCCGCGGCACTGGCAGCTGCCAGCAGTGGCGGGGGCGTGGTGGAGGTGCCTGCGAACGGCATCCCTGAGCAGGGTGTGGAGGTGATTACGCCGGAGATGCTGCCGCTGGTGGAGCTGACGGCGGCGCAGATCGACTTGGTCTGTGCGTCGGTGGAGGGTGGGGCGGCGAATGTGGCGGATGTGTATCCGCTGGCGCCGTTGCAGGAGGGCATCTTCTTCCATCACCTGCTGGCCGGTCCTGGTGAGGCGGATGTGTACCTGGTGCCGATGGTGCTGGGCTTTGACAGTCGTGAGCGGCTGGATGGGTTCCTGGCGGCGTTGCAGCGGGTGGTGGACCGGCACGACATCTACCGGACCGGGCTCGTGTGGGAGGGGCTGCCGGAGCCGGTGCAGGTGGTCCGGAGGCGTGCCGTCATCCCGGTCACCGAGGTGGTCCTGAGCGGGGAGGTCGACCCGCAGGCTGAGCTGCAGGCGCTCGCCGGACGGTGGATCGATCTGCGGCAGGCACCGTTGCTGCGGGTGCACGTGGCGGCTGACCCGGGGAGGACGGGTCGGTGGCTTGGGTTGGTGCAGGTGCATCACCTGCTCCAGGACCACACCGCCGCGGAAGTGGTGCTGAGCGAGGTCGCGCTGCTGATGGAGGGGCGTGGGGGTGATTTGCCGGTGCCGCTGCCCTTCCGCGACTTTGTGGCGCAGGCGCGGTTGGGGGTTTCGCGTGCGGAGCATGAGGAGTTCTTCGCTGAGCTGTTGGGTGATGTGACGGAGCCGACGTTGCCGTTCGGCCTGGCTGATGCTCGTGGTGATGGCACGGGTGTGCGGTCGGCGCGGTTGAGGGTGGATGACGGGCTGGCGGTGCGGGTGCGGGAGAGTGCGCGTGGGTTGGGGGTGAGTCCGGCGACGTTGTTCCATGTGGCGTGGGCGCGGGTGCTCGCGGGTCTGGCGGGTCGGTCGGATGTGGTGTTCGGGACGTTGTTGCTGGGCCGGATGAATGCCGGGCGGGGTGCGGACCGGGTGCCTGGTCCGTTCATGAACACTCTGCCGGTGCGGGTGGACGTGGCGGGCCTGGACGTCGTGGGTGCGGTGCGGGCGATGCAGGGGCAGCTGGCCGGCCTGCTGGTGCACGAGCACGCCCCGCTCGCCCTGGCGCAGAAGGCCAGCGGCGTCCCGGCCTCAGCCCCGCTGTTCACGTCGCTGCTGAACTACCGTCGCGGTCCTCAGTCGGGCACGGCTTCCACTTCCACTCAGGGCGGCCGACGCGCCTTGGCTGGCGTGGATCTTGTACACAGCCAGGACCTCACGAACTACCCCTTGGCCGTTGCGGTAAATGACGACGGTTCAAGGTTCGGACTCACGACTGACGTGATTGCTCCAGGTGATCCGGAACTCGTGTGCGCATCGCTGCACACCGCCCTTGACGGGCTGATCACTGCGCTGGAAGAGGCTCCGGAAGGACCACTGCGCGAGATCGCGCTCCTTTCCGGTGTCGAGCGCGAGCAGATGCTGGTGGGCTGGAACGACACCGCCATCACGGTTTCAGACACCACGCTGGCCCAGCTGTTTGCGGAGCAGGTGGCTCGGGACCCGGGCGCGGTTGCGGTGGTGTGTGGGGATGAGCGGGTGTCGTATGGGGAGTTGGATGAGCGGGCGAACCGGCTGGCGGAGGTATTGACCGGTCGGGGTGTGGGGCCGGAGTCGGTCGTGGCGGTCATGCTGGAGCGGTCGGTTGAGCTGGTGGCGGGGCTGCTGGCGGTGTGGAAGGCCGGTGCTGCCTACCTTCCGGTTGATCCCGGCTATCCCTCTGAACGGATCGCGTTCACGTTGTCCGACGCCCGGCCGTCCTGTGTGCTCACGACGCGTGCGCAGGCTGGTGAACTTCCGGCAGATCTGGCCGTGCCCGTGCTTGCCGTCGACGAGGCGGTGTCGGTCGGGAGGGGGCAGCGGACGGGTCCGGTCCTGACGGCCGGGCACGCGGCGTATGTGATGTATACGTCCGGGTCGACGGGGCGGCCGAAGGGCGTGGTGGTCACCCACGGCGGCCTGGTCAATCACATGAACTGGATGCAACGGGTGTTCGGGCTGGAGGCGTCGGATCGAGTTCTGCACAAGACGCCGTTCGGGTTCGACGCGTCGGTCTGGGAGCTGTGGTGGCCGTTGATGTCCGGGGCGGCGTTGGTGATCGCCGCGCCGGATGGGCATCGCGACCCGGCCTACCTGGTGGATCTGATGCAGCGTGAGGAAGTCACTGTCGCGCAGTTCGTTCCTTCGTTGCTGTCGGCGTTCGCCGCCGAATCCGGGGCGGTCGATTGCGCGAGCCTGCGGATGCTGTTCTGCGGCGGCGAGGTATTGCCGGGTGCTTTGCATGAGCGCGTCACCGACCTCCTCGGTGTGGAGTTGTACAACCTGTACGGGCTGACGGAGACGACGGTCGATTCGACGTCTTGGCATGGGAGCCCGAGTGACGCGCTGGGCGGGGGTGTCCCGATCGGCCGGCCGGTCGACAACACCCGCGTCTATGTCCTGGACAGGTTCCTGGAGCCGGTCCCGCCGGGTGTGGCGGGGGAGCTGCATCTGGGGGGTGCGGGTCTGGCTCGCGGATATCGAGGTCGACCGGGGCTGACGGGCGAACGGTTTGTGGCCTGCCCGTTCGGTGGTCCGGGTGAGCGGATGTACCGGACCGGCGACCTGGCGCGGTGGACCGCGGACGGGCAGTTGGTGTTCGTGGGTCGTGCGGATGATCAGGTGAAGGTGCGGGGGTTCCGGGTTGAGCCGGGTGAGGTGGAGGGGGTCCTGGCGGGGCATCCCGGGGTGGGTCAGGCGGTGGTGGTTGCGCGTGAGGATGCTCCTGGGGACAAGAGCCTGGTCGCGTATGTGGTCCTCGCGGATGAGGGTGCGCAGGGTGATGATCTGCGGGGGTTTGCCGCAGAGCGGTTGCCGGAGTTCATGGTGCCGTCGGCGGTGGTGGTGCTGGATGAGTTGCCGTTGTCGGTGAACGGGAAGCTGGACCGTTCCGCGCTGCCGGCTCCGGAGTACGCGTCTGGCGGTGGGCGGGGTCCTGCCACGGTGGCTGAGGAGCTGGTGTGTCAGGTGTTCGCGGATGTTCTGGGTGTGGAGCGGGTGGGGGTGGAGGACAACTTTTTCGAGCTGGGTGGGCACTCGTTGCTGGCGGTGTCGTTGGTGCAGCGGTTGCGTGAGCGTGGGTTCGGGGTGTCGGTGCGGGTGCTGTTCGAGGCTCCGACGCCTGCGGCGCTGGCAGCTGCCGGCAGTGGCGGGGGCGTGGTGGAGGTGCCTGCGAACGGCATCCCTGAGCAGGGTGTGGAGGTGATTACGCCGGAGATGCTGCCGCTGGTGGAGCTGACGGCGGCGCAGATCGACTTGGTCTGCGAGTCGGTCGAGGGCGGGGCGGCGAATGTGGCCGACGTGTATCCACTGGCGCCGTTGCAGGAGGGCATCTTCTTCCATCACCTGCTCACCGGCCCTGGTGCGGCGGACGTATACCTCGTGCCGATGGTGCTGGGCTTTGACAGCCGTGAGCGGCTGGATGGGTTCCTGGCGGCGCTGCAGCGGGTGGTGGACCGGCACGACATCTACCGCACCGGGCTCGTGTGGGAGGGATTGCCGGAGCCGTTGCAGGTGGTCCGGCGGCGTGCGGCGGTTCCCGTGACAGAGGTCCTCCTGACCGGAGACGGTGATCCGCAGGCTGAGCTGCAGGCGCTCGCCGGACGGTGGATCGATCTGCGGCAGGCGCCGTTGCTGCGGGTGCACGTGGCGGCTGACCCGGGGAGGACGGGTCGGTGGCTTGGGCTGGTGCAGGTGCACCACCTGCTCCAGGACCACACCGCATTGCAGGTGGTGCTGGGTGAGGTCGCGGCGTTGATGGAGGGGCGCGGGGATGAGTTGCCGGTGCCGCTGCCGTTCCGGGACTTCGTGGCGCAGGCCCGGCTGGGGGTCTCCCGTGCGGAGCATGAGGAGTTCTTCGCTGAGCTGCTGAGGGATGTGACGGAGCCGACGCTGCCGTTCGGCCTGGCCGATACGCGCGGCGACGGCACGGGTGTGAAGCAGGCGCGGCTGGTGGTGGATGAGGGGCTGGCGGGGCGTGTCCGGGAGCAGGCCCGTGGGTTGGGGGTGAGTCCGGCGACGTTGTTCCACGTCGCGTATGCGCGGGTGCTGGCGAGCCTGGCCGGGCGGTCGGATGTGGTGTTCGGGACGCTGTTGCTGGGGCGGATGAATGCGGGGGTGGGGGCGGAGCGGATTCCGGGTCCGTTCATCAACACGCTTCCGGTGCGGGTAGACGTGGCGGCCCTGGATGTAGTCGGTGCGGTGCGGGCGATGCAGGGACAGCTGGCCGGCCTGTTGGTGCACGAGCACGCCCCGCTCGCGCTGGCGCAGAAGGTCAGTGCGGTGCCGGCTTCGGCTCCGTTGTTCACCTCGCTGTTCAACTATCGCCATGGCGGCCCGGGGGCGGGTGCTGGTGCTTCGGTGCGTGGTGGGGCTGCGGGTGTTGAGCTGTTGTTCGCGCAGGAGCGGACGAATTATCCGCTGGCGGTTGCGGTGGATGATTTGGGGTCTGGGTTTGCGGTGGCGGTTGATGCGGTGGCTCCGGGGGATGCCGGGTTGGTGTGTGAGTTGGTGCAGAGGGCGGTGGGGGAGCTGGTGGGGGCGTTGGAGGTTGCGCCGGGGGCGGCGTTGGGTGGTGTGGATGTGCTGCCGCCGTCGGTGCGGGAGCAGGTGGTGGACGGCTGGAACGACGGTGCTGTGTCGGTGCCGGATGTGACGTGGGTGGAGTTGTTCGAGCGGCAGGTGGTGCGGGATCCGGGTGCGGTGGCGGTGGTGTGTGGGGAGGAGAGGCTGACTTACGGCGAGTTGGATGAGCGTTCTGGTCGGTTGGCGGGTGTGTTGGTGGGTCGGGGTGTGGGGTTGGAGTCGGTGGTGGGGGTGGTGTTGGAGCGGTCGGTTGATGTGGTGGTGGCGTTGTTGGGGGTGTGGAAGGCGGGGGGTGCGTATGTGTTTGTTGATCCGTCGTATCCGGTGGAGCGGGTGAGGGTGGTGCTGGCGGAGGCGGGGCCGGTGTGTGTGGTGACGGTCCGGGGGCTGGCTGGTGGGTTGCCGGATGGTCTGGGTGTGCCGGTGGTGTGTCTGGATGATGCGGGGGTGGTTTCTGCGCCGGTGGTGGGTCCTGTGGGTGCTGGGCCGGGTGTGGCGGCGTATGTGATGTTTACGTCGGGGTCGTCGGGTGTGCCGAAGGGTGTGGTGGTGTCTCAGGGGGCGGTGGTGGGTTTGGTGGCGGCTCTGGGTCCGGTGCTGGGTGCTGGCCCTGGGGTGGGGGTGTTGCAGTTTGCGTCGTTTGGGTTTGACGGTTCGGTGCTGGATGTTGCGGTGGCGTTGGCGTCGGGTGGCCGGCTGGTCGTGGCGTCGGAGGCGGAGCGGGCGGATGCGGGGTTGCTGGCTGACCTGGTGGTGCGGGAAGAGGTAAGCGTGGCGAGTGTGGTGCCCTCGCTGCTGGGTGTGGTCGACCCGGCGGGGATGCCGGGGCTGGAGCGGGTGCTGGTGGGCGGTGAGCTGTTGTCGGCTGAGGTGGCGCGGGTGTGGGCGGGTGGCCGGGTGTTGGTGAACACGTATGGGCCGACGGAGGCGACGGTGATGGTCACCGCCGGGCAGGTGTTTGACGATGGGGTGGGTGTGCCTGCGGTGGGTGGGCCGGTGGCGAATGCGCGGGTGTATGTGCTGGACCGGTTCCTGGAGCCGGTGCCGCCTGGGGTGGCGGGGGAGTTGTATGTCGCTGGCGTGCAGCTGGCCCGTGGCTATCACCAGCGTCCGGGACTGACCGGGGAACGCTTCGTGGCGTGTCCGTTCGGTGGTCTGGGTGAGCGGATGTACCGGACCGGTGATCTGGCGCGGTGGACGGTGGACGGGCAGCTGGCCTTCGTGGGCCGTGCGGATGATCAGGTGAAGGTCCGCGGGTTCCGGGTTGAGCCGGCTGAGGTCGAGGCTGTCCTGGCCGCGCATCCTGGGGTGGGCCAGGCGGTGGTGGTCGCTCGTGAGGACGTTCCGGGTGACAAGCGCTTGGTCGCCTACGTCGTGCCCGAGGGCGACGGCCCGGTGGATGGTGACCTGCGGAGCTTCGTGGCTGGGCGGTTGCCGGAGTACATGGTGCCGTCGGCGGTGGTGGTGCTGGACGGGTTGCCGCTGTCGGTGAACGGGAAGCTGGACCGTTCCGCGCTGCCGGCGCCTGAGTATTCGTCTGCTGGTGGGCGGGGTCCTGCCACGGTGGCCGAGGAGCTGGTGTGTCAGGCGTTTGCCGAGGTGCTGGGTCTGGAGTGGGTGGGGGTTGAGCAGGACTTCTTCACGCTGGGTGGGCATTCGTTGTTGGCGATGCGGTTGGTGTCGCGGTTGAGGGTGGTGTTCGGGGTCGAGTTGGGTGTGCGGGCCTTGTTCGAGGCTCCGACTCCGGCGGGGTTGGCTGGGCGGATCACGGGTGCGGATGCGGCGCGGGCGGGGTTGGTGCGGTGGGAGAGGCCGGAGCGGGTGCCGTTGTCGTTCGCTCAGCGGCGGTTGTGGTTCTTGGCGCAGTTGGAGGGGCCGAGCGCGACGTACAACATCCCGATCGCGTTGCGTCTGGACGGTGTGTTGGACGTGGCTGCGCTGCGGTCGGCGTTCGGTGATGTGCTGGAGCGGCATGAGGTGCTGCGGACGGTGTTCCCGGTGGTGGACGGGGAGCCGTATCAGCAGGTTCTGACTGCCGGTGAGCTGGGGGAGGTGCTCCGGGTCGCACAGGCCGCCGAGGATGAGGTGGCAGACCTGGTGATGGAGGAGACCGGACGCGGGTTCGACCTCGCCGTCGAGGTACCGCTGCGGGCGCTCCTGCTCGAGACCGGTGCGGATGTGCACGTCCTGGTCGTGGTGGTGCATCACGTTGCGGGAGATGGATGGTCCATGGGCCCCCTGGCCCAGGACATCTCCGTCGCGTACGCCGCACGGCGTGACGGCCGTGTACCCGGTTGGGAGCCGCTGCCGGTGCAGTACGCGGACTACACCCTGTGGCAGCGGGAGCTGCTGGGTGATGAGAGTGATCCGGGCAGTGTGCTGGCCGGCCAGGTCAGCTTCTGGCGGGACGCGCTGGCGGGGGCGCCGCAGGAACTGGTGCTGCCGGGCGACCGGCCGCGGCCGGCAGCCGCGTCGCACCGGGGCCACACGGCGTCGGTCGTCGTCCCGGCGGAGGTGCACGCGCAGCTGGCGGCGCTGGCGCGGGAGCAGGGCGTGACGCTGTTCATGGTGGTGCAGGCCGCGCTTGCGGTACTGCTGTCCCGGCTCGGTGCGGGCGAAGACATTCCCGTCGGTACGGCGGTGGCCGGCCGTACCGACCAGGCCCTCGATGACCTGGTGGGGTTCTTCGTCAACACCCTGGTGCTCCGCACCGATGTGTCGGGGGACCCGACCTTCGGCGAGCTGCTGGAGCGGGTACGGGAGACAAGCCTGGCGGCTTTGGAGCATCAGGAGGTGCCGTTCGAGCGGTTGGTGGAGGTGCTGGCGCCGGATCGTTCGCTCGCGCGGCATCCGCTGTTCCAGGTCATGCTCACCCTCCACAACGTGGATGGAGCGGCTCTGGAGTTGCCGGGTGTGCGTGTGGCGCCGGTGGGGGTGCAGCTGGCGGCGGCGAAGTTTGATCTTGATGTGTCGTTGGGTGAGGTGATTGATGGTGAGGGTCGTCCTGGGGGGTTGCGGGGGTCGGTTACGGGGTCGGTGGATTTGTTCGATGGGGTGAGTGTGGGGGTGTTTGCTGAGCGGTTGGTGCGGGTGTTGTCGGTGGTGGCGGGGGATGTGCGGGTTGG
>NZ_JBHJVQ010000058.1:0-11674 GCF_042263835.1 Streptomyces sp. NPDC056128 | reverse complement strand
CAACAAACACATACGCACCCCCCGCCTTCCACACCCCCAACAACGCCACCACCACATCCACCGACCGCTCCAACACCACCCCCACCACCGACTCCGGCCCCACACCCCGACCCACCAACACACCCGCCAACCGACCAGAACGCTCATCCAACTCCCCATACGTCAACGACTCATCCCCACACACCACCGCCACCGCACCCGCATCCCGCACCACCTGCCGCTCGAACAACTCCACCCACGTCACACCCGGCACCGGCTCGACGGCGGAATTCCACCCCGCCACCACCTGCTCCCGCTCCGCCTCCGACAACACCTCAACCTGCCCCACCCGCACCTGCGGATCCTCAACCACAACAGACAGGACCCTCACCAACCACCGACCGACCCGCTCCACCGTCCCCGCATCAAACAGATCCACCGACCCCGTAACCGACCCCCGCAACCCCCCAGGACGACCCTCACCATCAACCACCTCACCCAACGACACATCAAGATCAAACTTCGCCGCCGCCAGCTGCACCCCCACCGGCGCCACACGCACACCCGGCAACTCCAGACCCGCCCCATCCACGTTCTGCAGAGTGAGCATGACCTGGAACAGCGGATGCCGCGCCAGCGAACGATCCGGCGCCAGCACCTCCACCAACCGCTCGAACGGCACCTCCTGATGCTCCAGCGCCGCCAGGCTTGTCTCCCGGACCCGCTCCAGCAGCTCGCCGAAGGTCGGGTCCCCCGACACATCGGTGCGGAGCACCAGGGTGTTGACGAAGAACCCGACCAGGTCATCGAGGGCTTGGTCGGTACGGCCGGCCACCGCCGTCCCGACGGGAATGTCCTCGCCCGCACCCAACTTCGACAGGAGCACGGCCAACGCGGCCTGCACCACCATGAACAGCGTCACGCCCTGCTCCCGCGCCAGCGCCGCCAGCTGCGCGTGCACCTCCGCCGGGACGACGACCGACGCCGTGTGGCCCCGGTGCGACGCGGCTGCCGGCCGCGGCCGGTCGCCCGGCAGCGCCAGCTCCTGCGGCGCCCCCGCCAACGCATCGCGCCAGAATCCCACCTGTCCGGCCAGCACACTGCCCGGATCACCCTCATCACCCAGCAGCTCCCGCTGCCACAGCGCGTAATCCGCGTACTGCACCGGCAACGGCTCCCAACCGGGCGCACGACCGTCACACCGCGCCGTGTACGCCACCGAGATGTCCCGCGCCAGCGGTCCCATCGACCACCCATCGCCCGCAACGTGATGCACCACCACCACCAACACATGAACATCCGCGCCGACCTCAACCAACAACGCCCGCAACGGCACCTCAACCCCGAGATCGAACCCGCGCCCGGTCTCCTGCGCCACCAGACCCGCCACCTCCCCCTCGGCGGCCCGCCTGACCCGAAGCACCTCACCCACCTCTGAAGGCGCCAACACCTGCTGATACGGCTCCCCGTCCACCACCGGGAACACCGTCCGCAGCACCTCATGCCGCTCCAGCACATCGCCGAACGCCACCCGCAGCGCGGCCACGTCCAACGCACCCTCCAACCGCAACGCAACCGGCATGTTGTACGTCGCGCTCGGCCCCTCCAAATGCGCCAGGAACCACAACCGCCGCTGAGCAAAGGACAACGGCACCCGCTCAGGCCGCTCCCAAGGCACCAACCCCACTCGCGCCGGAGCTGCCTCCGCGATCCGGAGCGCCAGCCTGGCGGGAGTCGGAACCTCGAACAGGAGCCAGATGCCCGCCTCGACACCCAGCCTCGAACGAATGCGGCTCACCAATCGCGTCACAAGGAGGGAGTGGCCCCCCAATTCGAAGAAGTCGTCGTCTGGGCCCACCGTGTCCAGGCCCAGGACGTCGGCGAAGATCTCGCAGAGGATCCGCTCCTCCTCCGTGGCGGCCTGACGCCCCCCTCCGGCCACCGCGTACTCCGGCGCCGGCAACGCCGCCCGGTCCACCTTTCCATTCACGGTCAGCGGCAGGCTCGCCAGCTCGACCACCACCGCGGGGACCATGTACTCCGGCAATTGTTCGCCGACAAAGCCACGTAGCTCAGCACTGAGTGGGCCGTCCACGCCACCCATGCCCGACACCTCGCCCGAGCCCTCGCGCTGGTCCTCGCCCTCGCCCCCGGGCACGACGTAGGCGACCAGACGCTTGTCTCCCGGCACATCCTCACGCGCGACCACCACCGCCTGACCCACCCCAGGATGCGCCGCCAGCACGGCCTCCACCTCACCAGGCTCAACCCGGAACCCCCGCACCTTCACCTGATCATCCGCACGACCCACGAACACCAACTGCCCGTCCGCACTCCACCGAGCCAGATCCCCCGTCCGATACATCCGCCCACCCGGCTCACTGAACGGGCACGCGACAAACCGCTCGCCCGTCAGCCCAGGCCGCCCGTGATACCCCCGCGCAACACCCGTCCCCGCCACATACAACTCACCCACAACACCCGGAGGAACCGGCGACAGACCATCATCAAGCACATACACCCGCGTGTTCTCCAACGGCCGGCCAATCGGCAACACCCCCGGCACCAACCCCACATCCCCCACCACCCACTGCGTCGCACACAACGTCACCTCCGTCGGCCCATACAAATGCCGCACCACAACCCCAGGCACAGCCGACAACACCCCCGACACCACACCCGACGGCACCACATCCCCACCCGTCAACACCTCACCCACCCCCACGAAACAACCCGCATCCTCCTCCACCAGCACCCGCAACAACCCCGCCGTCACATGCACCCGATCCAACCCACCACCCGCCACCAGCGACCGCAACACACCACCATCCACCTCACCCACCGGCGCCAACACCACCACCCCACCACCCACCAACGTCACCCACAACTCGTACACCGACGCATCAAACGCAAACGGAGCCCACCCCAACACCCGACACCCCGACACCACACCCCAGCACCCATCCACCACCAAACCCACCACATCCCGCTGACACACCACCACCCCCTTCGGCACCCCCAACGACCCCGACGTATACATCACATACGCGGCCACACCCCCCAACCCACCCACACCCAAATCCCCCTCATCCAACCCAATACCAGCCTCCGCCCCCAACACCCGCACCCCACACTCGCCCGCGACCCGACCAAACACCCCACCACCCGCACCCGCATCCGCCACGGCAACACGCACACCACAATCCCCCAACACCACACCCATACGCGCCGCCGGCCACCCAGGATCCACCGGCACATACGCCCCACCCGCCTTCCACACAGCAAGCAGGGCAACCACCAAATCAACCGACCGCTCCATCGACACCGCCACCACAGACTCCGCGCCCACCCCCTCACCCACCAACGCCCGCGCCAACCGATTCGCACGAGCATTCAACTCCCCATACGACACACCCACCCCACCCTGCTCCACCGCCACTGCACCCGGATCCCGCGCCACCCGCCGCTCGAAGAGGCCCGATACAGTCTGGGGCTCCGCGGTGGTGTTCCACCCGCCGAGGATCTGTCGCCGTTCCGCGTCAGTGAGGATGTCGATCTGCCGTACCCGTGCCTGAGGCTTGGCGACGACCCCGGTCAGGACACGTGCGAACCGCTGACCAATGGTGTCCGCGGTCGTCCGGTCGAACATGTCGGCCGCAACCGTCAACGAACAGCTCAGGCCGGCCGGGCGGCCGTCGTCGTCACGCGTTTCGGTCACGGTGACGCTGAGATCGAACTTGGCCGGCTTGCCCTCGGGCAGCTGAGCCTCCGTCTGGATGCCGGGCAGTTCGAGTGCTGCCTCGTTTGCCTTCTCGACGGTGAGCATGACCTGGAAGAGGGGGTGCCGAGCCCGTACCCGGGTGGGGGCGAGCACTTCGACCAGCCGCTCGAACGGCACGTCCTGGTGGTCGAGAGCGGCCAGGTCGTGTTCGCGTACCCGGGCCAGTACGTCGGTGAAGCTCGGGTTGCCCGTCAGGTCGGTGCGCAAGGCCAAGGTGTTGACGAAGAAGCCAACCAGTCCGTCCAGTGCCTGGTCGGTTCGTCCCGCCACCGCGGTGCCGATCGGGATGTCCTCGCCCGCCCCCAGCCGGGACAGCAGTACCGCCAACGCCGCCTGCACCACCATGAACGACGTGACACCCTGCGCACGCGCCAGCGCCGTCAACTCCTCGTGAACGGCAGCGGGGAGGTCGAACGTGATCGCGTCACCCCGGTGGGAGGGCACCGGCGGACGTGGGCGGTCCGTCGGCAGCCGCAGCTCCTCCGGGGCGCCCTGCAGTGCCTCACGCCAGTAGGCGATCTGGGTTGCCTGCAGGCTCTCCGGATCGTCCTTGTCGCCGAGCAGTTCGCGCTGCCACAAGGTGTAGTCCGCGTACTGCACCGGCAGCGGCAGCCACTCCGGCTCCTGGTCCTGGCGCCGCGCCGCGTAGGCGGCCGACAGGTCCCGGGCCAGCAGGTCCGTCGACCAGCCGTCCCCTGCGACATGGTGGATCACCACCACCAGCCGGTGGACATCCGTCCCGCTGCGGATCAGCAACGCACGCAGGGGGATCTCGGCCGCGAGGTCGAACCCATGGCCGATCTCGGCGGCCACCAGGGCGGCGGTCTCTCCTTCGCTCGTGACCTCGGTGGTCCGCAGGATGCGTCCCACCCTGTCCAGGTCCAGCACCTGCTGGTACGGCTCGTCATCGTGAGCGGGGAACACCGTACGCAGCACCTCGTGCCGAGCGGTGACATCGCCCAGCGCCGTCTCCAGCGCCTCGGTGTCGAGTTGCCCGCTCAGACGCAGTATCACCGGCATGTTGTAGGTGGGGCTGGGTCCTTCCATCTGCGCCAGGAACCACAACCGCCGCTGCGCGAACGACAGCGGCACCCGCTCAGGCCGCTCCCACCGCGCCAACCCCACTCGCGCCGCATCCGCGCCCGCGATCCGCGCCGCCAACCCAGCCGGCGTCGACGCCTCGAACAACTCCCGCACACCCAACTCCACCCCCAACACCACCCTCACCCGCGACACCAACCGCATCGCCAACAACGAATGCCCACCCAGCTCGAAGAAGTCCTGCTCAACCCCCACCCGCTCCACACCCAGCACCTCCGCGAACACCCCACACACCAACTCCTCCAACACCGACACCCCACCCCGCCCACCACCGCCAGCCACACCCACCTCACCGACCCCGCTAACCCCATACTCCGGAACCGGCAACGCCCCCCGATCCACCTTCCCGTTCACCGACAACGGCAGCCCACCCGACAACCCCACCACCGCAGACGGCACCATGAACTCCGGCAACCTCCCCGCCACCCACGCCCGCAACTCCGAACCCAACCCCTCCCAAACCCCCGACCCCTCCACCACCACATACGCAACCAAACGCTTACCCCCCGGAACATCCTCACGAGCCATCACCGCAGCCTGAACCACCCCCGGATGCGCAACCAACACAGCCTCGACCTCACCCGGCTCAATCCGGAAACCACGGATCTTCACCTGGTCATCGGCCCGTCCCATGTGCATCAGCCGCCCATCAGCAGTCCACCGGCCCAGATCACCGGTCCGATACATCCGCTCACCCGGCACGCCATACGGGCATGCCACGAAGCGCTCGGCCGTCAGGCCCTCCCGGCCCACGTATCCCCGTGCCAGTTGGCCACCGGCGACGTACAGCTCGCCCGTGACGCCTGGCGGGAGCAGCTTGAGATGCCGGTCCAGGGCGAAGACACGCAGACCCGGAATCGCCCGCCCGACCCCACTTCCCCGCGATGCCCCAGCACCAGCACCGACACCCGCACCCGCACCCGCACCCGCGGGCGGCTTCACGACCTCAAGCGTGACGTGCACCGTCGTCTCGGTGATCCCGTACATGTTCACCAGCGTCGGTTCGTCGGACCGATGACGCGTCCACCAGCCGTCCAGCCGCTCCACGTCCAGCGCCTCGCCGCCGAAGACGACCCACCGCAACGAGGACCAGTCCTCGGTCGCGGGCTCGGATTCCTCGGCGCGCATCAACTCGTAGAAGGCCGACGGGGTCTGGCACAGGACCGTCACCCGCTCCTCGGCCAGCATGCGCAGGAACGCGTCGGGGGACCGCGACACGTCGTACGGCACCACCACGAGCCGGCCCCCGTGCAGCAACGCCCCCCAGATCTCCCACACCGAGAAGTCGAACGCGAAGGAGTGGAACCACGACCACACATCGTCCGCGCCGAAGCCGAACCGCCGGCGCAGCGCACCGAACAACGTCGCAACGTTGTGATGCGTCACCAGCACACCCTTCGGTGCGCCAGTCGACCCGGACGTGTAGATCACGTACGCCGGGTGCTCTCCGGTCGTCCTCGTTCCCGGCCGGTCCGCCGCGCGCAGATCGGCGGACGACTCCGCCGTGAGGTCGGCCGTCGCATCGAGGTCGTCCAGCACCAGGGTCGGGACCACCAGGGCAGCGGGCAGCACATCCACGAGCGTGCCGGTGGTCAGCACGCACACCGGCTCCGCGTCCTCCAGCACGTACGCGATCCGATCCCGGGGGTAGGCGGGATCGACCGGCAGGTAGGCTCCGCCGGCCTTGAGTACGGCCAGCAACGCCACGATCAGTTCCGCGGACCGGTCCATCAGCACCGCCACCACGGACTCCGGCCTCACCCCACGCCGCGTCAGGACCCGTGCCAGTCTGTTCGCCTGCTCGTTCAGTTCCCCGTAGGTCATCCGCTGGTCACCGGAGACCAAAGCCACGGCTTCCGGCGTCCGTGCCGCCTGTTCCTCGAAGAGTCCGGGCAGCGTCACATGTGCAGCGACCGGCACGCCATCATCCGGCTCGCGCTCCCGATCCCGCTCCCGCTCCGGGAGGAGCAGGCTGCGCTCGTTCTCGGACAGGACATCGATCTCATGGAGCCGTACGTCCGGGTCGGCGGCCACCGTCGTCAGCACGCGGTTCAGCCGGTGCCCGAGTGCCGTGACGCTCTCCGCGTCGAACAGGTCCGCCGCTCCGACGACCGAGCCCCGCAGGCCCATCGGTCGACCGTCCTCGAAGACCTCCGCCAGCGTCACGTCGAGATCGAACTTGGCCGGCAGCGGTCCCCCGGTGTACGCCTCGGCCCGCACGCCAGGCAGGTCGAGCATCGCGGGGTCGTTGTTCTGGAAGGTGAGCATGACTTGGAACAGCGGATGGCGTGCCATGGAGCGCTGCGGCGCCATGAGTTCGACCAGCCGCTCGAACGGCAGCTCCTGGTTCTCCAGCGCTTGCAGGTCGCGTTCGCGTACCCGGTCCAGGATCTCGGCGAAGGTGGGGTCGCCGTGCAGATCCGTACGGAGCACCAGGGTGTTGACGAAGAACCCGACCAGGCCGTCCAGGGCCTGGTCGGTCCGCCCGGCCACCGCGGTGCCGATCGGGATGTCCTCCCCGGCGCCCAGCCGCGACAGCAGTACCGCCAGACCGGCCTGGACGACCATGAAGAGCGTGACACCTCGTCGGCGGGCCAGCGAGGCTAGCTCGGCATGTGCCTCCGCCGGGATGTCCAGTCGCACCGTGTGGCCGCGGTATGAGGCCTCCGTCGGCCGCGGCCGGTCCGTCGGCAGGTTCAGCTCCTGCGGTGCCCCGGTCAGTGCCTGCCGCCAGTGGCCGACCTGGGCGGCGAGGAGGCTGTCCGGGTCGTCCTCCTCCCCCAGCAGGTCCCGCTGCCAGAGGGTGTAGTCCGCGTACTGCACCGGCAACGGCTCCCACCCGGGCGCACCGCCCTCGCACCGCGCCGCGTACGCCACCGAGATGTCCCGCGCCAACGGCCCCATGGACCAGCCGTCTCCCGCGATGTGGTGGAACACCACGACCAGCACCGACGAGGCCGGACCGGTGTTGACCAGCAGGCCCCGCACCGGGATCTCCGCCGCGAGGTCGAACCCGTGGCCGATCTCGGCCGCCACCAGTTCCGCGGCCCGCTCTTCGTCGGCGGCCTGGGCGACCCGCAGGACGTTCCCGACGTCGGCGAGGTCCAGCACCTGCTGGTACGGCTCGTCGTCGTGGGCCGGGAACACCGTACGCAGCACCTCATGGCGCCCCAGCACATCCGCGAGCGCCGACCTCAGCGCACCTACGTCGACCTGCCCGGACAGCCGCAGTGCCGTCGGCATGTTGTAGGTGGGGCTGGGCCCCTCCATCTGCGCCAGGAACCACAACCGCCGCTGCGCGAACGACAACGGCACCCGCTCCGGCCGCTCCCACCGCACCAACCCCACCCGCGCCACACCCGCACCCGCAATCCGCACCGCCAACCCCGCCGGCGTCGACGCCTCGAACAACTCCCGCACACCCACCTCGACCCCGAACACCACCCGCAACCGCGACACCAACCGCATCGCCAACAACGAATGCCCACCCAGCCCGAAGAAGTCCTGCTCAACCCCCACCCACTCCAGACCCAGCACCTCGGCAAACACCTGACACACCAGCTCCTCAGCCACCGTGGCAGGACCCCGCCCACCGGCAGACGCGTACTCCGGAACCGGCAACGCGGAACGGTCCACCTTCCCGTTCACCGACATCGGCAGCCCACCCGACAACACCACCACCGCAGACGGCACCATGAACTCCGGCAACCTCCCCGCCACCCACGCCCGCAACTCCGAACCCAACCCCTCCCAAACCCCCGACCCCTCCACCACCACATACGCAACCAAACGCTTACCCCCCGGAACATCCTCACGAGCCATCACCGCAGCCTGAACCACCCCCGGATGCGCAACCAACACAGCCTCGACCTCACCCGGCTCAATCCGGAAACCACGGATCTTCACCTGGTCATCGGCCCGCCCCATAAACACCAGCACCCCGTCCGCGCGCCACCGCACCAGGTCGCCGGTCCGGTACATCCGCTCGCCCGCACCGCCGTACGGGCATGCCACGAACCGCTCCCCGGTCAGCCCCGGACGGTGGTGGTAACCGCGGGCCAGCGGCAGGCCCGCGACGTACAGTTCACCGGCGACTCCGGGCGGGACCGGCCGCAGGTACCGGTCCAGCACGTACAGGCGAGTGTTGGCGACGGGACCGCCGATCGGCGGGACCGTCTCCTCCTCCCGGGAGCAGCGGTGCCAAGTCACCGCGATGCAGGTCTCGGCCGGTCCGTAGCCCTGGACGAGGTCGATGTGCGGGAACAGCGCGAAGGCCCGGTCTCGCAGGGCTCCGGGCACCGCCTCACCGCCGCTGGCCAACTGCCGCAGGGTGGACAGGCCGGACACGGTCGGCTCCTCCAGGACCCCGGCCAGGGCCGAGGCGATCAGGTGCAGCACCGTCACGTCGTGTCGCCGTACCAGTTCCACCAGGTGAGCGGGGTCGGCCGTACTTCCGGTCGGCGCGATGACCAAGCTCGCGCCGATCACCAGGGGACAGAACGTCTGCCACACCGAGGGGTCGAAGCCCATGGGTGCGGTGAGCATCAGCCGGTCCGTCCGGTCCCATCCGAACTCTGCGACGCGGGCGAGTACGTGATTGACCACTGCCTCGTGGGTGACCGTGACTCCCTTCGGGGTCCCGGTGGAACCGGAGGTGTACATCACGTACATCGGGTGGGCGGGGAGGAGCAGCGGGCGCTGACCGCCGCCGCCCGCACCGGCTTCGGTGTCCTCGGCCAGGTCAGGACCGTTCCCGCTACCGTCCCCGTCGACCGTGAGCATCGGCACGCCCAACCCGGCGGCCCCCTCCTCCCGCCACGAAGCGCGGGCAATCACGCACACCGGACGCGCGTCGGCGAGCATGAAGGCGACGCGCTGCTCCGGGTACGCCAGGTCAACGGGCAGGTAAGCGCCGCCGGCCTTCAGCACCGCCAGCAGGGCCACGACCAGGTCGATCGAACGGTCCATCGCGACCGCCACCACCGACTCCGGGCCGACACCCCGGTCCACCAGCACCCGGGCCAGTCGTGCCGCCCGATCGTCGAGGCGGGCGTAGCTGATCTCCTCGTCCCCGCAGATCACCGCCGGTGCGTCGGGAGTCCGCGACACCTGTCGCTCGAACAGGCCCACGACCGTCACGTCAGGCATCGTCTTCGTGGTGTCATTCCACCGTTCCAGGACCCGCGAACGATCCCGGGGTGCCAACACCTCCACCGCGGGCAGCGGCGTCGACGGCGCCTCCTCCAGCCCGGTGATCAAGCTTTCCAAGGCGGTGTGCAACGACGCGCACACCAGCTCCGGATCGCCCGGTGCCGCCGTCCCGGCCGTCAGCACGAACCCGGTCCCGGAGTCATCGACCGAGACCACCAATGGGTAGTTCGTCCGGTCCTCGGTCGACAGGACCGTCATGCCGACCATCTCGCCGCCGTGCGTGTCGTCTCCGGGCACACGGTTTCCGTGGCGGTAGTTGAACAGCGTGGTGAACAGCGGCACCGAGGCCGCTACACCGCTGGCTGCCTGCGCAAGGGCGAGCGGGGCGTGCTCGTGCACCAGCAGGCCAGCCAGCTGCTCCTGCATGGCCCGCACCGCGCCGAGAGCGTCCAGATCCGCTACGTCCATCCGCACCGGCAGGGTGTTCATGAACGGGCCGGGAATCCGCTCGGCACCCGCGCCCGCGTTCATGCGGCCCAGCAGTACGGTCCCGAACACCACGTCCGTCCGGCCCGCGAGGCTCGCCAGCACCCTCGCCCACGCCACGTGGAACAACGTCGCCGGACTCACCCCGAGCGCACGCGCCCCCTCTCGCACCCGCCGCGCCAGCAGGTCGTCCACCGCCATCCGCACCCGCTGCACATCGGAACCGTCGCCATGGGCATCGGCCAGGCCGAACGGCAGCGTCGGCTCCGTCACTCCGCCCAACAGCCCCGCGAAGTACTCCTCATGCTCCGCGCGGGACACGCCCAGCCGCGCCTGGGCCACGAAGTCCCGGAAGGGCAGCGGCACGGGCAACTCGTCCCCGCGCCCGTCCAGCAGCGCGGCGACCTCGCTCAGTACCACCTCCAGAGCCGTGTGATCGCGCAGCAGATGGTGGACCTGCACCAGTGCCAACCAGCGCCCCGTCACCGGGTCGGCCGCCACACGCACCCGAAGCAACGGCGCCCGCCGCACGTCCATCCACCGCCCAGCGACCTCCAACAGCTCGGCCGCCGCGTCGCCGTTCCCGGGCAGGAGGACCTCTCCGACCGGGACGACGGCGCGCCGCCAGACCACCTGCACCGGCTCGGGCAGCCCTTCCCAGATCACCCCGGTGCGATAGATGTCGTGCCGGTCCACCACCTGCTGCAACGCGGCCAGGAACCCGTCCAGCCGCTCACGACTGTCGAAGCCCAGAGCGAGAGAGAGGAGATAGGGGTCCGCGTCCCCTGAGTCGGCGAGCAGGTGGTGGAAGAAGATGCCCTCCTGCAACGGCGCCAGCGGGTACACGTCGGCGACGTTCGGCGCGCCTCCCTCGACCGACGCGCAGACCAAGTCGATCTGTTTCGGCGTCAGTTCGACCAGCGGCAACATCTCTGGCGTGATGACCTCCGCGCCTTCCCCGGGGATCCCGTTCGGCGGAACGTCCACCGCACCTCCGCCACCGGTACCCGCGGCCGCAGCCAGCCCGGCCGGCGTCGGTGCCATCAGGAGTGCTCGCACGGACACCCCGACCCCGCGCTCACGCAGCCGGGAGGCCAAGGTGACCGCCAGCAGGGAGTGCCCGCCCAGCTCGAAGAAGTTGTCCTCCACCCCCACCCGCTCCACGCCCAGGACATC
>NZ_JBHJVQ010000057.1:0-11800 GCF_042263835.1 Streptomyces sp. NPDC056128 | reverse complement strand
AGGACCTCGACAATCCTCATTCTTGCTGGTCAGAGGCACTTTCTGCTTTCCTGCCCGTCTGCCGGACAGCCCGCTTGATGAAAGCGCGAGGTTAAGAGACGTAAAGACGCCTGTTCCTCGCGTACTCCTCTCCATCCCGCTCGCCGGACCCGCACCATCTGGCAGTACTGGCACGTCCCGGCTTTGTCAGGGCCGCTCCCGCCCTCCCCGGCACCACCCGGATCAGGCTGCCCTCAGCTCCACCCCCCTGCTACGACAGGTCGGCGGTGAAGGTCTCTCACCTCCACACGAATCACAGCGCCTCACGGCGCAACTCGAAGGCGATCCACGCACCCCGGGCCGCCGCTTGTCCTTTACCTGCGGCCAGACCTCCTTCTTCCACAGCTCGACCGCCTCGTCGTCCCGCTCAATCGCCCGCCGGGCCGGCTGCTGCCACGGCCAGCCGTGCCGCTTCAGCAGCAGCCAGGTGCCCTCGACCGTGTAGGAGATGTGGAACAGCCGGCCGATCAGCGTCTTGATCCTCGCCAGGGTCCACCGCTGATCCGGCCACCCGTGCGCGAGCGGACCACGCTCCAGCTCCCGCTCGAGGCGCTCCATCTGGACCGGCCCCAGCCTCGGGCGGCCCGGCGAGCCCTTCGAGTGGACCCCGGCCTCGCCCCGCTCGCGCCAGGACTTCCGCCACCGTTCCACCGACCGCTCCGACACCCGCAGTGCGGTGGCGATGTCCTTGTTCTTCTCCCCGCGCTCGAAGCGTTCCACGGCCTGAAGCCGAATGCGCTCCCGCGCGGCCCTCCCGGCGTCGGTCAGCCCGCCGCCCTGTGCGTATCTCACCCGCCCAGACCTACCGGACCCAACCCTCCACCGTCAGACCGATGAACCGACTTCACCCAACCAAGTTCAAACCCAGTGCAGCGATCACGACCGGATGGTTCCTCGAAGGTGCTGGCATCGCCGGCCTCGACCCTGCCCTGGACGAGCCACCGTGGGTGGAGTGGTGTGACGGTCGGCACCCGCGGCCTCGGTACCGCCTAACTGATCATTTCAGAATGAACTGCATTGTGGACCCCGGGAGTTGAGTGTTGTGCCGACACGATCTGTTGGGTGTCTGCTGATCTTGTGCTGGATGACCTGTGGGAACGTGTGGCCCCGTTGTTGCCGGATCGTCCGCCGAGGGGCATCGGTATGGGCGGTTGCGCGCGGATGACCGGGCTGCGTTGCGTGGCATCGTCTACGTTCTGTGCAAGGGCGTGAGCTGGCGGGACGTTCCGGCGGAACAGGTCGGCCGCAGCGGGGTGACGGCCTGGCGGCGTCTGCGAGACTGGACCGAGGCCGGCGTCTGGCCCGCAGCTGCCTGAGGTGCTGCTGGCGGAGTTGCGGGCCGCGGGCTTGCTGGACATGGACGACGCCGCGATCGACGACTCGCACGTCCGGGCGCTCAAGGGGGGCTCACACCGGACCTTCGCCGGTCGACCCGGCTCGGCCCGGCTCGGCCCGGCAGCAAGAACCACTTGATCGTCGACCGGCATGAAACTCCGCTGGCCGCCTTGCTGACCAGCGGGAATCGTCATGATGTCACTCAGCCCATGTCTCTGCTGGACGCGATACCCCGCATCCGCGGGGTGCGCGGCCGGTCACGTCACCGACCAGGCCGGCTGTTCGCCGACCGCGGCTACGACAAACGACTTCGGATCCGCTACGAGATGCGGTGATGCACGCACTGACGCCTGAGTTCGCCGTTGTTCGCCGACGCTCAGGTCGAGTCTCGGCCCGGCACGGTTCGAGGTCGCTGTCCTGTGCGGAGGCCGGGAGCTTTTCAGCGCATCAGGAGACCGACAACGACCGTCAACCGGTCGAGGTAGAAGTCTCGTGACGCGACCTGATGCTTGAGTCCGATCGATGCGCTGATCATCGTCTGCGCGACGGAAGGAGCCGCCTCTCGTCCGGACTCGACTGCGATCGCGCCTGTGATCAGTTTCTCGAAACGTTGCCCCATGGTTTCGACGATCTCACCCAGGAGGTCGGGGTTGTCCTCGATGACCGCCGCGGTATCGCGGGTCAGCGGGCCCACGTAACGGCCTGACCACTGGTCGAATGCTTCGACGAGGCGTTCTTCAAGGGGACGCCCGGTGTCGGCCAAGACGTGTTCGACCGCCGTGATGTCCCGCTCAAGGGCCTGGGTTGCCGCGGCACAGAAGAGAGCCTCTTTCGAGGAGAAGAGGAAGTAGAGCCCGGGGCGGGAGATGTGCGCCGCCCGCGCCACCTCCTCCATCGAGGTTTTCCTGTAGCCGAATCGCGCGAACGTGACCATGGCGGAGTCCAGCACCATGGTGCGGCGGTCGGCATCGGAACTGCTCATGAGGCGAGCATACGAGCGGGAGCCGAACTATACAAAACAAGCATAGTGCGTATAGTTGATGCCATGGGCAAACTCATCTCCACACGCTTCACCGCCTCCAGTACCGCGGACGAGGTTCTGCGGGGCGCTGACCTCACGGGTGTCCGCGCGGTCGTGACGGGAGCCTCCTCCGGACTGGGGATCGAGACGGCTCGGGCACTGGCTGCTGCCGGGGCGGGCGTGACGCTAGCCGTCCGGAACACGACCGCAGGTGATGCCGTCGCCGATACGATCGAGAAGACGACCGGAAGGATCCGGCCCCGAGTGGCTCAACTCGACCTCGCCGACAGAATCAGCGTCACACGGTTCATCGATGCCTGGAACGGCCAGCTTCACCTGCTGATCAACAACGCGGGCGTTGTCACCGGTGGCCTCGAACGAACCCGGGAGGAATGGGAGGTGCAATTCGCGACCAACCATCTCGGCCATTTCGCCCTGGCAACTGGCCTCCACGACGCCCTGGCCCTGGGAGCGTCCGACCGCGACGGAGCACGCATCGTCTCGGTCAGTTCGACGGCGCACATGCGTTCCGGCATCGACTTCGACGACCTCCACTTCGAGCGCCGCCACTACGACCCGCAGATCGCCTACGCACAGTCGAAGACGGCGAACTCCCTCTTCGCTGTCGAGGCGACCCGCCTCTGGGCGTCCGACGGCATCGTCGCCAATGCAGTGAACCCTGGCGGTGTCGCGACGGGACTGCAGCGGAACTTCACCCCGGAGCAGAAGGAGTCGCTCGACGCGGCCGAGGCCGCCGGAGTCTTCACGTACAAGTCGGTCGAGCAGGGGGCCGCAGCCAGCATCGTCGCGGCGGTCGCCCCCGAGTTTGCCCACTCCGGAGGCCACTACATCGACGATGCACAAGAGGCCTACACCGTGCCCGACGACGCCGACCTGGCGCAGCACCCGCACGGCGTCAAGGAATGGGCGCTCGACCCGGCCAGCGCCACACGCCTCTGGGCCGTCTCGGCCGCCCTGCTCCGCGCCTGACCGCTCCACGCCACGGCAGCCGTGGGCCGACCACATGCGGGACGAACGCGTCGTCCACGCCGTGGCGGCGGCCAGGCGGACCCGGGGCATCCTGAAGGGCGCCATCATGCACGCCGGCCACGGCTCTCGGTACTCGTGCCGCCTTCGCCGACGCCTGCGAGCAGGCCGGGGTGACCAGGAGCTCTTTCGGCACTTCGGCGTACAACGCCGCCGCCGAGAGCCGGAACGGGTCCAGGGAGGAGAAGACACTCAAGTGCGCGAAGGCGTGGCCCACCGCTCATCGCGCCGGCTCGCGGCTTCCGCTGGGCCAGCCGCTGCAGCACCCGACGCCGGCACTCCACTCTCGCGTCGGACAACGCCCCTCGATCACTTCCCGAAGCCGCATAACCCCGTCTCCAGCATCCCGGGTCAGGGTCCGACCAGTAGATTTCCCGTCCCTTCGACGACACCTCAACACCCGGAGCAGTGGTATCCGGCGCCACCCCGAGGCGACACCCGCGCCCTCGGCCGGCACAGCCTCAGCCCTTGCACGAAAACGGCCCACCGACTCCGTCGGCGGGCCGTCACGACATCTCGAGGTCAATGCTCCTTGACTGATTCTATTTTTCGGTTGCAGGTCATCGCAGCACGTCGAGTGCGTAGCCGCTGACGTTCAGGAGATGGTCTCGAGACTCCGTCACGAGGCGCCGAACCCGCGCGGTCTCCTGTCCGATGAGTTCGCCGCCCCACTTTCGGACCTGTCCGCCGATCAGCACGCCATCGACGCTCTTGCTGTCCGTTCCCAGCACCACGCTGCCGATCGCGTTGTTGAGGGGCAACGTGTTGATTGTGTCGGCGCGAATGATGACCACGTCGGCCTCTTTGCCCGGCGAGAGGGTACCGCACTTGGCGAGCAAGCCATTCGCCCTGGCGCCTTGCACTGTCGCGAATTCCAGGACGTCTCGCGCGGCAATGGCCGCTGGTGCGTCTGAACGCCCTTTGAGTGGACCGTTGGCGGCAGCCGTCCGTTGCATGTTGAGCAGATAACGCATCTGAGAGAACATGTCACTGAACAAGCAGCTCTCGACATCCAGACTCAGCGCCGGACGCAGGCCGAGATCCAGCACCTCCTGGATCGGACTGCTCGAGTTCGGCTGGCCGAACTGCGCCCCGGACGACGGCGCCAGCGAAACAGTCCCTCCCGAACCGGCAATCTCCTGCCAGGCGCGCTCCGTGAGATCCCGGCAATGGATGTACGTCGTGTCGCCTCCGAGGAGACCGGCCGCACCGAGCCGCTCCAGTTGCTCCGACGCCGCTGGTCCGGCGACGCCGTCCACGCTCACGGCGATATCAAGCTCGCGGGCGAAGTGCAGGGCCTTCTCATCAAGTTGCGCGCGCTCATCGGAATGCGGGAGCGTTTGACCGACGGCTTGGGACAAGGTGCCGAGGCGGAGAGTCACGAGTTGGTCGTCCGACGTGAATCGCTCCTCGCGCAGGCGATTCAGATCCTCGGGCCACTGGTGGCACCAGTCCCCGAAGAGCGGCGCGCAGGGTGCGTAGACCGCACGGATACCGGCGTCGGCCCACGCTTCGATCGAAGCGTCGGAATGCTCCGGCGATCGGGCGTTGTGGGAGAAGTCCATGATGCCGGTGATGCCGCATTCGATGGCCCCAAGAGCGCTGAGGAGATTTCCCGCGTACATGTCCTCCGGCCGGTACACAGGAGCGAGAAGCCTGTGCAGCACCCTGTTGTACTCCACCACGTCCGCATCAGGGAGCAGCCGACGAAACTGCCCCTGCCATGAGTGGCGATGCGTGTCGTGCATCCCAGGCATCACGATCGTGCCATTCACTTCCACGACGATCGCCCGGCCGTCCGACGCTGCCGACATCAGGTCGTGCCCCACGTCGACGATCCTGCTGCCCTCGATGAGCACATCTCCCGAGGCGAAGTCACCCAACTGTGCATCCATGGTGAGCACGGTCCCCCCTCGAAGAAGGACCCTTCGACTGACGTCTTCCGTCGTCGCCAGCATGCGGTCGAGCACCCAGTCGTCGACCCTGTCAACTGCCATGTCCGAATCTCTCTCTCATTCTCGTCCTGCCCCAGCCCTGCTTCAGGCGATCTTGACGGTGCCCTCGTACCGATACCTGCCGAGAGACAGGAACAGGCCGACGGACACCACTCCCACGCCGGCCACCACCAGCATCGCGGGGGCGTACGAGTCATAGCTGTCCCGGATCATGCCCACCGCCGACCCCGAGATCGCCGCGCCTATCTGGAACATCGAGAACGTGATGCCGTAGATCTTTCCGAATGCCAGGCGCCCGAAATACCGGGGGATGAGATAGCTGAGAACGTCGAACTCGGCCCCGATGAGGAACCCGGCGAGCGCTGCCGCGACTATGCCCATCACGGCGTTCGGCCCGCTCGCGAACACCAGCACGGAGACGATGCCGCAGATGAGAGACGCGGTCATGACGACCGAAACCCGCAGTCGGTCCAGCAGCCATCCGGTCCCGATCCTCGCCGCGATCATCGCCGCTCCGAGCGCGACCGGCACCAGGTTCGCCACCGACGGTGCGACGCCGGCGTCGAGCAGCAGGGGGATCTGATGGACGACGACCGACGAGCCCATCATCCCGAGCAGCAGGAAGCCGACCATCACGACCCAGAAGGGCCGGGTCGCCGCGGCGCTGCGGAGCGTGTCACCGCTGGCCTGGACGACACTCGTCCGGCGCATACTCGGTTCGGCGAGGAAGAAGAACGCGACCGGAACCGCGATGAGCGCGACCACCCCCAGCCCGAGAAACGCGACCCGCCAGCCGAACGCACTGATGAGCGCGGCAGTGAGGATGGGAACGAGTACCGTGCCGACCCCGATCCCGGAGTTGGCCACACCCAGCGCCAACCCGAGTCTGCGCTCGAACCAGCCGGCCGTGAGCCGAAGGTAGGACACCGGCCACAGACCCATACCCAAGACCGGGAGCGCAATCCAGGCCAGGTAGAACACGGACAGGCTGCCCGGCAGGAAGTACATCGCCATCAAGCCCAGCGCGAAGACGGGCGCACTGCAGAGGATCACCCGGCGTCCACCCAGCCGGTCCACCAGGTAGCCCTGCACCGGCGAGATCACCATGACCGCGACGCTGAGCAGGGACGCTCCCAACGCGATCTCCCCCACCCCCCACCCGAACGCTCGCTCGAGCGGGTCGATGAACGCCCCGAAGGACATGGTCAAGAGCACGCTGGGGCCACAGGCGAGACCGAGAGTCGACGCCCATGCCGTCCGCCAGCCTGCCGCGCCTTCGTCCGGCTGTTCGTCTGCGACCTGTGCGACCGAGAGGGATTGATCTGTTGTCATGTGGATTCTCCTGGCAGAGACGTAACGCCGTGATCGGGCTCTGAGTTGGGCGTCGGTGCGGCACTCCTCCCAGCTGGCCATACGTCAGGACCAGGCGCCCAACAACTGTTCGGATCGTCCGGCAGCTCGACGAATGGACAGGACGAGTCAGTCGTCCTTGCCACAGAGGCGAATGGACACGTTCACGGTCCGATCGCGCTGTGGCCACGTGACGGCGACATCGCACAGCAGCTGAATCGCGGACCCAAGGGAGCACTCGGCATGCTTCTCAACCGAGAAGTACTTCTCTCCTCACAGCTGACAGAACGCTCGGCCAGCCCTATCCGTGCAGTTCAGCGGGATCTTGCGTGCTCGGTGATCACACCTCGGACAGACGACCTCGCGGAAGCGCGAGGCTCGCGTGGTGATGTCGTCCGGGAAGGTGACAGGCGCTGCGAATCACGCGCCCGCACGCGTTCAACGAATCGCCTCTCACGTGCATGGCATTCCCTTTACCTGCTGACCTGGCTGCAAACACCCGTATGTTTCGCTTGTTTTGCTCACTCTCATACTGTCGGGTCTCCGTGTCAAGAGTCGGGAGGTGCACCAACCGGGTTGGTTCCGAAGGGTCGGCGTCCTCTCGAATCCGCGCACAATCTGCGGCTGAACTGCGGTTTTTGCGCTTCAATGACGCGGCTGACCGTGGGGCTGGGGGCTGAGCCCCGTCAGGATGAGCTGCGCACGGGGCGTATGTTCGGGCACTCTCCAGCCACCCTGGGAACCGCACGTCGGATTCAATGGGTACCGGGTGGATGCGCGACGTCCAGGCGGAATACGCGCATAAGTAACGTCGAAACGGCGTAAACATGCCGATGGGTGCTGGATCCGACTAGGCAGGTTGTGAGCAGCCGGCCTCGCCGGGCTGGTGGACGTGGTTGGCGAGCATGCCGAGGAACTGGTTGGCGGCGCTCTCGGCGCTGCGGATGTCGGCGTTGCTGCCCATAGCGGTGCACGGAATGCGGCAGCTCGGCATGCGTCGTCGTCATCGACTCAAGGACGGCAGGGTCGAGACGTCCGGCATCTTCCTGGAAACTCCTCTGAGATCCGCTCGGCTCAAGGTTCGCGTCACCGCCGACGCCATTGTCGGTGCGGTCACCGGTCCGACTGCCGCGCCCTCGGCGCAGACATGGATGCCAGCCAGGGTATGCAGCTTCGCACCGGGCTGCCGGGCGGTAGAGCGATGCAAGCCGGCAGTGTACGGATGTGCTGGATCACGGTGACGATGGGCCGACCCACCCTGTACTAAGCCAAGCTTATAAAGTAGCCTTATTATATGAGGGACGAATCGGAGACCGGTGGTGTCGCTGCAGCATTGCTGGCGAGTGTCAGTGTGCTGGTACGGCGGGTACGCCAAGTGCCAGTCGAGGGTGAGCTGACGATGCCTGAGCGGACGGCTCTGTCGCATCTGGAGCGATCGGCGCCCACCACGTCCGCGGCTCTGGCCCGTGAGGTTCAGATCACCGCACAGGCCATGGGGTCGACGCTCGCTGCGCTGAGAGCCCGTGGCCTGGTCGAACGCCGCCCGGATCCGAACGATGGCAGGCGCGTGGTGCTGAGGGTGACGGACGCCGGCCGGCAGGCCCTGAGGAACAAGCGCAACGCCCGGACGGAACTCATCTCCCAGGCCCTGACCAGCGGCGAATTCACCCCGTCGGAGCTGGAGCAGCTTGCCGCGGCCGCACCGCTACTGGAGCGCCTGGCACGGAACATCTGAACGGCTGGAATCACGAGGAGGCGCACTGATGGCAGATCCTCCCGAGGCGCTCGCCCGGGGCCGTCGCGCTGGTGGGGACCGCTACAAGTGGACGGCGCTGACCAACACGACGGCCGCGGTCTTCATGTCCGCACTGGACGGCTCCATCGTGCTGATCGCGCTTCCGGCAATCTTCCGTGGTATTCACCTGGATCCGCTGGCGCCGGGCAACATCGGCTACCTCTTGTGGATGATCATGGGGTACCGGCTGGTCCAGGCCGTCCTGGTGGTCACGGTGGGCAGGCTGGGAGACATGTACGGGCGGGTCCGGATCTACAACTCCGGATTCGCGGTCTTCACTCTCGCCTCGATCCTGCTGTCCGTCGACCCCTTCGACGGAGGCCACGCGGCGATGTGGCTGATCGCCTGGCGACTGGTGCAGGCCGTCGGCGGATCGATGCTCACGGCGAACTCGGCCGCCATCCTGACCGACGCCTTCCCCAGAGAACAGCGCGGTCTCGCCCTGGGCATCAACCAGGTCGCAGGCCTGGCCGGAATGTTCATCGGTCTGGTCGCCGGGGGACTGCTGTCGGCCTGGGACTGGCGGGCGGTGTTCTGGGTCAACGTGCCTGTCGGCCTGTTCTTCACGGTGTGGGCCTACCGGACACTGCGCGAAACCAGTCGGCGCGGGGGCGGGCGGATCGACTGGTGGGGCAACATCACCTTCGCGGGCGGTCTCAGCGCGGTCCTGATCGCGGTCACCTTCGGCCTGCAGCCCTACGGCGGGCACACCATGGGCTGGACGAACCCGCTGGTCGATGTACTCATCGTCGGGGGCCTGGTCCTCCTGGCGACGTTCATCGCCATCGAGAAGCGCGTATCCGCGCCATTGATCGAACTGTCGCTCTTTCGCCTGCGAGCTTTCACCTTCGGCAACCTGGCAGGCCTGGCCATCTCCATCGGCCGCGGTGGCATGCAGTTCGTTCTCATCATATGGCTGCAGGGCATCTGGCTTCCGTTGCACGGCTACGACTACAGCGACACCCCGCTGTGGGCCGGCATCTTCATGCTGCCACTGACAGCGGGATTCCTCGCCGCCGGGCCCGTCTCCGGCTACCTGTCCGACCGCCTCGGTTCCCGGGGCCTCGCCACCGGCGGCGCGCTGCTGTTCGCCGCCAGCTTCCTGGGCCTGATGCTGCTGCCGATCAACTTCCGTTACTGGATCTTCGCCGTACTGATCGCACTCAACGGGATCGCCAGCGGCATGTTCGCCTCCCCCAACTCCTCCTCCATCATGAGCAGCGTGCCCGCCCCCTCGCGCGGGGTCGCCTCCGGCATGCGCGCCACCTTCCAGAACTCCGGCACCGCCGTTTCCATCGGCGTGTTCTTCTCCCTGATGATCGCCGGCCTGGCAAACAGCCTCCCGCACGCCCTCACCGCCGGGCTGCAGAAGCAGGGCGTACCGGCCGGCGTCGCCACACAGGTCGGAAACCTTCCCCCGGTTTCGTCCCTGTTCGCCGCCCAGCTGGGCCTCAATCCCATCCAGCACCTGCTCCAGCCCAGCGGGGCGCTGACCGACCTGACACCAGCCCAGCAACAGACCCTGACCGGAAGCGAGTTCTTTCCGAACCTGATCTCCGGTCCCTTCCACTCCGGCCTGGTGATCGTGTTCGCCTTCGGCGCCATCCTCGCCCTGCTCGCCGCGATCGCCTCCTTCCTGCGCGGCACCAACCTCACCGGCAAGACCCCACAACCGCACATCAGCATTGACGAAAAGAGCTGACGTCCCATGGAACAAACGCCATGACACTGACGACGATCGATCCCACACCCGCGCTTGTCGTGATCGACCTGCAGAAAGGCATCGTCTCGGCCCACACCGACGACGCGGTCACCACCGTCGTCAGGCATGCGGCGCGCCTGGCCGCCGAGTTCCGGCAGCAGGGCCTGCCAGTGGTACTGGTCAACGTCACGGGCCGAGCTCCCGGGCGCACCGAGACTGGACGTTCCGGCAGCAGCGTCGCACTGCCAACCGGCTCGACCGACCTCATCGACGAACTCGACGTCCAGCCGGCCGACCATCTGATCACCAAGCGGCGGCGCAGCGCATTCCATGACACCGGACTCGACACCCTCCTGCGGGATCTCAGCGTCACGCAGGTCGTGCTGGCCGGCCTCTCCACCAGCGCGGGCGTCGAGTCGACCGCACGCTCGGCGTCCGACTACGGCTACCACGTCGTCGTGGTCACGGACGCCATGAGTGACGCCGACGCGGACGCACACCGCCACGGCATCGAACGTGTCTTCCCCAAGCTCGGCGAAACCGCCACCACCGCCGAGATCATCGACAGAATCCAGGCCACGCGATGACCCTCCTCGGCCGACTCCTGAACAACCGCAGAGCAGGCGAAACACACACCGCCTGGAACCTGCCCAACCTGCAAGGTCCCCAGTCGCTCACCCTCACCAGCCAGCATTTCGACCACGGTGGTGCAATCCCGCTTGAGCACGGCGCGAAGAACATCGGTGGCGACAACCTCTCTCCCCACCTGGCCTGGACCCCGCCCCCATCCGACACCGCACAGCTACTCCTGGTCATGGAAGACATCGACATCCCCGCGACCAAGCCGGCCGTGCACTGTCTCGCCCTGATCGGTCCAATGCACGAGCACCTCGAACCTGGCGCCCTCAACGTCCCACACCCCTCCGTCGGCGTGCAGCTGCTCCGGTCCACCATCGGACGCGGATATCACGGTCCCGCACCCCTCAAAGGCCACGGACCGCATCGCTACCTTTTCCAGATGTTCGCCCTCGCAACCCCCTTGGAAAGCTCCCAGAGCAGCAAGGCCGTAGGTCGGACACGGCCCCGCCCCCTCGTGGCCGCCATCAGCGTTCCCGTCCTCGACCGAGGCCGACTGGCAGGGGTCTTCGAACGCTGACTCCGGCCCTAAGTGGCCTGGCGCAGCTCGGCCCGGTTCATGATCCTGATGTTTCTTCGTGGTCCCGGACAGGTGATTGTTATGCCGCGAGGGTGTGCTGATGGTGCTGTCTGGTCTGGGCGGGGGTGAGGTAGCCGAGAGTCTTGTGGTTGCGCAGGCGGCGGTGGTTGTAGAAGGTCTGGATGAGGGAGAAGATCTCGGCTCGGGTGGTGGCCCGGTCGGCCGGGTGCGGGTGCCGATCTCCTCTTTGAGCGGGGCCCGGAAGCTTGCCGCGGCAGCATTGTCGAAGCGTGATCCGGTGCGTTCGCAGCTCTGCCGCAGTGTCAGCTTCCTTGTTCGGTCCTGGAACTGGGCCGGTGTGTATTCGGTGCCGTGATCGCTGTGGGCCATGCAGCCGGGC
>NZ_JBHJVQ010000056.1:0-12656 GCF_042263835.1 Streptomyces sp. NPDC056128 | reverse complement strand
CGTCCTCGGAACGGCGCGGAATCGGTCGGCCACAGAAGTGCCCTGCGTTGACGCGCCAACCGCTGCGGGCGGACACCCCCCGACACGACCCCTTCTCGCCGTACGCGGCTCTCCCGCCGTAGCCGCGCTGTCCGCGCGGCTGCGGGCCGCCGACCTGCCGAAACCGCGGGCAGATGTGCCGCCTGGGGCGGCACGGGTGGGCGCGGCGGCACCCGGCCAGCGCCGGGTCGCGTCACCCACCCCGCGTCCGCATCCGCGCCGGCCGCCCCATGGACCCCGGGTCGCCGAATCCGCCCACGCCGGGTGTCACGTGAACGCCGGGACACCCACCGCCCCCGTCCGGCGACAATGAACCCGTGCGGTACAGAATCCTGGGGGTCGCCCAGACGGAGGATCGCGGCACCGTCGTCACCCCCGGCGGGCCCCGGCTCCGTGCCCTGCTCGCCGCCCTCGCTCTGCGGCCCGGCCAGGTCGTCACCCCCGCCACGCTGATCGACGAGGTCTGGGCGGAGGATCCGCCGAAGGACGCCCCCGCCGCCCTCCAGGCACTGGTCGGCCGTCTGCGCCGTACCGTCGGCAAGGACGCCGTCGCCTCCGCCCCCGGCGGCTACCGGCTCGACGCGACCCGCGACGACGTGGACCTGTACGTGTTCGAGCGGCTCGTACGGCACGGCACCGCCGCCCTCGAGCGCGGTGACGCCGCGGGCGCCGCCCGGCAGCTGGACGAGGCCCTCGGGCTCTGGCGCGGGCCCGCCCTCGCCGACCTCCCCGACGCCGCCGCCCGCCCCGAGGCCCTGCGCCTGGAGGCGGCCCGGGCCCGGATCGAGGCCGGCCTGCGCCTCGGCGACGCCCACGACGCCGTACCGCGGCTGCGGGAACTGACCGCCGCGCACCCGTACGACGAACCGCTGCACGCCCTCCTCATCCGCGCCCTGCGCGCCGCCGGCCGCGACGCCGACGCCCTGGCCGCCTACGAGGACGCCCGACGTGCTCTGGACGAGGGACTCGGGACCGGACCGGGGCCGCGGCTGCGCGCCCTGCACGCCGAGCTGCTCGGCGCCCCCGCAGCGGGGCGGCCGACGGAGCCTCCCGCGCGGGCGGGCAACATCCGGCCCCGGCTGACCTCCTTCGTGGGGCGCGAGCGCGAACTCGACGCCATCCGTTCCGAACTGCACACGGCCCGGCTGGTCACCCTCACCGGCCCCGGCGGCTCCGGGAAGACCCGCCTCGCCGAGGAGGCCGCCGCCGCGCTCCCGCAGGCCTGGCTGGTCGAACTGGCCCCCCTCGACCGGCCCGAGGCCGTGCCCGGCGCGGTCGTCAACGCCCTCGGGCTGCGCGAGACCGTCCTGGTGAGCGGCGACCGGCCCGCCGTCCAGCACGACCCCGTCGCCCTGCTCGTCGAGTACTGCGCGGCTCGCGACCTGCTTCTCGTTCTTGACAACTGCGAACACGTCATCGAAGAGGTGGCCCGGCTCGCCGAGACGCTGCTGACCCGCTGCCCCGGCCTCACCGTCCTCGCCACCAGCCGTGAACCGCTTGGCGTCCCGGGCGAGTCGGTGCGTCCCGTCGAGCCGCTCACCCCGGATCAGGCCCGGCGCCTCTTCGCCGCCCGCGCGGCCGCCGTACGGCCCGACGCCGGGACCGTGCTGCGCGACGAGACCGCAGTCGCCGAGATCTGCCGACGGCTGGACGGGCTCCCCCTCGCGATCGAACTGGCCGTGGCCCGCCTGCGGGTGCTCACGCCCCGGGAGATCGCCGACCGCCTCGACGACCGCTTCCGCCTGCTCACCTCCGGCAGCCGCACCGTCCTGCCCCGCCAGCAGACCCTGCGGGCGGTGGTCGACTGGTCCTGGGACCTCCTCGACGACGCCGAACGGACCATGCTGTGCGAGCTGTCCGTCTTCGCCGGCGGCTGGGAGCTGGACGCCGCGGAGGCCGTCGGCACCGGGCCCGCGGCCGACCTCGTCGGGGCCCTCGTCGACAAGTCCCTCGTCGTCGCCGCCCCCGGCACCCACGGCACCCACGGCACCGGCATGCGCTACCGCATGCTGGAGACCATCCACGAGTACGCCGACGAACGCGCCGCCGAGCGGCCCGAACTGCGCGCCCGAGCGGAAAAGGCCCACCGCGCGTGGGCACGCGCGCTGGTCGAGGAGGCCGACCCTCAGCTGCGGTCCGCAGGGCAGCTGCCCTGGATCGCCCGGCTGGAGGCCGAGCACGACAACATCCGCGCGGCCCTCGACCGCACCCTCGACGCCGGTGACGAGCCGGAGGCCGCCGCCCTCGCACTCGCCATGGGATGGTTCTGGTGGCTGCGCAACTACCGGCACGAGGGCATCCGGTGGTTCGACCGGACGCTGCGTCTCGGGGCCGCCCTGGACGCGGGCCGTGCGGAGGTGCCGACGCCGGACGTCCTCGCCCGCCGTACGGCCGCCGCCGATCCCGTGGACGCCCTCCTCGCCGTACCGGAGGGCGACACCCGGCACCCGCTGCACTCCCTGCGCATGCAGGTGCGGATGATGCACCTCCTCCTCACCTTCGAGGCCGGGCCGGGGGAGGGACGGCTCGACGAGCGCATGCGGCGGTACGTCGTCCGGCTGCGGGACCACTTCGCCGCGGGAGGCCCGGAAGCGGCCCGGGTACCCGGCCTCATCTGGCCTTTGACCCAGTTCTTCGTCAGCGACTCCGACGACGTACGCGAGGTCATGGACGCCTCCGTCGCCAACTGCCGGATCCACGGGGGCGAGTGGGAGATCGCCGCCAGCCTCATGTTCCGCACCCACACGGTGGTCGACTCCTCCGGCGGCCTGGCCGGCATCGACGAGGACCTGGCGGAACTGCGCGTGCTCAGCCGCCGGATCGGCGACCGCCTGGTGGAGGCCCAGGTGTGCAGCGCCTTCGGCGAGCACGCCATGGCCCTCGGCCGCTACGAGGAGGCCAGGGCCGAGTACGAGGAGGCCCTGCGGTTCGCCGATGAGGTGGGCGCCTTCGCGGAGTCGCCCTTCCTCATCGCCCGGCTCGCCGAGATCGCCTACCGCGCGGGCGACCGCGACACGGCGCTCACCGTGCTCGACCAGGCCGGCGCCGCCGCCGACCGGTACGGCGTGGTGGACTCCAAGGCCTTCGTCCTGATGCTGCGGGCCGGACTCGCGGTGGAGGACGCGGACTTCACGCGCGGCCGTGCCCTGTGCGAGGCCGCCCGCGAGGAGTGCGTGCGGGGGACGCCCCCACCGCAGTTCCTGGCGATGCTGGGGCTGGTGGACGCCCTCGTGACGGCGGGCGAGTCGGGGCCGCGCGAGGGGCTTCCGCCGCTGGTGGAGACCTTCCGGACGGCCGTGCACAAGCGGTGCGCCGACCTGGTCGTGGCGGCCCTCGTGGACGGCTCGGCCGAACTGCTGTGCCGCCTCGGCGACCACGCCCGGTCGGCACGGCTGCTCGGCGCGGCCGCACACTGGCGCGGCGACCGTCCGCGCCCGATGCCCGACCGCGCGCACGCCGAGCGGGCCGGGGCCGCCGCCCGTACCGCCCTCGGCGGTGAGCGGTACGCCGCCGAGCTGGCCGACGGCGCCGCCCTCACCCCGGGCGACGTCCTGCGCGAACTGGACGAGGCGGTGCGGGGCCTCCGGCCGCGGCAGCCGGTCCCGTAGAGCGCGGGGTGGGGCGGGGCCTACGCGCAGGTGAAGCGCGACCGCGCCCAGTCCGCCAGCGCCGCCGAGTCGAGCGGCCCGTGCGGCTCGGCCACCAGGCGTACGGTCTCGCGCCCCGAGACGTCCACATGGACGGGCACCGCCGGGTCCCCGCCCTCGACCGCCCCGGAGTTCCACAGCCGGACCCCGTCGGCGTACACCGAGAAGTGGACCTTGCCGAACTTCATCGTCAGGTCGTCGACGCCGACCAGCGCTTCGTAGGACGAGCAGGAGCGGTTCAGGTCGATGGTGACGGAGGAGCGGCCGTGCACGGTGACGCCGTGCGCGTACCGCACGCCGTCGATCGACAGGGCGGAGCGCTGCCACACCCAACTGCTCCCGGCCAGCCGCATCTCGGGCCCGGTGCCGTCACCGATCACGTCGTACGCCAGCTCGTTCCACTGGTAGACGGTCCGGGCGGGTGGGGGCGGTGATGGTGGTGGTGGGGGTGTGGGGGAGGGCGAGGGTTCGGGGGGTGACGGGGGCGGGGTCGGCGTCGGGGTGGGCTTCGGGGTGGGGGTCGGCTTCGGTGACCGGGGTGGCTCAGGGGTCGGGGTGGGGGTCGGGGTCGGCTCGGGGACGGCTGCCGGGGGCTGGGGGCGGGGTGGGCGCGGTGAGGGCGTGGGGGAGTCGGGGGCGGGCTGGGCCACCGGTGAGGAGGCGGGCGGGGCCGCCTTCGAGGGCCGCTCCTCCGGGTCGTCGTCGCCGGCCAGCGCGAAGACCAGCGCCGCCGCGGCGGCCACCGCCACCACACCGGCCGCGATACCCGCCTTCACCGGCGCGCCCAGTCCTTCGGAGGCCGCGGCACCGCCGCCCGCGCCCGCGCCGCCGGACGTGCCACCGGCCGCCGCCGCACCCGCCGCGCCGACGCCCGCGCCGCCGGCGACGATCCCGGCCGCCTTGGCGTACCCGGCGGCGCCGAACCAGCCGATGACGGCGACCGGCACCACGGCGGGGATGCCGCTCGCGACCTCCTCGATCTGGGTCGCGGCCAGCCGACACCGCGCGCACTCCTCCAAGTGCTTGCGCAGCCCGCGTTCGGCCCGGACACGCAGCCTGCCGCGCGCGTACGTGCCGAGCTGGTCGGCGTAGCGGGCGCACTCCTCGTCGCCGGTGAGGGTGTCGCTGACGTGGGCCTGGAGGTAGGCCTGCTTCAGACCCTCTCGGGCGCGGCTGGCGAGCACCCGAGTGCCGTTGGCGTCCAGCCCGAAGAGCATGGCCACCTCGCTCGGTGACTCGTCCTCGACCTCGGTGTGCCACAGCACGGCCTGCCACCGCTCCGGCAGCGACCGGAAGGCCCGCATCGCCATCGACTGCTCGGCCTGGTGCATGGCCCGGACGTCGGCGCCCAGCTCCAGGGTGTCGTCGTCCGGCACTTCGGTGGTCCGCGCGGACTGCGCGGCGAACACGGCGAAGTCGTCGACCAGCTGCTCCCGCCCGGCCGACCGCGTCCAGCCCGCGGCGACCCGCCGGACCGCGGTGAGCAGGTAGGCGCGCACGGCGTGCTCGGGCCCGGAACCCCCGCGCACCGCCTGGAGCATGCGGGCGAAGACCTCGGCGGTGAGGTCGTCCGCGGTGTGGGCGTCGCGGCAGCAGGTGCGCGCGTACCGGCGCACCGCGTCCGCGTGGCGCCGGAACAGCTCCTCGTAGGCCGTGTCGTCGCCCGCGCGCATGCCCTCGATCAGCTCCGCGTCGGACGACGGGACCTCGCGCGGCGGCGGCAGGACACTGTCCTCGTGCAGTTCGCGCTGGGCCGGGACACCGGAACCCGCCGGAGGGCCGGCCTCGGCCGCACCCCCACCGGGGCTGGGCCGACTCGCGTCCGTGGGCCCGCCGCCCCACGGGGACCTGGCCCGCCCGCCCTGGCCCGGCACCTGTGGTGAGTCGGCGGGTCCGGTGTCACCGGGCCCGCCGTCGCCGTCACCGAGTGACCCGCCCCGCCCGTCAACGCTCATCGCGGAAAGCCCCCGCCGCCTGCCCAGCCAGTCCGAACACGGCGTCAGCGTGCCATATTGGCTTTTGTTCAGGACCTCCTCGTGCCGATCACCACTCGTCCGTGGGGACTTGCCGTGCGGCGGTAATGACGCTCAGCCGTTCGGGGAAGGAGACATACCTTGGCCCCCGCCCCGACGGCCGTCGCGGTTCAGGAGGGACGCGACCGCAGTCCCTCCAGCAGGATGTCCAGCAGCCGGGCCGAGGCCGCCGCCTGCTGCGCCGGGTCCGGCAGCGAGGGCGCCGCCGTGGCTATCACCAGCAGCACGTCCGACACGGAGACGCCCGGCCGCAGTTCGCCCGCCGCACGCGCCCGCTCCACGAGCCGGCCCACGACCTCCAGCAGCGCCGCCGCACCGTGATCGACCTCCACGGACGCCTGGGCACCGGCCGACGCACCGGCAGGACCGTGCTCCTCGGACACCAGCCGCAGCTCGCCCGAGCCCGGCTGTATCCGCTGCTGCGGCACCCGCGGCTCACCGGCCGGGACGGCCGCGCCGTCACCGCCCGCACCGTCGTCGGCGGAGTCCGCCACCCCGACCCGCAGCACCTGCGGCGGCAGCAGCCGGCCGGCGCCCGAAGCCACCGACGTACGCAGGAAGCGGGACAGCGCCGACCACGGTTCGTCCTCCTGCCCGAGCGCCGCCCGGGCCTGGTCGGTCAGCCGCGCCGTCTCCTCCTCGGCTATCCGCCGGACCAGCACGTCCTTGCTCGGAAAGCGCCGGTACACGGTGCCGACACCGACCCGCGCGCGCCGCGCCACGTCTTCCATGGGCGCGCCGTATCCCAGCTCGCCGAAGACCTCGCGGGCCGCGCGCAGGACGTGCTCCAGATTGCGCTGGGCGTCCACGCGCAACGGCGCGTTCCGTGCCGCGTCCCCGCGTGCCCCGCCCGCCGCCGCACTCATCGCGCCACCGGGCGCGACAGCCGACGCGGACGACCAATGAGAGTCCTGAACATGCATAAAAATCCCCCGGTAATGACGTCTCCCCCCGGAGACTCTCCCCGCCATCGAAAGCCGGAGTGTGCGGAACTGGCCCCTTCCGCGGTCCGCCCGTCGCGGACCCGGTGAGCGCATCCCCCTGCACCCCGTCGGAAAGAACATAGTTGAGCGAGGGTCAATTCAGAAGGGGCACGTTCCGCACGGAGCGCCCCCCGATCGGAGCACGGATCACATACGCCCCGAATGTGCCGCCCGCCACCCCCACCCCCACCCCCGCTGACCTGCGCGGTCGCACAGCAGCACGGTGCCGCGGCCCCCGCCGCGCCTCCGCGATCTCCGGTCACACAAATCGACGAGCCTGTGGACAAACGCAAGCGCCGGGTGCGTCATGGGATGGTGAAGGAACGTGCGCGCATTCTCGTTGTCGGCGGTGGCTACGTCGGGATGTACACGGCCCTGCGTCTGCAGCGGAACCTCAGAGGTGAACTCCGGCGGGGCGAAGCCGAGATCACGGTCGTCACCCCCGACCCCTACATGACGTACCAGCCCTTTCTGCCCGAGGCGGCGGCCGGCTCCATCTCCCCGCGGCACGTCGTCGTGCCCCTGCGCCGCCTCCTCGGCCAGTGCCGCCTCGTCATCGGCGAGGCCCGGTCCATCGACCACACGACACGCACCGCCACCATCACCACCCTCGCCACCGACGAGGAGGGCTCCGGCGCCCGCCGACTGACCTACGACGAACTCGTCCTCGCGCCCGGCTCGGTCTCCCGCACCCTGCCCGTCCCCGGCCTCGCCGACCACGGCGTCGGCTTCAAGACCCTCGAGGAGGCCATCGGCCTGCGCAACCACGTCCTCGAACAGATGGACATCGCCTCCTCCACCCGCGACCCCGCCATCCGCGACGCCGCCCTCACCTTCGTGTTCGTCGGCGGCGGCTACGCGGGCGTGGAGGCCCTGGGCGAGTTGGAGGACATGGCCCGCTACGCCGCGCGGTACTACCACAACGTCACCCCCGAGGACATGAAGTGGATCCTCGTCGAGGCATCGGGCCGCATCCTGCCCGAGGTCGGCGAGGACCTGGGCCGCTACACGGTCACCGAACTGCGCCGCCGCAACATCGACGTACGCCTGGACACCCGCCTGGACTCCTGCGCCGACCGCGTCGCCGTCCTCAGCGACGGCTCCCGCTTCCCCACCCGTACGGTCGTCTGGACGGCCGGCGTCAAACCCCACCCGATCCTCGCCGCCACCGACCTGCCCCTCGACGACCGCGGCCGCCTCACCTGCACCGCCCACCTGTCGGTCGACGGCGCCCCGCACGCGTGGGCCGCGGGAGACGCCGCCGCCGTCCCGGACGTCGCCGCGTCCGACCCCGGCCGGGAGTGCGCCCCCAACGCCCAGCACGCCGTCCGCCAGGCCAAGGTCCTCGCCGACAACGTCACGCACGCCCTGCGCGGCGAGCCCCTCGACACCTACGCGCACACATACGCCGGTTCCGTCGCCTCCCTCGGCTTCCACAAGGGCGTCGCGCACGTCTACGGACGCAAGCTGAAGGGCTACCCCGCGTGGTTCATGCACCGCGCGTACCACCTCAGCCGCGTCCCCACCGTCAACCGCAAGGCGCGCGTGCTGGCCGAATGGGCCCTCGCCGGACTCTTCAAACGAGAGATCGTCTCCCTGGGTTCACTCGAACATCCCCGAGCGGAGTTCGAACTCGCGGCCGGTGGAAAGCCTTCCCAGGAACCGCCGCACAACCCGAAGGGGTCGTCCTGACCGGAGTCCGGAACTCCCCCGCCGACTGAGGCGTCTGACGGATGTCGGCCCGGCCGGCACCCTGCCAGACTGGTCCACCACCGCGGGCGCGCCGCCGCTCGCCCCGCGCGGCCCCCGGGGCCCCGGCCGGTCCCGGCCGTCCCGGTCTCCGGCCGCCGACAACTACACGAGGCAAGGATTCGTGAACTTCACGCGCTGGAGCGCCCGACTCCCCGGAACGCAGCGCCGCGCCGCAGCGCGGACCGACACGACGGTCTCCCCGGACCGGCGGGGCGACGGCTCCGTACCCGCCGCCCGCGTCGAGCAGCTGACCGAGGAGGCCCCGCCCGTCCCCGCCGTGGACGACCTGCCCGTGCGCGACGTCCTCGACCGCGTCCCGGCCCTCGTCGCCCTCGTGTACGGCCCCGAGCACCGCCTCGCCTACGTCAACGACGCCTATGTCGCCGCCTTCGGCATGCGCGACCTGGGCGAACGCGCCCGCGAGGCCCTCCCCGAGCTGGACGAACCGGGCCTCTTCCCGCTCCTGGACCAGGTCCAGCGCAGCGGCCGGCCCCGCACCCTCAAGTCCCGCAAGGCCCCCGACGGCCGCTCCTACACCTTCACCTGCACCCCGGTCACCGAGGGCGGCGACCGCGGCGTCCTCGTCTTCGCGACCGACGTGACCGACCACGCCGAGGCCGCGGCCCGCCTCCGCGCGAGCGAACGCCGCCAGCGCGAAACCGCCGTCACCCTCCAGCGCTCCCTGCTCCCACAGGAACTGGAGGAGCCCGACGACCTGCGCGTCGCCGCCACCTACCACCCCGGCGGCACCGAGGCCGCGGTCGGCGGCGACTGGTACGACGTGATCACCCTCGGCGGCGGCCGCACCGCCCTGGTCATCGGCGACGTCATGGGCAGAGGCGTCCGCGCGGCGGCCGTCATGGGCCAGCTCCGCACGGCGGTCAGGGCCTACGCCCGCCTCGACCTGCCCCCGCACGAGGTGCTCCAGCTCCTCGACGGCCTCGCCACCGAGATCGACGCCAACCAGATCGCCACCTGCGTCTACGCCATCCACGACCCGAACGAGGGCCGGCTGGTCTACGCGTCCGCCGGGCACCTGCCCATCCTGGTCCGCGACGAGAACGGCACCGTCCAGCGCGCCGACGAGCCCACCGGCCCCCCGCTCGGCACCGGCGGCTGGGTGCACACGTCCGGCTCGATCTCCCTGGCCCCCGGCTCCACCGCCGTCCTCTACACCGACGGCCTGGTGGAACGCCGCGACGAGGACCTGGACGAGGGCATCGCCGCCCTGGAGCGCGCCCTGTCCGGCGCGACCGGCACCCCGCAGGTGATCTGCGACCGCCTGGTCCGCTCCGCCGGCGTCACCCCGGACCACGACGACGACGTCGCCGTACTGGTCCTCCAGCACCCCGCGCGCACCGGCGCGGACGCCGAACTGTTCCGCAACGCCGCCCTCGAACTGCTCGGCGGCGTGGAAGCGGCCCCACGCGCGCGTGCCTTCGCCTCCGGCGTCCTGACCAGCTGGCGCTTCCCCACCGACCTGCACGACCTGGGCGTCCTGGCCACCAGCGAACTGGTCGCCAACTCCCTCCAGCACGGCACGCCGCCCATGCGGCTGCGCCTGCGCCGCACCGACCGCCGCCTGATCATCGAGGTCACCGACGGCGACGACCACCTGCCCAGGCGTCGCCGCGCGGAGCCCGCGGACGAGTCCGGCCGGGGCATCGCCATCGTCGCGACCATCGCCACCAACTGGGGGTCCCGGCGCACACCCGGCGGCGGCAAGGCCGTCTGGTGCGAGTTCGTCCTGCCGAAGCCGTGACGGACCGGGGCCCGCCACGGCTTCACACCCGGCTCACGCCTCCGCGGCCGCCACCGCGTCCGCGGGCGCCCGGCCCTGCGTGACCACCCGGCTCCGAGCCAGCGACGGCTGATTCTGTACGTCGGTCAGCTGCCGCCCCAACCGCACCGCCAGCACCGTGATGCCCAGCGAGAACAACAGGAACGCCACGATGTACGGCGCGTGCAGCGAGGCCCCGAGCGGCCCGCCGACCGCCGGCCCGATCGCCAGCGCGAGCTGCTTCACCAGGGCGAAGGCGGAGTTGTACTGCCCGGCCAGCCCGGTCGGCGCCAGGTCCGCCACCAGCGGCGCCAGCGTCGGCGACAGCATCGCCTCACCCAGCCCGAACAGCGCGTACGTCGAGATGAAGGCGGCCGTCGCCATCGTCTGGCTGCCGTGCCCGAGCCCGGCGTACCCGGCCACGGCCCACGCCACCGCCCAGATCAGACCCACGGCCGCGATCACGCGCGACCGCTTCCGCCGCTCCACGAACTTCAGCACCGCGAACTGCGCGATCACGATCATCAGCGTGTTCGCGGCCAGCGCCGTCCCCAGCGCGGACGTGGTGATCCCGGCGGCCTCGACGCCGTACGCGCTCAGCCCCGACTCGAACTGTCCGTAGCAGGCGAAGAACAGCACGAAGCCCAGCACGCACAGCTGCACCATGGCGCGGTTGCCCAGCAGCTGCTTCCAGCTGCCCCCGGCGGGCTGCCCCGGGACGGCCTCCACGCGCGGGGCGCGCGGCACCCGCACGGTGGCCATCACCGCGACCAGCACCAGGAACATGGCCGCCTCGATCGCGAACAGCAGCGTGAAGGACGAGGCGCTGGTGGTGTCGACCAGGTGACCGCCGATGAGTCCGCCGACGCCGAGTCCCAGGTTCTGCAGGAAGAACTGCATGGCGAAGGCCCGCGACCGGGTCTCCGTCGTGGAGCAGTCCACGATCATCGTCGCGAGGGCCGGCTGCATCACGGCCTGCCCCGCGCCCAGCGCGGCGGCGGACAGCAGCACGGTGGCCGCCGAGGCCGAAAGCCCCAGGCTCAGCGCACCGAGCGCGGCGGTGACCAGGGCGATGAGCAGCACCGGCAGCGGGCCCCGCCGGACGATGGCCCGCCCGGCGAACGGCAGCACGATCAGCGCGGCCACCGCGAAGACGGCGAGCACGAGACCCGCCGTCATGGAGCCGAGCCCCCGGACCTGCGCCACATAGACGTACAGGTAGGGGACGGTGAAGCCGAGTCCGAACGCGCTGAGTGCGTTGCCCACGTGAATCCGGCGCATCGCGGCGCCCATTGCCCTGGTCACGTTCACCCTCTCTTGGGTCGATCGCTCCAGCCGTTAGAGCTGAAGACTTAGAAGCTAAAGTTCGAAGGTAAAGAGTACATAGTGAAGGACTTCAAGGCAAAGGAGCGGCGTGCCATACTGCGGGCATGGGCGACACCTCCGGCGCCGGCGAACCGCCACTCGAAGAACAGATCGCCGCCTACCAGCGCGAGTTCCAGGGCCTCGACCCCCAGGTCGAGAAGATCGTCTCGGCGCTCTCCCGCCTCAACCGCCGCATGAACGTCGCGTACGGCCGGCAGACCGCCGAGCTGGGCATCAGCAACACCGACTGGGAAGTACTCAAGGCGCTGGTCCTCTCCGGCGCCCCCTACCGGCTGGGCCCCGGCGACCTCGCCAAGCGCCTCGGCCTGACCCCCGCGGCGATGACCCACCGCATCGACCGCATGGTGACCGAGGGCCTGGTCACCCGGGAGCGTGACGAGTCGAACCGGGTCCGCGTCATCGTGGAGCTGACGTCGGAGGGGCGCGAGAAGTGGCTGGAGGCCATGCGCCTCGCCTCGGTCTTCGAGGAGGACCTGCTCCAGGACCTCTCCCCGGACGACCGGACCGCGCTCGGCGAGGTGCTCACCCGCCTCCTGCGCCGGGTCGAGCACGCCCAGCCCGACGCGGGCGGCCGGCTCAGCGACCTCGAATAAAGATCTTGACAGAGATGCTTGACAGCCCCCTACGGGGTCCGTACAGTTCTTCGGGTTGCCACGGCACCGTAACGGTTCTGCGGTAGCACCTCCGCCGCAGCAGCGGCACCCAAACCACCAGCACGAGCCCCCAGTGGGAATGACTTCGGCATGTCCGAATTCAATTCCGATTGGCACTCGACGGCCCGGTAGCCCCCGATTGGGAAACACCGGGACAGTCCGCTAAGGTTTGAGACGTCGGAACGGCCCAAGGGCCGGGAAGACAACCCCCTCTGACGGGGAATCAGAGCCCGAAAGGATCTGATAGAGTCGGAACCGCCGGAAAGGGAAAAGCGAAAGCGGGAACCCGAAAGGCACCGAGGAAATCGGATCGGAAAGATCTGATAGAGTCGGAAACGCAAGACCGAAGGGAAGCGCCCGGAGGAAAGCCCGAGAGGGTGAGT
>NZ_JBHJVQ010000055.1:0-17407 GCF_042263835.1 Streptomyces sp. NPDC056128 | reverse complement strand
CCCTTCGGTCTTGCGTTTCCGACTCTATCAGATCTTTCCGATCCGATTTCCTCGGTGCCTTTCAGGTTCCCGCTTTCGCGTTTCCCTTTCCGGCGGTTCCGACTCTATCAGATCCTTTCGGGCTCTGATTCCCCGTCAGAGGGGGTTGTCTTCCCGGCCCTCGGGCCGTTCCGACGAGGTGAGACTCTAGCGGATTCCCGGCTCCCGAGCTAATCGGGGCCGCGTCCTTTCGAACGTGGATTCCTCATTCCGTAAATACGCGCACCGACAGATCGACTGTTCGTCGAAGAGTGGTTAATACTTGCGGAATCGCTGTCCGGGGACCGACCGGAGTCGACGCTCACGTCGGACAACTCGGAGAACACTACGAGTGCGGGTCGGACGTGTCAAATCCAGGTCAGGACGGCGGTCGGGGCGTACTGTGAGGGGCATGACGACGCGTACGTGTAGCCAGCTCTGGTGGGCCGCCTGACGGCGGCCGTACTCACGTATGCACTCAACGGCCGCCGCTTCGGCGGCCGTTCTCGTATCTCCCTCCAGGAGGGGCGGCCGGCGGGTGGCGGCGGCCCTGACCAGGAGGTGGAGAGATGACGCGGGTCTTCAGTGGGGTCAAGCCGACGGGGCACCTGACGCTGGGGAACTACCTGGGAGCCATGCGGCAGTGGGCCGCGGTGGACCAGCACCGGTCCGACGCGCTGTTCTGCGTCGTGGACCTGCACGCGCTGACCGTGGACCATGATCCGGCGCGGGTGCGCAGACTGAGCCGGCAGGCGGCGTCGCTGTTGCTGGCCGCGGGGCTGGACCCCGACCTGTGCACCGTGTTCGTACAGAGCCATGTGGACGAGCACGCCCGGCTGTCGTACGTACTGGAGTGCGTCGCGACCGACGGGGAGATGCGGCGGATGATCCAGTACAAGGAGAAGGCCGCGCGGGAGCGGGAGCGGGGCGGGAGCGTGCGGCTGTCGCTGCTGACGTATCCCGTGCTGATGGCCGCCGACATCCTGGTCTACGGGACGGACGATGTGCCGGTCGGGCACGACCAGACGCAGCACGTGGAGCTGGCGCGGGATCTCGCGGTGCGGTTCAACCAGCGGTACGGGCACACGTTCGTGGTGCCGCGGGCCACGAATCCGGCGGTGGCGGCCCGGGTGATGAATCTGCAGGACCCGGCCTCGAAGATGGGGAAGAGCGACGACGTCGGGCCCGGGATCGTCTATCTGCTGGACGAGCCGGACGTGGTGCGGAAGAAGGTCATGCGGGCGGTGACCGACAGCGGGCACGAGGTCGTGTACGACCGGGAGGAGCGGCCGGGGCTCGCGAACCTGCTGGAGATCCTCGCCGCCTGCGTGGGTGGCGAACCGGCGGAGCTGGCCGAGGCGTACGACTCGTACGGCGCGCTGAAGAAGGACACCGCGGAGGCCGTCGTCGAAGTGCTGCGGCCCGTGCAGCGGCGGCATCAGGAGCTGTGCGCGGATCCCGGTTACGTCGAGGGCGTGCTGCGGGAGGGCGCGGAGAAGGCGCGGCGCATGGCCCGGCCGACCGTGGACGCGGCCTACCGGGCGATCGGACTGCTGCCGCCGGTGAACGCGGACCGGTAGGCGCGGGGGCTGGTGGCGAGGCGCGATGCGAAGTGCTGGCGCATCGTGACCTCGCTGCCGAAGCCCGCCCGGCGGGCGACCTCGGGCATGGGCAGGTCGGTGCGTTCGAGGAGTCGCTGGGCGGCGGCGATGCGCTGGTCGAGGAGCCAGCGCAGGGGGGTGGTGCCGGTCTCGGCCGTGAAGTGACGGGCGAAGGAGCGCGGGGACATGTCGGCGCGGGCGGCCAGGTCCGCGACCGTGAGCGGCTCGTGGAGGTGGCGCAGGGCGTGTTCGCGGACGGCGGCGAGGGTGTCGGCGTCGCGGTCGGCCCGGGGTGTGGGCCGCTCGATGAACTGGGCCTGGGTGCCGGTGCGGAACGGGGCGGTGACCATCGAGCGGGCGATGGTGGCGGCGGCTTCGGCGCCGTGGGCCAGGCGGACCAGGTGGAGACAGAGGTCGATGCCGGCGGCCGTGCCGGCGGCGGTCCAGAGGTTGTCGTCCTCGATGAAGAGGGCGTCGGGGACCACGGTGACGCGGGGGTGGTGGGTGCGCAGGAGGTCGATCAGCCGCCAGTGGGTGATGGCGCGGCGGCCGTCGAGCAGGCCGGCCTGGGCGAGGGTGAAGGCCCCGCCGCACAGGGCGGCGACGGTGGTGCCGCGGGCGTGGGCACGGCGGAGGGCGTCGAGGACGGGGGCCGGCGCCGGGGTGAGGTGGTCGTCGAGGCCCGGGACCACGACGAGGTCGGCGCGGTCCAGCCAGCCGAGGGCGCGGTCGGGGTGGAGGGCGAGGCCGCCGCGCATCGGTACGGGGTTCGCGCGGTCGGCGGCGACCCGGCGCAGGTCGAAGGCGGGGGCGCCGCGGTCGGTGCGGTCGGTGCCCCAGACCTCGGTGATGACGGAGACGTCGAAGGCGCGGATGCCGGGGAAGGCCAGGAGGGCCACGCGGTAGGGCCGGGCCGGGGCCGCGACTTCGAGTGCCATGCGTGGCAGTAAACCATCGATCGGTGGCTTTTCGACCTCTGGGGTGTGGTGCCGGCGGGCGGCAGGATCGGGGCATGGACATCGCGCGGAACGCAGCACTGGTCGTCGTGGACGTACAGCAGGGATTCGAGGAGGTCGGCTACTGGGGTACGCGCAACAATCCGGCGGCGGACGACAACATCGCCGCGCTCATCGACGGGTGGCAGGCGAGCGGGCGGCCGGTCGTGTTCGTGCGGCACGACTCGGTCACGCCCGCGTCGCCGTTGCGGGCGGGGTACGAGGGCAACGGGTTCAAGGAGTACGTCGAGCAGCGGCGCGGCAAGGGGGGCGGGGCCGAGCTGCTGGTGACGAAGAGTGTGAACTCGGCGTTCCTCGGGACGCCGGATCTGGGGGCCTGGCTGCGGGACGCGGGGATCTCGCAGGTCGTGGTGGCCGGGATCCAGACGAACATGTGCGTCGAGACGACGGCACGGATGGGCGGGAACCTCGGGTACGAGGTCGTGGTCGCCTTCGACGCGACGTACACCTTCGGCCTCGAGGGCCCCTTCGGCTGGCGGCAGAGCGCGGACGAGCTGGCGCGGGCGACGGCGGTGTCGCTGCACGGGGGCGGGTTCGCGCGGGTGGTGACGACCGAGGAGGTGCTGGGCGCGGCGAAGTGAGCCCGTCAGTCCTTGGTGCCGGAGGCCAGTTCGCGGCTGCGGTCGCGGGCCGCCTCCAGGGCGGCGATGAGGGCGGCGCGGACGCCGTGGCTCTCCAGTTCGCGGATGGCGTTGATCGTGGTGCCGGCGGGTGAGGTCACGTTCTCGCGGAGCTTGACCGGGTGTTCGCCGCTGTCGCGGAGCATGGTGGCGGCGCCGATCGCGGACTGGACGATCAGGTCGTGGGCCTTGTCGCGGGGCAGGCCGAGGAGGATGCCGGCGTCGGTCATGGCTTCGACCAGGTAGAAGAAGTACGCCGGGCCGGAGCCGGAGAGGGCGGTGCAGGCGTCCTGCTGGGACTCGGGGACGCGGAGGGTCTTGCCGACGGCGCCGAAGATCTCCTCCGCGTGGGCGAGGTGGGCGGCGGTGGCGTGGGTGCCGGCGGAGATGACGGACATGGCCTCGTCGACGAGGGCGGGGGTGTTCGTCATGACGCGGACCACGGGGGTGCCGGTGGCCAGGCGCTCCTCGAAGAAGCCGGTGGGGATGCCCGCCGCGCCGCTGATGACCAGGCGGTCGGCGGGGACGTGCGGGGCGAGTTCGTCGAGGAGGGTGCCCATGTCCTGCGGCTTGACCGTGAGGATGAGGGTGTCGGCGGTCTTGGCGGCCTCGGCGTTGGTGACGGGGGTGACTCCGTAGCGGGTGCGGAGTTCGTCGGCGCGCTCCTGGCGGCGGGCGGTGACCAGGAGGTCGGCGGGTGACCAGCCGGCTCCGATCATGCCGCTGAGCAGGGCTTCGCCGATCTTGCCGGTGCCGAGGACTGCGACTTTCTGGGTCATGGCTTTCGGTGCCCTCCGGGTGCCCTCTGTGGTGCGTCGTCCGGTGTCATCCTCGCACTCACGAGGGCGGGCCGGGCTTGGCGTCCAGTCCGCGGGATGTCGGTGGTGGGGTCCGTCGAGTGGTTTTCGCCCCCGCCGCCCCTTCCCTTCCCGTCCCTGGGGGCTGCCGCCCCCAGACCCCCGCTTTCGGCCTGGACGGCCTCGTCCTCAAACGCCGGACGGGCTGATTCATGCCGTTCGGCGCTTCAATGTTGCCGCTCCCAGCGCCAGGACCAGAAGGGCGCAGCCCGCGACGATCAGGGCGTCGCGTACGAAGGCTGCGGTCATGTCGGTGTGGCGGAGGACCTCGTTCATGCCGTCGACCGCGTAGGACATGGGCAGGACGTCGGAGATGGCCTCCAGGGCGGGGTGCATGTTGTCGCGCGGGGTGAAGAGGCCGCAGAGGAGGAGCTGAGGGAAGATCACTGCCGGCATGAACTGCACCGCCTGGAACTCGGAGGCCGCGAAGGCCGAGACGAAGAGGCCGAGTGCGGTGCCCAGGAGGGCGTCCAGCAGGGCCACGAGGAGGAGCAGCCAGGGGCTGCCCGTGACGTCCAGGCCGAGGAACCAGACCGCGAGGCCGGTCGCGAGGGCCGACTGGACGATGGCGAGGGCTCCGAAGGCGAGGGCGTAACCGGCGATGAGGTCGGCCTTGCCGAGCGGCATGGCGAGGAGGCGTTCGAGGGTGCCGGAGGTGCGCTCGCGCAGGGTGGCGATGGACGTCACCAGGAACATCGTGATCAGCGGGAAGATGCCGAGGAGTGAGGCGCCGATGTTGTCGAAGGTGCGGGGGCTGCCGTCGAAGACGTAGCGCAGCAGGAACAGCATCACGCAGGGGATCAGGAGCAGGAGCGCGATGGTGCGGGGGTCGTGGCCGAGCTGGCGCAGGACGCGGGTCGCGGTGGCGGTGGTGCGGGTGAGGCTCAGGGCGCGGGTGGGGGCCGGAGTGAGGGTGGGCGCGGGGGCGGCGGAGGTGGTCATGGGGTGGTCTCCTTCGTGCGGGCGGCCGTCGTGGCCTCGTCGACCAGGTGCAGGAAGGCCTCCTCGACGGTCTCGGAGCCGGTGCGGGTGCGCAGGGCGTCGGGGGTGTCGTCGGCGAGGATCCGGCCCTCGCGCATGAGGAGGAGGCGGTGGCAGCGCTCGGCCTCGTCCATCACGTGGGAGGAGACGAGGAGGGTGGCGCCGCGGTCGGCGGCGAGGGAGTGGAAGAGGGCCCACAGGTCGCGGCGGAGGACGGGGTCGAGGCCGACCGTCGGTTCGTCGAGGACCAGGAGTTCGGGGGCGCCGAGCAGGGCGACGGCCAGGGAGACGCGGCTGCGCTGGCCGCCGGAGAGGTTGCCGGCGAGGGCGTCGGCGTGGGTGGTGAGGTCGACCTCGGCGACGACGCGGGTGACGTCGTCGCGGCGGTGGTCGGCCAGGGCGCGGCCGGGGGCGAGGATCGCGGCGAAGTAGTCGAGGTTCTGGCGGACGGTCAGGTCGTCGAAGACGGACGGGGCCTGGGTGACGTAGCCGATGCGGGTGCGCAGGGCGGGGTGGCCGGCCGGGCGGCCCAGGACGTCGAGGGTGCCGGTGGCCTTGGCCTGGGTGCCGGCGATGGCGCGCATGAGGGTCGACTTGCCGCAGCCGGAGGGGCCGAGAAGGCCGGTGATCCGGCCGCGCGGGACGGTGAAGCCGAGGGCGCGCAGGACGGTGCGGGGGCCGCGGACGACGGTGAGGTCGTCGGCGCGGACGGCGGGCGGGGCGGGGTCGCCGCCTTCTGTTCCGGGTGGCCGGGAGGCATAATTCATCATGTGATGAATACTCCTCCCGGTCGCCCGTGCCGTCAAGCCGCCGGGGCCTGCGCGAGGAGGAGCAGGACGTCGTACGTCTCCTCGACGATGCCGTCCGGGAAGGCGGCCAGGAGGTGGCGGCGTTCCTCGGCGAGGAAGGCCGCGCTGTGTGCCGCGCCGTGGGTCAGGAAGACCGAGTGGCTGCCGAGGTTGGCGAGGTGGGTGTCGAGGGGGACGCGGCGGCTCCAGCGGATCTCGCGGCGGGTGAAGCCGAGGCTGTCGGTGGGGTCGGCGGCGCGGGCGTTGACGTTGCGTTTCTCGGCGGAGACGTCGATGTCGAAGTGGCTCTCGATGCGTCGGGCGGCGGCCCTGATCCACGGGACGTCGAGGGCGTCCGTGTTCCACCAGAGCGCTAGCGCGCCGCTAGGACGCAGCACGCGCAGCGCCTCCGGGATCGCCAGGGCGGGGTCGGTCCAGTGCCAGGCCTGGGCGTAGGTGAGGAAGCCGGCGTGGTGGCCGGCGAGGGGCAGGGCGTTGCCGTTGCCCCGGACGATCGGCACGTCGGGGAGGGTGCGGCGGAACTCGGCGGCCATGCCGGCGCCGGGCTCCACGGCGATCACGTCGGCGCCGCGCGCGTGCAGGAGGGCGGTGGCGATGCCCGTACCGGCTCCGACGTCCACGACGCGGGAGCCCTTCAGGGGGCGGCCAGCTCCTCCAGGGCGTCGAGGAGGGCGGGCGGGTACGAGGGGCGGTTCGCGGCGTACTGGGCCGCGGCGGCGTTGAAGGAGTGGGCGCGGACGCCGCGGTCGGACGGGGTGGCTTCCCCCGGGGTCACGGGTGTCGTCATACGGCCATGGTGGCCGCGGTCGCCCTACCTGCGGCGGCGCTTTTTCGGGTTGCCCGAGCGGCGGGTGGTGCGCTTCTCGTACTCCGTGCGGGCCTTGTCGTACTCCTCGCGGTGCAGTTTCTCGCCCGGGGCCTCGGCGAGGGTGCGGAAGAAATAGGCGAGGAGGGAGCCGACGAAGCCGATGGCCAGCAGGCCGCGCATCTGGGCCTGGCGGTCGGGGTCGGGGCGGCCGGTGAAGCCGGACCAGGTGTGGCGGAAGGCCAGGGCGCTGCAGATCGCGAACATCACGACCATCAGCAGCGAGACGAAGCTGCCGATGTCGGCGATCTGGAGGCCGTCGTAGGCGATGCGGAGCACGAAGCAGGCGGCGGCCGCCGCGGCGAGGGAGCCCACGGCGAGGCCAGCCCGCCGGGCGCCGTAGCCGCCGTCGTGGTTCACCCAGGTCGTGCCGTAGAACCGGAGGGGTTCGGGGCGGGGGCCGGGCGTGGAGCCCGCGGGGGTCTCCGGGATGCCGTTCTTGCCGTTCTCTGCGCTCACGGGTCGATTATGGCGCCGGGGGTGCCGCGGGCTCCGGGTGGGATCAGCAGCGCGGGGCGACGTACCCGTCGCTGCCGGTGCGCACGTAGGCGTCGGAGACGTACTGGCCGCCGCCGATGCAGTCCCAGACGTTCGAGGTGCCGTACGGGCCCGAGACCCGGGTGCCCGGCGTCTGGCAGCTGATCGAGACGCTGGCGCCCTCGGGCAGGACCCGCACGATCCCGTAACCGGTGCCCGGTCCGCTGCGGACGTTCAGCCGGTAGCCCGGTGCGACCGGGTAGCCGCGCCGGGCCGCGGCCGTCGTGGTCACGGCGCCCGGCGCCGCCTTCTCGTCCTCGCCGTCCCCTACGGCCGGAATCTGGTCGACAGACATGGAAATCCTCCCCCGTTGTGCCCCACGACGTTCATGGGGCCCCGTTGATACCCCAAGAACAAGCCATGAAACACCAGTTCGCAACTCGCACACGCGGGGCGGCCCGCCGCCTCTGTCCCGTACGCCCCATCGACTAGGCTCCGAGCGTCGCTCGCGCGAACGAACAGCACGGGGGTGGATCCATGGCGCCGCAGCGGAACGCCGGAGCGGGCGCGGAAGCGGAACTTCCGGAGTACGCCGGTCACTACCTGTTGGAGTCGTGCCTCGGCTCCGGCGGCATGGGCGTCGTCCACCTGGCCCGCGGCACCTCCGGGATGCGGGTCGCGGTGAAGGTCGTACACGCCTCCTATGCCAAGGATCCCGAGTTCAGGGGGCGTTTCCGGCAGGAGGTGGCGGCGGCCCGGCGGGTCAGCGGGGCCTTCACGGCGCCGGTCGTGGACGCAGATCCGGAGGCCGGGCGGCCCTGGATGGCCACGCTCTACATCCCCGGGCCCACGCTCTCCGAGCAGGTGAAGCGGAACGGGCCCATGGACGAGGCCCAGTTGCGCCGGCTGATGGCCGGGCTCGCCGAGGCGCTGCGGGACATCCACCGGGTCGGCGTCGTGCACCGGGACCTGAAACCGAGCAACGTGCTGCTCGCCGAGGACGGTCCGAAGGTCATCGACTTCGGCATTTCCCGGCCGAAGGACAGCGAACTGCGCACCGAGACCGGGAAGTTGATCGGGACGCCGCCGTTCATGGCGCCCGAGCAGTTCCGGCGGCCCCGGGACGTGGGGCCCGCGGCCGACGTGTTCGCCCTCGGGTCGCTGATGGTGCACGCGGCGACCGGGCGGGGGCCCTTCGACTCCGACAGCCCGTACGTCGTCGCCTACCAGGTCGTGCACGACGAACCCGACCTGACCGGCGTACCGGAGACGCTGGCGCCGCTGGTGCTGCGGTGTCTCGCCAAGGAGCCCGAGGACCGGCCCACGCCGGACGAGCTGATGCGGCAGTTGCGGTCGGTGTCGGCGGAGTACGACACGCAGGTGTTCATACCGGCGCAGCGGGAGGAGAAGTCGCCGGCCCCGGCGCCCGCCGCGGCACCGGAGGCTCCCGCCGAGCCGGCCGTGCGGCGGCTGGGGAAGCGGGCGGGGCTGGTGGCCGGTGCGCTCTGCCTCGCCGTGATCGGCGGGCTGGTCTCGGTCCAGGTGTTCGGCGGCGGCGAACCCGCGTCCCGGACGCCCGCCGCGCAGAGTGCGCAGAGTGCGCCGGGTGGTTTCGGCGCGTGGGAGACGGCGTCCGCCGGGAAGAGCGGTGGGATGCCCCAGTGCTCGTACGCGGAGCGGCGGCTGCTGTGCGCGCGGCCCGGCCTGGTCTTCGCCGTCGATCCGGCCGACGGCGGCATCCTGTGGCGGCACGCCGTCGAGGAGACCGTGCGCGGCGAACCGCCGGTCCTGTCGGGCGGGCTCGTGCAGCCCGAGGTCGGTCTGCTGGGCCGCCCGCTGGAGGCGCTCGACCCGGCCACCGGCGAGCCGGCGTGGCAGGAGGACATGCCCGCGTACGACGGACTGCGGTGCGTCGGCGACATGCTGCTGCTCACCCGCGCCGACGGGATGGTCACCGGCGTGGACAGCGCCTCCGGGCGGACCCGGTGGTCGCACCGGATCCCCGGTCAGTCCGTGCCGTACTTCACCTCGTTCGCCGGGGAGCGGCGGCCGGCGGCGTACGCGACGAGCGAGTCGGCGGACGGAAGCCGCACCCGGGTCACCGCGGTGGACCCGGCGAGCGGGGACGTGCGGTGGGAAGCGGAGTTGGAGGGGACGCTGGCCCTCGTGGGCGCGGCGGAGGGGTCCGTGTACCTGGTCCCCGAGGGAGCGACCTACGGCGACGTGAAGGCCGTGGTCCGCTACACGCCCGCCACCGGGGAGACGCGCCGGGTGGACCTGCCGGTGCCGGTCGAGCAGGCGGCGGTCGGCGTGCACGGGGACACCGTCCACCTCGCGGGCGCGGGCGGTTCGGTGGTGGCCGTCGACATGGCGGCCGGGAAGCAGAAGTGGCGGCTGGAGACCGGGGTGAGCCGGAGTTCGGCACCCGTCTCCGACGGCCGGCACGTGTACGTCACCGCGCCCGACGGGCGGCTCCTCGGTGTCGACGCCCGGAAGGGCAAGCTCCTCGGTCAGACCCGGACGCGGCTCGGCGAGGACTCCGACCGGGTCCCGGCCTCGCTGCCGGCGCCGCTGGTCGCGGGCGGGCACGTCTACGCCACCGCGCCCGACGGGACCGTGTTCGGCGTGGACGGGCGGGACCCCGCCGCCTGGTGAGCGGGGCCCCGGCGGGGTCAGCCCAGCTTGGACACGTCGCGGACCGCGCCCTTGTCCGCGCTGGTCGCCATCGCGGCGTACGCCCTGAGGGCCGCGGAGACCTTGCGGTCGCGGTTCTTCGGGGCGTACACGCCGTTCAGGGCCTGGTCGCGGCGGGTCAGTTCGGCGTCGTCCACGAGCAGCTCGATGGAGCGGTTCGGGATGTCGATGCGGACGCGGTCGCCGTCCTCGACGAGGGCGATCGTGCCGCCGGCCGCCGCCTCCGGGGAGGCGTGGCCGATGGACAGGCCCGAGGTGCCGCCGGAGAAGCGGCCGTCGGTGATCAGGGCGCAGGCCTTTCCGAGGCCGCGGCCCTTCAGGTACGAGGTCGGGTAGAGCATCTCCTGCATGCCGGGGCCGCCCTTGGGGCCCTCGTAGCGGATGACGACGACGTCGCCCTCCTTGACCTGCTGCGTGAGGATCTTCTCGACGGCCTCCTCCTGCGACTCGCAGACCACCGCCGGGCCCTCGAAGGTCCAGATCGACTCGTCGACGCCCGCCGTCTTCACCACGCAGCCGTCCACGGCGAGGTTGCCGCGCAGCACCGCCAGGCCGCCGTCCTTGGAGTAGGCGTGCTCGACGGAGCGGATGCAGCCGCCCTCGGCGTCGTCGTCCAGGGAGTCCCAGCGCTCGGACTGGGAGAAGGCCTCGGCGGAGCGCTTGCAGCCGGGGGCCGCGTGCCAGAGCTCCACGGCCTCCTGCGAGGGGGAGCCGCCGCGCACGTCCCAGGTCTTCAGCCAGTCGGCCAGGGACGGGCTGTGCACGGAGTGGACGTCCTCGTTGAGCAGACCGCCGCGGTGCAGCTCGCCGAGGAGGGCGGGGATGCCGCCCGCGCGGTGCACGTCCTCCATGTAGTACGTGCGGTCCTTGGCGACGTTGGGCGCGACCTTGGCCAGGCAGGGGACGCTGCGCGAGAGGGCGTCCATCTCGGCGAGGCCGTAGGAGACCTCCGCCTCCTGGGCGGCGGCCAGCAGGTGCAGGATCGTGTTGGTGGAGCCGCCCATCGCGATGTCCAGCGCCATGGCGTTCCCGAAGGCCGCGGGGGTGGCGATGTTGCGGGGCAGGACCGAGTCGTCGTCCTGCTCGTAGTAGCGGCGGGTCAGGTCGAGGACCGTGCGGGCGGCGTTCTCGTAGAGCGCCTTGCGGGCGGTGTGGGTGGCCAGGACCGAGCCGTTGCCGGGGAGGGAGAGGCCGATGGCCTCGGTCAGGCAGTTCATCGAGTTGGCGGTGAACATGCCGGAGCAGGAGCCGCAGGTCGGGCAGGCGTTCTCCTCGATCCGGAGGATGTCCTCGTCGGAGATCTTGTCGTTGACCGCCTCCGACATCGCGTCGACCAGGTCCAGCGTGCGGACCGTGCCGTCCACCAGGGTGGCGCGGCCGGACTCCATCGGGCCGCCGGAGACGAAGACCGTCGGGATGTTCAGGCGCAGCGCCGCGTTGAGCATGCCCGGGGTGATCTTGTCGCAGTTGGAGATGCAGATCAGGGCGTCGGCGCAGTGGGCCTCGACCATGTACTCCACGCTGTCCGCGATCAGGTCGCGGGAGGGCAGGGAGTAGAGCATGCCGCCGTGGCCCATGGCGATGCCGTCGTCCACGGCGATCGTGTTGAACTCGCGCGGGATGCCGCCGGCCGCGACGACCGCCTCGCTGACGATGCGGCCGACCGGGGCGAGGTGCGTGTGGCCCGGCACGAACTCCGTGAAGCTGTTGGCGACGGCGATGATCGGCTTCCGCCCGATGTCCGCGCCGGGTACACCGGAGGCACGCATAAGGGCGCGGGCGCCCGCCATGTTGCGGCCGTGGGTGACTGTGCGGGACCTCAGTTCGGGCATCGTCGCTCGCTCCTTCGGAGAGTTATGACTGCCGTCGAGCGTACGCCCGTCATCCAGGGGTCGGGACAGGGTGTCCGGAATGCGGGACGACCGTCTCGCCCACGGAGTGCCGGGCGGGGGCTCAGGGGCCCGTGAGGTGGCCCTGTACGACCGGGGCCAGCCGCGCGACGATCTGCTCCGGGTCGGCGGAGGCCAGCGGCTCCACCTTGATCACGTAGCGGAGCATCGCGCAGCCGACCAGCTGGGCCGCGGCCAGCTCGACGCGCAGTTCCGCGTCCGGGGCGTCCAGGCGGGCGGCGACCCGGCTCAGCAGCTGGGTGGAGATCAGCCGGCGGAAGACGGCGGCCGCGGTGTCGTTGTTCACGGCGGAGCGGACGATGGCCAGCACCGGCTTGCGGGTGGTGGGGTTCTCCCAGATGCCGATGATGAAGCGGGCGAGCCGCTCGCCGACGGCGTCGAGGGGACCGTCGGCGATCACGTCCGGCGCCTCCAGGGCGGGCGCGAAGGCGATCTCGATGGCCGCCTCGAAGACCTGCTCCTTGGTGCCGAAGTAGTGGTGCACGAGCGCCGGGTCCACACCGGCAGCCTTGGCGATGCCCCTTACGGACGTCTTCTCGTAGCCGTTCTCGGAGAACACCTCGCGGGCCGTGGTCAGGATGCGGTCGCGGGTGTCGCCGGACTCCGTGCGCGGCGGGCGGCCGCGGCGGCGGGTGGTCCCGCCGGTCCCGCTCACCGGCGGTGCGCCTTGGTCGCGGAGGCCGACGACGCCGACGCCAGGTGCAGGCGGGCGAAGGCCAGGGCCTCGGCGAGATCGGCCTCACGTTCGGCGCCTGACATCGCGCGCCGGGTGTTGACCTCGATGACGACATGGCCGTCGAAGCCGGTGGTCGCGAGCCCTTCCAGCAGCTCGGCGCAGGGCTGGTCGCCCCGGCCGGGGACCAGGTGCTCGTCCTTGGCGGAGCCCTTGCCGTCGGCGAGGTGGACGTGGCCCAGGCGGTCGCCCATGCGGTCGACCATGTCGAGGGCGTCGGTGCGGGAGGTCGAGGCGTGGCTGAGGTCGATCGTGAAGTGGCGGTAGTCGTCCTTCGTCACGTCCCAGTCGGGGGCGTACGCCTGCATCTCGCGGTCGCGGTAGCGCCAGGGGTACATGTTCTCGACGGCGAAGCGGACGTCCGTCTCGTCCGCCATCCGCCAGATGCCGCTGACGAAGTCCCGCGCGTACTGGCGCTGCCAGCGGAACGGGGGGTGGACGACCACGGTGCTCGCGCCGAGTCGCTCGGCGGCGGCGCGGGCGCGCTGGAGCTTGACCCAGGGGTCGGTGGACCAGACGCGCTGGGTGATGAGCAGGCACGGCGCGTGCACGGCCAGTATCGGCATGCGGTGGTAGTCGCTGAGTCTGCGCAGCGCGTCGATGTCCTGGCTGACCGGATCCGTCCAGACCATCACCTCGACGCCGTCGTAGCCGAGGCGTGCGGCGATCTCGAAGGCCGTCGCCGTCGACTCCGGGTAGACGGATGCCGTCGACAGGGCGACCTTCGCGTCCGGGATTCGGACTGCGTCCCTGGGTTTTGCCACGGGGGTCAGGTTACGGGGTGTGGGTTGGAGGGTGTGGGGGCCCATTCGCCGTTGTGGTGATGGTCGTAGGGCGGGTGCGGGTGCGTTGTGGTTGCTCGCGCCGTTCCCCGCGCCCCTTCGGGGGCGCGCTATGGCTGGACCATGTGGTCCAGTCTGCGGAGGATTACGCCCTCTCGCAGGGCCCACGGGCAGATTTCCAGGTTTTCCACACGGAAGAGGTCCATCGCCGCCTCGGCGACCAGGGCGCCGGCCAGGAGCTGGTTTGCGCGGCCCTCGGAGACGCCGGGGAGTTCGGCGCGCTCGGCGGTGGTCATGGCGGCCAGGCGGGGGACCCATGCCTCCAGGGACGCACGTTTCAGCTCGCGCTGGACGTAGAGGCCCTCGGCGGAGCGGGCTGCGCCTGCGATGCGGGCCAGCTGCCGGAAGGTCTTGGACGTGGCGACCACGTGGTCGGGGGTGCCGGAGCGGCTGAACTCGCCGACCGTCCGGGCGATCTCCGTACGGACGTGCCGGCGCAGCGCCCTGACGGCGTCCGGGTCGGGCGGGTCGCCGGGCAGCCAGCCGGCGGTGAGGCGGCCCGCGCCCAGCGGCAGCGACGCGGCCGTGTCGGGCTCCTCGTCCATGCCGTAGGCGATCTCCAGGGAGCCGCCGCCGATGTCCAGGACCAGCAGCTTGCCCGCGGACCAGCCGAACCAGCGGCGGACGGCGAGGAAGGTGAGCCGCGCCTCCTCCGCGCCGCTGAGGACCGTCAGCTCGACGCCGGTCTCGGCCCGCACCCGCGCGAGGACGTCGTCGGCGTTGGTCGCCTCGCGCACGGCGGAGGTGGCGAACGGGAGGATCTCCTCGACGCCCTTGTCCTCGGCCGCCTGAAGGGCGTCGAGGACGACCGCGACCAGCTTGTCGACGCCCTCGGGGCCGACGGCGCCGTCCTCGTCGAGGAGCTGGGCGAGGCGGAGATCCACCTTGTGCGAGTGGGCGGGCAGGGGGCGGGCGCCGGGGTGCGCGTCCACCACCAGCAGGTGCACCGTGTTCGAACCCACATCGAGGACACCGAGTCTCATGTACGGAACGCTACTGCCAGCGGGGCGGGCGGCGGTGCCGTCATCCGCCTCCGGCGTCTTACCCTGGAGCCGTGCCAAAGACGAAAAAGGCGAAGGCTGAAAAGTCGGCCAAGAAGGACAAGAGGCGCGTAATGGGCGAAGAGAAGGGTGACGAGAAAGGTCTCGACTTCGCCCGCGCGTGGGTGGAGTTCCCCGATCCGGCGGACGACGAGCAGGTCTTCCGGTGCGACCTGACATGGCTGACCTCCCGCTGGAACTGCATCTTCGGCAGCGGCTGCCAGGGCATCCAGGCGGGCCGCGCGGACGACGGGTGCTGCTCGCTGGGCGCGCACTTCTCCGACGAGGACGACGAGCGGCGGGTCGCCGAGCACGTGGCGCGGCTCACGCCGGACATCTGGCAGCACCACGCCGAGGGCACGCGGGACGGCTGGACCTCCGAGGACGACGAGGGCTCCCGGCAGACCCGTCCCTTCCAGGGCTCGTGCATCTTCCAGAACCGGCCCGGTTTCGCCGGGGGCGCGGGCTGCTCGCTGCACATCCTGGCCCTGAAGGAGGGCCGGGAGCCGCTGGAGACCAAGCCGGACGTGTGCTGGCAGCTGCCGGTGCGGCGGACGTACGAGTGGATCGACCGGCCCGACGACACGCGCGTGCTCCAGGTGTCGATCGGTGAGTACGACCGGCGCGGCTGGGGTCCCGGCGGGCACGACCTGCACTGGTGGTGCACCTCGGCGACCTCGGCGCACGGCGCGGGCGACCCGGTGTACGTCTCGTACCGGCCCGAGCTGATCGAGCTGATGGGCAAGGCGGGGTACGACCGGCTGGTCGAGCTGTGCGAGGAGCGGCTGGCGTCGCAGTTGCCGCTGCTCGCGCCGCATCCGGCGGATCCCGCTCGCTGAGGGCCGCGTACGCCGCGCTTGTTCGTCCTAGGAGGCCGCGTTCGTTCGTCCGAGGCGGGGTTCGTTCGTCCTAGGAGGTGGCCGGGCTCGGGTCGCCGGTGTCGCTCGGTGGGGGCGAGGAGCCGGTGCCGCCCGTCGGGGACGGGCCGGTCGGCGTCGGGTCCGGGTCGGGCGATGTCGGTGACGGGTCCTCGGTGGGGGTCGGGTCCGGGTCGGGCTGCGAGGTCGACGGCGACGGGTCCGGGCCCGGGTCGGACGGGGACGGCGAGTGGTCCGGGGTGCTGGGGCGCGGGCGCGGGCCCGGGTGGGACGGGCCGGGCGCGGTGCCGTAACCCTTGATCGAGACGACCGCGCCGGCGGGCGACACCGCCACGCGGGCGCTCCAGTGGCCGGACGGCTCGCGCAGGTGGTCGACGTACACCCGGATGGTGCGGGTCTCGCCGGGGCGCAGGGTGCCGGAGGACTGGCTCAGGTAGAGCCAGGACGCGCCGACGGACGCGGACCAGCGGACCGGGGCGTCACCGGTCGCGGTCAGGGTGACCAGCGTGGTGTCGCCGTCGTGGCCGGCCGTCACGCTCAGCGCGCTCTTCTCGCCCGCGCCGGAGACGCTGACGACCTCCACGGAGACGTCGGACTCGCCGTTCTTGCCGAAGCCGGTGCCGGGGGTGGTGCTGGCGTTGCCCGCGTTCTCATAGCCGCCGCCGGTGGAGTCGCCGTCCATGCCGTCGGGGCTCTGTGCCTCGCTGGCGCTGGACGAGCGGCCGTCCTCGCCCTCCACGACGGGGGTGCCGCGGTAGGCCGCCCAGAGTGCTAGTACGGGCGCGGCTACGACGGTTGCCACGACGGTCGTGGTGACGGCACGCGCGCGTAGCCGGTCCCGGCGGGCGGCGCGGTCCTTGGGGTCCATGGGGAAGCCGCGGCGGTCGAAGCGGGGGGCGGCGATCCGGGCTCGCGGGAGGTGCGCCATGGCCACGTGCAGCGCGGTGCGGGGGGCCTCCAGGACGGGGAGTTCGGCCGGGGTGACGCTGGTGCCGGGCCAGCGGCCGGGGATCGCGCGCTCTGCCGTGCGGCGGCAGCGGGGGCAGTCGTCCACGTGCCGGACCAGTTCGCGGCGCAGGGCGGCGCTGAGCACGTACCGGTTGTCGCCGGTGAGGCGGGCTACGCCGGTGCAGGTGCCGGTCTCCACGACGGCGAGGGCGGCGCGGGTGCGTTCTACCTCGCAGGCGGCGGAGGCGAGGAGTTCGCGGGTGGCGGCCAGGTCCATGCCGAGGACCGCGGCGACCTCGTGGGGGGCCAGGCGGTGGCGGACGGCTAGTTCCAGGGCCTCGCGCTGCTCGGGGGTGGTGCCGGCGGCCTCCGGCCAGGCGAGTTGGGCGAGTTCGCCGCGGTGGCGTTGTTGGGTCTTGTCGTCGGGGGTGTCGGTGGTGTCGGTGGTGGTCGCTTCGGTGGTGGGCGTGCTCGTGCTCGTGGGGCGGCCTGCCGCATGGCTGCTCTGACGTTTCTGCTTGGCCTCGGTCAGCCTGCGGAGGCAGGCCCAGCGGGCCAGGGCGTACAGCCAGGCCCTGCGGTCCTGGGCGGAACCGGGGCCGCGGTTGCCGCGGCGTTGGGCGAGCGCCAGGACGTCGCCCAGGGCGGCGGTCGCGGCGGTGTGGTCGCAGAGCACGGACAGGCAGTACGTGAACAGGCCGTCCAGATACGCGTCGTACGCGGCGTGGCGCGCGGGCGGTCGCTGCGCCAGGGAACGCGCCGCGGCGCGGTCCCGCGCCTCCCGGTGCGCTCGGTGTGCGCCGGTCGTGCGGGTCGTGGTCTCCGGACTGCTCCTCATCACTCGGCGACCGTAGGGGGCTATGGGTGGCGCGAACTGGCGCGTTGGGCACTTTTAATCCGTACGGGTGAAACGATCCCTCATAAGGGGACAGGAGGCGGTTGTTCCGGGGGGTGGGATGCCTGCGGCGGCCTGTGGCGGGTGGGGTGGGGGTGCGCGTAGCGCGGTGCGGTCGGTGGTGGGTCGGGGTCGTGTCGGGGGGTGTCCGTCCTCGGAACGGCGCGGAATCGGTCGGCCACAGAAGTGCCCTCCGTTGACGCGCCAACCGCTGCGGGCGGAC
>NZ_JBHJVQ010000054.1:0-29944 GCF_042263835.1 Streptomyces sp. NPDC056128 | reverse complement strand
CGATCATCCGTGGGCCCCGGCGCGTCGCACATGTGGCTCGGGCGGACAGTCCCGCGCGGGCGGGCGACCGCAGGCTCCAGCACCCGCCTTCGTGCGGTCCGCGCCCGCCGGGCGCGCCGTCAGCCGGCCATCTCGTGGGCGTACGGCGGTTCGGCGCCCGCGCGCGAGCAGGTGATCGCGGCCGCGCGGGCGGCGAAGCCCAGCAGCCTCGTCCATCCCTCCGGTCCCAGGGCGGCCAGGCCGTCGGGATCGAGGGCGTCGCGTGCGGCGAGGCCGTGCAGCAGGGCCGCGTTCACCGTGTCGCCCGCACCGATCGTGTCCACCACCTCGACCCGCTCGCCCGGCACCGCGTACTCGCCCCCGTCGCGGGTGAACGCGGTGAGCCCGGCGCCGCCCCGGGTGACCACGACCGCTGCCGGTCCGGCCGCCAGCCACTCCCGGGGCGTGCCGCCGAGCCACGCGGCGTCCTCCTCGGACAGCTTCAGCAGCGACACGGACGGCAGCCAGCTCTTGAACCGGGCCCGGTAGGCGTCCGGGTCCGGAATCAGTCCGGCCCTGATGTTCGGGTCCAGCGCCGTGAAGACACCCCGCGCGGCCGTCTCGCGCAGCAGCCCCTCGTACGCGCTCGCACCCGGCTCCAGCACCAGCGAGCAGGTCCCGAAGGACACCGCCCGGGTGCCGGGCGGCAGGTCGGCGGGCAGCGTGAACAGCCGGTCCGCCGTGCCGTCCACGTAGAAGGAGTACGCGGCCGAACCGTCCGCGTCCACCGAGGCCACGGCGAGCGTCGTCGGCTCGGCCCCGCGCTGCACGGGCGCGACGTCCACACCGGTCTCCCGCAGCCGGTCCAGGAGCGCCTCGCCGAAGGCGTCGTACGAGACCCGGGAGCAGAAGGCGGTGGGGGAGCCGAGGCGGCCCAGCGCGACGGCCGTGTTGTACGGGCCGCCGCCGAGGGCGGGCCGCAGTGCGGCGAGGGCGCCCGTGCCCTGCGGTACCAGGTCGATCAGTGCCTCACCGGCGACGACGATCACGGGAGGGTCCTTTCGGGAGCGGTGACGTGGGCTTGCTCGGTCTGCTCGGGGCAGCCGCAGGAAGTGCGGTGGACGAAGGCGCAGGGCAGGCGCACGGTCCGGGCGGGCCGGTCCGGCGCGGCGAGGCGTTCCAGCAGCAGCCGGACGGCCTGCGCGCCGAGGTCCCTGCTGGGCTGGGCGACGGCGGTGAGGCGCGGCGTGAAGAGGTCGGCCCACGCGAAGTCGTCGAAGCAGCACAGCGCGAGGTCGCCGGGCACGGACAGGCCCCGGTCCCGGAGGGCGCGCAGCGCGCCGATGGTCATCGCGTTGTTGGCCGTGACCAGCGCGCTGGGCGGCACCGCCAGGGACAGCAGGGCCGCGGTGGCTCTTTCGCCGCCGTCCGCCCCGGAGTCGCCGTGGACCAGCAGCCGCTCGTCGAAGGGCAGCCCGGCGGCCGCGAGGCCGTGCCGGTACCCGGTGATCCGCTCGCGCGTCGTGCTGAGCCCCGGCCGGCCCGCGACCAGGCCGACGCGGCGATGGCCGAGTCCGGCGAGATGGCCGACCAGCCGCGCCGTCGGCTCGGCGCCCTCCGCGCAGACCTGGTCGAAGCGCGGCGCGCCGTCACCCTCCGGCACCTCGACCACCCGGTCGAGGAACACGGCCGGAACCCGGTGGCGCCCGAGGTAGGCGACCAGGTCCCGCGGCTCGGCGGAGGGTGCGACGATCATGCCGTCCACGCGCCGCTCGTGCAGCAGCTGCACGACCTTGCGCTCGTGCCCGGGATCGTCGTGCGGGTCGGCGATGAGCAGGCTGTAGCCGTGCTCCAGCGCACTGGCCTCGACGCCCTGGAGGATCTCCGTGAAGTACGGGTTGCTGATCGCCGACACCGCGAGCCCGATCGAGCGGGTGCGGGAGGTCACCAGCGAGCGCGCGAGCGTGTTCGGGGTGTAGCCCAGCTCCTCGACGGCGTCGAGCACCGCCTGGCGGGTGCCCGGCAGGACCGGGCGGGTGTCGTTGAGCACGTGCGAGACGGTCGCCACGGAGACCCCGGCGCTCCGTGCGACATCCACCATGGTCGGCATCGGCGTCCCCACTTCCGTATCGCCGCGCACCGGCTCCGAGCCGCGTGTACGTGCGCCGGGACCGTACCCCATGCTCCGGGTCGGCGTAAACGCTTGCGCAAACGTTTACGTCGGCCCCCCGAACACCCTCGAGCACCCCCACCCGCCCCGAAGCGCCGCCCCGCCCGCCGGATATCGTCGCCCTGCACGCCCCCTGAACAGTGGAGACCCCATGCCTGGCCGCCCCGCCCCGAGCCGCCGTACCGTCCTGCGCTCGGCGGCCCTCACGCCCGTCGCCGGACTCGCGACGGCCGCCTGCTCACCGGGCGACGACGGCGCAGCGCCGGCCAGGCCCACCGCGCCCGTCGAGCTGGGAGCGGAGGGCGAGGTCGCCAAGGGCGCGACGAAGCTCTACCCCGACGGCAACGTGGTGGTCAGCCGGGCCGAGGACGGCACCCTGAAGGCGTTCAGCACGGTCTGCACGCACGCGGGGTGCCCCATCAAGAAGCTGGAGGGCACGAAGCTGGTCTGCCCCTGTCACGGCAGCGAGTTCGACGCCCGGACCGGCGAGGTGCTGCACGCCCCGGCGACCGCGCCGCTCATCGAACTCCCGGTCGAGGTGCAGCAGGGCCGCATCGTCGCGAGCCCCGGGACCTGACCGGAGTGGGCGGGGAGCCGTCGGCGCACAGCGCCCGCCCGCGCTCGCCTACTCCCAGTCCCACCCGATCCCCAGCATCCCCGTCCGCGCTCGCGGCTCCACGAGGTGCACCGAGTGGTGCCGGCCGCTGAGGGCCAGCTCCTGCCGGCCGCCGCGCGGTGCCGCCGGCGAATGCTGGGTGAACCGGTGGCAGCGCACCGGCAGCGCCGCGGCGTCGAACCGCACCTGGAGCGCGTACTGCCCGCCCGCCGAACCGAACCCGCGGACGTACTCCCGCGACACCCCCGCCGTGCCGTCCTCCACGCCGTAGCGGAAGAGATGGGTGTCCCCGGCGCGCAGCCACGTGTCGAAGAGCACCTCGGTCACCAGCAGACCGGTGTCGTGGTGGACGCGGACGCGTCCCGTGCGGCAGTTCTCCAGCGCGTGGACGGTCATCCGCGCGGGAGCGCATCCCGGATCGCCGTAGTGGACGGCGACGAAGCGGTCGACGCCGTCGCGGTGGGCGCGGACGATGTGGTGCGACTCGCGTCCCGCCAGTTCCCGGTGTGCGCCGACGCGGATCAGTTCGTGGTGGCCGAGGATGTGCACCCCGCTGTCCGGCGACGGTTGGCCCAGTTCGGCCAGCAGCCGGTCCAGGACGCCCGAGGCCTCCAGGTGGGCGCGGTAGGAGCGGGCGGCGGGCCGCCGCTCGGGGGAGTCCTCGTCGGCCTCGGCGAGCAGACGTATCAGCGATTCCTCGGGCAGCTGGAGTATCTCCTCCAGGGCTCGCACGGCCCGCAGCGACTCGGGGCGCTGCGGGCGGCGGGCGCCCTGCTGCCAGTAGCTCAGGCTGGTGACGCCCACCTTCACCCCGTGGCGCGACAGATGGTGCTGCACGCGCTGCAGCGGTAGTCCGCGAGCGGCGATCGCGGCGCGCAGGGCGACGTGGAAGGGGCCACCGCGCAGGGCCGAGTCGAGTTCCGCGGTGGCGACGTCCGCGAGCTGTGTGGCGTGCGGCATGCAGGGGCCTTTCTGTGAAGTTCACGACGGCTGGTCAGACCGTTCGACGCGGATCGGCCGGGGCCGCCCTCCCCCGGTCGCGGCGCAGCGGTCTTCACATCCGTACGCCGTGCTTCAGGGCCCCGAGTCCCCCCGCATTGAAGCGTGTTGACCTAGTCCCGACAACACCTGACGCCCGACCGTCACGCGCTCCTGGCCGAGAACGCACGGGCCTGCCGTCCCGAGGGCACGCGGCGTGACCGACCGGCCCCGGACCGTCCTCCCCGGGCTTCCCCGGCGGTCGTCCACAGGGGCCCGGCCCGTCGTCCACAGCCCCGCCGGAGTGTCGGCCCTCGCCAGTAGGGTGTGAGTCATGGCCGACCCCTCCAGCTACCGCCCCAGGCCGGGTGAGATCCCGGACTCCCCGGGGGTGTACAGGTTCCGTGACGAGCACCGCCGGGTGATCTACGTCGGAAAGGCGAAGAGCCTGCGCCAGCGCCTGGCGAACTACTTCCAGGACCTGGCGAACCTGCACCCCCGCACCCGCACCATGGTCACCACGGCCGCGTCCGTGGAGTGGACCGTGGTGTCCACGGAGGTCGAGGCGCTCCAGCTGGAGTACTCCTGGATCAAGGAGTACGACCCCCGGTTCAACGTCAAGTACCGCGACGACAAGAGCTACCCGTACCTCGCGGTGACGATGAACGAGGAGTTCCCGCGCGTCCAGGTGATGCGCGGCCACAAGAAGAAGGGCGTGCGCTACTTCGGGCCGTACGGGCACGCCTGGGCGATCCGCGACACGGTCGACCTCCTGCTGCGCGTCTTCCCGGTGCGCACCTGCTCCGCCGGTGTCTTCAAGAACGCCGCCCGCACCGGCCGCCCCTGTCTCCTCGGCTACATCGGCAAGTGCTCCGCCCCCTGCGTGGAGCGGATCTCCGCCGAGGACCACCAGGAGCTGGCCGAGGAGTTCTGCGACTTCATGGCCGGCCGCACCGGCACCTATCTGCGCCGTCTGGAGCGGAAGATGGGCGAGGCGGCCGAGGACATGGAGTACGAGCGGGCGGCGCGCCTGCGCGACGACATCGGGGCGCTCAAGAAGGCCATGGAGAAGAGCGCGGTCGTGCTCGCCGACGCCACCGACGCCGACCTGATCGCGGTCGCGGAGGACGAGCTGGAGGCCGCCGTCCAGATCTTCCACGTGCGCGGCGGACGCGTGCGCGGCCAGCGCGGCTGGGTCACCGACAAGGTGGAGGAGATCACCACCGGCGCCCTCGTGGAACACGCCCTGCAGCAGTTGTACGGGGAGGAGACCGGGGACGCCGTTCCCAAGGAGGTCCTGGTTCCCGCCCTGCCCGATCCGGTGGAGCCGGTCCAGCAGTGGCTGACCGACCGTCGGGGTTCGGGCGTGTCGCTGCGCATCCCGCAGCGCGGCGACAAGAAGGCGCTGATGGAGACCGTCCAGCGCAACGCCCAGCAGGCGCTCGTCCTGCACAAGACCAAGCGCGCCTCCGACCTGACGACGCGTTCGCGCGCCCTGGAGGAGATCGCCGACGCCCTGGATCTCGACAGCGCCCCGCTGCGGATCGAGTGCTACGACATCTCCCACCTCCAGGGCGACGACGTCGTGGCCTCCATGGTCGTCTTCGAGGACGGACTGGCCCGGAAGAGCGAATACCGCCGGTTCCAGATCAAGGGCTTCCGGGGACAGGACGACGTCCGTTCCATGCACGAGGTCATCACCCGCCGCTTCCGCCGCTATCTCGCCGAGAAGGAGCGGACCGGCGAGTGGGCGGACGGGGAGGACAACGGCGTCACGACGGCCACCACCAACGGCGGGACCCCAGACCACGGCGCCACGCCCGACCACCACGCCACGCCCGCGCGCGAAGCCGCACCCCACCACCGCGCCACGCCGGACCACGACGCCGCCGACGACCTCGCCCTCACGGACGGGCCCGCCCTCAAGGACGACGACGGTCGCCCCAAGCGCTTCGCCTACCCGCCCCAGCTCGTCGTCGTCGACGGCGGACAGCCGCAGGTGGCGGCCGCCCAGCGGGCGCTGGACGAGCTCGGCATCGACGACATCGCCGTCTGCGGCCTCGCCAAGCGGCTGGAGGAGGTCTGGCTGCCCCGCGAGGACGACCCGGTCGTCCTGCCGCGCACCAGCGAGGGCCTGTACCTGCTCCAGCGGGTCCGCGACGAGGCCCACCGCTTCGCGATCACCTATCAGCGCACCAAGCGTGCCAAACGCTTCCGTTCCAGCCCGCTGGACGAGGTGCCGGGCCTGGGCGATACCCGCAAGCAGGCGCTGATCAAGCACTTCGGTTCGGTGAAGAAGCTGCGGTCGGCGACGATCGACCAGATCTGCGAGGTGCCCGGCATAGGCCGGAAGACGGCCGAGACGGTCGCCGTGGCCCTCGCCCGGGCCACCCCGGCCGCGCCCGCCGTGAACACGGCGACCGGAGAGATCATGGATGACGAGGACGGGGCGCCCGAGACGACGGCGGACGCCCCGGGGGAGCCCGTGTCCGCGGGCACCCCGGACGAACGACGGGGGCAGGAGAGATGACCGAGCACGAGGCACAGCCCACAGCCGGACGAGAACAGACCCAGCGCACGACCGGCGAGGACGCCGGCCCGCAGACGGCCGGCCCCGGACCGGGCCAGGACGACGGAGCACAGGTGAGTACGGGCAAGGAAACAGCCGGGGCGCAGGAGGCGGCCATCCCCGAGCTGGTGATCATCTCCGGCATGTCCGGAGCCGGCCGCTCGACGGCCGCCAAGTGTCTGGAGGACCTCGGCTGGTTCGTCGTCGACAACCTGCCGCCCGCGCTGATCCCCACCATGGTGGAGCTCGGCGCCCGCTCGCAGGGCAACGTGGCCCGCATCGCGGTCGTCGTCGACGTCCGCGGCCGGCGCTTCTTCGACAACCTGCGCGAATCCCTCGCGGACCTCGACACCCGCGGTGTCACCCGGCGGATCGTCTTCCTGGAGTCCTCCGACGACGCGCTGGTGCGCCGCTTCGAGTCGGTGCGCCGCCCGCACCCCCTCCAGGGCGACGGCCGCATCGTCGACGGCATCGCCGCCGAGCGGCAGCTCCTGCGCGAGCTGCGCGGCGACGCCGACCTGGTGATCGACACCTCCAGCCTCAACGTGCACGAGCTGCGCGCCAAGATGGACGCCCAGTTCGCCGGTGAGGAGGAGCCCGAGCTGCGGGCCACCGTCATGTCCTTCGGCTTCAAGTACGGCCTCCCGGTCGACGCCGACCTGGTCGTGGACATGCGCTTCCTGCCCAACCCGCACTGGGTCCCGGAGCTGCGCCCCTTCACCGGCCTGAACGAGGAGGTGTCCTCGTACGTCCTCAACCAGCCGGGCGCCAAGGAGTTCCTCGACCGCTACGCCGAGCTGCTCCAGCTGATCGCCGCGGGCTACCGTCGGGAGGGCAAGCGCTATGTGACCGTCGCCGTCGGCTGTACGGGCGGCAAGCACCGGTCCGTGGCCATGTCGGAGAAGCTCGCCGCCCGGCTCGCCGCCGAGGGCGTGGAGACGGTGGTCGTCCACCGGGACATGGGACGGGAATGACTGGACGTACTCCGCGGCTGAGCAGGCTGCGCCGGGTGGTGCCCGAGGGACGCGGCGGCAGGCCCGCCGAGACCCGCGCCGCCCGGCCCGAACAGGCGCGCGGCGGCAGGCCGCGCCGCCGGGGCGCCCAGCCCAAGGTCGTCGCCCTCGGCGGCGGCATGGGACTGTCCGCCTCGCTCGCCGCACTGCGCCGGATCACCGGCGACCTGACCGCCGTCGTCACCGTGGCCGACGACGGCGGCTCCAGCGGGCGCCTGCGCGACGAGCTGGGCGTGCTGCCGCCCGGCGACCTGCGCAAGGCGCTGGCCGCGCTGTGCGGCGACGACGACTGGGGCCAGACCTGGGCCCGCGTCATCCAGCACCGCTTCCAGTCCCAGGGCGACCTGCACGAACACGCGGTCGGCAATCTGCTGATCGTCGCCCTGTGGGAGCAGCTCGGCGACCACGTCCAGGCGCTGGACCTGGTCGGCAAGCTGCTCGGCGCGCAGGGGCGGGTGCTGCCCATGTCCGCCGTCCCGCTGGAGCTGCAGGCCCTGGTCCGGGGCCACGATCCGGACCGGCCCGACGAGGTGGAGACCGTACGCGGGCAGGCGACGGTGGCGCTCACGCCCGGTGAGGTGCAGTCCGTGCACCTGGTGCCGGGCGCCCCGCCGGCCGTCCCCGAGGCGGTCGACGCCGTCCTGGACGCCGACTGGGTGGTGCTCGGCCCGGGCTCCTGGTTCTCCTCGGTCATCCCGCACCTGCTCGTGCCGGATCTGCTGGACGCGCTGGCCGAGACGAAGGCCCGCCGGGTCCTCTCCCTCAACCTCGCTCCCCAGCCCGGAGAAACCGAGGGGTTCTCTCCGCAGCGTCATTTGGAGGTTTTGGGACGACACGCCCCTAAACTCGCCCTGGACGTGGTGCTGGCCGACGAGGCCGCCGTGCCCGACCGTGACTCGCTCACCGACGCCGCGAAACGGTTCGGCGCCGCGGTCGAACTGGCTCCGGTCGCCCGGACCGACGGGACCCCGAGGCACGACCCGGAGCTGCTGGCCGCCGCGTACGACCGTATTTTTCGGATGCATGGAAGGATCGGCCCATGGCGATGACGGCAGCGGTGAAGGACGAGATCTCCCGGCTCCCCGTCACCCGGACCTGCTGCAGAAAGGCGGAGGTATCCGCCATCCTGCGGTTCGCCGGCGGCCTTCACCTGGTGAGCGGGCGCATCGTGATCGAGGCGGAGCTGGACACCGCGCGGGCGGCCCGCAGGCTCAAGCAGGACATCCTGGAGATCTTCGGGCACAGCTCGGAGCTGATCGTGATGGCGCCGGGCGGGCTGCGGCGCGGCTCGCGTTACGTCGTTCGGGTGGTCGCGGGCGGTGACCAGCTGGCCCGGCAGACCGGCCTGGTGGACGGGCGGGGCCGCCCCATCCGCGGCCTGCCGCCGCAGGTGGTCTCGGGGGCCACCTGCGACGCCGAGGCCGCCTGGCGCGGCGCCTTCCTGGCGCACGGCTCGCTCACCGAGCCCGGCCGTTCCTCCTCCCTGGAGGTGACCTGCCCGGGTCCCGAGGCCGCGCTCGCCCTGGTCGGCGCCGCCCGCCGGCTCTCCATCCCCGCCAAGGCCCGCGAGGTGCGCGGCGTGGACCGGGTCGTCGTCCGCGACGGCGACGCGATCGGCGCCCTGCTCACCCGGCTCGGCGCCCACGACTCGGTGCTGGCCTGGGAGGAGCGGCGGCTGCGCCGTGAGGTCCGCGCCACCGCCAACCGCCTCGCCAACTTCGACGACGCCAACCTGCGCCGCTCGGCCCGCGCGGCCGTCGCCGCGGGCGCCCGGGTCCAGCGGGCCCTGGAGATCCTCGCCGACGACGTGCCGGAGCACCTCGCGGCCGCCGGCCGGCTCCGCATGGAGCACAAGCAGGCCTCCCTGGAGGAGCTGGGCGCCCTCGCGGACCCGCCGCTGACCAAGGACGCCGTCGCGGGCCGCATCCGCCGCCTGCTGGCCATGGCCGACAAGCGGGCCTCGGACCTGGGCATCCCCGGCACGGACGCCAACCTGAGCGACGAACTCGCCGACAACCTGGTCGGCTGACCGGACGCCCGTCGGCCCACCGCACACGGGCCGTCAACAAGCCGGTGCCGTCGCCCACTTGGGTGACGGCACCGGCTTTGGCGTGTCTCTTCCGCGCTCTTGACTCGATCATCGGCTGTCATGAGCCTGGCATCTGTTCGCCACTGTGGCGGAACCAGGCCTGTCAGACAGGCCCCATCTAGGGGGGTTCATGAGACGAAGAGCGAGATCGATCCTCGCCGTCGGCGCGCTCCTGATCGGCGGAGCGGGCTTCGCACCCGTCGCCCAGGCACAACCCGCGAGCCCGGTGACCCCGGACGCGGACGAGGTGAAGGTCTTCCGTGCCGACGTCACCCAGGAGCAGGTACCCCTGCTGCTGGCCGCCGGACAGGACGGCCACGAACTCACCGAGCGGGTCCCCGACCGGGGCACCGCCACCGTGGAGGTCTACCTCACCGACCAGCAGGCCGACAAGCTGGAGAAACAGGGCGTCGACCTCACCGAGCACTCCCTTTCCAGCCGGGCCGAGAAACGCGTGGAGGACGCCGCCGACGGCGTCTTCCGCCCGTACAGCGGCAGCGGCGGCCTCCGCGAGGAGATCCTGCGGACCGCCCGGCAGAACCCCCGCCTCACCAAGGTCGTCTCCATCGGCAGGACGGTCAACGGCCAGGACATCCTCGCGCTCAAGCTCACCAAGAACGCGAAGAAGTCCAAGGACGGCTCCAAGCCCTCCGTCCTCTACATGTCCAACCAGCACGCGCGCGAGTGGATCACCCCGGAGATGACCCGGCGGCTGATGCACCACTACCTCGACAAGTACGACGAGGACCGGCGGATCAGGAAGCTGGTCGACTCCACCGAGCTGTGGTTCCTGCTGTCGGCCAACCCGGACGGCTACGACCACACGTTCGAGAACACCGACAACCGCCTGTGGCGCAAGAACCTGCGCGACAACAACGGCGACGGCGCCATCGGCACCGGCGACGGCGTCGACCTCAACCGCAACTTCGCCTACAAGTGGGGCTACGACGACGAGGGCTCGTCCCCCAACCCCACCAGCCAGACCTACCGGGGCGCCGGCCCGAACTCCGAGCCCGAGACCAAGGCCCTGGACCGCTTCCAGAAGCGGATCGGCTTCACGTACGGCATCAACTACCACTCCGCCGCCGAGCTGCTCCTCTACGGCGTCGGCTGGCAGGTGGCCACCGACACCCCGGACGACGTCCTCTACAAGGCGCTGGCCGGCACGCCCGAGAACTCCGCGATCCCCGGCTACCACCCGCAGGTCTCCTCGGAGCTGTACACCACCAACGGCGAGGCGGACGGACACGCCGCCAACGTCAACGGCACGGCGATGTTCACCCCGGAGATGTCGACCTGCCAGACGGTCTCCGAGCAGGACCCCGACGACGAGTGGAACGCGGCCGACTGCCAGTCGGGCTTCAACTTCCCCGACGACGAGAAGCTGATCCAGCGGGAGTTCGCGAAGAACATCCCCTTCGCGCTCTCCGTCGCCGAGAGCGCCGCCCACCCGGACCGGCCCTCCTCCTCGGTCGGCCTGGACGCCGCCGACTTCACCCCGGACGCCTTCACCACGTCCTACGCGCGCGGCGCCGACCAGGAGGTCTCCGTCGTCGCCCGCAAGTCCGTGCGGGACAAGGAACTGAAGTACCGCGTCAACGGCGGACGCACCCACGACGTGCGGCTGAGGCCCTGGCGGGGCGGCGAGACGTACGGCGGTGAGGACAACCTCTACTTCGACGAGTACCGCGCCAAGGTCCGGCATGGCGAACGCGGCGACCGGGTCGAGGTCTGGTTCACCGGCGAGACCAAGAGCGGCAGGCGCACCGCGAGCGAGCACTTCACGTACACGGTCGCGGAGCGGCCCCGCGCGGACGTCCTCGTCGTCGCCGAGGAAGGCGCGAAGGCCACCCAGACCCGGACCTACGTCGACGCCCTGAAGGCGAGCGGCAAGCGGGCCGCCGTCTGGGACGTCGCCACGCAGGGCGCGCCCGACGCGCTCGGCGTCCTCGGCCACTTCGACACCGTCGTCCACTACACGGGCGCCGCGGTGCCCGGCAACGCCACCCAGCTCCAGCTGCGCGCCTTCCTCAACGAGGGCGGGCGGCTGATCGAGGCCGGCGAGCAGGCGGGCGGCGACGTCGACCTCGGCGGCGGCACCCTCTCCGACGACTTCAGCCAGTACTACCTGGGCGCCTACACCCGCACCTCGACCACCGGCGCCACCGGGTTCACCGGCACCGGCCGGCTCGACGGACCCACCGGCGCGCTCGGGGCCGCGCCCGGCAACCCGCTGGACGCCGCCGGAACCTACAGCGTCACCTCGGACGAGCTGCCCGTCGACACCTACCCGCAGTTCGCGAGCGAGGGCGCCGGAAAGTTCGCCGGGACGGTCAACCCGTACGGGCCCTACGCGGGCGCCTGGATGGCGGCCGCCGTCCACACCGACGACGCCTACAAGCGCCTCACCCGCACCATCGACCTCACCGGTGTCACCGCCGCCGACCGCCCCACGCTCCGCACCCAGCTGCTGTGGGACACCGAACGCGGCTACGACCACGCCCTGGTCGAGGCGCACACCACCGGCGCCGACGACTGGACCACGCTCCCCGAGACCGGCGGCGCCACCGGCACGGCCGTGCCCGCGGAGTGCGGGGCCGGCTTCTACATCGGCGAGCACCCCTGGCTGGAGCACTACCTCACCCTGTCCGACGACGGCTGCACCGCGACCGGCACCACCGGGCAGTGGAACAGCCTCACCGGCGCCTCCGGGGGCTGGCGGCAGGTCGAGTTCGACCTGAGCGCCTACGCCGGGAAGTCCGTGGACGTGTCGATCGCCTACGTCACCGACCCCGGCAGCGGCGGCCGCGGCGTCCTCGCCGACGAGGCCTCGCTGGTCGTCGGTTCCACGGCCACCGGCACCGAGGGCTTCGAGACCTCGCTGGGTGCCTGGCAGGTCTCCGGACCGCCCGCGGGCAGCCCCGCCGTCCTGAAGGACTGGGCCCGCACCGGGACCCTGTTCCAGACGTACGGCGCGGTCACCACGGACGACACCGTGCTGCTGGGCTTCGGCCTGGAGCACCTGACCGAGCCGGCCGCCCGGGCGGCCCTGGTCCGGCAGGCGCTGCGTGCCCTGGACGAGTGAATCCGGGCCCGGCGGGGACCGGACGGTGTAACGAAATCGGGTGATCGGTCCCCGTACCGCGCGGCGGTCCGTACCCCTACTGGCGGGTACGGACCGCCGTGCCGGGTATGGGGCGTCTCGATGTCACCCCGCAAGCCTCGGAGAGGTAGGGTCGGGGTTGGTCGGGGACATCCCAAATACAGCTCGCCGGCACATCGGGCCGGCGTACCAACGAGGAGATCGGTTCGTGACGATCCGCGTAGGCATCAACGGCTTTGGCCGCATCGGTCGTAACTACTTCCGCGCGCTGCTGGAGCAGGGTGCAGACATCGAGATCGTGGCTGTCAACGACCTGGGTGACACCGCGACCACCGCCCACCTGCTGAAGTACGACACCATCCTCGGCCGCCTCAAGCAGGAGGTCACGCACACCGAGGACACCATCACCGTCGACGGCAAGACCATCAAGGTCCTCTCCGAGCGCAACCCGGCCGACATCCCGTGGGGTGAGCTGGGCGTCGACATCGTGATCGAGTCGACCGGCATCTTCACCAAGAAGGCCGACGCCGAGAAGCACATCGCCGGCGGCGCCAAGAAGGTCCTCATCTCGGCTCCGGCCAAGGACGAGGACATCACCATCGTGATGGGCGTGAACCAGGACAAGTACGACCCGGCGAACCACCACGTCATCTCCAACGCCTCCTGCACCACCAACTGTGTGGCGCCGATGGCCAAGGTCCTCGACGAGAACTTCGGCATCGTCAAGGGCCTGATGACGACGGTCCACGCGTACACGAACGACCAGCGCATCCTGGACTTCCCGCACAAGGACCTGCGCCGCGCCCGCGCCGCCGCGGAGAACATCATCCCGACCACCACGGGTGCCGCCAAGGCCACCGCGCTGGTCCTGCCGCAGCTCAAGGGCAAGCTCGACGGCATCGCGATGCGCGTCCCGGTCCCCACCGGTTCGGCCACCGACCTGGTCGTGGAGCTCCAGCGCGAGGTCACCAAGGACGAGGTCAACGCCGCGTTCAAGAAGGCCGCCGACGACGGCGACCTCAAGGGCGTCCTGTTCTACACCGAGGACGAGATCGTCTCCTCGGACATCGTCGGCGACCCGGCCTCCTGCACCTTCGACTCCTCCCTGACCATGGTCCAGGAGGGCAAGTCGGTGAAGATCCTCGGCTGGTACGACAACGAGTGGGGCTACTCGAACCGCCTCGTCGACCTCACGGTCTTCGTCGGCGAGCAGCTCTGAGCGACTCAGACTCAGCAGGCACCTCGCATGCGGTAGCAGGGCTCGGGCAGCGCAACGTCGCGCCGTCCGGGCCCTGCGTCGCGTCCGCGGTGACCGGCCCTCGTAGGATCACGAGCGATCCGAGAACCCAGGAGCCCTCTTGAAGACGATCGACGAACTGCTCTCCGAAGGCGTCGCGGGCAAGCGCGTATTCGTCCGCGCCGACCTCAACGTGCCGCTGGACGGCACCACCATCACCGACGACGGCCGCATCCGCGCCGTGGTGCCCACCGTCAAGGCACTGGCGGACGCGGGCGCGCGCGTGATCGTCGCCTCGCACCTGGGCCGCCCCAAGGGCGCCCCGGACCCCGTCTACTCGCTGGCCCCGGCCGCCGCCCGCCTCGGTGAACTGCTCGGCGCCGACGTCGCCTTCGCCGAGGACACCGTCGGCCCCTCCGCCGAGGCCGCTGTGTCCGGCCTCGCAGACGGCGGCGTCGCGGTGCTGGAGAACCTGCGCTTCAACGCCGGTGAGACCAGCAAGGACGACGCCGAGCGCGCCGCCTTCGCCGACCGGCTGGCCGGCCTCGCGGACGTCTACGTGGGCGACGGCTTCGGCGCCGTGCACCGCAAGCACGCCTCGGTCTTCGACCTCCCCAAGCGGCTGCCGCACTACGCCGGCTACCTGATCGCCACCGAGGTCGGCGTCCTGAAGAAGCTCACCGACGACGTCAAGCGCCCGTACGTGGTCGCCCTCGGCGGCGCCAAGGTCTCGGACAAGCTCGCCGTCATCGACGAGCTGCTCGGCAAGGCCGACCGGCTCCTCATCGGCGGCGGCATGGCCTACACCTTCCTCAAGGCCAAGGGCTACGAGGTCGGCGTCTCCCTCCTCCAGGAGGACCAGATCCCGGCCGTCAAGGAGTACATCGAGCGCGCGGAGAAGACCGGCGTCGAGCTGGTCCTCCCCGTCGACGTCGTGGTCGCGCCCGAGTTCCCCGACCTCAAGGCGAAGGCGCCGACCCACCCCGACACGGTCGCCGCGGACGCCGTCCCGGCGGACCGGATGGGGCTGGACATCGGCCCCGAGTCCCGCAAGCTGTACGCGTCCAAGCTCGCCGACGCCGCCACCGTCTTCTGGAACGGGCCCATGGGCGTCTTCGAGCACCCCGACTACGCCGAGGGCACCAAGACGGTCGCCCAGGCGCTTCTCGACGCCCCGGGCTTCACCGTGGTCGGCGGCGGCGACTCCGCCGCGGCCGTGCGGACGCTCGGTTTCGACGAGAATGCGTTCGGCCACATCTCGACCGGCGGCGGCGCCTCCCTCGAATACCTCGAGGGCAAGACGCTCCCCGGCCTCGCCGCACTGGAGGACTGACCCGCAATGGCATCCAATCCGTCCGGACGCACGCCGCTGATGGCGGGCAACTGGAAGATGAACCTCAACCACCTCGAGGCCATCGCCCACGTCCAGAAGCTCGCCTTCGCCCTCGCGGACAAGGACTACGACGCCGTCGAGGTCGCCGTCCTCGTGCCCTTCACCGACCTGCGCTCCGTGCAGACCCTGGTCGAGCACGACAAGCTCAAGGTCAAGTACGGCGCCCAGGACATCTCCGCCCACGACGGCGGCGCCTACACCGGCGAGATCTCCGGCGCGATGCTGGCCAAGCTGCGCTGCACCTACGTGGCGATCGGCCACTCCGAGCGCCGGCAGTACCACGCCGAGACCGACGAGCAGGTCAACGCCAAGGTCAAGGCGGCCTACAAGCACGGCCTGACCCCGATCATGTGCGTCGGCGAGGAGCTGGAGGTCCGCGAGGCGGGCAACCACGTCGCCCACACCCTCGCCCAGGTCGAGGGCGGTCTCAAGGACCTCCCGGCCGAGCAGGCCGAGTCGATCGTGATCGCCTACGAGCCCGTCTGGGCCATCGGCACCGGCAAGGTCTGCGGCGCCGACGACGCCCAGGAGGTCTGCGCGGCCATCCGCGGCAAGCTCGCCGAGCTGTACACGCAGGAGCTGGCCGACAAGGTCCGCATCCAGTACGGCGGCTCGGTCAAGTCCGGCAACGTCGCCGAGATCATGGCGCAGGCCGACATCGACGGCGCCCTGGTCGGCGGTGCCTCGCTGGACTCGGACGAGTTCGTCAAGATCGTCCGCTTCCGCGACCAGTAGGTCGATCAGTAGGTCGATCAGTGAGTATGCGGTAGCGGCGATACGTCGTACCCTTGCGGGGGCATGGTGGCCTGCTGTCACCCTGCCCCCGCCGTTCATCCGAAGCCGAGGAAGTTGGTCCAGCCGTGGTTATGGGGTTCTCGATCGCCCTGATCGTCTTCAGCCTGCTGCTGATGCTGCTGGTGCTGATGCACAAGGGGAAGGGCGGCGGCCTCTCCGACATGTTCGGTGGCGGCATGCAGTCGTCCGTCGGCGGATCCTCCGTCGCCGAGCGCAACCTCGACCGGATCACCGTGGTGGTCGGTCTGGCGTGGTTCGCGTGCATCATGGTGCTCGGCCTGCTCATGAAGGCCAACAACTGACACCTCACGCACTTGTACACGTAAAGCCCCATGTCCGGTACGCGCTTCACCGCGCCGCCTATCATGGGGCTTGCGTCTGTGCGCTGGAGCTTGTAACTCCAATCACTGGACGCGCGTTGGGCCTTACGTAGACTGAGGCGCTCGCAGCGAAGCGAACGCCGACTCGCTTTGCGGCACCATCACGCAGGGAGTTACGACCGTGGCAAGTGGCAACGCGATCCGGGGAAGCCGGGTCGGGGCGGGGCCGATGGGCGAGGCCGAGCGTGGCGAGTCCGCGCCGCGTCTGCGCATCTCCTTCTGGTGCTCCAACGGACACGAGACACAGCCGAGCTTCGCGAGCGACGCCCAGGTCCCCGAGACCTGGGACTGCCCGCGCTGCGGCTTCCCCGCCGGACAGGACCGGGACAACCCACCGGACCCGCCGCGCACCGAGCCCTACAAGACGCACCTGGCGTACGTGCGCGAACGCCGCAGCGACGCGGACGGCGAGGCGATCCTCGCCGAGGCGCTCGCGAAACTGCGGGGCGAGATCTAGGAACTGCCGGAGTTCCGTCTCCGTCGGTCGCCTTCACCTCTGATCAATTAGGTTGGAACAGCCGGGACAGCTGGGACACCTGAGGAAGAAGGCTGAAGACCGACATGAACGCAGACGGCCGTACCAGGCTCGACCAGACGCCCGAGTGGACCGCGCTGGCGACCCATCGCGAGCAGCTCGGTGACGTGCGGCTGCGCGAGCTGTTCGCCGCGGACCCGGAGCGTGGCACGGACTGGCCGCTGCGGGTGGGAGACCTGTACGTCGACCACTCGAAGCACCTGGTCACCGACGAGACGCTCCGACTGCTGCGCCAACTGGCCGCCGCCACCGGTGTCTTCGGGCTGCGCGACGCCATGTTCCGCGGCGAGCGGATCAACATCACCGAGGACCGGGCGGTCCTGCACACCGCGCTGCGCGCCCCGCGGGACGCGGTGATCGAGGTGGACGGCGAGGACGTCGTGCCCAAGGTGCACGCCGTCCTGGACCGGATGGCCGACTTCGCGGACCGGGTCCGTTCCGGCGAGTGGACCGGTCACACCGGTCGGCGCATCCGCAACGTCGTCAACATCGGCATCGGCGGCTCCGACCTCGGTCCGGCGATGGCGTACGAGGCGCTGCGCGCCTTCACCGACCGCTCGCTGACCTTCCGGTTCGTGTCCAATGTGGACGGCGCCGACCTGCACGAGGCGGTGCGGGACCTGGACCCGGCGGAGACGCTGTTCATCGTGGCGTCCAAGACGTTCACCACGATCGAGACGATCACGAACGCGACCTCGGCGCGCTCCTGGCTGCTGGACGCGTTCGACGATGGGGGCACCTCCCGCTCGAGCGAAGTCGAGAGTGGGGGAGAGAAGGCGGTCGCGAAGCACTTCGTGGCGCTGTCGACGAACGCGGAGAAGGTCGCCGGCTTCGGCATCGACACGGCCAACATGTTCGAGTTCTGGGACTGGGTCGGCGGCCGCTACTCCTACGACTCGGCGATCGGGCTGTCCCTGATGATCGCCATCGGCCCGGACCGCTTCCGGGAGATGCTCGACGGCTTCCGCATCGTCGACGAGCACTTCCGTAACGCGCCCGCCGAGTCCAACGTGCCCTTGCTGATGGGCCTGCTGGGCGTCTGGTACGGCAACTTCCACGACGCGCAGTCGCACGCGGTGCTGCCGTACAGCCACTACCTGTCGAAGTTCACCGCCTATCTCCAGCAGCTCGACATGGAGTCCAACGGCAAGTCCGTCGACCGCGAGGGCCGCGAGGTCGAGTGGCAGACCGGGCCGGTGGTCTGGGGCACGCCCGGCACCAACGGGCAGCACGCCTACTACCAGCTGATCCACCAGGGCACCAAGCTGATCCCGGCGGACTTCATCGGCTTCGCCGAGCCGGTGGCCGAGCTGAGCGACGGACTCAAGGACCAGCACGACCTGCTGATGGCCAACTTCTTCGCCCAGACCCAGGCCCTCGCCTTCGGCAGGACGGCGGACGAGGTGCGCGCCGAGGGAGTGCCGGAGGAGCTGGTCCCGCACAAGACGTTCCGGGGCGACCGTCCGACGACCACGATCCTCGCGCGGGAGCTGACCCCGTCGGTGCTAGGGCAGCTGATCGCCCTCTACGAGCACAAGGTGTTCGTGCAGGGCGCGGTCTGGGGGGTCGACTCCTTCGACCAGTGGGGAGTCGAACTGGGCAAGGTGCTGGCCAAGCGGGTCGAACCGGCGCTCACGGAAGGGGCGGAGGTGCCCGGTCTGGACGCCTCCACGAAGGCGCTGGTCGCCGCCTACCGGGAGCTGCGCGGCCGGCGGTGAGCACGGTGCGGGTGGCCCGACCCGGTCAGGCCACCGCGCTCAACGTGTCCGCCAGGCGTCTGCGGGCCGCCCGGGCCGACGGTACGGCGGCCAGGGCGGCGGCACCGAGCACGGCCGACGTGCCGAGGAGCGCCAGGAACGCGGGGGAGGGGGACCGGGCGATCCCCGCGCCGATGCCGCTGGAGGCACCCTGGGCGTCGATCAGCCAGTGCGCCAGCGGCAGCCCGAGGGCGGTGGCGAGGAGCACGGCCGCCAGCGCGGTGTACCCGGTGGCCGCGACGGTGATGCCGGTGATCTGGCGCGGGGAGAGGCCGATCGCCTTGAGGGCGAGCAGGTCCCGTTCGCTCTCGCGGACGGTACCGCCGATCGCGGTGAGCAGTTCGATCAGCCCGATCAGGGCGAGCACGGCGATCAGCCCGAGGACGACCCCGCGCAGCGGGGAGAGCCCGTCGGCGGGGTTCGCCGCGGCGTGCACGTCGAGCCGGCCCGCTCCGGCCTCGGCGAGCCGCCCGGCGACCCCGTCCGGGTCGGCGCCGGGGTGCAGGCGCACCTGGTAGAAGGTCGGGTTCAACCGCGGGTCGTTCTCCCTGAGGGTGTCCAGGGAGGTGGAGATGACCCGGCCGGCGTTCTCCGGCTCGATGCTGCGGCCCACGATGTGCAGGATCTGCGGCTGGTCGCCGACGGTCATCCGCACCCAGTCGCCGACCTCCACCTCCAGCAGGTCGAGCAGCCCCTGCCCGGCCACCGCCTCGTCCGGACCCTGCGCGCGGCGGCCGTCGGCCAGGGCGTACGGGTAGGGGTCCTCGCGGGTGCCGAGTCCGCGCAGCGCGATGGTCGCGGTCTGGCCCGGCACCAGGGCGGCCACCTCGACGCCCGGGTAGGCGGCGGAGACCTCCGGGTCGCGCTCCAGCAGGGCACGGGTGCCGCGGTCGCCGAGTCCGGCGTCGGCGCGGACGGTGAGGGCGGTCGGCAGCCCGATCTGCTCCGGCTCGCTGTGGAAGCGGTCGATCGTGGTCCACGCGCTCATCGCCACCACGATCAGCAGCAGCGGCAGGGTGAGGCGGGCGACCGTGGCGAGCGAACGGGGACGGCGGGTGAACGCCTTGTGCCAGCCGAGGACGAGCGCGGGCGGCACGCGGATGTCGAGCGGACCCTCACGCCCCCGCACACCGCGCACCCGGAGTCCGCGCAGCCCCAGGGCCCGCCGCGCCGCGCCCGACAGCCCGCCGCCCCGCGCCGCCGCCGGGCGGGGCACCGGAACCGGTGGCACCCGGCCCGCGCGCCAGGCCGCCAGTCCGGTGGTGGCGCCGATGAAAAGGACCGCGCCCGCCGGTACGGCGAACAGGGCGACGGTGTGTCCGGGCAGCCCCTGCCACACGCCGACCGCGTCCCCGAGCCGCCCGGGGACATGGCTGCCGAGGGCCTGGGTGAGCGCGGCGGCGGCCACCGCCCCGAGCAGGGCGTAGGCGAGGTGCTGGAGCAGGAAGACCCGGACGACCTGGCCCGGGGTGAAGCCGATCGCCTTCAGCACGGAGATGTCCCGCAGATGACCCCGGATCCGGGTGCCGATCGCCCCGTGCACCGCGAGCCCCGCGGCGAGCAGCGCGCCCAGCCCGAACAGGCCGAGGACCTGGCCCAGCAGCCGGTTGTCGCCCTGCGCCTCCGCGCGGGCCTGCTGCCAGGTGGAGACCTGCCCGATCGCCCCGGCGCCCAGCACGGTCACCGCGCGCTGCACGACGTAGTCCGTGTCCCCGGGGTCGGTCAGCCGCAGCCCGATCACCTGGCCGCCCGGGTCGGCCACCCCGGCCGGCGGCGCCCACACCAGGCCCGGCTGCTCGCCCGGCCGGTAGCGGCGCTCGGGGCTGTCGGCGATGCCGAGCACCGTCAGGGTCCGGGGCGTACCCGGCAGGGTGAGGCTGTCGCCGGGCTGGGCCAGCAGCGCGCGGGCCAGACGGCTCTCCAGGACCACCCCGTCGGGATCGGCGGGGTCGAGCCAGCGCCCCGCGGTGAGCAGCGGGCGCCCCACGTCGGGTTCCTCGGCGGTGCCGCGCAGCTCGACGGAGGCGCGGGTGCCGCGCACGGCGACGGTCGCGGAGGCGGTGGGGTAGGGGCCGGCGACGGTCCGGACGCCGTCCAGACCGGCCAGCTCGCGGGTGTCCGCGCCGGCGTCGGTGTGCAGCCAGACGTGGGCGCCGCGGGCCTGCGTGAAGACGCGCTGCCACGGGTTCGTCGCGTACCCGAACAGGGCCGTGGCCAGCAGCAGCGAGGCGACGATGCCCGCGGTGGCGAGGACGAGGAACAGCGCCTCGCCCCGGTGCGCGCGCAGATCGGAGTGGGCCCGGCGCAGAGTGGCTCGCACCGGCCTCAGCGCTCCGGTGCGCGGTGCGCGCGGTGGTCGTACGCCCGCATGTCAGTCCTTCAGTTCCAGCACGGCGGACGTGCCGGACCGGCGGCGCGGGGGCGTACCGACGTCCAGTTCGGCGTCGTCGGCTATGCGCCCGTCGAAGAAGCTGATCACCCGGTCCGCGGCGCTCGCGAGCCGGGCGTCGTGGGTGACCAGGAGGATCGTCTGACCGCGCTGGTGGAAGCGGGTCAGCAGCCGCATCACCTCGCGGGTGCCCTTGCTGTCCAGGCTGCCCGCGGGCTCGTCGGCCAGCAGCAGCGGCGGATGGTTGACCAGCGCCCGGGCGAGCGCCACCCGCTGCTGCTCGCCGCCGGACAGCTCACCGGGCATGCTGCGCTCCTTGCCCGCCAGGCCCAGCTCGGCGAGCAGCTCCTCCCGCTCGGCGCGCGCCCGCTTCGGCGGCAGCCCGGCGAGCAGGGCGGGCAGCTCGACGTTGTCGGCGACGGACAGGTCGGAGACCAGGTTGAAGAACTGGAAGACGATCCCGATGCGCTTCCTGCGCTCGACCGCCCAGCGCGCCTCGCTGTACCGGTCCGTGCACGCGCCGTCCAGCCAGAGGCTCCCGGCGTCCGGCCGCTGGAGCCCGCCGAGCAGATGCAGCAGCGTCGACTTCCCGGCGCCGGACGGACCGGTGATCGCCACGAACTCGCCCCGCCGCACGGACAGGCCGACCCCGCGCACGGCGTGCGCCGGGGCGCCCTCGCCGTGATGCGTCTTGACCAGGCCCTCGGCGCGCAGCACGGGAGCCTCGTCCTGGCTCACACCGGAGCCGACCCCAGCGCTCACTCCAGCTCCTCCAGCTCTTCCTGACACCGTTCCAGCCAGTCGAGGTCGGCCTGCAGGTGCAGCATCGCGCCCTCGATGAGGAGGTGGGCGACGCGGTTGTCGCGGTCTTCGGCGGCAGCCAGCTTCGACAGCTGCCGCATCGTGTTCAGGTACTGCCGCCGCTGCTTGTTGATGAGGGCGACCTGGTCGGCGAGCCCCGTCTGCGGAGCCAGGGCGAGCTTCATGAAGAACTCGTCCCGCACCCGCGGCTCGTCCGCCGTCTCCTCGTACCAGGCCCGCAGCTCGTCGCGCCCGGCGTCGGTGAGGTGGTAGACCTTCTTGTTGGGCCGGCTCGACTGCTCGATGTCCTCGCCCTCGATCAGTCCCGTCTTCTCGAGGCGGCCGAGGGTGACGTATATCTGGCCGACGTTCGGCTGAGGGTACGCGGAGCCCAGCAGTTGCTCAAGGTCCTGCTTCAGCTCGTAGCCGTGGGCCGGTCCGCGGGCCAGAAGGGCCAGAAGGTGCAGGCGCACTCAGCCGTCCTTCCCTTCTGGTCACATGTGCTCCAGGCCCTAGTATCGCGCATACCTAACAGGTATACATGGCCCCTGACCGGTGTACGAGGGTGTACAGGGAGGAACCTATGCGGTGGATCCACGCCGCCGGTAGGGGCCTTCTCGTCCTCGTGGTGCTCCTGACCGGCTACGTCGCCTCGGGCGCCCGCGCCGACGTGGGGGCCGGGAGCGGGCGCGGGCCGCTCACCCTGGCCACCGCCGGTGACCTCACCGGTTACCTCGGCCCGCTGCTGGAGGGCTGGAACCGCGACCATCCCGACGAGAAGGTCACCCTCGTCGAACTGCCCGACTCCGCCGACGAGACCCGCGCGCAGATGGCCACCGACCTGCGCGACGGCGACCGGCACCGCTTCGACGTCCTCAACATCGACGTCAACTGGACCTCCGAGTTCGCCGCCGCGGGCTGGATACGCCCGCTGCCCCGCGACCGCTTCCCGCTCGGCACCTTCCTGCCGCCGGTCGTCGACACGGCGACCTACGACGGGCGGCTGTACGCCGTCCCGTACGTCACCAACGCCGGCCTCCTCCTCTACCGCAAGGACGTCCTCGCGGCGGAGGGCGTCCCGCCGCCGCGCACCTGGGCCGAGCTGGAACGGTACGCCGAGACCATCGCCCCGAAGCACGGGCTCGACGGCTACGCGGGGCAGTTCCTGCCCTACGAGGGCCTCACCGTCAACGCGGCCGAGGCCGTCTACTCGGCCGGCGGCAGCATCCTCGGCGACGAGGGCGAACGCGTCACCGTGGACTCGGCGGCGGCCCGCGAGGGCATCGGGTTCCTGGCCCGCGGGGTGCGCGAGGGCTGGATACCCAGGGACGCGCTGACCTACAAGGAGGAGGAGTCCAAGCAGGCCTTCCAGGACGGCCGCCTGCTCTTCCTGCGCAACTGGCCCTACGCCTACGTGGGCGCCTCCGCCGAGGACTCGAAGATCGCCGGAAAGGTCGGCGCGGTGCCGCTGCCCGGCCCCGACGGCCCCGGAGCGAGCGTCCTGGGCGGCTCCAACCTCGCCGTCGGCACCCACGCCCGGCACCCCGACTCGGCCGCGCGCCTCATCGCGTACCTGACCAGCGAGCGCGTCCAGCGCCAGGTCCTCACACGCGGCGCGCTGCCGCCCGTACGGGCCGACCTCTACGAGGACCCCCGGCTCGTCGAGGCGTTCCCGTATCTGCCCACCCTGCGCGAGAGCGTGCTCGCCGCCGCCCCGCGACCCAAGAGCCCGCGCTACGACCAGGTCAGCCTGGCCGTGCAGGCGGTCGTGCACGACGCGATGACCGGGCGGCAGACGCCCGAGGCGGCGGTGCGCCGGCTGGCGCGCGAACTGGCCGCGATCTCCCACCGCTGAGCTTCGCTGGGTTTCGCCGGGCTTTCTAGTTACGTGTTAGGTAACGCCGACATCTCATCTGTGCTCTCGGTGTGCCACTAAGTCCTGATATGCCTGCCCAACCAGCCAGTAGCTTCTGTTTCTTTCGTTGACACCCTCGCGACACCGCTACCTAACATGCATGCACAACGGCAGCGGCTCTCGACAGACGGGTCTATGGGGTGAACAGGCACCACTGGTGGCGTGACGCGGTGATCTACCAGGTCTACGTCCGCAGCTTTCTCGACAGCACCGGCGACGGGGTCGGTGATCTCGCCGGCGTCCGGGCCGGACTGCCCTATCTGCGCAAGCTCGGCGTGGACGGGATCTGGCTGAGCCCCTTCTACCCGTCGCCGCAGCACGACCACGGCTACGACGTCGCCGACTACCGGGGCGTCGACCCGCTCTTCGGAGACCTCGACGAGTTCGACGCGCTGGTCGCCGCGGCCCGGCGCCTCGGCGTCCGGGTGCTGCTGGACATCGTCCCCAACCACTGCTCCAGCGAGCACCCGTGGTTCCGCGAGGCCCTCGCCGCCGAGCCCGGCAGCCCGGCCCGCGCCCGCTTCCACTTCGCCGACGGCCGCGGCCCGGACGGCGACGAGCCGCCCAACAACTGGCACGCCATGTTCGGCGGCCCGGCCTGGACCCGCGTGACGGAGCGCGACGGCCGTCCCGGCCAGTGGTACCTGCACATGTTCACGCCCGAGCAGCCGGACTGGAACTGGCGCACCCCCGAGGTCGCCGCCGAGTTCGACCGCATACTCCGCTTCTGGCTGGACCGGGGGGTCGACGGCTTCCGCATCGACGTCGCCGCCGGCCTCTACAAGCACCCGGACCTGCCGGACTCCCCGGACCCGGAGGCCGACGCCCGCACCCGCGACTCGGTCAACCCGCTCGCCTGGAACCAGCCCGAGGTGCACGACGTGTGGCGCCAGTGGCGCGCGGTGTGCGAGGAGTACGCCGACCGCGACGGCCGCGAACGCCTCCTCGTCGGCGAGGTGTCCGTCCCGTCGGCCCGCGAACACGCTCGCTACGTCCGCCCCGACGAACTCCACCAGGCCTTCTTCTTCGACCTGCTCGGCGCCCCCTGGGACCCCGACGCGTTCCGCAAGGTCATCTCCGAGGCCATGCAGGACATCGCCGGGACCGGCTCCACGGTCACCTGGGTCCTCAACAACCACGACCAGGTCCGCACCGTCACCCGCTACGGCGAACCCGCCACCGACGGCAGCGGACTCGGTACCGCCCGCGCCCGCGCCGCCGCCCTGCTGATGCTGGCGCTGCCCGGGGCCGCGTACATCTACCAGGGCGAGGAACTGGGCCTGCCCGAGGTCGTCGACCTGCCCGACGACGTGCTGACCGACCCGATCTTCCACCGCACCGGCAGCCGGGCCCGCGTCCGCGACGGCTGCCGGGTGCCGCTGCCCTGGTCGGGACAGGCGTCCCCGTTCGGCTTCACCTCGGGTGACGGGAGCGCCAAGCCCTGGCTGCCGCAGCCGGAGTACTTCGCCGAGTACGCCACCGACCGCGCCCTCGCCGACACCCGCTCCTTCTGGCACCTCTACCGCGACGGCCTCCAGCTCCGGGGCGACCTGCCCCAGTTGGGGGAGGGCACCCTGCGCTGGCTGGACACCCCGCCCGGCGTCCTCGCGTTCGTCCGCGGCGACGGACTGGTCTGTGCCGTCAACTTCGGCACCGCCCCCACGCCCGCGCCGGTCCCCGGCACTCCGCTGCTCAGCAGCGGCCCCTGCCCGGCCGGCTCCCTGCCCGGCTCCACCGCCGCCTGGTGGATCGCCGACCTCTGACCTCGCTCCGCCCCACCCTTCGAAGGGACATCAACGATGATGCGACGACGCTCCACCCTGCTCACCGGCTGCACCGCCCTCGTACTCGCCCTCGGCGCGACCGCCTGCGGAGGCGGCGGACCGGTCTCGGCCGGCGGCGGCGACAAGGCGCTCAGCGGCCAGTCCGTCACCGTCGCCGGTGTCTGGTCCGGCACCGAACAGGAGAACTTCCAGAAGGTGCTGGACGCCTTCACCGAGAAGACCGGCGCCAAGACCTCGTTCGTCTCCACCGGCGACAACGTCTCCACCGTCGTCGGCAGCAAGATCGAGGGCGGCAACGCCCCCGACGTCGTGATGGTCCCGCAGGTCGGCGTGCTCCAGCAGTTCGCCGCGAAGGGCTGGCTGAAGCCGCTGTCCAAGACGGCCCAGCAGTCCGTGGACAGCAACTTCGCGAACGTCTGGAAGTCGTACGGAAGCGTCGACGGCACCCTCTACGGCCTCTACTTCAAGGCCGCCCACAAGTCGACCGTCTGGTACAGCCCCGACGCCCTCGCCCAGGCCGGGGTCGAGCCGCCGAAGACCTACGACGAGATGCTGAAGGCCGGGCAGACCGTCTCCGACTCCGGGCTCGCCGCCTTCTCGGTCGCCGGGCAGGACGGCTGGACGCTGACCGACTGGTTCGAGAACGTCTACCTCTCCCAGGCAGGCCCGGAGAAGTACGACGCCCTGGCCGCCCACGAACTGAAGTGGACCGACGCCAGCGTGGTCGAGGCGCTCACCACCCTCGGCAAGCTCTTCAAGGACAAGCAGCTCATCGAGGGCGGCCAGAAGGGCGCCCTGAACACCGACTTCCCGGGCTCCGTGGAGAAGGTCTTCGGCCCGAAGCCCGAGGCCGGCATGGTCTACGAGGGCGACTTCGTCGCCGGGGTGGCCAAGGACCAGTTCGGCAAGGAGATCGGCAAGGACGCCGACTTCTTCCCGTTCCCCGCGGTCGCCGGCGGGGAGGCGCCGGTGGTCAGCGGCGGTGACGCGGCCGTCGTCCTCAAGGACGGCAAGAACTCCAAGGCCGGAACGGCGCTCCTGGAGTACCTCGCGACGCCGGAGGCCGCGGCCGTCTGGGCCGAGGCGGGCGGCTTCCTCTCCCCGAACAAGAAGCTCGACCTCGCCTCCTACGGCGACGACGTCAGCAGGGCCACCGCCAAGTCCCTGGTGGGCGCCGGGGACTCGGTCCGCTTCGACATGTCCGACCAGGCACCGGCGGCCTTCGGCGGCACCAAGGGCACGGGCGAGTGGAAGATCCTCCAGGACTTCCTGCGCGACCCGTCCGACCCGAAGGCGACCGCCGCGCAGCTGGAGGCCGCGGCGGCCAAGGCCTACAAGGGCTGACCGGTCATGACCTCGACCCTGGTGAAAGAGGCGAGCCCGCCCGCCGCCCCCGGACCGGCGCCGCTGCGGCGCCCCCGGCGACGCCGGGCGGCCGTCGCCCTGCTCTTCGTCCTCCCCGCGCTGCTCCTGCTCGGCGCGCTCGTCGTCTACCCCGTGCTGTTCTCCGTCGGCCGCAGCTTCTTCGACGCCTCGGGGACGCGCTTCGTGGGCGGCGAGAACTACACCGAGATGTTCCGCGACCCGGCCACCCTCAAGGCCATCCGCAACACGGCGATCTGGGTCGTGATCGCACCCACGCTGCTGACCGGCCTCGGCCTGATCCTCGCCGTCCTGGTCGAGAAGGTGCGCTGGGCCACCGCCTTCAAGCTGCTGCTCTTCATGCCGATGGCGGTGTCCTTCCTCGCCGCCGGCATCATCTTCCGGCTCGCCTACGACCACGACCCGGACAAGGGCGTCCTCAACGCCGCCGTGACCGGTGTCCACGACGCCTTCGCCGACACCGCCTCCTACCCGACCGCGCGGGCGCGCGAGGGACAGGACGGCGGCCTGGTGAAGGCGGCGGACGGCGCGTACCGGACGAGTGCCGGCGTGTCCCCCGGTGACACGGTGGCGCTCGGCCTCGTCGGGGTGCTGCCCGACGACCTGCCGTCCGGCACGCGGCCCGCGTACGGCGCGGCCGGGCGCGAGGCGGCGTCCGGTGAGGTGAGCGGTGTCGTCTACCTGGACTTCACGCCCGGCGGGGGAGGGGAGCAGGGCAGGGTGGACCGGCGCGAGAGCGGGCTGCCCGGCATGACGGTCGAGGCCGTGCGCGACGGACGTACGGTCGCCACCGCGACCACCGCGTCCGACGGCTCCTTCCGCTTCGAGTCGCTGGCCGACGGCTCGTACGCCGTCGAGCTGCCCGCCTCGAACTTCGCCCCGCCCTACGAGGGCGTCTCCTGGCTCGGGCCCGCGCTGGTCACGCCCGCGATCATCGGGGCGTACCTGTGGATCTGGACCGGGTTCGCGATGGTGCTGATCGGCGCCGGCCTGTCGTCGCTGCCGCGCGACGCGCTGGAGGCGGCGCGGATGGACGGCGCGAACGAGTGGCAGATCTTCCGGCGGATCACCGTGCCCCTGCTGGCGCCGGTGCTCTCGGTCGTCTTCATCACCCTCGTCATCAACGTGATGAAGGTCTTCGACCTCGTCTACATCATCGCGCCCGGTCCCGTGCAGGAGGACGCGACGGTGCTCGCGACGCAGATGTGGCTGGTGTCGTTCGGCGGCGGCAACAACCAGGGGCTCGGCAGCGCGCTGGGCGTGCTGCTCCTGCTGCTCGTCGTCCCGGCCATGGTCTTCAACGTCCGCCGTTTCAAGAGGAGTCAGCGATGAGGAGTCAGCGATGAACGCCGTCCGGCGCTACCTGGGCAACGGGGTCGTCCAGGCCTTCCTGGTACTCGTCGGCCTGGTCTGGATGACGCCGCTGGCCGGGCTCTTCCTCTCGTCTCTCCGGTCGGCCGAGGAGACGGCGAAGGGCGGCTGGTGGACGGCGCTGGCCAGTCCCGGGCAGCTGTCCCTCGACAACTACTCGGCGCTGCTGGGCAACTCGGGCATCACCCAGGCCTTCTGGAACACGGTGCTGATCTCCGTGCCGACGACGGTGCTCGTCGTGGTCGTCGGGGCGCTCGCCGGGTACGCCTTCGCGTGGCTGGACTTCCCGGGGCGGGAGGCGATCTTCCTGATCGTCGTGGCGCTGCTGGTGGTGCCCGTGCAGATCGGGCTGCTGCCGGTCGCCAAGCTCTTCGGGCAGCTGGGGCTGTTCGGGACCATCCCGGGCGTGGTGCTGTTCCACGTGGCGTACGGGCTGCCGTTCGCGGTGTTCCTGCTGCGGAACTACTTCGCCGAGATGCCCAAGGAGATGCTGGAGGCCGCCCGCATGGACGGCGGCACCGAGTGGCGGATCTTCATCCGTCTGGTGCTGCCGGTGGGGCGGCCGGCCATCGCCAGCCTCGCCATCTTCCAGTTCCTGTGGGTGTGGAACGACATGCTGGTGGCGCTGCTGTTCGCGGACAGCTCGGCGCAGCCGCTGACCGTGGAACTCCAGTCGCAGATCCGGCAGTTCGGGAGCAACATCGATGTGCTGGCGCCGGGAGCGTTCCTGTCGCTCGTCGTGCCGGTGGTCGTGTTCTTCGCGTTCCAGCGGCACTTCGTGCAGGGCGTCATGGCGGGGTCGGTGAAGTGAGGGTGGGGTGGTGACCCGCTCAGGCGGAGACGGTGTCGAGCGGGAGGTAGATCAACCCGTAGGCCACGGGTGACGCGATCGCCGCCGCGGCCAGGCTCAGCCACCGTGCCCGCATCGTGCGGGTCATGAGCAGGGGAGCCGCCACGGCCACGGCGGCGCAGGCGAGTGCCTGGCCCCGGTAGTCGTTGGACAGCCAGGCCTGCAGCGCCTCGCTGCCGAACAGGCCACCGAGGGCGCCCAGCCCGGCCACCCGCTGCCAGGGCCGGTCACCGCGCCGCCACCACGCCCCCGCCAGGGCGAACAGGGGGCCCGCCACGCAGGCCATGCCCAGCCACACCAGCGGGAAGACGAGACTGCCCATGCCGTCACGCCCGAACTCGGCGTAGCCGTAGTACCCGACCACCAGCCCGCCCTCGGCGAGCGCCCCGGCCACGGCGAGGCGCAGGCGCGCGCCGGAGCGGACGACGAGCAAGGCCCCGGCGGCGAAGGCCACCACCGACCACACGCCGCCGGAGTTCGCCAGCTGGCTCCACGGCCAGGGCAGCCAGCCCTGGAGCAGGTTCGTCAGCACTCCCAGCGCGAGGCCGGCCGCGCCGACACCGGCGAGGACGGCGACGCCCGAGGTCGTGGGGGCGGACGTACGACGAGCAAGGGTGGGGGAAGACATGAGCCGCACTATACGTGCCGTGTATACGCGCAGTGCATACCGGGGGGTGGCAAGACGACGCCCCCGACCGTGCGAGCGAGGGCGCTCACGGTCGGGGGCGTCGGACGGTGCCCGGCTAGTGATCTGGTTCGGAGATGCGTGAGCAGTAGCGGCAGATGCGGTCGAGGATCTGGTCGGCGGTCTTGGTCCACTTGAAAGGCCGGGCATCG
>NZ_JBHJVQ010000053.1:0-33738 GCF_042263835.1 Streptomyces sp. NPDC056128 | reverse complement strand
GTATTATTACATGCCCCCGACCCCCCCCTTGTGTTTTTACCCCCCCCCGGGGCCCCCCCGGCGCATGGGGGGGGGGGGGGGCGCCGTCGATCCACCGATACTCTTGACAGGTGACCGACGCCCACGAAACCGCAGCAGACCGTTCACTGCGAACCACCGGAGGCGCCCCTCCGGACGACGCCGGATCTTCTGTGAGTCAGGCGCCGACCCCGTTGCTCGAACCGCGCGAGGGCATTCCGCCGGTGATCGCCGACGCGACCGCCCTCGCCGAGGTGACCGCCGCCTTCGCCGCCGGCCACGGCCCCGTCGCCGTGGACGCCGAGCGTGCCTCCGGGTACCGCTACGGGCAGCGGGCGTACCTGGTGCAGCTGCGCCGCGAGGGCGCCGGGAGCGCGCTGATCGACCCGGTGGCCTGCCCCGACCTGTCCGGGCTCGGCGCGGCCATCGGCGACGTGGAGTGGGTGCTGCACGCCGCCACCCAGGACCTGCCGTGCCTGCGCGAAATAGGGATGGTCCCCACCCGCATCTTCGACACCGAGCTGGCCGGGCGCCTCGCCGGGTTCCCGCGGGTCGGCCTCGGCGCGATGGTGGAGAACGTCCTGGGCTTCGTCCTGGAGAAGGGCCACTCGGCCGTCGACTGGTCCACCCGCCCGCTGCCCGAGCCCTGGCTGCGCTACGCCGCGCTCGACGTCGAGCTGCTCGTCGACCTGCGGGACGCGCTGGAGAAGGAGCTGGACCGGCAGGGCAAGCTGGAGTGGGCCCGGCAGGAGTTCGACGCGATCGCGTCCGCCCCGCCGCCCGAGCCGCGCAAGGACCCGTGGCGCCGCACGTCCGGCATGCACAAGGTGCGCCGGCGCCGGCAGCTGGCCGTCGTGCGGGAGCTGTGGCAGGCCCGGGACCGGATCGCGCAGCGCCGGGACGTCTCCCCCGGCAAGGTGCTCGGGGACGCGGCCATCGTCGAGGCGGCGCTCGCCCTGCCGGCCGACGCACAGGCGCTGGCCGGGCTGAACGGCTTCGGACGGGTCAGCCGCCGGCAGCTGGAGCAGTGGCAGGTGTCGGTCGACCGGGCCAAGGCGCTCTCCGAGTCGCAGCTGCCGCAGCCCGGCCAGCCGGTGACCGGTCCCCCGCCGCCGCGGGCCTGGGCCGACAAGGATCCGGCCGCCGCGGCCCGGCTGTCCGCGGCGCGCGCGGCGGTCACGGCGCTCGCCGAGCAGCTCGCCATGCCGCAGGAGAACCTGATCACGCCGGACACGGTGCGCCGGGTCTGCTGGGAGCCGCCGGCCGCGGTCGACGCCGAGACGGTGGGCGCCGCCCTGGCCGGCCACGGGGCCCGGCCCTGGCAGGTGGAGCAGGTGACGCCGGTACTGGTCACCGCGCTGACCTCCGCGGCGGACGCGCGCTGACCCACCCGGCGGACCCGCGCCGAGCCTCCGCGTGCCCCCGACGGTGTGACGTTCGCCGCTCCCGCCGGGGGGACTGGGCAGCTACGTTACTCATAAGTAGCATGGGGCTGAGCGCGCGCTCAGTGCATGCGTGCCGCAGCAGTGCCACCCCGCACCCTGGAGGAGAGCCATCGTGCCTCGTACCGTCAGGGACGTCGTCTTCGTAGACGGCGTCCGCACCCCGTTCGGCAAGGCGGGCCCGAAGGGCGTCTACCACGAGACCCGCGCCGACGACCTGGTCGTGAAGGCGATCCGGGAGCTGCTGCGCCGCAACCCCGGTCTCGACCCGAAGAAGGTCGACGAGGTCGCCGTCGCCGCCACCACGCAGGTCGGCGACCAGGGCCTGACCATCGGCCGGATGGCCGGCATCCTCGCCGGTCTGCCCCAGTCGGTGCCCGGCTACGCGATCGACCGCATGTGCGCGGGCGCGCTGACCGCCGTCACCACCGTGGCCGGCTCGGTCGCCTTCGGCGCCTACGACGTCGCCATCGCGGGCGGTGTGGAGCACATGGGCCGCCACCCGATGGGCGAGGGCGCCGACCCCAACCCGCGGTTCGTCTCCGAGAAGCTGGTCGACGAGTCCGCCCTGTTCATGGGCATGACCGCGGAGAACCTGCACGACCGCTACCCGGGCATCACCAAGCAGCGCGCCGACGAGTACGCGGTGCGCTCGCAGGAGAAGGCCGCCAAGGCGTACGCCAACGGCCAGATCCAGGCCGACCTGGTGCCGGTCTCGGTGCGCCGCACCAACGAGGAGGCGGGCGAGACGGGCTGGGGCCTGGTCACCGCCGACGAGCCGATGCGTCCGGGCACCACGCTGGAGAACCTGTCCGGCCTGAAGACGCCGTTCCGCGTGCACGGCCGGGTCACCGCGGGCAACGCGGCCGGTCTGAACGACGGCGCCACCGCCTCGATCATCGCGAGCGAGGACTTCGCCCGCGAGCACGACCTGCCCGTCAAGATGCGCCTGGTCTCGTACTCCTTCGCGGGCGTCGAGCCGGAGGTCATGGGCTACGGACCGATCCCGGCGACCGAGAAGGCGCTGGCCCAGGCGGGCCTGTCCATCTCCGACATCGGCCTGTTCGAGATCAACGAGGCGTTCGCCGTCCAGGTCCTCGCCTTCCTGGAGCACTACGGCATCGCCGACGACGACGCGCGCGTCAACCAGTACGGCGGCGCCATCGCCTTCGGCCACCCGCTGGCCTCCTCCGGCGTGCGTCTGATGACGCAGCTGGCCCGCCAGTTCGAGGAGCAGCCGCACGTCCGCTACGGCCTGACCACCATGTGCGTCGGCTTCGGCATGGGCGCGACCGTCATCTGGGAGAACCCGCACTTCGAGGGGGACAAGTGAGCACCACCGCAGAGCTGCTGAAGGGTGCGGCCGAGCTGTTCCCCGGCGAGGTCGTCACCCAGGCGCACGTACGCCATTTCGACCTCCCCCTCGGTGCCGGGCGCTTCGCCCTGATCACCCTGGACAACGGCCACGACCACACCAAGCCGACCACGCTCGGCCCGCAGTCGCTGGCGAACATCGACGCCGCGATCGACCGGGTCGAGAAGGAGGCCGCGGACGGCGACATCGTCGGCGTCGGCGTCACCGGCAAGCCGTTCATCTTCGCCGTCGGCGCCGACCTCAAGGGCGTCGAGCTGCTGAAGCGGCACGAGGACGCGCTCGCCATCGGCAAGGGCGGCCACGACGTCCTCAAGCGGCTGTCGAAGCTGGCCGTGCCGTCCTTCGCGTACTACAACGGCGCCTCCATGGGCGGCGGCGTGGAGATCGGCCTGCACTGCTCCTACCGCACGGTGTCGGCCGCCCTCCCCGCGTTCTCGCTCCCCGAGGTCTTCCTCGGTCTCGTCCCCGGCTGGGGCGGCTGCGCGCTGCTGCCGAACCTGATCGGCGCCGAGAAGGCCGTGACGGTCATCATCGAGAACAGCCTGAACCAGAACAAGCAGCTCAAGGGCAAGCAGGTCTACGAACTCGGCATCGCGGACGCGCTGTTCGAGGGCGCGGACTTCCTGGAGCAGTCGCTGATCTGGACGGCGTCCGTCCTCAAGGGCGAGATCGCCGTCGAGCGTCCGGCGATCGACCGCGGCGACGCCTGGGACCAGGCCGTCGCGAAGGGCCGCTTCATCGCGGACGGCAAGGTGCACGGCGCCGCCCCGGCCGCCTACCGCGCCCTGGACATCATCGCCACCGCCAAGAACGGCGACCTCCAGCAGGGTTTCGACGCCGAGGACCAGGCGCTCGCCGACCTCATCATGGGCGGCGAACTGCGGTCCGGCATCTACGCCTTCAACCTGGTGCAGAAGCGCGGCAAGCGCCCCGCGGGCGCCCCGGACAAGTCGCTGGCCCGCCCGGTCACCAAGGTGGGCGTGGTCGGCGCCGGCCTGATGGCCTCCCAGCTCGCGCTGCTCTTCCTGCGCCGCCTGGAGGTCCCGGTCGTCCTCACCGACATCGACCAGGAGCGCGTCGACAAGGGTGTGGGCTACGTCCACGCCGAGATCGACAAGCTGCTCGGCAAGGGCCGCATCAACCAGGACAAGGCGAACAGGCTGAAGGCCCTCGTCTCCGGCGTCCTGGACAAGGCCGAGGGCTTCGCGGACGCCGACTTCGTCATCGAAGCGGTCTTCGAGGAGATGGGCGTCAAGCAGAAGGTGTTCGCGGAGGTCGAGGCGGTCGCCCCGGCGCACGCGATCCTCGCCACCAACACCTCCTCCCTCTCCGTCTCGGAGATGGCGTCGAAGCTGAAGCACCCCGAGCGGGTCGTCGGCTTCCACTTCTTCAACCCGGTCGCGATCCTGCCGCTGCTGGAGATCGTCCGCGGCGAGCAGACCGACGAGGCCTCGCTGGCCACGGCGTTCGGCGTCGCCAAGAAGCTGAAGAAGACCGCGGTCCTGGTCAAGGACGCCCCGGCGTTCGTCGTCAACCGCATCCTGACCCGCTTCATGGGCGAGATCCAGAACGTCATCGACGAGGGAACGCCGGTGGACGTCGCGGAGAAGGCGGTGGAGCCGCTCGGCCTGCCGATGTCGCCGCTGGTCCTGCTGGAGCTGGTCGGCCCGGCGATCGGCCTGCACGTCTCGGAGACCCTCAACGGGGCCTTCCCCGAGCGCTTCACGGTCTCCCCGAACCTCAAGGCGGTCGTCGAGGCCGGCAAGCGCGGCTTCTACGTCTACGACAGCGGGAAGCCCGAGCTGGACCCGGAGGTCGCCGCGCTCCTCAAGCAGGGCGACACCGTCCTGACCGAGGAGCAGGTGCGGGCGCGGGTGCTCGGCGCGGTCGCCCAGGAGATCGGCCTGATGCTCGACGAGGGCGTCGTCGCCGAGGCCCAGGACATCGACCTCTGCCTGATCACCGGCGCCGGCTGGCCCTTCCACCTGGGCGGCATCACGCCGTACCTGGACCGCGAGGGCGTCTCGCAGCGGGTGAACGGGAAGCCGTTCCTGGAGGCGGGCGTGGCGAGCGTGCCCGCGTAGGTCTCCGTACGACGACGAGAGGGCCCCCGCCGCGCGGCGGGGGCCCTCTCGCGTGCGGGGGGCCGGGTCAGTAGCCGTACGGTGTCGCGCCCGCCGTGACGTGCGCGACGGCGAAGGGGACCGGCGTCGCCGGGGACTCGTTTCCCGCCGGGTCCACGGCGAAGACCTCCACCGTGTGCCGGCCCTCCTGCCACGGCCAGCCGGAGTCCCAGGCCCAGCGTCCGTCGACCGCGACCGGGCTCCCGCCGAGGAGCGTGCCGCCCGCCCGGAACCCCACCTGCGCGGCGCCCCTGGCCAGGCCGGTGAAGCGCACGGCCGACCCGCCGATCTGCTCGTACGCCACCGGGGAGTGGACGGTGGGCGCGGGCAGCCCGCCGCCCATCGGCGCGGGGTCCAGGCGGGCCGCGGGCTGGGCCGGGATCGCGCTCGCGCCGGCGGTCGGGGCGCCGGCCACCGCGGTGAACGGGACGGCGGTGCCCCTGGTCTTGCGGCCCTCCTGGTCCCACGCGACGGCCTTCACCAGGTGCTTGCCCTTGCTCCACGGCTTGTCCCGCTGCCAGGACCAGGTGCCGTCCGCGGCCACGGCCGGCGAGCCCAGGAACTTGCCGTGCTCCCACAGGCTCACGCGTACCGCGCCGGGGGCGGTGCCGGTGAAGTACACGCCGTTCGCGGGGAGTTCGGTGTCCGGTGCCGGGTGGGAGACCACCGGCATGGCGATGGTGCTGGGCCGCTCGGCCGAGGTGGCGGACAGATAGCCCTTGATCGCCGAGGTGTCGCGGTCCGGCTCCTCGTACCCGTTGCGCACCATGCCCAGCCGCGGGGCGAGCCCGTCGGAGAGCATGTTGACGAGGCCCATGAGGAAGGGCACGTTGCGTCGGGTGACGTCCGAGTGGCGGGTGATGTGCGGGGATTCGCTGTAGACGAGGTTGAAGTTGTCGTACCCCTGGAAGAGGCCGAGGAAGGGTTCGACCTGCTCCTCGTACTGCTCGTCCTGCGGCGAGGTGAGCAGGTAGATGTTGGACTGCCGGCCCACGCCCGAGCGCACCAGGTCCGGGAGGAGCGCGTCGGCCGTCCGGACGTTCTCCTCCGGCACCCCCTCGCCCAGCATGAACCGGGCGACCTTGGGGTGCACGGTCTTCACGTAGGTGCCGATGAGGAACTGCGGCACGATGGAGACGATGTTGCCGAACCCGTAGCGCAGGCCGAAGTAGAGGGCCGCGCTGCCGCCCTTGGAGCCGCCCCACAGCGTGACGCGGTCCGGGGTCAGGTCGAGGGCGTTCATCACCTTGGAGATGACCCCGATCACGGACTGCTCCAGGGAGAAGTCCATCCCCTCGCACAGGTAGTAGCTCCGCATGCCGCGGAACCGGTCACGGATCCAGAGGATGTTGGCCCGCACCGGGTTGAGGACACCGTTCGACCAGCCGTAGTCGTCGGGGACGCCGAAGTTGGAGAACACGACGAGGAGATGGCGGTTGCCGCCCTTCCCGTGCGTGAACCGGTACTCGACGGGATACGCGCCCGAGGTGTCGATCCCGCTGATCAGCTCGCGTGCTTTCGGCGGTGCAGTCGGCATGTGTGGCTTCCACTCGTGAGTTGTTCGTCGTCCGGACCGTCGTTGCTCAGTACCGCGGCGGGAGGTGACCGACGGGCACGGCCGCGTGCAGGACCGTGAAGGCGGCCGCGGCCGGGGCGGACTCGGCGCCGTGCGCGTCCACCGCGACCACCTCGACCAGGTGCGTCCCCTCCGGCCACGACCAGCCCGGGTCCCAGCCCCAGACGCCGTCCGGCGCGATGGCCACCGCGCCCAGCGGCACGCCGTTCTCCCGGAAGCCGACCTGGACCGCTCCCCGCGCGGTCCCGTGGAAGGCGACCGACGGCCCCACCTGCTGCCCCGGTCCCGGTACGGCGACGACGGGCGGGGTCGGCCCCGCCGGGACGGGGCGGTCGACCACGGTGAAGGGCACCTCGACCCGGCTGGAGTGGAACCCCGCCGGGTCGACCGCGAAGATCTTGACCTGGTGCTTGCCGGTCGCCCACGGCTTGGCCGGCGCCCAGGACCAGGTGCCGTCGGCCGCGACCTCCGGCGACGCCACGAACTTGCCGTTCTCCCACATGCTGACCCGCACCGCCCCTGGGGCCGTCCCGGCGAAGCGGAGGCCGGTGGCGGGGGCCTCGCTGTTGTAGGCCGGGGCCGTCACCACGGGCGGCGCGAACGCGTCGGCGCCCTGGACCTTGGAGGTGGCGGAGAGGTAGGCCTCGATGTCCGACGTCTCCCGGTCGAACTCCTCGGCGGCGTGGCGCACGAACCCGAGGCGCGGAGCGTAGCCGTCGGCCAGCAGGTTCAGCAGACCGACGAGTGCCGGGACGTTCCGCCGGGTGACCGTGGCGTGTCCGGTGATCGTCGATGACTCGCTGTACAGGAAGTTGAAGTTGTCGTAGCCCTGGAACATGCCGAGGAACGGCTCCACCTGCACCGCGTAGTGCTCGTCCTGGGGCGAGGAGAGCACGTAGATGTTGGCGGCGCTGTTCGCGCGGGACCGCACCAGGTCCGGGAGGACGGCGTCCAGGAACCGGGCGTTGTGCGCCGGGGCGCCCTCGCCCAGCATGTAGGCGGAGACCTTCGGGTGCCGCCGCTCCAGGGCGTCGCCGACGAGGAACTGCGGCACGATGGCCACGATGTTCCGGTAGCCGTACCGCAGCCCGAAGTACAGCGCGGCGCTGCCGCCCTTGGAGCCGCCCCAGAGGGTGACCTGGTCCGGCGTCAGCCCCAGCGACCGCGTGACGTTCGAGATGAGGGTCTGCACCGAGTCCGCCAGGCCGAAGTCCATGTTCCGGCACAGGTAGTAGGCGTTCATCCCGTCGAAGCGGTCGCGGATCCACAGGATGTTGGCGCGTACGTTGTCGAAGACGCCGTTGCACCAGCCGTAGTCCTCGGGCGCGGAGAAGTTGGCGAACACCACGACGAGGTGGCGGTTGCCGCTCTTGGCGTGGGAGAACCGGTACTCGACGGGAAACGGGCCCGACGCCTCGATCCCGTTGAACATCTTCCGCGCGGGTGCCTTGGTCATGTACGGAACTCCACTCTCATGACCGCCCCCGTAGGCCGGCTCGGTCGATCGGACATGATGTCGGGATGCCTCTGCCGGACGTCCCGCTCCTCACCGGCCCGCGCCGACGTCGCGGCCTCGTCGCCGCGGCCTCGGTGCTCGTGCTGTCGGCACTCCTGGTCACGCTGGTGCCGGTGCTGACCGCGAGGGGGACGGTGCGGTCCCTCCCGGCGGACCGCGTCCTGACCGTGGCGTCCTGGAACATGTGCGGCGTGCGGCGGTGGAACTGCGCGGAGACCGGCGGTGCCGCGGCCAAGAGGCGGGCGGTGGAACGGCTCGTCGACGAGGGTGCCGACGTCGTGCTGCTCCAGGAGGCCTGCGCCGCCGAGGCGGAGTCGGTCCGCGACGCCCTCGACGGGGCCTGGCAGCTCGCCTTCCGTCCCTACACCTCGCGCGACCGGGCCGGGCGTTCCGGCACGGTGCGGTGCGACGGGCGCGGGCAGGGCGCGGCCGGCCTCGCCCTGCTCTCGGCCCACCCGCTGTCCTCGGTGCGGTCGGTTCCCTCGCGCCAGCCGGTGGCCGGCCTGGGGCGCGGCATCCTGTGCGCGACGGTCGGCAAGGCCGGCGTCCGGGTGTGCAACGCCCACCTGAGCCTGCCCGGCAGCGACCTGGCGCATCCCGGTTGGGAGTACCGCGACGACCAGTTGCGGGCGCTGGTCGCGGCGGTGCCGCAGCGGCGCACCGTGTTCGGCGGCGACTTCAACCTGAACCCGCCGAGCGTCCGCAACACGTCCCGCTGGGTGTGGCCCGACGCCGTCTACCGCGCCTACCGGGAGTGCGACCAGGACTCCGCCGCCGACCGCTCCGGGCGCCCGACGCACGAGTCCGGTCACAAGCTCGACTATCTGTTCACCGGCCTGCCCAGGTCCGGCTGCACGGTGCGCGACACCGGCGTCTCCGACCACCGCGCGCTGCTGGTCCGGGTGGACACCGGCTGAGGGCCCGCCGAGTACCGGCGTCATACGACCGCGCCCTCGAAGGTCCGCCCGCCGGGCATGAGCTGCGGAGGGCCGGCGTACTCCGGGCCGGGCTGCGCGGGCACGGCACCGACCACCGGCGCGGCGGCGGGCCCCGGTTGCACCGTCCGGCGCGGCGCGGTGAACCAGCTTCCGGCACGGCCCTGGACCGGCGTCATGGCCCGCCCTGCCTGCCGGGTGTCGACGGTGCCCACGGCCGGTGCCTGCGCCTGCCCGGGGGCGAGGTCGCCGCCCGCCACCAGCATCCGGTCGGCGAGCCGCGCGGAGGCGTAGCCGTCGTCCAGGTCGCAGAACTCGCGCTGGAACCAGCGGTACCGGTCGGCGTAGGCCTCCTCGATCCGGTCGATCCGCTCGACGGCCGTCACCAGCGCCTCGGAGGTGTGCAGGAGGGGGCCGGGGGCGCTGCTCGCGAAGTCGAAGTAGAAGCCGCGCAGGGTGTCCCGGTAGTGGTCCAGGTCGTAGGTGAAGAAGAGGATGGGCCGCCCGGTGTTGACGTAGTCGAACATCAGGGAGGAGTAGTCCGTGATCATCACGTCGGTGATCAGGGAGAGTTCGGCCATGTCCGGGTAGTCGGAGACGTCGAAGACGAATCCGTCGCCGGCGCCGGGCACCGGGTCCACGACGTTGGGGTGGCGGCGGACCAGGAGGACGTGGTCGGCGCCCAGCCGGGCGCGGGCGTCCGCGAGGTCGATGCGGAAGTCCAGCTTGTACTTGCCGGGCGCGTAGTACTGGTCGTCGCGCCAGGTGGGCGCGTACATCACGACCCGCTTGCCCTCGGGCAGGCCGATGCGGCGGCGGATCTCCCGCTCCCGCTCGTCGGTGCCGGGCAGCCGGAGGATGTCGTTGCGGGGGTAGCCCGACTCGACCATCTCCCCGGGGAAGCCGAAGGCGCGCTGGAGGATCGGGGTGGAGAAGCTGTTGGGCGAGACCAGCATGTCCCAGTTCCGCACCTCCTTCTCGACCCGTTCCAGGTAGCGCTGGTCGGCGAAGTGGATGGACTCGATGTCGTGGCCGATCTTCTTCAGCGGGGTGCCGTGCCAGGTCTGGACGACGATCTGGCCGTCGCGCCGCTGGAACCAGTCGGGGAGGTGGTTGTTGGCGACGACGTACCGGCTGGTGGCCAGGGCCTCGTACCACTCGGGCGACCACATGCGGATCGGGATGGCGCTGGGCGGCACCTCCACCTGGTCGTCGCGCACCACCCACAGCTGTTCGAGGTCGGTCCCGCGCCGGAGCAGTTCCTCGTGCAGGGCGCGGGGGCTGTCCGAGTACTGGGTGCCCTTGAAGGCGTCGAAGAGGACGGCGGGGCGCACCCGTTGCCGCCGGGCCGCCGGGTACGCCTTGGTGCGCAGCAGCTTCTGGCGGTAGGGGCCGCGGGCGTAGTCGGGCATGGCGGAGTGGACGAGCAGGGAGAGCCGGTCGTACGCCTCGGCCTGGAGTTCGTAGCGGCGCTCGTTCTCCTCGTACTCCTCGGGGAAGGCGCCGACGAGATCCTGCTCGATCTTCACCATCAGGTCTTCGAGGCGGTCCTCGCGGGCCACCGCCGAGAGGTCCTGCCGGCGCAGGAAGAAGTCCCAGCGGCCGGCCGCGAGCGGGATGTCGCCGGCCAGCGTCCGCATGGCGGCCGGGCTGACCAGGCACCGGAACGCGTTGCCGTCCCACTCGACGGGGACCTCGCGCTCCGCGCCGTGCGCCCGGGAGCGGACCACCAGGTGGGCGTCCTGGTATTCACGCGGTGAGAGCCGGTCCGCGGCCAGGTAGCGGCCGTGGATCTCCAGCGAGCCGTCCTGATGCCAGGAGAATCGATTCACCGTCGGCAGGGTGGCGCGCTCGAAGAGGACGAGGTAGCCCGAGCCGTTGCGGTGCACCACGACCTCGCGGTCGCCCTCCCGGGTCTGCAGCGAGCCGGGCATGCGGTAGTGGCCGTCGGGCGTGTCCTCGGCCATGACCGGGTAGAGGGCGCCCTTGCGGCCCTCCACGTGGAGGGTGGTCTTCCAGCCGTTGCTGCCCATGCTCCAGGACTCCGGGATGTCCGCGTCGGCCTGGGCGTCGGCCCGGAAGGCCGGCACCAGCGAGCGCAGCGGGAGCCTGGCCGAGAAGGTGCACCAGCCCTCGCCGCCCGCCGTGAAGTACACCCGGCCGTCGTGCTGGCCCGCGCCGCTGAGGCTGGTGACGCGCAGCTTGCCCCACTCCGGCACGCGCGGCCCGAGGTAGACGCCGCGCACCTCCAGCTGGTCGCCGGTCACGCGGTGGCCGGTGATCCGGCAGCGGACGATCTCGACCCGGAGCTTCAGCTTGCCCTGGAGGAAGACCGGGAGGATGCGGGTGTTCTTGTCGACATAGCGGTACGGCGGGTTGGCGGAGCTTCCCGCGCCGCCGCGGTCGATGCCCCGGTAGCGGAACAGCCCGCGGCTGAGGACACCGGCGGCCACGTCCCAGGTCCCCTCGACCCACTGGCCCTTGCGCTTCAGCCGGGTCGTGTCGATCCGGGCCTCGAAGCCGGCCCAGTCGTAGCAGTAGCGGTTCTGGTTGGAGTGCTCGGTGGCCTGGGGCGCGTAGGTGGTCTTGGCCGGGGTGATCACCATCCGCCCCTGCTTCTTGTTCCGCAGGGCGATCGCCTTCACCGACATGTGCCGCTTGTGCACGTTGATGAAGCGCACGTACGCGCTCCCGGTGAGGGTCAGCAGATGGCCGTTGGTGCTCCAGCGGGCCCCGCCGAGCGAGCCGTGCAGGGAGAGTTCCTTGTCGAGCCGGAACGCCTTCTTGTCGAGGCCGACCCCGCGGTCCCCGAGGTAGGGGTACTTCAGGTAGCGCCGGAAGCGGCGCTGGACCGGCATCGGGCCGCCGCGTCGCTCGAACTCGATGACCTCCAGGAGTTCGGCCAGCCGCCACTCGCGCACGAGCAGCCACTTGACCCGGGCGTCCGCGGGCAGTTCGTCGATGATGGTGAGGTCGCTCTCGTCGAGGAACTCGTTGGCCCACCGCATGAACGACTGCCGGTACTCCTCGTCCGCGTCCGGCAGCACCTTGAGGTGCAGCATCAGGTCGGACTTCAGGCAGGCGAGGTCGTACTTGCGCTTGCTCTCCTCGTACTGGCGCGAGCGCCGGTCCGCCAGGAAGCGGCTGACCGACTGGACCGCCGCGACCCGGTCGCGCAGGTTGGACAGCTCGGTGTGGCGCTGGGTGATCGACGGCGCGGCCCCGCCCTCGCGGCGGCGCCAGAAGTACACGATGTCGGTGATGACGTCGACCTTGGCGGCACGGAAGTGGGCGTACATGTTGACCCAGGAGTCCTCGTACATGACACCCTCGGGGAACGCGATGTAGTGGTAGTCCCAGAAGGACCGCCGGAACATCTTGTTCCAGACGGTGCGGTCGTAGATCAGCGCCTCGAACCGGGTGATGTGCGTGCCCCGCCGGTTCTTCTGCATCGGGCCCTTGTGCAGCGGTGACTGCCACTTCTTGGTGGAGTTCATCATCTGCACGTTGCCCGAGACGAAGTCCGACTCGGACCCCTCCAGGGTGCGGACCAGCAGGCCGTAGGCGTACTCGGGGATGACGTCGTCCCCGTCGACGAAGGCGAGGAACTCGCCCTGGGGGTGCATGGCCCGCAGGCCGGTGTTGCGGGCGTGCCCGGGACCCTGCGGCTCCTGGCGGATCATCCGGAAGCGCGGGTCGGCGGCGCAGAAGTCGGCGGCGATCCGCGAGGAGCCGTCGGTGGAGCCGTCGTCGACGAGGATCACCTCGAAGTCACGGAACGACTGACGCGCGATCGACTCCAGGCATTCGGCGAGATAGGCCTCGACGTCCTGAAAGGGCACGACGATGCTCAGACGCGGGTGATCCACCAACTCGTACTCCTACCAAGACATTTCGCCCAGCGGGCTGCCGAACAGTCCGCACTGGACGCCCCTCCCCTGTCCGGCGCGGCCACGGCCCCCACCGTGACGGCCACACCGGAACCCCTGACAGCCGGAAAGCCCCCCTTCACAGCCGTCACAGGTCCGCCACATCTTATGTCACCCTTAAGGCTGGTCAAGGGGAGTTAATGTGGCGTACATCGCTGTTACCCGCTATGGTTCCCCGCTCGTAAAATGACTGGGCGTGAGCACATATAGTGCTCGCACTGACACGACCGCCCAGCGGGCCGGCCTCCCCCCACCCGGGCCCTGCGACTCCGCCACCGCGGAGCCCGTGAGGAGAGGAACCCACCACCATGACGCACAGCGCCACCACGGAGCCTCGGCGTGCCCGCCGGGCCGCGCCGGACGGCGGTCGCCGCGCGCCACGCCGCCGCAGACGCTGGGGACGGATCGTCCTGCTGTCGCTCGTCGTGCTGCTGCTCGCCCTCGGCGGCACCGGCTACTGGCTCTACAGCGGCCTGAACGGGAACATCGACGGGGTCGACCTGGACAAGGCCCTCGGCAGCGACCGTCCGGAGAAGCTGCCGACGTCGGGACAGAACCTCCTGGTCCTCGGCTCGGACTCGCGCTCCGGCGACAACGCCTCGCTCGGCACCGGCAAGGTCGCCGGGGCCCGTTCGGACACCGCCCTGGTGGTGCACATACCCGAGGGCCGCAAGCAGGCCGTCGCCGTGAGCATCCCGCGCGACACCCTGGTCACCCGCCCCGAGTGCGAGAAGTCCGACGGCTCCGCCCTGCCGGAGGCGAGGCGCGTGATGTTCAACTCCGTGTACGCGCAGGCCGGACCGGCCTGCGTGGTCAAGACCGTGGAGAAGATGTCCGGCGTCCGCATGGACCACTACATGGAGATCGACTTCGCCGGGTTCAAGGGCCTGGTCGACGCCATCGGCGGGGTGCCCGTCACCGTCGAGGAGCCCATCAAGGACCCCGCCAGCGGCCTGGACCTGAGCGCCGGCACCCACACCCTGGACGGCACCGAGTCCCTGGCCTTCGTGCGTACCCGGCACGGGGTGGGCGACGGCAGCGACCTCGGCCGCATCGGGCTCCAGCAGGAGTTCCTGATCGCGCTGCTGAGCGAGGTCAAGAAGCAGGACCTGCTGGGCAGCCCCACCAAGACGTACAAGATCGCCGACAGTCTCACCGCCGCGCTCACCACGGACTCCGAACTGGCCTCGCTGACCAGCCTCGCGGACTTCGCGCGCAGCATGAACGGGGTCGACCCGGCCACCATGGAGACGATCATGCTGCCGGTGGCGTACGACAAGACCGACCCGAACCGGGTCGTGGCCGCCGAGCCGCAGGCCACCGAGTTGTGGAAGGCCGTCCGGTCGGACTCCGAGATCCCCGAGTCCGCCAAGAAGTCGCCCGCGACGGGCGGCTGATCCCCCGCCAGGACGCCTGTACAGGACGCCTGCAGGTCGCCGCGAGGCGCCGGCCGCTCAGGTCCCGAGGGTTCGCCAGCGGGTGAGGGTGAGGCCGGTGCCGTCGTCCTGGCGGGCCACCTTCGGGGTGCCGTCGGCCCCGATCAGCGCCATCACCACCCGCCCGAGTCCGTCGCGGGCCAGGGCCGGTACGCCCTGGCACGATTCGGCCAGGGCGTACCACCAGAATCCGCCGGTCTCGTTCTCCGTGGCGCCCATGCCGAACAGCGCGGAGCCGTCCCGGGTCCGGTGGGCGAGGACGACGCAGTCGTAGCCGTCCACGGCCGTGCGCAGGGAGGCGTACGGCCGCTCGGCCGGTGATCCGCCCAGCGCGGCGGGCCAGTCGCCCTCCCGCCACGCGGCCGCGCCGCCGCTCTCGGCGTCGGTCCAGAAGTACGTGGCGCGGTCCGGCCCGGTCTCCACCGCGGTGACCGTGCCCGGCACCGGGCGCAGGGCGAGGCCCTGCGGGCCGGCGAAGTCGCCGCCCGGTTCGGTCTGGCGCCACAGCAGGACGCCCGAGGCGGAGACGGCGCAGACCGCCAGCGGGCCGCCGGACAGCGCGACCGGTGCGGGCGGTCCGTCGATGCCGGTGCCGTGCAGGTCCTCCCAGGCGCGCCACTTGCCGTTCGGCGCCTCACGGCGCAGCGACAGGCCGCCGTTCGCGTTGCGTACGAAGACGTGCACCGTGCCGTCGGAGGCGACCGCCCCGGCGGGCACGCCGAGTCCCCGGCCCTCGGCGCGGTCGCGGTGCGGGTTGCCCAGCGAGCGCCATTCGGTGAAGGCCAGTCCGGTCTGGTACTGGATGGCGTGCACGACGTCCACGCCCGGCGCGCCGTCGGACCGCTCGCGCTCCCGGCGGCCCAGGAAGTGGACGTAGGTGTCCGCGCCCTGCACCACCGTCAGGTCGGTCAGCCCCGCGACGGGCACGAAGTGCGGCCCGCTCCAGCCGGGGCCGCCCACGGCGGTCTCCGTCCAGCGCGCCAGGCCGCCCTCGGCGGGCAGGTAGAGGCTGAGGCGGCCGTCCCTGCCGAGGGTGAGCCAGTCGCCGTGCGGCGGTCCGGCCGTGCCGTCGTGCCCGCGCTCCGCGGTGCCGGGCCCGACCCGGCTGGCGGTGCCGACCGGGTCCGCCGACTTTCTCCGCATGGCCTGCTGCACCTTCCTGAAGCCCGCCGTGTCACGGACAGGGACCGTCGAACGCGGAACATCATATGCCGTTCGTTCACCAGTTCCCCATGCGTCCGTCACCGGGCCGCCGGGCGGCGTCAGACGGCCTGCCACGCCCCCAGCGCCAGCCCCGCCTCGTCCTTCCGCCGGGTGAGGTGGAGCTGCCCGGTGGACGGGGAGAGGGTCGCGGCCACCAGTCGGCCGTCGGCGTCCAGCGCCAGGGAGACCGTCGCGTCGGCCGGCAGCGCGGGGCCCGACTCGGTCCAGGCCGCGCCCATCTCCTCCAGCTCCGAGGGGTACGCGGCGAAGGCGACCCGGCCGCTGGCCGCCGAGCGCTGGGCGACCACCGTGCAGTCGTGACCGTCTATGACACAGCGGACGGCGGACACGGCGCCGGGTCCCGCGGCGGCCACCAGGGGCGTGGGCTTGCCGCCGGGGCGCCAGGTGACAAGGCGGCCGGAGGTGTCGGCGAAGAACAGGGTCGTGTTCTCGTCCGAGGTCGCGAGGGCACGCAGGGTGCCGGGGCGCGCCTCGGCCTCCACCGTCTCCACCAGTTCGAACCGGGTGGCGGGGGCCTCCTGACGCCAGTACAGGATCGCGCCCTCACCGGCCGCGTACACCTCGATGCGTCCGGCCTTGCCGGCCACCGCGACTGGCGCGTCCCGCAGTCCGGTGCCCTTGAGGTCGCGCCACGGGCCCCAGCCGCCCTTCTGCGCCTGGGCACGCATGCCGAGTCCACCGCCTTCGTTGCGCACGAAGATGTGCGCGCGACCCTGGTGGTCGACGGCGACACCAGGAACGGCGGTGGAGCCGCTCCTGTCGTCAGGGCGGCCGACGGGGTCCCAGTCGAGAGCGGCGAGCAAGGGCCTGAAGTGGGCGGAGTGGACCAGCTCCAAGGCGCCGGACGCGGTGGGCGACCACGCCGCCAAGTGCGCGTAGCCGTCGGCGCCCTGGCCGAGTGCCGGTGCGGAGTGCAGCCGCTGGTCTCCGCCCAGCCTGCGGGGTGTGTCCCAGGCACCGCCCGGCACCTGCTCCGCGCGGCACAGGACAGCGTCCTGTGTCATCAGGTAGACGCTGAGGCGGCCGTCCCGGCCGCGTATGAGCCACTCACCGTTCACCTGATCATTTTACGCTGCCGCGCACGGAAGTGGGTATGGCGGGGGCGTGCGACCCTGACCGCATGGACGACAACGCACCCCTGCTCGTGATCGTCGACGCCGCGAACGTCGTCGGCTCGGTCCCCGACGGCTGGTGGCGCGACCGGCGCGGGGCCGCGGAGCGCCTGCGGGACCGCCTGGCGGCGGACGGCGTGCCGGGGCACACCGGGCCGGTGGAGGTCGTGCTGGTGGTGGAGGGCGCGGCCCGCGGGGTGGAGTCCGCCGACGGCGTACACGTGGAGTCGGCACCCGGCAGCGGTGACGACCACATGGTCGCCCTGGTCGCACAGGCCGCCGGTCACCGCCCCGTCCTGGTGGTGACGGCCGACCGCGAGCTGCGGCGCCGCGTGACCGAACTGGGCGCGGAGGTCACCGGCCCGCGGACCGTACGGCCCCGGTGACGACGACGCGAAACCCCCAAGCCCGTCGACCGCGCACCGGTGCACCCGACGCCCCGACAGCCGCCACGACCACATGGCCGCCCCGGTCGCACAGGGCCGCCGGTCACCGCCCCGTCCAGGTGGTGACGGCCGACCGCCAACTGCGCCGCCGCGTGACCGAACTGGGCGCGGAGGTGACGGGGCCTCGGGCCGTACGGCCCCGGTGACGACGAGCGCCCGGTCGCGGAGGTGTTGCTCCGGGACCGGGCGCTGCCTTCGTCGGGCTACTGGCCGCTCGGCCCCGCGGGGCCGGCCGGGGGCGTCGGGGTCTCCTCGCCGCGGGCCAGGCGGCTGTGGGAGCGGCTGTAGAGGAAGTACACGACGACGCCGATGGCCATCCAGATGCCGAACCGGACCCAGGTCTCGGCGGGCAGGTTCAGCATCAGCCACAGCGAGGCGGCCACCGACAGGATCGGCAGCAGCGGCACCAGCGGGGTGCGGAAGGCGCGCGGCAGGTCCGGACGCGTCCGGCGCAGGATGATCACGCTGATCGCCACGATGACGAAGGCGAACAGCGTGCCGATGTTCACCAGCTCGGCCAGCTCGCTCAGGCTGGTGAAGCCGGCCACGATCGCGATGATCACGCCGAGCAGGATGGTCGGCCGGTACGGCGTCCGGAACTTCGGGTGGACGCGGGAGAAGAAGCGGGGCAGCAGTCCGTCACGGCTCATCGCGAAGAACACCCGGGTCTGGCCGAGCAGCAGGATCATGCACACCGTGGTCAGGCCGACAGCGGCGCCGAAGCTGATCACACCGGCGAAGAAGGGGTGCCCGGTGGACTTGAAGGCGTCGGCGAGCGGGGCGTCCACGGACAGCTCGCTGTAGTGCTGCATGCCGGTGACGACGATCGAGACGGCGACGTACAGGGCGGTGCAGATGAACAGCGAGCCGAGGATGCCGCGGGGCATGTCGCGCTGCGGGTTCCTGGTCTCCTCGGCCGCCGTGGCGACGATGTCGAAGCCGATGAACGCGAAGAAGACGACCGAGGCCGCGGTGAAGATGCCCATCACACCGAAGTTGGCCGGTGCCCAGCCGAACATCAGCTGGATCAGCGGTGAGTCGAGCCCCGCTCCGGCCTCCACCGGCTGCGACTTGGGGACGAAGGGGTCGTAATTGGAACCCTTGATGAAGAAGGCACCCGCGATGATCACGATGAGGACGACGGTCACCTTGATGGCGACGACGAGCGAGGTGATCCGCGCCGAGAGCTTCATGCCGAGGACGAGGATGCCGGTGAGGACCAGCACCAGGGCGGCGGCGAGGATGTCGAAACCGAAGCCCTCGGCCCCGTCCCGGCCGCCCAGGGCCTCGGGGAACGTCACGCCGGCGTTCTCGAAGAACGAACGGATGTAGCCCGACCAGCCGACGGCCACCACCGCCGTGCCGAGCGCGAACTCCAGGACCAGGTCCCAGCCGATGATCCAGGCGGGCAGCTCGCCGAGGGAGGCGTAGGAGAAGGTGTACGCGGAACCCGCCACCGGGACGGTCGAGGCGAACTCCGCGTAGCAGAGCGCGGCGAGCGCGCAGACCACACCGGAGACCACGAAGGCCAGGGCCACGGAGGGCCCGGCGTTGTTCTTGGCGACCGTGCCGGTGAGTACGAAGATGCCGGTGCCGATGATGACACCGACGCCGAAGACGGTCAGGTCCAGCGCGGACAGGGATTTCTTGAGCGCGTGCTCCGGTTCCTCCGTGTCCCGGATGGACTGCTCGATCTTCTTGGTTCTGAAGAGACTGCTGTTGCTCACGGATACCTCCGACGCTTGTCGTCCCCGACATGATCGAGAGGGGGGCGTACTGCGTATGCCCGGGCGTGAGCCGATTCACGCGGATGGGCCGGTTTCACCACTGCAACGAGTGGAGAGACCGGCCCATCGGCTCAATACGGGTGGCGCGGCGTCAGTCGCGGGCGGCCTCCACGGTGTCCGCCCCGGCGCCCGCGCGGTCGTACCGGCCGTCGAGCCTGGCGACCAGGCCGGTGACCTGGCGGGCGATGTCGGGCGCGGTGAGCCCGATCTCGGCCAGGACCTCGGCGCGGGAGGCGTGGTCGAGGAAGCGCGGCGGGATGCCGAAGTCGCGCAGCGGCACGTCCACGCCCGCGTCGCGCAGCGCCTGGGCGACGGCGGAGCCGACACCGCCGACGCGCGAGTTGTCCTCGACGGTGACGACCACGCGGTGGCGTTCGGCGAGCGGGGCCATGGCCTCGTCGACCGGCTTGACCCAGCGCGGGTCGACCACGGTGGTGGAGATGCCCTGCTTGTCCAGCAGGCCCGCCACATCCAGGCACATCGGCGCGAGCGCGCCGACGGAGACCAGCAGGACGTCCGGGGTGTCGGTGCCGGGGGCGCGCAGCACGTCCATGCCGCCGACGCGGCCGACGGCGGGTACGGCGGGGCCGACGGCGCCCTTGGAGAAGCGCACCACGGTCGGCGCGTCGTCCACTTCGAGGGCCTCGCGCAGCTGGGCGCGGACCTGGTCGGCGTCGCGCGGGGCGGCCAGCCGCAGGCCGGGGACGACCTGAAGGATCGACATGTCCCACATGCCGTTGTGCGAGGCGCCGTCGGTGCCGGTGACACCGGCGCGGTCCAGCACGAAGGTGACGCCGCACTTGTGCAGGGCCACGTCCATCAGCACCTGGTCGAAGGCGCGGTTGAGGAAGGTGGCGTACACGGCGAAGACCGGGTGCACCCCGCCGTGGGCGAGGCCGGCCGCGGAGACGGCGCCGTGCTGCTCGGCGATGCCGACGTCGTAGACGCGGTAGGGGAAGGCCTTGGCGAACTTGTCGAGGCCGACCGGCTGGAGCATGGCGGCCGTGATGGCGACCACGTCCTCCCGCTCCTCGCCGATCTTCACCATCTCTTCACCGAAGACGCTGGTCCAGTCGGCGCCGGAGGTGGAGATGGGCAGGCCGGTGTCGGGGTGGATCTTGCCGACGGCGTGGAAGCGGTCGGCCTCGTCCTGGAGGGCGGGCTGGTAGCCGCGGCCCTTCTCGGTGAGGCAGTGCACGATGACCGGGCCGCCGAAGCGCTTGGCGCGGGTGAGCGCGGACTCCAGGGCCTCCAGGTCGTGGCCGTCGATCGGGCCGACGTACTTCAGGCCGAGGTCCTCGAACATGCCCTGCGGGGCGATGAAGTCCTTCAGGCCCTTCTTGGCGCCGTGCAGGGTGTCGTAGAGCGGGCGGCCGACGACCGGGGTGCGCTCCAGGACCTCCTTGGTGCGGGCCAGGAAGCGCTCGTAGCCGTCCGTGGTGCGCAGGGTCGCCAGGTGGTTGGCGAGGCCGCCGATGGTGGGCGCGTAGGAGCGCTCGTTGTCGTTGACGACGATGACGAGGGGGCGGTCCTTGGCGGCGGCGATGTTGTTCAGCGCCTCCCAGGCCATGCCGCCGGTGAGCGCGCCGTCGCCGATGACCGCGACCACGTGGTCGTCGCGGTCGAGGACCTGGTTGGCCTTGGCGATGCCGTCGGCCCAGCCGAGGACCGTGGAGGCGTGGCTGTTCTCGATGACGTCGTGCTCGGACTCGGCCTGCGCGGGGTAGCCGGACAGGCCGCCCTTCATCTTCAGCTTGGAGAAGTCCTGGCGTCCGGTGAGCAGCTTGTGCACGTAGGACTGGTGGCCCGTGTCCCAGAGCACCTTGTCCTTCGGCGAGTCGAAGACGCGGTGCAGGGCGAGGGTGAGTTCCACCACGCCGAGGTTGGGGCCGAGGTGGCCGCCGGTCTTGGACACGGCGTCGACCAGGAAGGTGCGGATCTCCTCTGCCAGGCCGCCCAGCTCTTCCAGGCTGAGCCGGTCCAGATCGCGCGGTCCCGTGATGCGGGTCAGCAGCGGCACCCGTGCCTCCTTGCAGTAGAGCTGTTGCCGGGCCTGCCCGAGTCTAATGTTCCGCCGTGGCGGAACGTGTCCGGGCGGTGCGTCGTACGTCACGCGTTCGGCCTTACCCAGCGGCGGACCGTTCTACGACTGCCCCGCCGGGGGCGCCCGACGCGCACCGTCCCCCGGACGCGACGGCACAACGGTCCGCCCGCCCTCCCGGGGCTCAGCCGGGCGGGCGGGCGGTCGTCGGCCGGTAGGGCCGCGCAGGGGGGTCTGTGACCTCTAGGCGCGGCCGGCCGTCTTCTGGGTCTTGCGGGTGATCGCGTCGATGACGACGGTCGCCAGCAGCACGCCACCGGTGATCATGTACTGGACCGGCGAGGCGATGCCCTCCAGGGCGAGGCCGTACTGGATCGAGACGATGACCATCACACCGAGCAGCGCGTCCCAGGTGCGGCCGCGGCCGCCGAAGAGGGACGTGCCGCCGATGACGGCCGCGGCGATGACGTTCATCAGGAACTCACCGGTGCCCGCGCCCTGGTTGGCGGAGGCGATCTTCGAGGCCACGAAGAGGCCGCCGATCGCGGCGAAGGTGCCCGCGATCGCGAAGACCGAGATCCGCACCAGCTCCACGTTGATGCCGGCCCGGCGGGACGCCTCGACGCTGCCGCCGAGGGCGAAGATCTTCCGGCCGTAGGCGGTGCGACGCAGGACGAAGTCCGTGAGCAGCAGGAAGGCCAGGAAGATCACCACGGCCAGCGGCAGGCCCTTGTACTGGTTGAAGACGATCGCCACGGCGAAGGCCAGCACGGCGAGCAGCACCGTGCGCACGATGATCTCGTTCAGCGGCCGGGACGGCACACCGGCTGCCTCGCGGCGGCGGTTGTCGATGAACGCGCTGAGGAAGTACCCCGCGGTGACGACGATCGCCAGACCGTACGCGGCGGCCACGTCGCTGAAGTAGTAGCTGGTCAGCTTGACGACCACGCCCTCGGAGTCGAGGTTGATCGTGCCGTTGCTGCCGAGGATCTGCAGCATGAAGCCCTGCCAGAACAGCAGGCCGGCCAGCGTCACGGCGAAGGCCGGGACACCGATGCGGGCGAAGACGAAGCCGTGGATGGCGCCGGCCGCCGTGCCGGTGAGGATCGCCAGCACCAGGGCGAGTATCTCGTTCATCCCGTGCGTGACGCTCAGCACCGCGAAGGTGGCGCCCGCGACACCGCTGACCGAGCCGACCGACAGGTCGATCTCGCCGAGCAGCAGGACGAAGACGATACCGACGGCGATCATGCCGGTGCCGACCATGGCGACCGACATGTCGGAGAAGTTGCCGGCGGTGAGGAAGTTGGAGTTCAGGCTGGTGAAGATGGCCCAGATGACCAGCAGACCCACGACGACCGGGATGGACCCGAGGTCACCGGCCTTCATCTTCCGCTTGAACTCGCCGAGGTAGCCGGCGAAGCCCTGCTCGCGCACCAGCAGCCGCGGGTCGACCGCGGCGACCGCGGCCGAGGCAGCGTCGGGGTTCTCCACCGAGTGCTCCTCGGCGGCCGTGGAGGTCTTGTCGATGCTCACTTCTTGATCTCCCCATTGGTGCGCGCCGCACGACGGGTCACGGCGTTCTCCGTGGCGCCCGTGATGGCGGAGATGATCTCTTCCTGGGAGGTCGACTTGACCTCGAAGATGCCGTTGTTGCGCCCGAGGCGCAGGACGGCGACCTTGTCGGCGACCGCCTTGACGTCGGCCATGTTGTGGCTGATGAGGATGACCGCGTGGCCGCGCTCGCGCAGCCGCTCGACGAGGTCGAGGACCTGGGCGGTCTGCTCGACGCCGAGGGCGGCGGTGGGCTCGTCCAGGATGACCAGCTTCGGCTCGCCGAGCATGGAGCGGGCGATCGCCACGACCTGGCGCTGACCGCCGGAGAGCGAGGCGATCGGGATGCGGACGCTGGGGATGCGGATGGACAGCGTGTCCAGGAGCTCGCGGGAGCGGCGCTCCATCTCCACCTCGTCCAGGACGCCGCGCTTGCGCAGCTCCCGGCCCAGGTAGAGGTTGCCGACGACGTCGATGTTGTCGCACAGCGCGAGGTCCTGGTAGACGGTCGCGATGCCGAGGTTCTGGGCGTCGTGCGGCCTGTTGATCGAGACGGACCTGCCGTCCCACTCGATGGCGCCCTCATCGATGGGGTGCACGCCGGCGATCGTCTTGACCAGCGTGGACTTTCCGGCTCCGTTGTCGCCCACCAGGGCGACCACCTCACCGGCGTGGACCTCAAGCTCTACGTCGGTGAGCGCCTGGACGGCACCGAATCGCTTGGAGACCCCGCGCAACGCCAGCACGGGCGTAGCGGACACGTGAACCATCTCCTTCGCCGCCTGACCCGGCGGGAGGTTGTGCAGAAAGTTATCGGGGGGAGGTGTCCGTCCGGCGCCCCGCGTAGCTTGCGGGGCTGATGAGTGCGGGGCGCCGGAGGAGCTGGGGCGGCCGGTCCCGGGCGGCTCAGTCAGCTCGGGACGCGGGTTCCGCTTACTTCAGACCGATCTTGTCGCAGGCGGCCTTGTACTTGCCCGCGCAGATCTCGTCGATCGTGTAGAAGCCGTCCTTGATGACGGTCTCCTTGATGTTGTCCTTGGTCAGCGAGACGACCGGGACGATGACCGCGGGGACGCCCTTGGCGGTGGCGCTGTCGACCTTGTCGTTGGCGATGGAGTCGAGCGACTCGCCCTTGGCCAGCTTCACGGCCATCTCGGCCGCGACCTCGGCCTCCTTCGGGTAGGACTTGAAGACGCTCATGTACTGCTCACCGGTGACGATGCGCTGCACACCCGCGAGTTCGGCGTCCTGGCCGGTGACCGGGATGTCGGCGATGCCGGCGCGCTTGAGGGCGGTGATGATGCCGCCCGCCATGCCGTCGTTGGCGGAGTAGACGCCGGCGATCTTGTCCTTGCCGAGCGCGGAGATGGCCGCCTGCATGTTGGCGTTGGCGTTCTCCGGCTTCCACTCCTTGGTGTCGTACTCGCGGCCGATCTTCACCTTGCCGTCGAGGGCGGCGTGGGCGCCGTCCTTGAACTGGGCGGCGTTCGGGTCGGTGGACGAGCCGTTCATCATGACGATCTGGCTGTCCTTGGCCTTGTCGCCCAGCGCCTTCAGCAGCGCCTCGCCCTGCGTCTTGCCGACGGTGACGTTGTCGAACGAGGTGTAGGCGTCGATCGGGCCCTCGGCCAGGCGGTCGAAGGCGACGACCTTGATGCCGGCGTCCTTGGCCTTCTTCACCGAGCCGGCGATGGCCTTGTAGTCCACCGCGTCCAGGATCAGCACGTCGACCTTGTTGGTCACCATCGTGTCGACCTGCTGGTTCTGCAGGCTGGCGTCCTGCTTGGCGTTGGCGTAGACGACCTCGCCCTTGTTGTTCGTCAGCTCCTTGACCTTCTTCTCGATCATGGGCTTGTCGAACTTCTCGTAGCGAGCGGTCTGGTTCTCCGGAAGGAGCAGACCGACCTTGATGTCGTCGCCCTTCTTCGCGGCCGAGTCGGACGAGTCGTTGTTGTCGGACTCCGCAGCACTGCCACAGGCAGCCAGCGAGACTGCCATGGCGCCGGCGGCGACGGCAAAGGCGGCACGACGCATACGCGTGTTCACTTCACAAACCTCCCTGACGAGGCCGCGTCGTTGCGGCCGAGGTGGCTGGAAGTCAACTCGGCCGCGCGTACGGCGTCAAGAAGTAAATCCTTAACGAGATGACAACGGTGCCATCCGTGCTCTAAGTGAAGGCAGGCGTGGCCGCCGGCAGAGCGCCGGTCGCACTTCCGTCCAAAAGGGTCGAATCGCCCATTTCACTGAGGGCGAGGGCGAGCGCCCCGAGCACCTCCGCACGGCCCCCAAGTGCCCCGGGAAGCACCGAGAGTTGACGCGCCGCGCTGGGGATGGCGTACCGCCCGACGGACTCCCTTATCGGGCCGAGCACCAGCTCACCGGCCTCGGCGAGATCGCCGCCGAGGACGACCCGGCTCGGATTGAGCAGATTGCAGAGGTTGGCGACTCCACTGCCGATGTGGCGGCCGACGTCGGCGATCACCCGACGGCAGCCCGGGTCACCGTCCCGCGCCAGCCGTACGACGCCCTCCATGGTCAGATCGGTGCCGTGGCTGGGCTGGAGGAGCGGAAGCACATAGCGTGCTGCCGCGAAGGTCTCCAGGCAACCCCGGTTTCCGCAACGGCAGACGGGGCCGGCCTCATCGAGGGTGATATGCCCGATTTCTCCCGCTGTGCCGCCCGGCCCCCGATAGATCTTCCCGTTGATCACCAGGCCCGCGCCGACACCGCTGGCGACCTTGATGTACGCCAGGTCGCGCACCCCCCGGCCGCTCCCCCAGACCAGCTCGCCCAGGGCGCCGAGGTTGGCGTCGTTGTCCACGTGCACCGGCACGCCGAGCCGCCCCCGCAGCTCCTCGGCGGGCCGGGTGCCGCCCCAGCCGGGCAGGATGGCGGTCGAGCCCAGCGTCCCGGACTCCACGTCGATCGGTCCTGGCACGCCGAGGCCCACTCCGGCGATCTTGGAGCGGTCGACGCCGGTGGCCGCGACCAGCCGGCTGACCAGCTGTTCCGCCCGGTCGAAGCCCTGGTCCGAGGAGGCGTCCACGTCCAGCGGCTCGGACTCCTCGGCGAGGACCTGATGGGCCAGGTTCCCGATCGCGACGCGCAGGTGGGTGTGGCCGAAGTCCACGCCGATGACAATGCCGGCGTCCCCGCTCAGCGAGACGCTGCGGGCCCGCCGGCCGCCCGCCGAGGTGGGCGTGACCTCGACGGTCCCGCCCTCCTTCAGCTCCCGGACGATGTTCGAGACAGTGGCCGCGGACAGGCCCGTCGTCCTCGCGATCTCCGCCTGCGTGAGCGAACCGGCGAGCCGTACCGCTCGTACGACCCGTTCCAGGTTGGCTCGGTGCAGCGACGACTGCGACCCCGGAGTCTCCACGACGACCTCCTGCGCGCGGGGCCGCTTCGATGAGGCCCCGTCCATGTCCAACTAGTGAACTCTAAGCTGAGCCGTTCGGGTCGCCTCCCGTCAAGAGGTTGAACCGCATCAGGGTCCCCACGGGTGCGTGGCCGCACACACGCGCGTGCCGCCCCCGGGCCTCCGGGAGCGGCACGCGCGAGAACGCCGGGGAGCGCCGGGGCGCTACTTCAGGGCGCCCGCGGTGAGTCCCTGGACCACCTGGCGCTGGAAGATGATGTAGGCCGCCAGCACCGGCAGCATGGCCATCACCAGGCCCGCGAACAGGCCCGACCAGTCGCCCTTGTACCCCTGGCTCACCGCCAGCTGCACCAGGCCCTGGGTGAGGACGTGCTTGTCCGGGTCCGTGTTCAGCACGGTCGGCAGCATGTACTGGTTCCACTGCCCCAGGAAGTTGAAGATCCCGACACTGATCAGGCCGGGCTTGGCCATCGGCAGCATGACCTGGAAGAACGTCCGGGTGTGCGAGGCCCCGTCCACGAACGCGGCCTCCGCCACCGAGCTGGGCAGGGTCCGGAAGAACGCGGTGAGGAAGAACACCGTGAAGGGCAGCGAGTAGGCGATGTAGACCAGGATCAGCCCGTGGATGGTGTTCAGCAGCCCCATGTTGTCCACGACGTAGAACAACGGGACCAGCGCGAGCATGATCGGGAAACTCATGCCGCCGATGAACAAGTAATAGATGAACCGGTTGCCCGGGAAGTCGAACCGGGCCAGCACATAGGCCGCCATGGAACCCAGCACCAGGGTACCCACGAGCGAACCGCCCACCACCAGGACGGTGTTGAGGAAGTAGTCGCTCATGTGCGCCTGGGACCAGGCCCGCGACCAGTTGTCGAAGTTCAGCGTGTCGGGCAGGGCCCAGGGCGAGCCGAAGATGGAGGCGTCGTCCTTGAAGGACGTCATCACCGCCCACACCAGCGGCATGCCGACCATGATCGCCCAGAGGACGAGGACGCCGTGCGAGAAGACGTTGAGGGCGGTGCCCTCCTTCTTACCCTTGCGGAGTCCGCCGGGCGCGGCCTCGGTCTTCAGGACGGGGGCGCCGGACTCGGCCGGCACGGGGGCGGGGGTCTCGGTCGTCTTCATTGCTCAGTACTCCAGCCGCTCGCGCCGGCCCAGCTTCATCACGACCGCCGCGAAGGCCAGCGTGACGAGGAGCAGGGCGACGCCGATGGTGGTGGCGTAGGCGGCCTGACCGTCCCGGAACGCCTTCTGGTACACGTACAGGACCGTCACGGTGGTCGAGTAGTCGGGTCCGCCGGGCCCGGTCGTCATGATCTGCACGACCGCGAACGACTCGGCACCGAGCGCGAGGATGCCCATGTAGACCCAGCCGGACTGCACGGTGTCCCACAGCAGCGGCAGGGTGACCTTGAAGAAGGTCGTGAAGCGGTTCGCCCCGTCCAGCAGCGCGGCCTCGTACAGCTCCGCCGGGATGGAGGCCATGCCCGCCGAGAAGAGGACCACGAAGAAGCCGACGGTGGACCAGACGAGCACCGCCATCACGCACCACAGCGCGAGGTTCGGGTCGCCGAGCCACAGCGGCTGGATCGAGTCCAGGCCGATCCCGCGCAGCAGGGAGTTGACCGCGCCGCTGTCGGGGTTGTAGGCGAACTGGAACAGCAGGGCGACGATCGCGATGGAGAGTACCTGCGGGAAGAAGTAGACGATCTTGTAGAAGCCGGAACCGCGGACACCGGTGATCACCGGGCCGCCCTTCCGCTTCCGCCCGCCCACGTTGATCATGAAGGAGAAGAAGAGCGCCAGGCCGAGCGTCACCAGCGGCACCAGCAGGGCGAACATCACGCTGTGCTGCAACGACTTCCAGAAGATGTCGTCGTCGAGCATCCGTGAGTAGTTGTCGAAGCCGACCATCTTGAACTCGGGACTCAGCCCGGTCCAGTCCGTGAACGAGTAGTAGATGGACTGGATGAACGGCCAGACGACGAAGAGCGCGTACAGCCCCAGGGGTACCGCCAGGAACCCCACGATGAACCGGTACTTGCCGTGCTGCATTGCTACCGACCCCGATCTGAGCGCGGGTGGCGCCGCCAGGGCCTGTCCGGCACGCCGACGCCGGACAGGCCCTGGTGACGCTTCCTCACTGGTGCTTGTAGTGCTTGATCGACGAGTCCTTGGCGGCGGCGTCGGCGTAGCCCTGGATCTTCTTGATGGTCTCGGCCGGGGTCATCCGGCCCGCCATCATCTCGCCCAGGCAGCCGACGCCGATCTTCTCCTTCTGGAGCTGCACGTACCAGTCCTGCATCCGCGGGTTCACCACGTTGCTGCCGGCCAGCTCCAGCGCCGCGACGCCGGACTTGAGGCCCGGGGTCAGCTCGATGCCGTCGGTGCCGCCGTTGTAGGCGCTGAGCGACTTCACCTTGCTGGTGAAGTTCTTCGAGGACGCCTCGCTGAGCATGATGCGCAGCTGCTCCATGCCGCCGGCGCCGTTGGCCGCCTTGGCCGGGACGATGAACGGCTCGCCGCCGGAGGCCCACATGGTGCCGAAGGGCATCTTGTCGGAGTCGTCGATGCCGGGCGGGGCGGAGACGGCGAGGTCGAAGTCGGCGGGGATGACCTTGGCCGACTCGTTCTCCACCCAGGAGCCGTTGGGGATGAACAGGGCCTTGCCCTTGGCCCAGGCGGTCTGGGACTGGATGTGGTCCAGGCCCGGGGTGCCCTTGAGGACGTAGCCCTTCTTGTACAGCTCGTACCAGGCCTCGAAGACGGTCTTGACCGCCGGGTGCTTCCAGGCGTTCGGCTCCAGGTTGTCGATGGCGTCCAGCACCTCGACACCGCCGACCTTGGCGATCATCGGGGACATCGAGAACGGGATGTAGTACGGGTACTTGCCCGCGTACGTCCAGCCCGCCATGCCCTTCTTCTTGGCCTTCGCGCAGACCGCGAGCATCTCGTCCCAGGTCTTCGGGTATTCCGCGTCCAGCGAGTCGAGCGCCTTCTGCGAGTACCAGTTCCCGTAGACCGTGTACGCGTAGTACATGATCCAGACCGGGTCGCCGTCGAACTGGCCCATTTCCACGATGCCGGGGCGCAGCGTGTCGCGGACCTTCTTGTTCGGGTCGTCGTAGGACGGGGCGTCGAGGAGCGGGGTGAGGTCGGCGAGCTGCTTCTTGCCGACCAGGACGCCCATGTCCATCTGCTCGGCGCCGGAGTTGTCGACGAGGTCGGGCGGGTTGCCGCCGTTGAAGCGCGGCTGGAGGGTCGACTGGATCTTCTGGGTGGCGGAGAACTTCACCTCGGCCTTCGGGAAGGCCTCCTCGTACAGCTTCACGGCGTCCTCGGCGTACTCCTTGCCGAAGCCTCCGTCGAAGAGGACGAATTCCATCTGGGCGCTGTCGTTGACCGCGAGCGGGTTCTTGGCGGACTTCTCGCCCGCCTCGGCCTTCTCCTGGTCGTCCCCGCCGCCGCTCGCGCAGGCGGAGAGGAAGCTCATGGTCGGTACGGAGATCAGGCCGAGCGCGGCGGACCGCTTGATCAGATCGCGGCGGCCGACGCCCATACCGTTGTTCTCGGCGGAAGTGGATCCCATGCTCAAGTCCTCGCCTTCTACAGGACTCAGGCGGTGAACCGGATCCTCCCCGGCACCGCGATCGGGTCACGCTGGGTCGTGCAGGAAACGCCCCGGTGGGCGACAGGTATAGTCCACTTCCCGCCAGCGGATCAAGATCGAAAGCAAGGTTGGCGGTACGTCTTTTCCGAGTTGAGACCTCCCGGAAATATGAGTGGCCTGTGCACGCCATGCCGTAAGAATCCCCGGCATAAGCCCCGAACGCCACATCCAACACCCTTGACATCACATGCCACTTGACCCCTACTGGTCCTTGCGCAGCAGATTTGACAACGTTGTCCCACGCGCAGGGAGGGTGGCCAGGACATGGAATACAGAGTTCGGCACAGATGGGGTCCGGCGGTCGTGCTGACGACCGCCTTCGCTTTGGCGGTGGGTTCACAGGGGGCGGCGGTCGCGCTGCCGCAGGCTCCGGCCGGCGCCGACCGGGAGTTCGCGTCCTCGTTCGAGGCGGACGACCCGGCTCCGGACTGGCTCAACACCGTGGACACCGGCGCGGACGGCGGCAAGCGGTCCTCGGGTGTGGACGGCGGGTACACCACCGGCATACCGGGCAACGTCACCGACCACGTCACCGGCGTGCGGGCCAGCGCCGAGAACACGAACGGCGGGGAGGTCAAGGAGAACCTCGTCGACGGCGAGCCGGGCACCAAGTGGCTGACCTTCGAGAACACGGGCTGGGTCGAGTTCGACCTGGACAAGTCGACGAAGATCGCCAAGTACGCCCTCACCTCGGCCAACGACCACGACGAACGCGACCCGGTGGACTGGACGCTGAAGGGCTCGGCGGACGGCGAGACCTGGCAGACGCTGGACACCCGCTCCGGTGAATCCTTCGGCGAGCGCTTCCAGACGAAGACGTACGACCTCGCCGAGGCCGTCGAGTACCAGCACTTCCGGCTGGAGATCACCAAGAACAACGGCGCGGGCGACGCCCTCCAGCTCGCCGACTTCCAGCTGTCCACCGGCGCCGGCGACACCCCGGTGCCCGAGGACATGCTCTCCCTCGTCGACCGCGGCCCGACCGGCTCGCCGACCGCGAAGTCGGGCGCGGGCTTCACCGGCACGCACGCCCTGCGCTACGCGGGCCGGCACACCGCGGACGGCCGGGCGTACTCGTACAACAAGGTCTTCGACGTCAATGTGAGGGTCGACCGCCGCAGCGAGCTGTCGTACAAGATCTTCCCGTCGATGGCCGACGGCGACCTCGACTACGACGCCACGAACGTCTCCGTCGACCTCGCCTTCACCGACGGCACCCACCTGAGCGACCTCAAGGCCACCGACCAGCACGGGTTCCCGCTGACGCCGCGCGGCCAGGGCGACGCCAAGATCCTCTACGTCAACCAGTGGAACAGCGTCGCGTCGGGCATCGGCTCGGTGGCGGCCGGCAAGACCGTCGACCGGATCCTGGTGGCGTACGACTCCCCCAAGGGCCCGGCGAAGTTCCGCGGCTGGCTGGACGACGTGAAGATCGAGCGGGCCGCGTACGAGCGCCCGAAGGCCCACCTCTCCGACTACGCGCTCACCACCCGCGGCACCAACTCCAGCGGCAGCTTCTCGCGCGGCAACAACTTCCCGGCGACCGCGGTACCGCATGGCTTCAACTTCTGGACGCCGGTGACCAACGCCGGATCGCTGAGCTGGCTGTACGAGTACGCGCGCGGCAACAACGCGGACAACCTGCCCACCCTCCAGGCGTTCGGCGCGAGCCACGAGCCGAGCCCGTGGATGGGCGACCGGCAGACCTTCCAGGTGATGCCCTCGGCCGCGTCCGGCACCCCGGACACCGGCCGGGACGCCCGGGAGCTGGCCTTCCGGCACGAGAACGAGACCGCCCGGCCGTACTACTACGGAGTGCGGTTCGAGAACGGCCTCAAGGCCGAGATGGCACCGACCGACCACGCGGCGATGATGCGCTTCACCTACCCGGGTGACGACGCGAGCGTGATCTTCGACAACGTCAACGACCAGGCCGGGCTGACCCTCGACAAGGAGACCGGCACCTTCAGCGGCTACTCCGACGTCAAGTCCGGGCTGTCCACGGGCGCCACCCGCCTCTTCGTCTACGGCGAGTTCGACAGCAAGGTCACCGGCGGCGACTCCAGCGGCGTCAAGGGCCACCTGCGCTTCGACGCCGGCCGGGACCGCGCGGTGACGCTGCGCATCGCGACCTCGCTGATCGGCGTCGACCAGGCGAAGGACAACCTGCGCCAGGAGATCCCGAAGCGCGCCTCCTTCGACAAGGTCAAGCGCGACGCCCAGAAGCAGTGGGACAAGGTCCTCGGCAAGGTCGAGGTCGAGGGCGCCACGCAGGACCAGCTGACCACGCTGTACTCCAGCCTCTACCGGCTGTACCTGTACCCGAACGCCGGCCACGAGAAGGTCGACGGGACGTACAAGTACGCCTCCCCGTTCTCCAAGGCGGTCAAGGAGGACACCCCGACGGAGACCGGCGCCAAGATCGTCGACGGCAAGGTCTACGTCAACAACGGCTTCTGGGACACGTACCGGACCACCTGGCCCGCGTACTCCTTCCTGACCCCGTCCAAGGCCGGTGAGCTGGTCGACGGCTTCGTGCAGCACTACAAGGACGGCGGCTGGACCTCCCGCTGGTCCTCCCCGGGCTACGCGGACCTGATGACCGGCACCTCCTCCGACGTGGCCTTCGCGGACGCGTACGTCAAGGGCGTCGACTTCGACGCGAAGGCGGCGTACGACGCGGCCGTGAAGAACGCCACCGTCGTGCCCCCGTCCTCCGGCGTGGGCCGCAAGGGCATGGAGACCTCGCCGTTCCTCGGCTACACCAGCACCGAGACGCACGAGGGCCTGTCGTGGGCGCTGGAGGGCTACCTCAACGACTACGGCATCGCCAAGATGGGCGAGAAGCTCTACAAGGAGACCGGCGAGAAGCGCTACAAGGAGGAGTCGGCGTACTTCCTCAACCGCGCGCAGGACTACGTCAACCTCTTCGACAGCAAGGCCGGCTTCTTCCAGGGCAAGGACGCCAAGGGCGACTGGCGGGTGGACTCCGAGAAGTACGACCCGCGCGTGTGGGGCTACGACTACACGGAGACCAACGGCTGGGGCTACGCCTTCACCGCCCCGCAGGACAGCCGCGGCCTCGCCAACCTCTACGGCGGCCGCAAGGGCCTCGGCGACAAGCTCGACGAGTATCTGTCCACTCCCGAGACGGCGTCGCCGGAGTTCAAGGGCTCCTACGGCGGTGTCATCCACGAGATGACCGAGGCGCGGGACGTCCGGATGGGCATGTACGGGCACTCCAACCAGGTCGCCCACCACGCCCTGTACATGTACGACGCGGCCGGGCAGCCGTACAAGACGCAGAAGAACGTCCGCGAGGTGCTCCAGCGTCTGTACACCGGCAGCGACATCGGCCAGGGCTACCACGGTGACGAGGACAACGGCGAGCAGTCGGCCTGGTTCCTCTTCTCCTCGCTCGGCTTCTACCCGCTGGTGATGGGCAGTGGCGAGTACGCGGTCGGCAGCCCGCTGTTCACCAAGGCGACGGTCCACCTGGAGAACGGCCGCAAGCTGGTCGTCAAGGCCCCGAAGAACAGCACGAAGAACATCTACGTGCAGGGACTCAAGGTCAACGGCAAGCGCTGGACGTCCACTTCGCTCCCCCACTCGCTGATCGCGAAGGGCGGGGTCCTGGAGTTCGACATGGGCGCCAAGCCCTCCTCGTGGGGCACCGGCAAGAACGCGGCCCCGCCGTCGGTCACCCAGGACGACGAGGTGCCGACCCCGCGCGCGGACGCCGTCACGGGTGAGGGCGCCCTGTTCGACAACACCTCGGCGACGGACGCGAGCGTGACGTCGGTGGACCTGCCGGTCTCCGGCAAGGGCGTGAAGGCGGCCCAGTACACGCTGACTTCGTCGGCGGACCACGCGAAGGCACCGGCCGGCTGGAAGCTCCAGGGCTCGGCCGACGGCACGACCTGGCGGACGCTGGACCAGCGCTCCGGGGAGTCCTTCGCCTGGGACAAGCAGACCCGGGCGTTCTCGGTGAAGTCACCGGGCACGTACGCGAAGTACCGGCTGGTCCTGGACGGCGAGCACACGCTGGCGGAGGTGGAGCTGCTGTCCTGAACGGCGGCACAGCGGTGGGGGGGGGGGGGGGGGGGCCGACACCCCCCCCCCCCAGGGTGGGGGCAGAAACCAATACAAATAAAAAAAAAAAGAAGGGCCAG
>NZ_JBHJVQ010000052.1:0-34245 GCF_042263835.1 Streptomyces sp. NPDC056128 | reverse complement strand
GGTCCGGCGGTCCGGCGGTCCGGCGGTCCGGCGGTCCGGCGGTCCGGCGGTCCGGCGGTCCGGCGGGGACAGGGTCTGCCGCGTTCACCCGCGGGGCCCACGCGCCGCGGGCAGGCCCCCGTGTCCAGGGCCCTGGCTGCGGGCCCGCACCGGCCCCGGAGCCGTCGGCGGGGGGGCGGTGGGGCTGGCGGGCTGGCGGGCTGGCGGGCTGGCGGGCTGGCGGGCTGGCGGGCTGGCGGGCTGGCGGGCTGGCGGGCTGGCGGGGACAGGGTCTGCCGCGTTCGCCCGCGGGGCCCACCCGCCGCCGGGCCCACGCGCCACGGGCAGGCCCCCGTGCCCAGGGCCCTGGACACGGGCCCGCTGGACCCAGAGCCGTCGGCCGGGGCGGCGGGGCCGGCGGTCCGGCGGGGGCAGGTCTGCCGCGTTCGCCCCCACGCGCCGCAAGACACACGCGCCGCGGGCAGGCCCCGTCTCCAGGGCCCCGGCCGCGCGCCCGCACCGGCCCCGGGGCCCCCGCCGACACAAGGTGCGCCGCCGACACCGGGCCGCCGCCGACACCGGGGGCGCCGGCCGCTCGACCAGGCCCCCGGGCCCGCAGGGCCTACCATGGACCACCGTGTCGCCCTCCTCCTCCGCTACCGGCCCCGGGTCCACCCCGATAGCCGGGGCCGATCCGTTGTCCCTGTGTGCTCGTGAGCCGCATGTGCCCGCCGACCACCTGGTCGCCGAGATGGTGCCGCCCCCGCGGTTCGACTCGGTCCGGTTCGGGACCTATGTGCCGGACCCGAACCAGCCCAGCCAGCACGAGGCCGTACGGGTCCTGGAGGAGTTCGCGGGCGGGCTGGACGAGGCGTCCGGCGCGGGTGCCGGGCGGCGCGGGTTCTTCGGGTTCGGGCGGAGCAAGGCGCCGAAGGCCCCGGCCGGCCCGCGCGGCGTCTACCTCGACGGCGGCTACGGCGTCGGCAAGACCCACCTGCTGGCCTCCCTGTGGCACGCCACCCCCGCCGACCCCTCCCGCAAGGCCTTCGGCACCTTCGTCGAGCTGACCAACCTCGTCGGCGCCCTCGGCTTCCAGCAGACCGTGCGGACCCTCTCCGGGCACCGCCTCCTGTGCATCGACGAATTCGAGCTGGACGACCCCGGCGACACCGTCCTCGTCTCCAGCCTGCTCGCCCGGCTCGTCGAGGCCGGCGTGGCACTCGCCGCCACCTCCAACACGCTGCCCGGCAAACTCGGCGAGGGCCGCTTCGCGGCGGTGGACTTCCTGCGCGAGATCCAGGGCCTGTCCGCCCACTTCCGCGCCCTGCGCATCGACGGCGAGGACTACCGCCACCGCGGCCTGCCCGAGGCCCCGGCCCCGCACTCCGACGAGCAGGTCACCCGGGCGGCGCGAGCCACCGCGGGCGCCTCGCTCGACGACTTCGGCGCGCTCCTCGACCACCTCGCCCGCGTCCACCCCAGCCGCTACGGCGCCCTGACCGACGGCCTCGCGGCGGTGTGCCTCACCGGGGTGCGCCCGGTCCCGGACCAGTCGACGGCGCTGCGCCTGGTCGTGCTCGCGGACCGGCTCTACGACCGCGAGGTGCCCGTCCTGGCCTCCGGACTGCCCTTCGACCAACTCTTCGGCGAGGACATGCTGAAGGGCGGCTACCGCAAGAAGTACTTCCGGGCGATCTCCCGCCTCACCGCGCTGGCCCGGGACGCCGCGCCCCTGGTCGACGGCCCCGACGCGCCCTGAGAACGGCCGCTTCGCGCCAACCGACCCGCGATTTTCAGGCTCTCTTCAGCTCGTAACGCTACGTTAACCCTGCAAAGCTCATTGCAGGGTTAACGTGTTTCTTGACCACGCATTGACCGTGCGTTGACCAAGCGATGACCGTGCACCGACCCTGCACCGGCACACATCGAAGGCGTGAAATGCCTGGAGGGGGGCGCATGTTCCGAGGCACGACGGCGCGGACGCGGATTCCGTTCCCCGCCGCCGTCCTGGTCGCGCTCCTGCTCTTCGCTCCGACCGCGTCCTTCGCATTCGCGCATACGAGCCGTGATGCCATGGCCAACGCCCACCCCGGAACCACCCTCTCCGGCACGGCGCCGTACGACGAGCGGGCCGGCTGTCACAACAGCGGCGGCTCCGCGAACGCCCACGATGCCGCTCGCGTCCGCGACCGGCACCGCACCACCACCGCGCCCCCGCCCGAGCCACCCGAGCGCCCGCTCGCGTGGGCCGAGGGGGCCGCGCCCGGGCTCCACGCCGACCACCGGTCCAGATCCTCGACGGACCACTCCCCGGCGGCACTTCAGGTCTTCCGCTGCTGAGGGACGGCCGGCCCATCCCCCACCTCTGTCCTGCCCATCCGACGCGCCCCCACTGCGCGCCAGGAGGAATCCCGCATCATGCAACCCCTCATCGACAACGCCCGTACGTTCGGACAGCGCCCTGAGGAGTTCGCCGGGCACGCCGAAGGCCAGTCGCCCGAAGTACTGTTCATCACCTGCTCCGACTCCCGGGTCGTCCCGGCCCTGATCACGGGCGCCCGGCCCGGCCGGCTCTTCGAGCTGCGCACCGCGGGCAACATCGTCCCGCCGCACGGCAGCGGCCACCCCTCCGGCGAGGCCGCCACCATCGAGTACGCCGTGGCGGTGCTCGGCGTCAGCGACATCGTGGTCTGCGGCCACTCGCACTGCGGCGCCGTCGGCGCGCTGGTGCGCGGGGACGACCTGAGCGCCGTACCCGCCGTGCGCGACTGGCTGGCGTACGCCGCCGACGAGCCGAAGCCCTGCGACCCCGCCGACCCGACCGTCGCCGAGGCCGTGCAGCACCACGTCCTGGCGCAACTGGAGCGGCTGCGCTCCTACCCCTGCGTGGAACGGCGTCTGACGGAGGGCCAACTGCGGCTGCACGGCTGGTACTACGAGGTCCACACCGGGGCCGTACGCCAACACCGCGCGGACACCGACGCGTTCGAGACCCTGTGAGCGCCGGCATGAACTGGATAGCCAAGTTCCCGCACTGGCGGCAGGACCTCACCTCCTCGCTCGTCGTGTTCCTGGTCGCGCTCCCGCTGTGCGTGGGCGTGGCCGTCGCCTCCGGTGTCCCGGCCGAACTCGGCCTTGTCACCGGCATCGTGGGCGGCCTGGTCACCGGACTCCTGCCGGGCAGCAGCCTCCAGGTGTCCGGTCCGGCCGCCGGCCTGACCGTGCTGGTCTTCGCCGCGGTCGACGAGTACGGGCTGCCCGCGCTCGGTGTGATCGTGCTGGCCTCCGGTCTGATCCAGCTCGCGATGGGCGCCCTGAAGCTGGGGCGCTGGTTCCGGGCGATCTCCCTGTCGGTGGTCGAGGGCATGCTGGCCGGCATCGGCCTGGTGCTCATCGCCGGCCAGCTCTACGCGGCCGCCGGACTGGAGGCACCCGCCTCCGGCCTGGACAAGCTCACCGGGCTGCCCGGTGCCGCCGCCGACGCGCTGGGCAGCACCGAGGCGCTCACCTCGCTCGCCCTGGGCGCCGGCACCGTCGCGGTCATGGTGCTGTGGAAGCGGCTGCCGAAGCGGGCGCAGACCCTGCCGGGCGCGCTGGCCGCGGTCGTCCTGGCCACGTCGGTCACGGCGGTGTTCGGCCTGTCGGTCGCGACCGTCGAGGTCAACGGCCTGCTGGACTCCATCCAGCCGCCCGGCGCCGACGCCTTCGGCGAGCTGGCGAACGTCGGGCTCCTCGGCACCATCGTCGCCTTCACCCTGATCGCGTCGGCGGAGAGCCTGTTCAGCGCCGCCGCGGTGGACCGGCTGCACAAGGGGCCGCGCACCGAGTACAACAAGGAGCTGATGGCGCAGGGCGCCGGCAACACGGTGTGCGGTGTGCTCGGCGCGCTGCCGATGACGGCGGTCATCGTGCGCAGCTCCGCCAATGTGAGCGCCGGCGCGAAGACCAAGGCGTCCCGGGTGCTGCACGGCGTGTGGCTGCTGCTGTTCGCCGCGCTGCTGCCGTCCGCGCTGGCCCTGATCCCGCTGCCCGCGCTGGCCGGCATCCTGGTGCACGCGGGCTGGAAGCTGATCCCGTTCCGCGGCATCGTGCCGCTGTGGCGGGAGCACCGGGGCGAGGCGCTGATCCTGGTGGTCACGGCCGTGTCGATCGTCGCGGTGAACATGTTCGAGGGCGTGCTGATCGGCCTGGCCCTGTCCGTGGTCAAGACCGCCTGGGAGGCGTCGCACCTCAAGCTGGAGATCGTCGACAAGGGCGCGGGACCCGTCCAGGCCCACCTGTCGGGCAACGCGACCTTCCTGCGGCTGCCGAAGATCCTGGAGAGCCTGGAGTCGCTGCCGCAGGACCGCCCGGTCGAGCTGGACCTGTCCGGCCTGCACCACCTGGACCACGCCTGCCGCACGGCCCTGGAGAACTGGGCCGAACGGCACAGCGCCACCGGCACGGACCCGGTGACGGTCACGGAACCGCCGAAGGCGCTCTCGGTATAGCGGCACACCCCGGTCCGGGGCCATGGCCCCGGACCGGGCGTCGGGAATATCGTGGCAGGAGCAGATGAACCGGACCTCTGGGCGAGGAGGCCGTCATGCTCGAGGAGCTCCTGACCGCGGCCGCGGCCGTCGGCAGCGCCGGGGTGGTGTACGTCGCCTCGGCCGCGCGGGTCGTCAAGCAGTACGAGCGGGGGGTGGTCTTCCGCCTCGGGCGGCTCGCGGGCGAGGTGCGCGAACCCGGGTTCACGATGGTGGTGCCGGTCGTGGACCGGCTGCACAAGGTGAACATGCAGATCGTCACCATGCCGGTGCCCGCCCAGGAGGGCATCACCCGCGACAACGTCACCGTGCGCGTGGACGCCGTCGTCTACTTCAAGGTGATCGACGCGGCCAACGCGCTGGTCCGGGTCGAGGACTACCGCTTCGCCGTCTCCCAGATGGCCCAGACCTCCCTGCGCTCGATCATCGGCAAGAGCGAGCTGGACGACCTGCTGTCCAACCGGGAGAAGCTGAACCAGGGCCTGGAGCTGATGATCGACAGCCCGGCCGTGGGGTGGGGCGTGCAGGTCGACCGGGTCGAGATCAAGGACGTCTCCCTGCCGGACACCATGAAGCGCTCGATGGCCCGGCAGGCCGAGGCCGACCGGGAGCGCCGGGCCCGGGTCATCAACGCCGACGCCGAGCTGCAGGCATCGAAGGTGCTCGCGGAGGCGGCGCGGGAGATGTCCGAGACACCAGCGGCGCTGCAACTGCGCCTGTTGCAGACGGTGGTGGCGGTGGCCGCCGAGAAGAACTCGACCCTCGTACTGCCCTTCCCGGTGGAGCTGCTGCGGTTCCTGGAGAAGGCCCAGGAGCGCCCTGTGGAGCAGTGACACGTTCTACGCGCGTGGTTCCCGGGACTCCTGGCAGGTGATAGACACGGCTGGTCACAATCCTGTCCGCCAGCAGGAAGGTTTCCCCATGTCTTCCCCCATGCCCATGTCCGGCCACGAGACGACCCGCCGCCAGGTGCTCGCCCGCACCGGAGCCCTGGGCGCAGGCATCGCCTTCACCGGAGCCCTCTCCGAACTCTTCGCCGGCACCGCCGCGGCCCAGTCCCTCGGCCACACCGGCTACGGCCCCCTGGTGCCCGACCCCGACGGCCTGCTCGACCTGCCCCGGGGCTTCCGCTACCGGGTGCTGTCCCGCGAGGGCGACCGGCTGCGCTCCGGCGAGGGCCCGGTGCCCTCCAACCACGACGGCATGTCCGCCTTCCCTGCCCGGCACGGCGGGGTCCACCTGGTCCGCAACCACGAGAACCGCGAGGACGGCCGCGTCCCGGTCCCGACGGTCAAGGGCCTGACCTACGACCCCGAGGGCAAGGGCGGCTGTACGGCGCTGACGCTGGACTCCCGCAACCGCGTGCTGTCCGAGCGGGTCGCGATCGCCGGTACGGCCGTCAACTGCGCGGGCGGGCCCACCCCCTGGCACACCTGGCTGACCTGCGAGGAGACCGAGGACAAGGCCGGCACCAACGGCTACACCAAGGACCACGGCTTCATCTTCGAGGTCGACCCGGTCGATCCCCACCGCACCGGCGCGGTGCCGCTGACCGCGATGGGCCGCTTCCAGCACGAGGCGATCGCCGTGGACCCACGGCGCGGCGTCGTGTACGAGACGGAGGACGCGTTCGAGCGGCCGTTCGGACTGTTCTACCGGTTCCTGCCCGAGAAGCCGCTCGGCGGCCGGGGTTCACTGCGGGCGGGCGGCAGGCTCCAGGCGATGCGGGTGCCCGGCGTGCCCGACCTGTCCTCGATCCAGGAGACGGGCGCCTGCTTCGACGGCATCGAGTGGGTGGACGTACCCGACCCGCTGGCCGCCGAGACGCCCATCCGCTTCCAGGACTTCGGCCGCGGCGGCATCACCCACGCGCAGAAGCTGGAGGGCTGCTACTGGGGCGGGCGGTGCGTGTACTTCGTGTCGTCCTTCGCCCACAGCGACGAGGGCTCGGCCGCCGACCACTACGGGCAGATCTGGCGCTACGACCCCGGACGGCGCCGCCTGACCCTGGTGATCGTCTTCGGCCCGGAAACCGACCTGCAGCTGCCGGGCGAGTCCCCGGACAACATCTGCCTGGCTCCCAGCGGCGGCCTCATGGTCTGCGAGGACGGCGAGGGCGCCCAGCACGTGTTCGGGGTGACCCGGCGCGGCGAGGTGTACGCGATGGCCCGCGGCGCCCAGAACATCGGGACGCCGGACGAACCGGAGTGGGGCGAGTTCGCCGGGGTCACCTTCTCCCCCGACGGCGACACGATGTACGTCAACTGCTACACACCCGGCACCACCTTCGCGGTCACGGGTCCCTGGCGCAGGTAGGCCCGGGAGGGTGACCCTCGGGGCACGTCACGCCTCATAGTCGTACAAACCGAAGAGCACACTCATACGTTCGTACGGTGATCACTCTCGTACGTCGTGCCGCCGCCCTCTGCGTGCTGGGCGCCGCCCTCGCCGCCTGCGGAACCTCCGAGTCCCCGCGGGCGCCGCGACCGGCGCCCAGCGCGCCCTCCGCCGCTCCGTCGAAGCCCTCACGGCCGCCGACGCTCGCGCCCGGCCCGGCCGGTCTGACCCCTGTCTTCGAGCACGGGGCGCGTACCGCCGGCAAGACGGTCGCGCTCACCTTCGACGCCGACATGACCGCCGACCAGGGGCCCCGGGCGGCGTCGGGTGAGCACTTCGACAATCCCGGGCTGATCGCGACGCTGCGGCGGCTGAAGGTGCCGGCCACGGTGTTCATGACCGGCCGGTGGGCCGAGGAGTACCCGGACGCGGCCCGGTCCATCGGCCGGGACCCGCGGTTCGAGATCGCCAACCACTCCTACAGCCACTACGCCTACACCGACGACTGCTACGGACTGCCGACCGTGTCCCGGGACCGGATGCGCTCCGACCTGGAGCGGGCGTACACGGCGTTCCGGAAGGCCGGGGTCCGGGACGCGATGCCCTACTTCCGCTTTCCCGGCGGCTGCTACGACCAGGCGGCCCGCAAGGAGCTGACCGCCACCGGCGTCACCGCCGTGCAGTGGGACGTGGTGAGCGGGGACGCCTTCGCGACCGACGCCGACGCGGTGGCCCGGCAGGTGCTGGACGGGGTGCGGCCGGGGTCGGTGGTCGTCATGCACTGCACGCGCAGCGCCGCCCCGGTGACCGAGCGGGCGGTCCGGACGATCGTGCCCGAACTGCGCGACCGGGGCTACCGCTTCGTGAAGGTCTCGGAGCTGATCGGCACCGCGAACGGCCGCGCCTGACGGGCCTACGCTGGAGAGATGAACAGCGACGACGACCAGGGGCCGGACGACCAGGGGGCGAACGACTACTGTCTGATCGACGCCACCCGGCCGCCCAAGGCCGACGGCCCGCCCTACGCGGAGTGCGTGCTGTGCCGGGAACCGACGGAGTACCCGGAGTCGTACAAGGGCATCACGTACTGCCCGGTCTGCGAGTGGCAGGAGGCGCAGCGCACGGCCTGCTCAGGCTGACCGGCGCGAGCTGAGCGCACAGGCGACGGCGATCGCCGCGGCGGCCGCCAGCGACGCCCCGGCCAGCGGGAGCAGGGGCAGCGGTACGTCCCCCGACCGCGAGCCGGTGACCAGGCCGCCGACCGCCGCCCGCGCCGGGGAGCCCGTCGCCACCAGCGCCAGCAGGGCCCCGAGCAGCAGCGCCGGGACCGCGCGGCCGGGCGAGCGCAGCACCGGCCAGGCGGTGAGCGCGCCGACGGCGGTACCGAGCAGGGCGCACACCAGCGCGGCGAGCAGTCCGGCACCGCCCGCCGCGAGCGGGGGTACGCGTGTGCCGTGGCCGGTGCTGTAGGGGTCGCTGACCAGCGTCACGACGAGGACCGCCGCCGCGCCCAGGACGACCGCGGCGGCCAGCGCCACCAGCACGCACGCCAGGTGGGCCGGTCCGGGGCCGCGCGCCGCCGACAGACAGGCCCGGGCGGCGGGCGGCTCGCCGGTGACGCAGATCCGCACCAGCCAGGCCGCCACCGGCAGCAGCACGGCCGCCGCCCAGCCCAGCGAGTCGAGCACCGGCTGCCCGCCCTGTACGCCGATGGCGAGGGCGGCGGCGTACAGGATGAGGGGCGGGAGCCAGCGCCGGGAGCGCAGCAGGAGTGCGGCCTGGTAGCGCAGGAGCGCGGTCATCGGTGGTCCTCCGGGCCGCGCACGCTCACCACGTGCCAGGACGGGTCGGCGGTCAGCAGCGTGCGCAGCAGGACGTCGGAGTGGGACGCGGGCACCGTGAGCAGATGGGCGCCGGGGGCGGTCTCCTCGGCGGAGGCGACGATCCGGAGCACGTCGGCGGGCAGCGCGCGCCCGCCCGCTCCCCGCACCCGGACGGCCACCCGCGGCCCCGCCGGGACGGGGGCGTCCTCGGTACGGCGGTGCAGGGTGCCGTCGCGCACGGTGTAGGTGGCGTCGGCCGCGCCGGCCAGGCGGCGCGGGTCGTGGTCGACGAGGACGACGGCGCCGCCGGAGGCGGTCAGTTCGGCGACCGCCCGTTCCAGCTCGGCCCGGGCGTCGGCGTCGAGCCCGGTCCAGGCCTCGTCGAGGACGAGCAGCTCCGGCTCGGCGAGCAGGGCCTGCGCCACCGCCACCTTCTGGCTGCTCCCCTTGGACAACCGGGCCAGCGGTGTGCCGGCGTACCCGGCGGCCCCCAGCCGCTCCAGCCACCGCCCCGCGGCGCGGGCGGCCGCCCGGCGGGACAGCCCGTGCACGGCGCCGAGGTGGGTGAGGTACTGCCCGGCGGTGAAGGGCAGGGCGGGCGGGAAGCGCTCGGGGACGTAGGCGGTGCGCGGTCTGCCGCCGACCCGGCCCTCGTCGGGGGCGTCGATCCCGGCGAGTACGCGCAGCAGGGTCGACTTGCCGCTGCCGTTGCCGCCCTCGACGCGCACGACGGTGCCGGGCGGCACGCCCAGATCGACGCCGCGCAGCACCCAGGGGCCGCGGATGCCGTAGCGGCGCCCCACGCCGTCCAGCCGTAGCTCGTGTCGCATGGGGCCATCCTGTCGCGGGCGCGCGGGTTGGCAGACTGGGGGGCGTGAGCAACGAAGCGACGACGCCCGTCCCCGACAGCCCCTTCCGCCCCGAACCCGGCGACCGCGACCTCGCGCCGCAGTTCGTCCTGCCGCTGGTGGTACGCATCGAGCGGGCTTCACCGCCGGCCCGTACCGACGCGCTGGAGACCGCGGCCCGGGCGGTGCTGGTGATGCTCGGCGACGAGCGGTCGGCCGGCGACGGCGAGTGGGCGCAGGCGGTGCGGGACTGGCAGGACGCGCGGATCCGCAAGGTGGTGCGCCGGGCGCGCGGCGCCGAGTGGCGGCGGGCCGAGGCGCTGCCCGGCATCACGGTCGGCGGCGGGTCGGCGGAGGTCCGGGTCTTTCCGCCGGTCCCGCTGGACGGCTGGCCGAAGGACCTGGCCCGTCTCCAGGTCTCCGGCACCGATCTCGACGATCCGGAGCCGCCGGTCGAGGCCGACCTCTCGGCGCCGGTGCTCTGGATGAATCCCGACCTGGACATGTCGGCGGGCAAGGCCATGGCCCAAGCGGGCCACGGCGCCCAGCTCGCCTGGTGGGAGCTGGACGCCGGGGCGCGGGCGGCGTGGCGTGCGGCGGGCTACCCCCTGGCCGTGCGCACGCCGGATCCCGCCCGCTGGAGCGGCCTGCCCACGAGTGGCCTGCCGGTGGTCCGCGACGCCGGGTTCACGGAGATCGCGCCGGGCTCGTGCACGGTGGTCGCGGACCACCCGGCGCTGGCCCGTGCTACGACTCGATCTTGATCGAGTTGATCGGCGTGAGGTTCACGTAGCGGAGGTAGTCGGGCCGGAGGACCGTTCCGCAGCCCGTGCCGTTGCCGCCCGTGCACGTCCGCACGGTCCAGCCGTCGGTCTGGTTGTTGTAGACCCAGTGGTTCCCGTACTGGTTGTAGAGCTTGTGGACCCCTCGGGAGTAGTAGAAGTCGGTCGGCTCGGCGTCCGTGTAGTGAACGCCCCGCGGGTAGATGCACACGGCCCCGACCGGACATCCGTACTGGGAGTCCGCGGCCGGTGCCGCGGACGCCGCCCCCGTGCCGGCGCCCAGCAGTCCGGCCGTGAGGGCGACGGACGCGGCGCCGCCGGCGAGTGCGCGGTGGAAGAGCTTCATGGGATTCCCTCCGTTGCGGTTTCCTGCACCGGCAGGTTCCTGGCGCGGGCGCCGTTCGCGCACCACTGTTCGGGCCCAGCCAAATCGTCGCCGAGCAGCCGCAGACCGAGCGCGGTCACCGAGTGCAGGACGTACTTGCCGGCCCGGCGCGTGGTGAGCAGGCCCGCCTCCCGCAGCACCGCCAGCTGCTGGCTGCCGCTGGGCAGCGAGATGCCGACCGCAGCCGCCAGCTCGGACGTCGTGCCGCAGGCGCGTCCGGCCGCCTCGTGGAGGAGCGCGGCCCGGGTGGGGCCCACCAGGGCGGTGAGCGCGGCGAACTCGGTGACGGGCGCCGGGACGACCGTCTTGTCCGCCGGGTAGACCAGCACCGGCCGCTGGGAGGCGTCGACCAGGGTGATCGGCCGCCGCCAGCAGAAGTACGAGGGCACGAGCAGCAGCCCGCGCCCCTCCAGGCGCAGGTCGCGCCGGACCGGATAGTCCACTTCGAGCACCGGTGGCCGCCACACCGCCATCGGCCGGAAGGTGGCCAGCAGGGCGGCCGTCCCGCCGGTCACCAGGGCGCGGGTGCGCCAGGCGAGGTCGGCGCCGACGGCCGCCCCGATCCGGTCGCGCACCGGTTCGAGCAGCGCCTCGTCGTAGGCGCGCAGGCCGCCGCCCAGCCCCCCGAGCGCCGTCACGTCGCCCCGGGCCAGTGCCGCCGCGCCCGGGACCGGCCGCGCGCCCGACGCGGCCAGCAGGGCCAGCTCGTGCCGGAGCCGGCCGCGCGGGGTGGCGAGCACCCGTTCGACGCCGTCCCGCAGGGTCACGCGGTGGCCCTCGACGGGCGGGGTGAGGAAGTCCGGGAAGTACGCGCCGAACGGCACCAGGCCGCGCAGCGTCAGCGCGGCCCGCCGGGCCGTGCCGTCGCGCAGCAGCCGGGCCCTGACCTGCCGCCGCCACGGGTCGAAGGCGAGCGCGCCCTCCCGTGTCTGGAGGCGGCAGACGCTGCACACGATCTCCCACAGCGGATCGGGGCCGCGCGCCAGTCTGATGTTCTCCAGGTCCTGTCCGGTGAAGTGGATCCGCAGCAAGGTGTTCCCCCGTTCCCCCGACGGATTCCGAACTCGTCCACGGCCAGCGTGGGCCGCCCGCATACGCAAACGGTTGACGCCCGCTGAACGGCGGCCGCGGCGGTGAGCGGGCGATGAGTTCCGCGAGGCGGGACGGTCTACCCAGCAGGCGTACCTCCCAGAAACGGACGTGATCACCGTGCCGAACAGTTCCGCCCACGCCGACCTCGACGGCCTCCAGATGTACTACGAGATCCACGGCACCGGCCGGGACAGCGCCCGGCGTCCGCTGGTCCTGCTGCACGGCGGTGTCCTCACCGTCGGGCTGTGCTTCGGTGACCTGCTGCCCGTCCTCGCCCCCGGCCGCCACATCGTGGCCCCCGAGTTGCAGGGGCACGGGCACACCGCCGACATCGACCGCGCCATCACCGTGCCCGGCCTGGCGGGTGACGTGGTCGGCCTGCTCGACGCGCTCGGCATCGAGCGGGCCGACCTGCTCGGGTTCAGCCTGGGCGGGCTGACCGCGCTGGAGGTCGCCGTCAGGCACCCCGGGCGAGTGGGACGGCTCGTGCTCGCGGCCACGCAGTACACCCAGGACGGCTACCGCGAGGAGGTCCGCACCCCCGACTACGACTCACCGCTGCTGCCCAGCGAGGCCGACTTCAAGGAGATGGCCGACGCGTACGCGGCCACCGCCCCGCACCCGGAGCACTTCCAGGACTTCCTCGACAAGTGCTCGCAGGGCGCCCACGGCCCGCTGCCCTGGAGCGCCGACGACCTGCGCGGGCTGGCGGCACCCACGCTGCTGGTCGTCGGGGACCGCGACTTCGTGCGCGTGGAGCACGCCGCCGAGATGCGCGAGCTGATCCCCGACGCGCGCCTCGCCGTCCTCCCCGACACCACCCACATGGCGCTGATGCGGCGCACGGCCCTGCTCGTCCCGCTCCTGGAGGAGTTCCTGGGCACCGGGCGGGCGCCGGAGGCGTCGTCCCGTGCGGCGTGACATCGTGGTGGCATGAGCATCGACGTGCGCCCGGCCTCGGTCTTCGAGGACGTGCGCGCGGTGCTCGGCCCCAAGTCGCCCGGAGCCAACGTCTGCTGGTGCCTGAGCTACCGCGTCCCCTCCAAGGTCAACAAGGAGCTGCGCGGCCCGGCCCGCGGCGCGTACGTCGCCGAGCTGTGCCGGACGGCGCCGCCTCCCGGGGTGCTCGCCCACGACGGGGACGAGCCGGTCGGCTGGGCCGCCGTGGCGCCGCGCGCGGACACCTCCTTCGCCCGCAACCGCAAGATCCCGCACGTGGACGACCTGCCGGTCTGGTCGTTGTGGTGCGTCCGCGTGCGGCCCGGTCACCGGAAGCGGGGGATCTCGCACGCCCTGATCGCCGGCGCCGTCGACTTCGCCCGCTCCCAGGGTGCTCCGGCGATCGAGGCGTATCCGCTGGACAACGGGGACGCCCGGGTCGACCTGACCATGGCGTACGCCGGGCTCCGGCGGAACTTCGAGCGCGCCGGGTTCGTCCACGCCGCCGACACCACCTCCGTACTGGCCGGACACCCGCGCGTCATGATGCGGCTCGACCTGCGCTGAGCGTCCGGGCCCGCCGCGAACCTCAGATGTTGCTCTGAAGACGCCCCCCGCGCGGTTGGCGGCGGGCGGGGCGGGTCATACCCCCGTCATACCGACGGGGAGGAGGTACGACCATGCGACGACTGGGAACCGGCATCGGGTGGCGTCCGGAGATCGCGGACGCCGTGGAGCTGATGCCCGGCATCGACTGGGTCGAGGCCGTGTCCGAGAACCTCTGCCCCGGGCATCTGCCGGAATCGCTGCTGCGGCTGCGCGAGCGCGGGGTGACCGTCGTGCCGCACGGCGTCTCGCTCGGCCTCGGCGGCGCCGAACGGCCGGACGCGGGGCGGCTGGCGGCGCTGGCCGACCGCGCGGAGGCGCTCGGATCGCCGCTGGTCACCGAGCACATCGCGTTCGTCCGCGCGGGCGGCGCGCTGACCGCCTCCCCGCACCTGGAGGCCGGGCACCTGCTGCCCGTGCCGCGCACCCGCGACGCGCTCGACGTGCTGTGCGAGAACGTGCGCATCGCACAGGACGCGCTGCCCGTGCCGCTCGCCGTGGAGAACATCGCCGCGCTCGTCGCCTGGCCGGACGAGGAGCTGACGGAGGGGCAGTTCCTGTACGAGCTGGCCGACCGGACCGGGGTGCGGCTGCTGATCGACGTGGCGAACCTGCACACCAACCACGTGAACATCGGGGCGGACCCGGCCGAGGCGCTCGGCGAACTGCCGCTGGAGGCCATCGCCTACGTCCATGTCGCGGGCGGCTTCGAACGGGACGGCGTCTGGCACGACAGCCACGCCCACCCCGTCCCGCGGCCGGTGCTCGACATCCTCACCGACCTCGCCTCGCGGGTGGCACCGCCGGGCATCCTGCTGGAGCGGGACGAGAACTTCCCCGGCCCGGGCGAACTGGAGGCGGAGGTGGCGGCGATCCGCGACGCCGTCGCGCGGGGACGGGCGGAGGGCCGGGGGTCCGACGAGCGGGAGGGGTCTGTGGCGCGAACGACCGCCCCCGAAGCGAACGTGGCGGACCACGCCGTACGGCAGCGGCTCGGTCTGGCGCAGGCCGCGCTGCTGTCCGCGCTGGTCGCGGGGGCGCCGGCGCCCGAGGGGTTCGACCGGGTGCGGCTGGGCGTGCAGGCGCGGGCGCTCGCCGGGAAGCGGGCGGACGTGGTCGCGAAGGTGGCGCCCGAACTGCCGGTGATCCTCGGCGCGGCGTACCGGCCGGCGTTCCTCGCCTACGCGCGGGGGTGCCCGATGGGCGCGGGCTACCGGCGGGACGCCCTCGACTTCGCCGAGCGGCTGCTGGGCGCGGACGCGGGGCCCGCGGCGGAGGACGCGGGTGTGCGGCGGGAGTTGCGGGAGTGGTGGCTGGAGCGCTCGGGGCCGGTGCCGCGTTCGAGGCGGCCGGGGGTGCGGTGGGCGCGTGCGACCAGGCGGGTCCTGCTGCGCCGCTGACCCGGTCACGGCCGGTGCGGGACATCACCAAACGGAACGTCACATACCCACAACACTGCGTCCCGAAATGTGAACAGCCCATGGCGCCGGCGAAAGCCTTTGGCATAGAAGTACGGCATGTTCTGGGTCCTTTTCCTCCTGTCGGCCTGGGCCGTCGCCGGCCTCGCGTGTCTGCGGTTGTGTCTGGCCGCCGTGCGCGCGGCGGCCGTCGCCCCGGGCACCCCCGCGCGGGAGCACGCGCTGACGCTGTACGAGGCGGCGTTCCTGTCCGGCGGCCCGCGGCGGGTGGCCGACCTGACGCTGGTCTCGATGGCCCGCCAGCGCCGGCTGCTGCTCGCGCACACCGGCTGGGCGACGGTCGTGGACCCGTGCGGACGCGACGACATGGAGCGGTCGGTCATAGGGGCCATAGGGCCCGAGGGGCAGTCCCGGATCGCCCCGGTCCGGGCCACCGCCGCCACGGCCGACCCGGTACGGGGCCTGGCCGACCGGCTGGTCGGCGCCGGTCTCGCCGTACCGGACGGCGGCTCCGACGGTGTCGCGGCCGGGGTGCGGCGGGTGCGGGTCGCGGCGGTGGCCGTGTGCGCGCTGGCCGTCGCCGCGCTGGCGCTGCCCCTGCCCGCGCACGAGCCGCGCACACTGATCGCCCTGTGGTTCGCCCTGCCGCTCGCCCTGACCCTGGGCTGCCTCGCCATCACCCGGATGGAGATCCACCCGTACTCCCGCTGGGCCTCCCCGGCCGGGCAGCGGCTGATCGGCACCCTCGTCCAGCACGCCGACGGCACCGCTGACGAGCGCACCTACCTCACCTCCGTCGCCGTGCGCGGCGTGCACGCGATCGGCGAGCCGGACCTGCGCGCGGCCTTCGCCCACCGCGAGGCGTACACCGAGGGGTACCGCGGGCGCCGGATCTGACCGGCCGCCGCCGGCACGCGGACGCGCCGGGGGCGTACGGAGGCACTCGGCGCCGACACCCGCGGGCGGTGCTTGCCCTGCCCGGCGGGCGAACCAAACATCCCTTGTGTCACCCCCGTGCCACCGAAGGGATACGCGATGCGAGCTGCCGCCCTCTACTCGGCCGCCGGGTCCTTGCTGCTGACCACCCTCGCCACCACCGCTCCGGCCCAGGCGGCCACGGCCGCCCACGGTTCCGCCGAGGCGCGCGGCACCGCCGTGGCCGCCGGGCGGGCGGCGGCGGCCGGCATCGCGTTCGGCAGCTGCCCGAAGGCGGAGGACCTGCCGGCCAGCATGCGCTGCGGCACGGTCGGGGTGCCCCTGGACTACGCGCACCCCGACGGGAAGCAGCTCCGGCTCACCGTCAGCCGGGTGCGGGCCACCCACAAGGACCCGGGGAACCCCAAGCGCAAGGTGCCCGGGCAGGGCGCCCTCCTCTACAACCCGGGCGGTCCCGGCGGCTCGGGCCTGTACTTCCCGCTGGTCGGCCTGGTGCCCGAGTGGAAGCGGATCGCGGGCGCCTACGACCTCGTCGGATACGCGCCGCGCGGGGTCGCGCCCTCCGCGCCGCTGTCCTGCCAGGACCCCGGCGACTTCTTCAAGGGCCCGCGCCCGGCCCCGACACGGCCCTCGGACGCGTACAAGAAGCAGCGCGCCGCCGAGGCCGAGGCGTACGCGCGGGGCTGCGCCGATCGCGCCGGGGAGGCGCTGCGGCACTACCACTCGCTCAACAACGCCCGTGACCTGGAGGTGGTGCGGGCCGCGCTGGGCGAGGAGCGGCTGACCTTCATGGGCGCGTCGTACGGCACCTACCTCGGGGCGCTGTACGCCGAGCTGTTCCCGGCCCGGGTGCGGCGGATGGTGTTCGACTCGGTGGTGAATCCGGACCCCGCGCTGGTCTGGTACCGCAACAACCTCGAGCAGTCGGAGGCGTTCGAGGACCGCTGGGACGACTTCAAGGAGTGGATCGCCGGCCACGACGCCGTGTACGGCCTCGGGGACACGCCGAGGCAGGTGCAGAACAGCTACGAGGAGGCGAGCGAGCGGCTCGCGGCGGAGCCGGCCGGCGGGACGGTGGGCCCCGCGCAGTTGCAGGGGGCGTTCCTGCGGGCCGGGTACTACGACGACTACTGGCCGCACCGCGCGGAGGCGCTGTCGGCGTACCTGAAGGGTGATCCGCGGCCGCTGATCGACCAGGCGGGGACGCGGACCGCGGCGGGCGCGAAGGGGGCGGAGAACTCCAACGCCGTGTACACGGCCGTCGAGTGCAACGACGCGGCCTGGCCGACGGACTTCGAGGTCTGGGACCGGGACAACACGCGGCTGGCGCGCCGGGCGCCCTTCGAGACCTGGGACAACGTGTGGACCAACCTGCCGTGCGCCTACTGGCGGGTGCCCCGGCAGCGGCCCCTCGATGTGCGCACCGTGCCCGGTGAGCTGCCGCCGACGCTGATCCTGGCCGCCGAGCGGGACGCGGCCACCCCCTACGAGGGCGCGCTGGAACTGCGGCGGCGGCTGTCGGGCTCGGTCCTGGTGACCGAGCGGGACGCGGGCACGCACGGCATCGCCGGCGGACCGAACGCCTGCGTCAACGGCCACCTGGAGGCGTACCTGCTGGAGGGCCGGCTCCCGGCGCGGAACACGTCGTGCGCCCCGCGCCCGGAACCGGAACCGAGCCCGGCACCCTGATCAGGCCAGCCCGGCCACCAGCTCCGCGACGTCCTTGCGGCGCCCCGTGTAGAACGGGACCTCCTCGCGGACGTGCATGCGGGCCTCGGAGGCGCGCAGGTGGCGCATGAGGTCGACGATGCGGTGCAGTTCGTCGGCCTCGAAGGCGAGGATCCACTCGTAGTCGCCGAGCGAGAAGGAGGCGACCGTGTTGGCGCGCACGTCCGGGTAGCCGCGGGCCATCTTGCCGTGGTCGGCGAGCATGCGGCGGCGGTCCTCGTCGGGCAGCAGGTACCAGTCGTAGGAGCGCACGAACGGGTAGACGCTGATGTAGTCGCGGGGCGTCTCGTCGGCCAGGAAGGCCGGGATGTGCGCGCGGTTGAACTCGGCGGGGCGGTGCAGCGCCATGTTCGACCAGACCGGCTCCAGCGCGCGGCCCAGCTTGGTGCGGCGGAAGAGGTTGTACGCCTCCTGGAGCTGGTCGGCGGTCTCCGCGTGCCACCAGATCATGAGGTCGGCGTCGGCGCGCAGACCGGACAGGTCGTACGTGCCGCGGACCGTCACGTCCTTGGCGGCGAGCTGGTCGAACAGCTCCTGGACCTCGTCGGCGTACCCGGCGCGGTCCTCGGGGAGCGTGTCCTTGAGCTTGAAGACGGACCAGAGGGTGTAGCGGATGACCTCGTTGAGGTCCTTGGCCAGCTTGCCCTTGTTGGGGATCCGGCCGGCGGCAGCGGTGGAGGCGTCGTCACTCATGCCCCTATTCTCCCGCTCCGCCGTGCAGACTCTGCACCGGGTGGGCGGTGAGCTCGTCCACGCCGCGCGGGTCCCCGTGGATCTGGTCCACGGCGGCGTACGCGCTCGCGATGCTCGCCGGGATGCCGACGCCGTCGTAGGCCGCCCCGCACACCGCGAGGCCCGGGACCTTCGCGACGTGCCCGCGGACACGGACCACGCGCGCGTGGTGGCCCACGGGGTACTGGGGCAGGCCGTCCTGCCAGCGGGTCACGCGGGTAGCTACGGGCTCGGCGGTCAGCCCGGTGGCCTCGCCGAGGTCGTGCCGGGACGCGGCGACCAGGCCCGCGTCGTCGCGGCCGAGGATCTCCGTCTCGCCGTACCGCCCCACGGAGGTGCGCAGGACGACCAGGTCCGGGTCGTCGTCGGCGATCCAGCCCCACTTGCGGGAGGCGAAGGTGGACGCCTTGATGGTGTGCCCGTCGACCGGCGGCACCAGGAAGCCGCTGCCCTCGGGCAGGGCGGCCGCGTCGGAGCGGCGGTAGGCGAGGGTGATCAGGGCCATCGAGGCGTACTCCACCGCGGACAGCTCGGCGGCGGCCGCGGGCGCCTCGGCGCGCAGCAGCTCGGCGGCGGGGCGGGCGGGGAGGGCGACGACGACCGCACCGGCGTGCAGCACCCGCTCGCCGGCGACGATCCGCCAGCCGTCCGGAGCCGTGCGGCGCAGCTCCGTCACGGGTGCCCCGGTGACGATCTCACCGCCGCGCGCGCGGACCGACTCGGCGACGGCGAGGGGCAGGGTGCCGATGCCGCCCTCGATGCCCATGAACACCGGGCCGCCGGCCGGGGAGGTGACCGTCCGTCCCTGGAGGGCGCGCACCGCCTCGGTGAGGGAGGTGTGGTCGCGGGCCGCCTCGAAGAGCTGGGGCACGGCGGAGCGCAGCGAGATGCGGTAGGCGTCGCCCGCGTAGACCCCGCCGAGCAGCGGTTCGACGAGGCGGTCGACGACCTCGCGGCCGAGGCGCGCGGCGACGTACTCCCCCACCGCGACGTCGTCGCCCACCTCGGTGCGCGGCAGGTCGGCGTCGCGCTCGATGCGGGCCAGGCCCTCCTCGGAGAGGACGCCGGCCAGGGCGGCGGCGGTGCCGGGGACGCCCATGACGTGGCCCTTGGGCATGGGGCGCAGGGCACCGCGGGTCCACAGGGAGGCCGACGCGGTGGCCGGCGGCTGGAGGCGGTCGGCGAGACCGGCCGCGCGGGCCAGGCCGACGGCCTCGGGGCGGCGGGCCAGCATCGACTCGGCGCCGAGGTCGACGCGGACGCCGGCGATCTCACCGGGCAGCAGCTTGCCGCCGACCCGGTCGGCGGCCTCCAGCACGGTCACCCGGGCGCCCCGCTCCAGCAGGCGGTGGGCGGCGGCCAGTCCGGCGATGCCGGCTCCGACGACGACGACATGGCCCGGGTCCCCGGGAGCCCGCCCCGCGGGGGTCTCGCTTGCGCACATGTCCCCAGCGTCTCAGACCCGCCCGGCGGGGCCGCCGCCAGGCCGGTCACGTGTCCGGGCCCCGCGAGTCCGGACCGTGACCTGTTCGGGACCGTTTCGCGCCGACCTCCGGGCCGCTCCCCGCGTCGTAGGAACGACAGTCGTACCGACGATCCCGGGGGCCCCTGTGCGCACATCACCTTTCTCACGACCGCTTCCGGCGCTGGCCGCCGTCCTGCTGGCCGGGGCTCTCGCGCTGACCGGATGCACCTCCGGGGGCGGTGACTCCGGCGCGGACAGCGCGGGCGGCGCGGCCAAGGAGGCCGCTCCCTCGGCGGCGGACGACCGGCCGGGCGCGGCGGGCGGCGACGCCTCCGGTGCCAAGGCGACCGCGCCGCCGAAGGCCGCCGCGACCCACGTCATCCGCACCGCCTCGCTGACCGTCCAGGTCGAGGACGTGCCGAAGGCCCTGGACGAGGCCCGCGCCACCGTCGAGAACGCGGGCGGCTACGTGGGCGACGAGGACACCAGCCGGGACGAGGACGGCCGGGAACGCACCCGGCTGGAGCTGCGCGTGCCCGTCGACGCCTACCAGGACGTCCTAGACGGCCTGGAGGGTGCCGGGAAGCTGCTGCACCGGGGCGCGAAGGCGGAGGACGTCACCGACCAGGTCGTCGACGTGGAGAGCCGGATCAAGTCGCAGCGGGCCAGCGTGGCCCGGGTGCGGGAGCTGATGGACCGGGCGACGAAGCTGAGCGACGTGGTGACACTGGAGGGCGAGCTGAGTGCCCGGCAGACCGAACTGGAGGCGCTGCTGGCCCAGCAGGCGTCCCTGAAGGACCGCACCAGCCTGGCCACCATCACCCTCTCCCTGTCCGAGACGCCGGTCGACGAGGCCGCGGAGGACGACGACCCCGGCTTCACGGACGCGCTGGCCGGTGGTTGGGACGCCTTCGTGACGATGCTGCGCTGGCTGGCGGTGGCCCTCGGCGCGGTGCTGCCGTTCGCCGTCGTGGCGGCGCTGCTGGTGCTGGTCTGGCTGCGGGTGGTACGGCCCAGGCTGTCGCGCCGCCCGGCGCCCGCGGCGGCACCGGCGACGTCTGCGGTACCGACGGCACCGGCGGCGCGCGGGGAGGAGCCCGGCGCGCGCGACTGAAATGCCTGGTCCGCGTAGCGTGTTCGCATGAGCATGAGCGCCGCGGGCGGTACGAGAGAGCGACTGGTCGTGATCGGCGGTGACGCCGCGGGGATGTCCGCGGCGTCGCAGGCCCGTCGGTTGAAGGGCCCGGACGAACTGGAGATCGTGGCCTTCGAGCGCGGCCACTTCAGTTCGTACTCGGCGTGCGGCATCCCGTACTGGGTCGGCGGCGACGTGGCCGACCGGGACCAGCTGATCGCCCGCACGCCCGAGGAGCACCGCGCCCGCGGCATCGACCTGCGGATGCGCACGGAGGTCACGGAGATCGACGTGGCCGGCGGACGGGTACGCGCGCGTGACCTCGATTCGGGGGCGGAGTCCTGGACGCCGTACGACAAACTCGTGATCGGCACCGGGGCGCGGCCGATCCGGCCGGAGCTGCCGGGTGTCGACGCGCCCGGCGTGCACGGGGTGCAGACCCTCGACGACGGTCAGGCGCTGCTCGACACGCTCACCCGCACGCGCGGCCGTCGCGCGGTGGTCGTCGGCGCCGGGTACATCGGCGTCGAGATGGCCGAGGCGCTGATCAACCGCGGCTACGAGGTGACGGTCGTCAACCGCGGCCGGGAGCCGATGTCGACGCTGGACCCGGACATGGGCCGCATGGTGCACGAGGCCATGGAGGGCCTCGGCATCACCATGGTGAACGGCGCCGAGGTCACCAAGGTGCTCACCGGGGACGACGGCCGGGTCCGGGCGGTGGCCACCGAGGACGCCGAGTACCCCGCGGACGTGGTCGTGCTCGGCATCGGCGTACGCCCCGAGACCGCGCTGGCCGAGGCCGCCGGGCTGCCGATCGGCGCGCACGGCGGGCTGCTGACCGACCTCGGCATGCGGGTGCGGGGGCACGAGAACATCTGGGCGGGCGGCGACTGCGTGGAGGTGCTCGACCTGGTCTCCGGGCAGCTGCGGCACATCCCGCTGGGCACGCACGCCAACAAGCACGGCCAGGTCATCGGCACCAACGTGGGCGGCGGTTACGCCACCTTCCCCGGCGTGGTCGGCACGGCGGTCAGCAAGGTGTGCGACCTGGAGATCGCGCGCACCGGGCTTCGCGAGAAGGACGCCCTGCGGGCGGGGCTGCGGTTCGTGACGGCCACTATCGAGTCGACCAGCCGCGCGGGCTACTACCCGGACTCGTCCCCCATGACGGTGAAGATGCTCGCCGAGCGGCGCACCGGCCGGCTGCTCGGCGTCCAGATCGTCGGCCGCGAGGGCGCCGGCAAGCGGGTCGACATCGCCGCGGTGGCCCTCACGGCCGGGATGACGGTGGACCGGATGACGGCCCTCGACCTCGGGTACGCACCGCCCTTCTCCCCCGTGTGGGACCCCGTGCTGGTGGCCGCCCGCAAGGCCTCGCGGGCGGTGGAGGAGCAGCGCGGCTGAGCGCGGCGGCGCCTCCTACGCGGTCCCGTTGATCCGGTCGATGGCCTGCCGTGCCTGCTCGGCCGGGGGCCGCGCGGGCAGCGACGACACCGAGGCGGGTGCCGTACCGGCCGCCGACGCGGCCACGGCGGGCGGCTGTTCGCCGGCCGGCCTGGCGTGCGTCGCCGCGGCCCGCGCGGAGCGCAGCCGGTGGCTCACCGCCTCGTCCAGCGTCACCGGGCGCTGCATCTGGGCGGCCAGCCGCCCGGCCTCCTGGCCGAGCCGGGCCACGTCCTCCCAGGGCAGGCGCAGCACGAGGGCGACCTCGGCCTCCCCGTCGGGCAGGGCGTGCATCGCCGGCGCCGGTGTGACCCGTTCGTTCATCGCCTGATCCTCACGTCGTCCCCGCGTCCGCCTTCCCCGGGCCGCGGGCGGTTGACAGGGCATACGTACGCGCGGCCGGGGACGTTCAACGGGCGGGGCGGATCAGGCGGGCGGGCTCAGGCGGGGGTCGCCTCGCTCCGCACGGCCGGTGCCGGGGTCCAGCGGATGCGGGTGCTGCACAGGGCGACGGCGCCCGCGGACGCGGCCACGGCGCCCATGCCCCAGGCCAGGCTGCTCGCACCGGCGATGAAGCCGATGAGCGGCGGCCCGGCCAGCAGTCCGGTGGTGCCCATGGCGGCGACCAGGGTCAGCGCGTCCGAGCCCTGGCGGGCCGCGGCGGCGTAGACGCAGGGGGTCACGGCGGCGATGCCCAGGCCCATGCAGGCGAAGCCCGCGAGGGCCGGTGCGACGCCGCCGCTGACCAGCGCGAGGGCGAGACCGGCGGCGGCGACCGCGCTGCCGATGAGGACGACCCGGCCGTCGCCCCAGCGGGCCCGCCAGCCGTCGGCGAAGAGGCGGGCGACGACCATCATCCCGGACACCACGGCGATGCCCAGGGGTGCAAGTTCCGCCGACGCCTTGGCGACGTCCTTGAGGTAGAGGGCGGACCAGTCGTTCATGGCGCCCTCGGCGACCGTGCCGAAGACCATGGCGCAGCACATCCACAGGGTCAGGCGGGAGGGGACGGTCCAGCGGCGGCCGGCCGGTTTCTTGTCGGCGATGGCGGCCGCGTCCGCCCGGTCCGCCCCGCCCGCCTCGTCCGCCGGTGCCTCGTCGTCGAGGAGCCCCGTCCGCGCGGACGCGCCCAGGGCGACGAGGAGGACGACGGCCACGCCGAAGTGCGCGGCTACGGAGTCGGTCGCGGCGGTCATGCCCGAGGCGAGCAGCGCGGCGAGCAGCGATCCGGCGGAGAACGTCGCGTGCAGCTTCGCCATGGTGTTGCGTTCGTGCCGTGTCTCCAGGGCGGCGCCCTGCGCGTTCATGGCCACGTTCAGGCAGCCGACGAGGACGCCGTCGGCGCACATCACCAGCAGGGCCACCGGGTAGTTGGGGGCCGCCGCCAGGCCGAGCAGCAGCAGGGCGAGGCCGAGCTGGGAGAGCAGGCCGAGCCGCCGCGAGCCCATGCGCCGCATCAGCCACGCCACCACCGGGAACGACACCGCCGCGCCGACCCCCGCGGCCATCAGGAGCACCCCCACCTCGGCGGCGCTCAGGTCCAGGTCGGACTTGAGCGCCGGGATCCGCGCGGCCCAGGTGGCGTACTGGAAGCCGAGGGACAGGAACAGCGCGGCGATCGCCAACTGGCCGCGCAGGAAGGGGTCTTGGAGACGGGACACGCGCATCAGCTCACTTCGCGCAGGAACGGGGGCGGGGTCGTGGGCGGGCTCGGGGGCGGGGAGAGGGACGGGTGGGCCGGGACCGGCTTGGACATGTAGACGGCCGCGCCGCCGTAGGCGCCGTCGGGCACCACCCCCGGCTCGGCCACGAACCCGCGCGTCGACCAGAAGCGCTCGGTGCCGCCCACGGCGACCAGCGAGATCCGCTCGTCCCCGCGTGTCCGGGCGGTGCCGGTCAGGTGGTGCAGCAGGTGCCGCGCCAGCCCCCTGCGGCGCAGGCCCGGCGCCACGACGATGTCGTGCAGGTGGAGGTTGCCGGTCGGGAACGCCGCCGCGGCCTCCTCCGCCCGCGTCAGGTCCGGGTAGCGGTGCGGCGGGTAAGGGAGGGCCAGCACGTATCCGGCGGTGCGGGCGCCGACGTCCACGACGAAGCAGGTGTCCGGCGACGCCGCCGCGCGGGACTCCAGCGCCGCCCGGCCCTCCGACAGCCCGAGGCCGGTGTAGGCGTCCCGCTCCAGCGCCACGACGGCGTCCCAGTCCCGGTCGGCGAGGGGCCGGACGCGCACGGTGTCAGTCATCGGCGCCGGTCCCCTCCGGGCGGTCCGCCCAGGCGTACGGGAGCGGGGCGAAGCCGTTGAAGCCCAGGGTCGTGTAGCTGGTCGCGTAGGCCCCCGAGGCCAGCACCCAGACCGGGTCGCCCGAGGCGAGTGCCCGGGGTACGGGCACCAGTCCCTCCTCGTGGGAGTAGGCGTCGTCGCTGTCGCAGGTGGGCCCGGCGACGACGGCCCGGACGGTGGGCCCGTGGGGGTGGGTCGGGAACACCAGCCGGTACTGGAGGGCGTCCATCTCGTACAGGCCGTTGAACTTGCCGCAGCTCAGGTAGAGCCAGTGCCGCCGTTCGCCGTCGGCGTCCCGGCGTTCGGTGAGGCGGGCGACGTGGGCGCGGATCGCGCCGTGGTCGGCGACGAGGTGCCGGCCGGGTTCGATGACGAAGTCCAGCGGTCCCCCGTGGATCCGGCGCAGCTCGTCCGTGCCCTCCCGGATCACCGCGAAGATCTTGTCCAGCGGTGGGTCGAGGGGCGTGCCGCGCCGGTCGCGGTAGCCGAGCGCGGGCAGGCCGCCGCCGAGGTTGACGTGATCGACGCGGATGCCGCGCCGGTCCAGCGCGCGCAGCACCTCGCCGAGGTCCTCGATGGCGGCGTGCCACGCCTCGCCGGTCATCTGCTGGGAGCCGACGTGCACGGACAGGCCCGCCGGGACCAGACCTGCGTCCCGGGCCCGCTCCATGACGCGGACGGCGTCGCCGGGCGAGCAGCCGAACTTGTTGCTGAGTCCCCACACGGCACCCGCGCCGCCGGTCGCCACCCGGCAGAAGACGCGGGCGCCGGGGGCGTGGTGGGCGAGGGCGGCGACGTCCTGGACGCTGTCGGTGGCGAAGGTGCGGATGCCGAGCCGGTACGCCTCGGCGATGTTCCGGTCGGACTTCACGGTGTTGCCGTAGTGCACGCGCCCGGTCGGCACTCCGGCCCGCAGCGCCTGTTCGATCTCGCCGGGGCTGGCCGCGTCGGCTCCGGCGCCGCGTCGGGCCAGGGCGGCGAGGACCTCGTCGACCGGGCAGGCCTTCATCGCGAACCGCACCTCGACGCCGGGCAGTTCCCGGCGCAGCGTGTCGTACCGCTGCTCGATGCCGGCCAGGTCGTAGACGATGCGGTCCTCGGTGGCGGCGGCGAGGGCGGCGGCCAGGGGCTCGCCGAGGACCGCGCCCAGCAGCGGGCCCGTCACCGCGCTCACCGCGGCGCCACCGGCGGCCGGACCGGGGGCGTGGCCTTGGCGGCGGCGACCAGCCCCTGCCACGCCTCGGTCAGCAGGGCGAAGTCGGCCATGTCGCCGCGCGCCTCGTCGAGGAGCCGCTCGCGCCGGCCCGCCAGCAGGTCGGCGAAGTCGGCGTACGGGCCGCCGAGGCGGCGGTAGGCGGTGTCGAGGGCGTCGAGCCTGCGGACGTTCTCCGCGGTGTCCAGGCCGGTGCTCTCGCGGGCCAGGGCGGCGACCGCGGCGGGGCGGGCCCGGCCGTGCTCGTCCAAGAGGGTGTCGCCCGCCTCGGCCATGCGGTCGTAGACGAAGTGGAAGTAGAGCATCGACAGCAGGAACTTGGCGAAGCGGTTCTGGTAGGCGAGGAAGCCGGGGCCGGTCCGTCGTTCGCCCGTGTAGTAGTTGACGATGTGGCGGTTGTGCAGCACCCCCGGCAGCCGGGCGTCGTGCACCAGGTGGATGAGGAAGTAGTCGCTGCCGATGGTGTCGCGGGCGGGCGGCAGCGGTACGCGCTCGCTGACCGTCTCCCCGTGGAAGGCGATGTTGCACATGTCGACCCGCATCGGGTCGACCACCGTGAGCAGCGAGTGGTCCGCTGTGAAGGGTTCGGTGCCGGCGCCGGCGAAGGACTCCTCGACCAGGTCCCGTTTCTGCTCGGCGGTCCAGTCCTCGGGCGCCCACAGGGAGACGACGTCGTGGTAGACGCCGGGGTCGGCGTCGCGTATCCGCGCGATGTCCACGGAGAGTTCGCCCACGAAGGAGCTGCCCACCATGGCGACCCGCCGCGGGAGGAGACCGTCCGCGAGGGCGGACTCGGTGACGCCGGGCACGGCGTCGGCGGCGGGCCGGCCGAGGGAGAGCAGTTCGTGGTGGACGGGGAAGACGGTGCGGCCGTCCACGCTCTGGTAGCGGCTGTCGGAGTCCCTGCGGTGCACGGACTCGCAGCCCAGCGCCGCCGCGATCAGGAACGCGCGGTTGGTGCAGGCGCCGTAGGACACGCCGTCGGGCAGCATCAGGTCGAGGAGCAGCTCGGGCTTGGCGCTGCCGGAGCGTGCCGTGACCCGCTCCAGGAAGTCGCGCTGGGCGGCCTCGTCGAGGTGGTGCGCCGTGATCCGGGGGTGCGGGCGTAACCGCCGCAGCGCCTCGGCGTGGGCGGCGTGGTCCTCGGGCGGGCAGGAGTCGAGGACCAGCAGGTGGACATCGATGTCGAAGTGAGCGGCCGCGTAGGCCGCTTCCTCGCCGAGTGCCGTGATGGTGTCCGGGCAGTGCCGGTTGGTGGGGAGGGTCAGGCAGATGCTGCGCATGCGGCGTCCCCGGTGGCCTCGTCGGTCGCCCGGTCCGTGCCGGTGCCGGTGCTGGTGCCGGCGTCCTCGTGCCAGGACTTCAGGCCCAGCAGCCTGGCACCCAGTTCGTTCAGTTCGGCGGGCCCGTAGCGCTCGGACTCGTGGCGGTGGGCGTCGCCGAGGAGCGTGACGTTCCAGTCGGGCGTGGCCAGGGTGCGCCAGGAGTCGACGCGGGAGTCGCGCAGCCGGCGGTGGCTCTCCAGCGCGGGCATCATCGACAGGTACTGGACGGCGCGCACGCCCTCGCCGGAGACGTTGGGTGCCACTCCGTGGGCCAGCAGGCCGTTCCAGATGAGCAGGTCGCCGGCGTCCAGGTCGGGCCGTACGACGGGCATGTCCTCGCGGTCGATCGCGGGCCGGATCGGGTCGCGGCCGTCGGGCTGGAGCGCCTTCCAGCGGTCGAAGCGGCGGAACAGCTCGGGGCAGCACTGGAAGCCGCCGTGGTCGGGCTTGGTGTCGTTGAGGGCGATGATGCCCTGCACGCGCTGGGGCAGCACGCCGAGCGTGGTGTCGACGTCCCAGTGCAGATCGATGTCGAAGCCGCGCTCGGGCTTGTCGATGAGGGCGCGGTCGCGGTTGCCCACGTTGGGCGGGTTGAGGTTGAGCCGGTCCAGGGTGACCCACAGCTCCTCGCAGTCCCACACGTCGACGAAGGCGTCGTACACGCGCTGGGCCTGCCGGCTGTCCCAGATGAGCTGGTGCTGGTACGCCTCGACGAAGCCGTAGATGTGCAGTTCCCGGTCGAGGTCGGAGCGGTACTCGCGGTCCTGGTACCAGGTGTCGGGGCGGTCCGGGTCGAGGCCCTGGAACTCCCAGGCGAAGTCGAGCAGCCGGCGCGCGGAGGAGGCGGGTATCGCCTCCTTGACCACGACGTAGCCGTACGTCTGCCAGTGCGCGAAGTCCTCCTCGGACAGCACCCGCAGCGGGCGGGTCTTGTCCAGGTCGCGCAGCTGGGTGCGGGCCAGGTAGGTGTCGGCGTCCGCGCTGAAGTAGGGGATGTCCGACGGGGCTCGGTGGAGGTAGGAATCGGGCGTCGCCATGTGGTGCTCCAGATCCTCGCCGTCGCACCGTGCGGGCAACGGCGGTGTGCGCGACGGAGGTCGGGCCGTCACACATGAGGTCGGTGGGGGCAGCGGGGCCCGCTCGCGTCCGGGGGCGGAGCGGGGCGACGAGGGCGGCTCGGACGGACGGGGCTCTCCCGGTTCAGGGGCTCGCCCGGTCCGCGCTCTCGTCCGGAATGGTCGTCTCGTCCGGGGTGGTCGTCACGGAAGTGGTCGTACGGAAGGCGTCGCGAGCGGTCTTCGCAGCCCGGCCGCGGCAGGTGTCCGGCGCGGAAACTGGTGTCCCATGTGTCCCTCGCCGAACTTGCGCCTCACAATGGACTAGACCAAGGGAAGGTGTCAACACCCCTCCCGACGAGGAAAGTTGTTACTTCCGAGTTCGATGACACCCCTCTTGACAGGTCTGGTTAACCTGAACGCGCACCCCCTTGGTCTATACCAAGAATCGTCACCGAAAGGCGCGCCCGATGGCCTCCAGCAAGCACAGCGGCGAGCTGCGTCGGCTCGCGCTCTCCGTCCTCCAGCCGGGGTTCGTCGGCACCGAGGCGCCCGACTGGGTCCTGCGCGACATCGGCGACGGCCTGGCCTCCGTGGTGCTCTTCTCCCGCAACATCGTCTCCACCGAGCAGGTCGCCCGGCTGACCGCGCAACTGCGCGCGGAGAACCCGGATTTGATCGTCGCCATCGACGAGGAGGCCGGTGACGTCACCCGGATCGAGTCGGCCACCGGGTCGTCCCGGCCGGGCAACTTCGCGCTCGGCACGGTCGACGACACGGAGCTGACCGAGGCCGTCGCCGCCGACCTGGGGCGGCAGCTGCGCACCGCCGGGGTGAGCCTCGACTACGCGCCGAGCGCGGACGTCAACTCCAACCCGGACAACCCCATCATCGGCGTACGCTCCTTCGGCTCGGACCCCGACGTGGTCTCCCGGCACACCGCCGCGTGGATCCGGGGCCTCCAGTCGTCCGGCGTCGCGGCCTGCGCCAAGCACTTCCCCGGCCACGGGGACGTCGCCGTCGACTCCCACCACGACCTGCCGGCCTACGGTGCGGGGCGGGACGAGATCGAGGCCCAGGCCCTGCCCCCGTTCCGGGCGGCCCTCGCGGCCGGGGTGCGCGCGGTGATGAGCGGCCACCTGCTCGTGCCCGCCTACGACCCCGACCTGCCGGCCACGCTCAGCCGGCGCATCCTGCGGGACCTGCTCCGCGACGAACTGGGCTTCGACGGGCTGGTGGTCAGCGACGCCATCGAGATGGGCGCCGTCACCCGCCGGTACGGCATCGACGGCGCCACGGTGAAGGCCGTCGCCGCCGGGGTGGACGCGATCTGCGTCGGCGGCGAGAGCGCCGAGGAGGCCACCACAGAGCTGCTGGTCAAGGCGCTGACCGCCGCAGTGACGGGCGGTGAGCTGCCGGAGGAACGGCTGGCCGAGGCGGCGGGCCGGGTAAGGGAGTTCGCCGGGTGGTCGGCCGCGCTGCGGGCGTCGGCCGGTGGTGCCGGGGAGGCGGCCGGCGACGGGATCGGACACCTCGCCGCCCGCCGCGCCGTCCGGGTCACCGGGGCCGCGCGCGAGGCGCTGCCGCTGACCGCCGCGCCGCACGTGGTCGAGCTGGCACCGGTGACGAACATGGCGATCGGCAAGGAGACCCCGTGGGGCGTGGCCGACCCACTGCGCGAGCGACTGCCCGGCACGACCTCGGTGCGGGTGCGCGACGAGGAACTGCGCGAGGGGACAGTGGAGTTGACGACCTGCGCCCTCGAACCGGCCGCGGGACGCCCCCTGGTCGTCGTCGCCCGCGACGCGGCCCGCCACCCGTGGATGAGCCGCGCGCTGACCGGCCTGACCACGGCCCGCCCCGACGCGATCGTGGTGGAAATGGGCCTGCCGGGCACGACCACGGCGGCACCGGCCCAGATCTTCACGCACGGCGCGAGCGCGGCGTCGGGGGTGGCGGCGGCGGAGGTCCTGGCGGGGACGGACTGACACCCTGGAACTCAAAGGTCCAGACCAATAAGGGGTGGGGCGGCGCCTCGGCCCCCGCGAGAGAGACCCGAGGATGACACCGCACCGTTCCGACCTCCGCCTGTCCACCGTGATCATGGCCCACCCGCGGCGGCGGGCCGCGGCCGAGGCGCTGAGCGCGGCGCACCCCGCGCTCGCCGCGCGGGTCGTCACCGACCCGGACCCGCAAGGTCCGCCGTCGGCCCTGCGCACCGCGCGCCTGGCCTGGCGGTCCGTGGCCGCCGACGCCACGCACCACCTGGTGCTCCAGGACGACGCCTTGCTCTCCCCGGACTTCGCGGACACCGTCGCCGCGCTGGCCGCCGCCCGGCCGCGGGACTCCGTCAGCCTGTTCACCGAGTGGGGTTCGCGCACCGCCAACGCGGTCCGTGCCGCGGCGCTGCTCGGCCACGCCTGGGCGCCCGTGGTGGACGACTACCTCCCGACGGTCGCGCTGGTGCTGCCCGCCGGTCTGGCCCGGGGGTTCGAGGAGTACGCCGCCGCGAAGGCCGCGCCCGACGCGCCCGACGACGTCACCCTGCTCGACTACCTGCACGACGTCGGCCGGGTCGTCCCGGTGGCCGGCCCGGTCGACCACGCCAACCCGCCGAGCCTCGTCGGCAACGACGTGATGGGCCCGCGCAGCGCCGCCTGCCTCGCCCCCGCCGGCGACCCGGAGGGCTCCGTGCTGCCCGCGATGCGCGCCGTGCCGTACTTCTGCTGGTGGGAGCAGCTGGCCGTGGTCTACCTGCGCGACCCGGCGAGTCCGGACGGCTGGCGCCGGGTGCCGGCCGAGGAGGCACTGCTTGAGCGGGGCATCGGGCGCGAGCGGGTCGTGGCGTCGCTGCGGACGGCGCTGGAGAGCGTCCCGCACCGGGAGTTGATCCACGACCGGGTCAGCGACGTACTGCTCGCCGAGGTGTGGACCACCGCCTACGCGCTGGGCGTGGTGACCCGGGACCTCGGCGGCTTCCCCGACCTCGGCCGTCCGGCGGCCCGGGAGGCGCTGGCCACGCTGGCACCGGGGGCGCTGCGCAGGGTCGTGCCGGTGCGTTGGCTGGCGGCCGTGGGCGAGCTGCTGTACCCGCTGGTGGCGGCGGCCGTGCTGGGAGGCGCGGCGGACGCGGAGGCGGCGGGGAGCGGCTCGTGAGGTGCACCCGCCGCCGTGGGGCGCCCCGCAACGGGTCAGCGGGCGGTGCGGGTGTGGACGTACTCCACGAGGCGGGTCAGCGCGTCCGGGTCGGTGGTGGGCAGGACGCCGTGGCCGAGGTTGAAGACGTGGCCCTCCAGGCCCGCCGCCGCGTCCAGGACCTCGCCGGCCTTGGTCTCGACGGCCTGCGGGGTGGAGAAGAGGACGGCCGGGTCCAGGTTGCCCTGGAGCGCCTTGCCGGGGCCGACCCGGCGGGCCGCCTCGTCCATCGGGACGCGCCAGTCGACGCCGACGACGTCCGCGCCGGCCTCGCCCATCGGGCCGAGGAGTTCGCCGGTGCCGACGCCGAAGTGGATGCGCGGCACGCCGTACCCGGCGACGGCCTCGAAGACCTTGCGGGAGGCGGGCAGCACCGAGGCGCGGTAGTCCGCGGGCGAGAGGGCGCCGACCCAGGAGTCGAAGAGCTGGACGGCGCTCGCGCCCGCCTCGATCTGCACCTTCAGGAAGGCGGCGGTGATGCCGGCGAGCCGGTCCAGGAGGTCGGCCCACAACTGCGGGTCGCCGTACATGAGCGCCTTGGTGTGCTCGTGGTTGCGGGACGGGCCGCCCTCCACGAGGTAGCTGGCGAGGGTGAACGGCGCCCCCGCGAAGCCGATCAGCGGGGTGGCGCCCAGCTCCCGGGTGAGCAGGCCGATGGCCTCGCTGACGTAGGTGACGTCCTCAGGGGTGAGTTCGCGCAGCCGTGCCAGGTCCGCGCGGGTGCGGATCGGGTTCTCGACGACCGGGCCGACGCCCGGCTTGATGTCGAGGTCGATACCGATGGCCTTGAGCGGGACCACGATGTCGCTGAAGTAGATGGCGGCGTCCACGCCGTGCCGGCGGACCGGCTGGAGGGTGATCTCGGTGACCAGTTCCGGCCGCATGCAGGACTCGAGCATCGGGATGCCCTCGCGCACCTTGAGGTACTCCGGCAGCGAGCGCCCGGCCTGCCGCATGAACCACACCGGGGTGTGCGGCACCGGCTCGCGCCTGCAGGCCCTGAGGAACGCGGAGTCGTACGTGGCGGTCGGCGGCTGGCCCGCGGGGCTCTGGTTGGCACTCACACCGGCAAGTCTCGCACGGCGCACGGACGGTCCCGGACCGCGGGTGGGGCGGCTCCCGCGCGCCCTCGGGGTACCGCGGGATCCGGACATCGCGCCCGCACGCGGGTGTCCCTCCCTGCGCCGGGCCGCCGTTCCGCTTAATGTTCCCCGCATGGCTGCGGCTCAGGGACGACTGTCGGACGGCGCTGGCGGAATGGACGAGGCGAAGGGAACCGAGGAGGAGGCCCGGCACAAGGGGAGTACGGCACCGCCGGCCTTCGCGGCCGCCGTCGAGGCCCTGCGGGTCGCGCGGCTGCGGCCGCAGATCGAGGTGGAGCCGACACGCGCGCCCCAGCGGCTCGCCCCGCACACGTACGCGCTGGAGGCCGCGGTCGTCGACGGCGACGAGGACCTGGCGGACGGCCGGCTGGTGCTGCTGCACGACCCGGCCGGGCACGACGCCTGGCGGGGGACCTTCCGGCTGGTGACCCTGGTGCGGGCCGAGCTGGAGCCGGAGATGGCCGCGGACCCGCTGCTGCCCGAGGTGTGCTGGTCCTGGCTCACCGGCGCACTCCAGGCCCGCGGGCTCACGTACGGGGAGCCGAGCGGCACCGTCACGCGCGCGAGCTCCCACTACTTCGGGGGGCTCTCGGCGCGCCCCGCGGCCTCGCAGATCGAGATCCGGGCGTCCTGGACGCCGCGCGAGGGTCTGGGCGGCGTCCCGGACACCGCGGCGCACCTCGCCTCGTGGTGCGATCTGCTGGCGCAGGTCGCGGGCCTGCCGCCGGCCGGGCCCGGCGACGCGTCGATCGTCACGCTGCCGCAGCGCCGCGGCCCGCAGTCGCGCTGACCCGCTCTTCCTTTCCTTCTTCTTCTTCACGAGGGGGCTTCCGCACGGCTGGGAAACGTTCCGTCACTTTGTCGACACGGCCACTTTCGGCCGCGTATCGACAAACTGCGAAACCGTTCGATCTTCGAATGATCGACCGCGTGTCCGAATTGCTCGGATTGTTACTCACCAGATCGTGATCATTCTCTAAAGGCGGACGGGTTCGGTGCCGAAGACGACTGTGACCTTGAAAGCACGGTTCGTCCCGGCTTCACCCCCACGAGCCGGCCCCGTCCCGCACCCCAGGAGGCCTGGTGTCCGTTCTCCTCGAGCAGCCTGCAAGCCTGGTCGCCTACCGCCCGAACAAGCCGACCGCCATGGTGGTCGTGGCCGATCAGCGCGTCCGTTCCACCGTCACCCGCCACCTGTGGGCGCTCGGTGTGCGCGATGTCATCGAGGCCTCGTCCGTCGCGGAGGCTCGTCCCCGCATCGGCAACCCCCGCGACATCTGCGTCGCGGAAGTCCACCTCCCCGACGGCTCCGGCCTGACCCTGCTGTCGGAGACCCGCGCCGCGGGCTGGCCCAACGGTCTCGCCCTGTCCGCCGCCGACGACATCGGCGCCGTCCGCAACGCCCTCGCCGGCGGCGTCAAGGGCTACGTCGTCACCGGCACCCGCACCAACGTCGGTCTCCCCACCCGGCCGGGCGCCGCCCCCATCGGCGCCGCAGCGGCCCGTCTGCACCGCCGCCCCCCGGGTGCCCCGAGCCACCCGGGCGGCTACCGCGAACTCTCCGGCCGCGAGGTGGAGGTGCTGCGGCTGGTCGCGGAGGGCCAGTCGAACAAGGCGATCGGCGTCTCCATGGGGCTGTCCGCCCTGACCGTCAAGAGCCACCTGGCCCGCATCGCCCGCAAGCTCGGCACGGGCGACCGCGCCGGGATGGTCGCGGTGGCCCTGCGCACCGGCATCATTCACTGACCCGTTCACCGACCTGACTGGTTTACGACCCCCCGGGGCCCGCCCCCCCCACCGGGCGCCGGACGGCGGCGGCGCGGCACACCCCCACCAAAACCGCATGGCCCCCCACCCACACAACCCCCACCACCAGAGAAAGCACACACCCCCGCA
>NZ_JBHJVQ010000051.1:0-36482 GCF_042263835.1 Streptomyces sp. NPDC056128 | reverse complement strand
TGCGTGGGGGGGGGGGGGGGGGGTGGTGGGGGGGCCGGTTGCCCGCGCGGGGGGGGGGGGGGGCGCCCCCCCCCCCCCCCGCGGGGGAGCGCTTCCTCCTCGTCCGGCTCTTCGTCCGTCTCCTCGTCCGGCGTGAGGACGTCGCGCACCTTGTCGGTCAGCGAGCGCGCCGTCCGCTTGGCGCCCGCCTTCCCGACGGACTTGGCGACCGGGCCGCCGAACAACTCGGGCACGGTCTTGGAGCGCGCGTCGTGCTCCAGGTCCAGCCGGTTGCAGGCCTCGGCGAACCGCAGGTAGGTGTCGACGCTCGCCACCACGATGCGGGCGTCCACCTTGAGGATCTCGATGCCGACCAGGGAGACGCGCACGAAGACGTCGATCACCATGCCGCGGTCGAGGATGAGTTCGAGGACGTCGTAGAGGGTTCCGGCGCGGGGCGCGCAGATGACCTCGTCGTCGTACGTGATCATGCGGTGGTCCTTCCGGTTACGCGCCTCACCGTCGGCTCACTGGTCCTGGGCGCCGCGCCGGTAGCGCGCGATCCTGCGGTACTGCACGAGGTCGCCCGCGGAGTCCAGTTCGACCTCGTAGGTGGCGAGCAGACTGGTGGTGTCCGGGATGCGGGCCACTTCCAGCACGTCCACGTTGACGATCCAGCCGTCGTCCTCGCTCCGGCACACCGCGGAGACGCCCTCCAGGTGGTGCCGGATCAGCTCGGACAGGGCGTCCGCGGCGTGCCGGGCCGCGTCCCGGGCACCGCGCACGGGACGTTCGCGGGTGGCGGTGGAGGTCGTGCGGCGCCGTCGCTCGCCAGGCTCTGTCATGCTGCCCACTCTGGCCGCGGGGCACGGCGCGCGCGTGCGGGGTTACCCCATCCGGGGCGGTGCCGGAGCCCGCCGCCTGCCGCGGGGTCGGCGGCTCAGGCGTCCGGCGCGGTGGCGGCCGGGCGGCGGCAGTGCAGGAAGAGGTGGGGTTCGGGCCGGGCGTCCGGGTGGGCGGGGGTGAACAGCGTCGCCTCCTCCGTCACCACCTCCAGACCGGCCTCCTCCGCCACGGCGGCGAGGGCCTGCGCGGTGAAGCTGGTCACGCGCACGGGCTGTCCCATGAAGACGGCGTCGACGCCCTCGACGTCCAGCGGCACGGTCGCCAGCACCAGGTGACCCCCGGGCTTCAGCACCCGCGTCAGACGCCCGATGAGCGCCGCCTGCTCCCGCCGGTCCAGCTGGAGCAGCGAGAAGTACACGCAGACGGCGTCGAACGAAGCGTCCTCGAGCGGTACGTCGTGGATGTCGGCGCACCGGAACGTGGCGTCCGGCACCTGCCGGGCCGCCAGGTCGACCATGACCGGCGAGATGTCGACGCCCAGCACGTCGTGGCCGGCGGCCGCGAGGGTCTCGGCGGTGGGGCGGCCGGTGCCGCTGCCCACGTCCAGCACCCGGCTGCCCGGCGCGAGCCGCCCGAGCAGCCACTCCAGCGAGCGCCGGTGCGTCGTCGACCCGGTGAACGCCTTCTCGTACTCGGCGCCCAGCGCGTCGAACGCGGCGGCGGGGTGCGGCCGGTGCTGGTCGTCGGTCACGACGGGTCCCTTCGCTGCGCTGAGCCGGTGCCGTCCGCATCGTTCCACCGGGACCGAGCCGCCGACAAGGACCCCTACGGCCGGCCGGTGCCGGCGGCACCCAGGTCGTCGGAGCGGCCGGCGTCGATGCGTGGCCAGTGTGCTGTGGGGCGTCCACCCTGCTCGTCCCGGAGCGGCCGCCAGTCCGGGGCCCCGCTGAGAGTCCGCGTGGCCTGCCCGAGGCGCGGCCGGCCCGCCGGTGAGTCCTCCCATGCCTCCTGGCGCCCGAACGCCGTGAGGTCCATGAGCGCGTAGCTGTAGTCCACCGCCTCCGCCCCACGGCGTCTGGTCCAGTACGTCTCGAAGACACGGTCGCCGTCGCGCAGGTAGCACACCAGGTGGAACAGGCCCAGCTCCCGGCCGACCAGCAGCGTCTCGAGCGAGGGCTGGGCGGAGTACCACGGCATCGTCCAGCCCATGAAGGCGCGGTAGCGCAGGCTCTCCTCGTACGACGTCTGCGCGTCCGCGAAGCCGTAGGCGGTGTTCCGCCCCTGGGAGAACACGGCGAAGGTGATGTCGCGGGAGTGGAGATAGGCCAGCTCACCCACGTGGCTCATCACCCAGGTACAGCCTTCGCACTGCTCGGCAGCCGGCCGCCCGGGCCACCACATGAAGTAGTAGGCGATCATCTGGCGTCGCCCCTCGAACGCGTCCAGGAGCGTCACGGGGCCGTCCGGTCCCAGCAGAGGGCTGTCCGCGGCCACCTCGACCATCGGGAGCCTGCGGCGCGCGGCGGCGATCGCGTCCCCTTCGCGGGTATGCGCCTTCTCCCTGGACCGCAACCCCTCCAACCGCTGCTCGAAGGTCGCGCGGTCGACCACTGGCGGATGTGTCTCGCTCGGTTTCTCGGACATCAGCGGCTCCTGGGATCACTCGTGGTGGCGTTCCGTTCGTGCATCGCTGTCTCTGCCCTTTCCATCCTCCTGCCGCTGCCGTCCGATGCCCAAGCCGCTCGATCAGACCACCAGGCGCGGCCGCCGTAGGATCGCGGTGGGCGGGCCGTCCTCGCGCCGAAGATGTTGCCCGTCAGGTGGCACGACGGTTGACCTGTGGAGGTATCGGCACCGTGGACGAGCGACACCGGCTCAGCGGCGACTCCCTCGACGAAGCGGCGAACGCGTTCGAGCGACTGCGTCCGCAGCTGTTCGGTATCGCCTACCGCATCCTGGGCAGCGTGTCCGAGGCCGAGGACGTGGTGCAGGACGTGTGGCCGCGCTGGCAGGGTGCCGACCGGAGCGCGGTGCGGGATCCCGGCGCGTTCCTGGCGAAGATCACCACCCGCCTGGCGATCAACGTGGCTCAGTCGGCGCGGGTTCGCCGTGAGGCGTACGTGGGGCCGTGGCTGCCGGAGCCCGTGGACACGAGTGTGGACCCGCAGGTCGGCGCGGAGCGCGACGAGGCGCTGGAGGTGGCTGTGCTGCTGGTCCTGCAGAAGCTGAACCCCGTGGAACGGGCGGCCTACGTGCTTCGGGAGGCATTCGGCTACGCCTACGACGAGATCGCGGACACGCTCCAGCTGAGCCAGGCCAATACGCGGCAGGTCGTCAGCCGGGCCCGCAAGCGCTTGTCCGCCGAGCGCCGGGAACCCGTCGAGACGTCCCAGCACCGACGCCTGGTGGAGGCCTTCGTCGCCGCCGCGCGGCACGGCGACGTCGCCGCGCTCGAGAGCGTGCTGTCGGCGGACGTCGTCGCCTACGCCGACGGGAACGGCATGCGCGGTGCGGCACGGGTGGAGATCGTGGGAGCGGAGCGCGTGGCCAGGGTCAGCGCCTTCGCGAAGAAGTTCTTCCCCGGGGCGGAGTACGGCGTGGCCGAGGCGAACGGCCGGCCCGGCCTGCTGCTCGTCCAGGACGGGGTCACGGTCGCTCTGGTGAGCGTGACCGTCGGACCGGACGGTGTGGACGGGCTGTACTGGGTCCTGGCGCCCGAGAAGCTGAGGGCCTACGAGCGGTCGGCTCGCAGACCCCCGGGACGCCCGTAGTCGCTCTGACGACGGGGGCCGCTCAGCCCTGCTTCAGCCACTCCTCGTAGCGGGTGGCCGCGAGGTGGGCCGTGTCGTCGCCGATGAGAACCCCGTCGGGCATGCCCGCGAACGGGCTCGCGGCCTCGTCGGTGACGACGGAGCGGCCGTCCGGCTTCGCCGCCAGGGTGATCTCACCGAGCCGGTCGAGCCGCTCGACCTCGGGGCCCGCCACATTGCGCACGCCGTACGACGGTTCGCCGAGCGCCGCGTCGGCGACGGCGGCGGCGACATCGGCGGAGGCCATCGGGCGCAGCCGCAGGGACGGCAGGTGCACCTCCGTGCCCTCGCTGGTCATGTCCATCACCGGGGCGATGAACTCGAAGAACTGGGTGGCGCGCACGATGCTGTAGGGAACGCCGCTGTTCCGCACGGCTTCCTCCTGGGCGACCTTGGCCCGGTAGTAGCCGTAGTCGGGCACCTGGTCGACGCCGACGATGGAGAGCACGACGTGGTGGCGGACACCCGCCTCCTTTTCGGCCTCGGTCAGGTTCCGCTCCGAACGGGTGAAGAACTCCAGCGCCGGCTCCGGATCGAAGGAGGGGGAGTTCGGCACGTCCACGACCACGTCCGCGCCCGCGAGAGCCTGTGCCAGACCCTCGCCGGTGAGGATGTCGACGCCCGTGGAGGGAGCGGCCGCCACGGCCTCGTGACCCCTGCCGCGCAGCAGCGCGACCACCTGCGAGCCGATGAGCCCGGTACCGCCGACAATCACGATCTTCATCACTGTCTCCGTTCGTTGATTGGACGCACATCAACAAGACAGGGCAGCGGCCGGATCTGTGACAGACGAGGTCGAGTCCCCGCCCCGGCGCGCCCGTGAGGTGAGGGATTCCTGAGAATCCCCGGGACGTTTGAACGCTCCGGCCCGCTCCTCCGTATGGAGCCGGGGGCATTCCATGCCCGAGTCCGTCACGACACAGGAGCACGCCTTGGGACACAACAGGCGCAGACGCCCGACCGGGGCGCGGCGCGCGACCTTCGGAGCGGTCGCGCTGATACTGGGGGGCGGCGGTCTGGTGGCCGTGAACGTCTTCGCCTCCGCGACCGAATCCGGCAACACCGCCGTGCCCCTGGGCAGTTCCGGAATCGCGGCGACCGTCGACTGCCCCGACCTGACCGAGCGGCTGACCGCCGTGCCGGAACCGGCGAGGCAGGAGGTCGACACCGAACTGGCCCAGCTCGACGAGCAGATCGCCACCGCGTACCGCCAACTCCAGGAAGCCGCCCGCACCGCGGACGACGGGTCCCTCGACGAGGCGGCCATCCTCGACCCCTTGAAGGAGGACCGGGCGGCGACCATCGAGCGCATCGCCGCCGCCGTCGACAAGGCCGGGGACCGCCCCGAGGGACTGGACACGCTTGCGGAGTGCACGCTGCGCCGCACCGAGGTCGCCACGGAGCCGGCGCAGAGCGGCAGCCCGGACCAGCAGGACCAGCAGGAGCAGCAGGGCCAGGACCAGGGGCAAGAGCAGGGACAGGAGCAGCAGGGCGAGGGGCAGGGCGGCGCGGCCGGAAACGGTGGACAGGCGGGCAACGGCCCGGTGGCGGCCGACTACGTCGACATCAAGTCCGTCGAGCCGAACGTGGTGAAGGCGCCCCGCCAGAAGAGCGCCTCGAACGGCTCCTTCAGCACCAGCTGCGGTGTCAACGCCGAGGGCCTGTTCAACTCGGACAACCTCATCGCCGCGCCCGGCGTCAGCAACGGCGCCCACCACTTCCACGACTACGTCGGCAACCAGGACAACGACGCCTTCTCCAGCGACGAGGACCTGGCCGCGGCCGACACCAGCTGCGCCGACCAGGGCGACAAGTCCTCGTACTACTGGCCCGTGCTCCGGCTCCAGAACGGCACCGCCGAACAGGACGCCCAGTCACCCGGCGGCGGCATCGAGGGCAACGCCGGCGAGATCGTCACGCCGGCCGAGGTCACGCTCACGTTCGAGGGCAACGAGCGCGGCAAGGTCACGGAGATGCCGCGGCTGCTGCGCATCATCACCGGTGACGCGAAGGCGTTCGTCAACGGCAACGCCAACGCGAACGCCTCCTGGAGCTGCACCGGCTTCGAGGACCGGCAGCTGAAGGACAAGTACCCGCTCTGCCCCTCCGGCAGCGACGTGGTGCGCACCTTCACCTTCCAGAGCTGCTGGGACGGCCGCAACATCGACAGCGCCAACCACCGCACCCACATGGCCTTCGCCACCGCCGACGGCGGCTGCCCGGAGGGCTTCAAGGCGGTTCCGCGGCTGGTCCAGCGGGTCGTGTACGACGTGGACGCGCCCAGCCTCCAGGACGGCGGCCGGACGGTCCCGTTGTTCGCCGTGGACTCCTTCCCGGAGCAGCTGCACAAGCCGGTCACCGACCACAGCGACTTCATCAACGTCTTCGACGAGGACCTGATGCGGGAGATGACCGACTGCATCAACTCCGGCCGCGAGTGCGGTGCGGACACGCCTCCGCCGGGCTCCGACCCGGGCCAGGGCGAGGACCCCGGCGCCTCCGAGGCACCGGACGACGGCAAGGGCGAGGAGCAGCCCGGCGGCGACGGCGGCGAGCAGACCACCGCGCCCCCGGCCGAGCAGACCGCCACGGCCTCGGCACCCGCCGAATCCGGCCAGGAGGGCGGCCAGGACGGTCAGGACGGTCAGGACGGCCGCGACGAGCAGAACGGCGGCGGGAACGACGGGAAGGCCCCCGGCCAGGACGACGGGCAGAAGGAGGAGCAGAACCAGGAGCAGAACCAGGGGCAGAACGGCCGACAGGACAACGGCCAGGACAACGGACAGGACGAGGGGCAGAACGACGCGGAGCAGTCCGCACCCCCGGCCGCCGGCCAGGACGCCGACGCTTCCCCGAGCGCCGCGCCCAAGGCCGCCACGACACCGGCCGACGCCCCGGACGACGCGGGCAGCGCCGTGCCGGCCCCCGAGGCCACTCAGGGCAACGGCGGCGGCGCTGCCGCACCGCAGCCGCAGGCGCAGGGCGGACTCGCCGAGACCGGCTCCGGCCTCGGCCTGTGGCCCGCCGCGGTCGGCGGCGTCCTCTTCGCGGGCGGCTGCGTGCTGCTGATCCGCTCCAGGCGGCGCGCGCTCTGACGCGGACTCCGGCACCGGTATGACGACGGGCGGGCGGGACCTTCTCCCGCCCGCCCGTCGCGCGAACTGGCTCGTTTCGGATGTTGCCAAGCGGTTCACGTGGGCGCAGCCTGGACTCCGCGAGGCGTTGGGAGCGCTCCCACCAGTACGCCTCCCTGCGCCTCCCTGCCTGGACACTGTCCCCCCACGGAAGAAGGCACCATGACTTGTCATGATCACGACATTCCAGTGAATCCGGTGAAACGGATCCGCCGCACAACGACCCTCGCCCTCAGCGCCCTGACCGCGGTCCTCCTCACCCTGATCCCGTGGAGCGGCACCGCGTTCGCCCACGGCTCGGTCGTCGACCCCGCCTCCCGCAACTACGGCTGCTGGGACCGCTGGGGCGACGACTTCCAGAACCCCGCCATGGCGCAGGAAGACCCCATGTGCTGGCAGGCCTGGCAGGACGACCCCAACGCCATGTGGAACTGGAACGGCCTCTACCGCAACGGCTCCGCCGGCGACTTCCAGGCCGTCGTCCCCGACGGTCAGCTGTGCAGCGGGGGCCGGACCGAGAGCGGACGCTACAACTCCCTGGACACCGTGGGCGCGTGGCAGACCACGGACGTCACCGACGACTTCACCGTCAAGCTGTACGACCAGGCCAGCCACGGCGCCGACTACTTCCTGGTCTACGTCACCCGGCAGGGCTTCGACCCCGCCACGCAGGCCCTGACCTGGGGCGACCTCCAGCAGGTGGCGCGTACGGGCAGCTACGCGCCCAGCCAGAACTACGAGATCCCGGTGAGCACGTCGGGCCTGAGCGGCCGGCACGTCGTCTACACGATCTGGCAGGCGTCGCACATGGACCAGACGTACTTCCTCTGCAGTGACGTGGACTTCGGCTGATCGCGCCACCGCCGGTCCCCCCCCACCCCCGCCGGGCGCGCGCCGCGTCCGGCGGGGACACCGCGCGCCGCGACCTCCCGCGCAGTACCCCGCGGCCGTCCCGGAGTGCGGTATACGTCCGTGCATGGACTACTACGACCTCGGCGTCCACGGCCGACCCGTGACCACCTCGTCGCCCGAGGCCCAGCGGTGGTTCGACCGCGGGCTGGTGTGGACGTACGCCTTCCACCACGAGGAGGCCGTCGCGTGCTTCGAGAAGGCGGCGGCGGCCGACCCGGACTGCGCCATGGCCCACTGGGGCATCGCCTACGCCCTCGGCCCCAACTACAACAAGCCCTGGGAGGCCTTCGACGCCGAGGAACTGACCCGGACCGTCGACCGCACCCACGCCGCCGTCGAACTCGCCCACGACAAGGCGGGCCGGGCCACCCCGGTCGAACGCGCCCTCATCGGCGCCCTGCGCGCCCGCTACCCGCAGGCGCGCGCGGTCGAGGACTGCTCGGTCTGGAACGCGCCGTACGCCGACAGCATGCGCGCCGTGTACGACCTGGCCCCCGACGACCTCGACGTGGCCACCCTCTACGCCGACGCCCTGATGAACCTGACGCCCTGGCAGCTGTGGGACCTGCGCACAGGGCTGCCCGCCGAGGGGGCCCGCACCCTGGCGGCGAAGGAGGTCCTCGACCGGGCCCTGGCCGCCGACGGGGGACTCGAACACCCCGGCGTCCTGCACCTCTTCATCCACCTGATGGAGATGTCACCGACCCCCGAGGCGGCCCTCTCGGTCGCCGACCGGCTGCGCGGCCTGGTCCCCGACGCGGGACACCTCCTCCACATGCCGTCGCACCTCGAAGTGCTGTGCGGCGACTACCGGCGCGTGGTGTCGGACAACAGCGCCGCCATCGCCGCCGACGAGAAGTACCGCGCGCGGGCCGGGGCGATGAACTTCTACGCCCTCTACCGCACGCACAACTACCACTTCAGGATCTACGGCGCGATGTTCCTGGGCCGGTACGACATCGCCCTCGACACCGCCGTCCGGCTGGAGGCGTCCGTTCCCGAGGAACTGCTGCGCGTGCAGAGCCCCCCCATGGCCGACTGGCTGGAGGGCTTCCTGGCCATGCGGGTGCACGTCCTGATCCGCTTCGGCCGCTGGGCCGACATCCTCGCCCTGCCGCTGCCCGCCGATCCGCGCCTGTACTGCGTGACCACCGCGATGCTGCACTACGCCCGCGGCGTCGCCCTCTCGGCCACCGGTCGGGTCGCCGAGGCGGAGGCGGAACGCGCCCTGTTCCGCGACGCGGTCGCCCGCGTGCCGGACTCCCGCATGCTGTTCAACAACACCTGCGCCGACATCCTCGCCATCGCCTCCGCCATGCTCGACGGCGAGCTGGAGTACCGCAAGGGCGACCACATCGCCGCCTTCGCCGCCCTGGAACGCTCGATCGGCCTGGACGACAATCTCCCCTACGACGAGCCGTGGGGCTGGATGCAGCCCACCCGGCACGCGTACGGCGCCCTGCTCCTGGAACAGGACCGGGTCGCCGAGGCCGAGGCGGTCTACCGGGCCGACCTGGGCCTCGACGACACCCTGCCCCGCGCCCTCCAGCACCCGGGTAACGTCTGGGCGCTGCACGGACTCCACGAGTGCCTGGTGCGGCTGGACCGGGCGGGGGAGGCGCGGATCGTGGCGCAGCAGCTGAGGCTCGCCGCCGCCCTCGCGGACGTACCGGTCGAGGCGTCCTGCTTCTGCCGCCTCGACACCGCGCCGGCCCCCGGTGGGGCGGGCGGCTGCTGCGCCACGGACCGGTGACCGGGCCGGAACCGGGGGCGGGTCAGATGTTGACGCCGAAGTCCGCGGCGATGCCCGCGAGGCCGGAGGCGTAACCCTGCCCGACCGCACGGAACTTCCACTCGGCGCCGTGCCGGTACAGCTCGCCGAAGACCATGGCGGTCTCGGTCGACGCGTCCTCGGACAGGTCGTAAGCGGGCGATCTCCTGGCTGCCCGCCTGGTTGACGACCCGGATGAAGGCGTTGCGGACCTGGCCGAAGCTCTGGCCGCGGTTCTCCGCGTCGTGGATGGAGACCGGGAAGACGATCCTCACCGGTCAGGTTGTCGCCGGTGTGCTCGACCGAGCCGTCCGGGCTGGTGAGGTTGTTGTAGAAGACGAAGTGCCCGTCCGGGAGCACCTTGCCGGCGGCGTCCAGGAGCAGCGCCGAGGCGTCGAGGTCGTAGTCGGTGCCGGTCGTGGTGCGCCCGTCCCAGCCCAGACCGACCAGCACGGCGGTCTCCTTCGTCGTGCCGACTGCGCGCCCACCGTTCAGTCTACGAAACTGTGGAAACTGGGCTTCTATACGATGGCCGTCGCACAGAGCGCACAGCGGCGGAAGGAGGCGGCCCGTGACGGATCACCGGCGGTCGCGGCGGCGGGGCCAGGGCGAGCTGGAGGCCCTGGTGCTGACGGCGCTGCGCGAGGCGGAGGGCCCCGCGACGGCCGGCTGGGTGCAGGAGCGCCTGGGCGGCGACCTCGCCTACACCACGGTGATCACGATCCTGACCCGGCTGCTGGAGAAGGGCGCCGTCAGCCGCGAGCGGGCGGGCCGGTCCTTCGCCTGGACACCCGCGGACCAGGCCGGTCTTGCCGCGCGCAGGATGCGCAAGGTCCTGGACGCCGAGAGCGACCGGGAGGCGGTGCTGGCCAGCTTCGTCACCGGCCTCGACCCGGACGACGAGCGGCTGCTGCGCGACCTGCTCGGACACACGCACGGCGCCGAGGACGGCTGACACCGGCATGGGAGTCTTCGTCTTCCTGCCCCTGGTCCTGCCGCTGACGGCATGGCCCGTCGCCCGGCTGGCCGAGCAGCGCCTGCACCCGCGCACCGCGACCAGGCTGCTCACCGCCGTCGCCGCCGTCATGGCGCTGTGCAGCACCGTGTGCCTGGCGCTGGTGATGGTGGTCGGCACCGCGCAACTGCCCGGCAACCCGCTGCCCGACGGCTGGTCGGACCCCGAGGTGCGGGCGGCGGTGCCCTACGACGAGGTCGTCGGCAAGGCGGCGATTCCCGCGCTGTGCGCCGTACTCCTGGTCTCGGCCCGAGCACTGTGGCGGCACGGCCGGGTACGCCGCCGGGCCCACCGCGCCCTCGCCGGACTGCGGGGCACCGGCGTGGCCGTACTGCCGGACGACGTGCCCTACGCGTACGCGCTGCCCGGCGGACGCCGGGACCGGGTGGTGGTCACCACCGCGCTGCTCGACTGCCTCGAACCGGCCGAGCGGCGCGCGCTGTTCGCCCACGAGCGGGCCCACCTCGCCGCCCGCCACCACCGCTTCCTGCTGGCCGTCCGGCTCGCCGCGCTGGCCAACCCGTTCCTGCGCCCCCTGCGCACCGCCGTCTCCTACACGGCCGAACGCTGGGCCGACGAGGCGGCCGCGAAGGCGGTCGGCGACCGTCGCGCCGTGGCCACCGCGATCGGCAAGGCGGCCCTCGTCTCCCGGGGCACCCCGGTCGCGACCCTGGCCGGCCTCGCGGCGCCCGGCCCCGTGCCGCGCCGGGTGGCGGCCCTGCTGGGTCCCGCGCCCGCCGTCCGCACCTGGCCCTCGCTGTTCACCTCGGTGGGACTGGCCGCGTGGGCCGCGGCCGCCGGAACGGCCGTGTCCGCGATGTCGTCGGCGAACTCCGCCGTCACCATGTTCCTCATCCTGCGGGCCGCCACCCCGCTCTGATGCTCCGTCATGTTGACGGCATCTTCCGGGGAAAGCCCCTGTTCACAGAGGTGCCCGAGAAACTTCCCCACTCGATCGGGTGATCGGCCAATCCGGAACCCGCCCGGCTCCGGATTCCCCGTGTGAGGGAAGAACCGAGACCACACCGACAGCGGACCGCCCGCCTGCGCTCGCTGCCTGCGATACGCAGGGCGGCTCGGCCCCCACGCGGATAGGAACCGCCCACCGGGCGGACAGCTCACCGAGCGGACCACCGCTCCACCTCGACGCGCACCACGCTCCACATCACTACATCAGCGCTGCCTCAGTGCTGCCGATTTGCAGGGAGATATCCATGAACGCCCGTATCCGTCGTTCCGCCGTCGCCATCGTCGCGGCCGCCGTCCTGCCCCTGTCGCTGGCCGCCTGCTCCGACGACAGTGACAGCGGCTCCTCGGACTCCGCGCAGGCCGAGTCCTCAGCCCCCGCGGCCACCGACGACAAGTCCGAGGACACCTCGGGCGGCATGTCCGGCGCCGACGAGCCGTTCGGCCCGGCCTGCTCCACCGTGCCGAAGGAGGGCGCCGGTTCGTTCGACGGCATGGCGAAGGACCCGGTCGCCACCGCTGCCTCGAACAACCCGGCCCTGTCCACGCTGGTGTCCGCGGTCAAGAAGGCCGGTCTGGTCGACACCCTCAACAACGCCGAGAACATCACGGTGTTCGCGCCGACCAACGACGCCTTCGCCAAGATCCCGAAGGCCGACCTGGACAAGGTCCTCAACGACAAGGCGATGCTCACCGACATCCTGACCTACCACGTCGTGGGCCAGAAGCTCGCCCCCAAGGACCTGGAGAACGGCTCCTTCGACACCCTGCAGAAGTCCAAGCTCACCACCTCCGGCTCGGACGAGGCCTACAAGGTCAACGACTCCGCCAACGTGGTCTGCGGCAACGTCAAGACCGCCAACGCCAACGTCTACATCATCGACAGCGTCCTGATGCCCAAGAGCTGACGCGGTCGGGCGCGTCGGCGCCGGGGGCGGGTGAGGCAGCCGCCCGCCCCCCGGTGGCGCGAGGACCCTGTGGTAGCTTGCGGAAGCCAGTCGAACCCACCTGGTGGGTCAGGGAATCCGGTGCGAATCCGGAGCTGACGCGCAGCGGTGAGGGTGACGGGCGGGACACGGGCCACTGGGCGGCGGAGGCCGCCCGGGAAGGCGTTCCGTCCGGTCGATCCCGAGTCCGAAGACCTGCTGGCACCCGCGCCGCGTACGGCGCGGGACGCACCGTACGAACGGGCTTCGCGTACGAGCCCTCGACGCCAGAGGATCCTCCTTGCCCGCCTCCTCGCGCGCAGCGCGCCCCGTCGGCCTCCGACGCCTCCCCGCCTCCCGCCGCGCCGTCCGCGGCCTGGTCCCGCTCCTGGCCGGCGCCCTGCTAGCCGCCGGCTGCGGTTCCGGGACGGACACCGGCGACGACTCCGCCGGGCCGGATCCGGCGGCCGGCTACCCGCGCACCGTCCGTGACTGCGGCCGCGAGGTCGAGGTCGCCGCGCCTCCGCAGCGCGCGGTCTCCCTCAACCAGGGGACCACCGAGATCCTGCTCTCCCTCGGCCTGGCCGACCGCATGGCGGGCACCGCCACCTGGACCGACCCGGTGATGAAGGGGCTGGAGAAGGCGAACGCGGGCGTGCCCCAGCTCGCCGACGACATGCCGTCCTTCGAGACGGTCCTGGACGCCGAACCCGACTTCGTCGCCGCCTCCTTCACCTCCACCCTCGGCACCGGGGGAGTGGCCACCCCCGAGCAGTTCACCGAACTCGGCGTGCCGGCCTACCTCTCCCCGTCCGACTGCGTCGGCAAGGACAACAGCGGCGACGGCGACGGCGTCCGCAGCGAGCCCTTCACCATGGACACCGTCTACCGCGAGGTCCGCGACCTGGCCCGGGTCTTCGACGTCGAGGAGCGCGGCGAGAAGCTGGTCGCCGACCTGAAGTCCCGCGTGAAGAAGGCGACGTCCGGCATCGACGCCTCCGACGTCACCCTCATGTACTGGTTCGCCAACTCCACCTCGCCCTACATGGCCGGCTGCTGCGGCGCCCCCGGCGTAATGACCCGCGCGGTCGGGGCGAAGAACGCCATGGACGACACCCACGACGAATGGCCGCAGGTCGGCTGGGAGACCGTCGCCGACCGCGACCCCGACGTCCTCGTCCTCGGCGACCTCACCCGCAAGTCGCAGACGGCAGAGACCGCCGCGAAGAAGATCGAGTTCCTGGAGTCCGACCCCGTCACCCGGAACATGACCGCCGTCCGCGAAAAGCGGTACGTCCTGCTCAGCGGGCAGGCCATGAACCCCACCATCCGCACCGTCGAGGGCGTCGAACAGGTGGCGGCCGCGCTGCGCGAGTACGGCCTCACCAAGTGACGTCCGCGAGCCGGGCGACGTCCAAGGAACGGGCGACGTCCGAGCGCCGGGCCGCGTCCGAGGGCCGGTCGGCCTCCGGCATACGCGCGGCCGGCCGCCGTGCCTACCCCCTGTGGGCGCTGACCGGCGTCGTCGCCCTGTGCGCCTCCGTGGCCGTCGCCGTCACCATCGGACCGGCGGACATCGACGTGGCCGACGTGTGGTCCGTGATCGTCGCCCACCTCGGCGGAGGCCCCGCCGCCGCGGACGTCACCCCCATCCGCGACGGCATCGTCTGGGACCTGCGACTGCCCCGGACCCTGCTCGCCGCGGTGTGCGGCGCCGGACTCGCCGTGTGCGGTGCCGTCCTCCAGTCCCTGCTGCGCAACCCGCTCGCCGACCCCTTCGTGCTCGGCGTCTCCTCCGGCGCCTCGACCGGCGCCGTCCTGGTCGTCGTACTCGGTGTGGGCGGCGGCGCGCTGTCCGTCCCGGGCGGGGCGTTCCTCGGCGCGGTGTGCTCCTTCGCGCTGGTGATGCTGCTCAGCCACAGCCTCGGCGGCACCCCGGACCGGGTGGTTCTCGCGGGCGTGGCGGCGATGCAGCTGTTCTCCTCGCTCACCTCCTTCGTGGTGATGACCGCGGCCGACGCCGAGACCACCCGCGGGGTGCTCTTCTGGCTGCTCGGCTCGCTCGGCGGGGCCGGCTGGACGGACGTGTGGACCGGCACGGCGGTCCTGGTGCTGGTCCTCGCCGTGTGCCTCGGCCACGGCAGGACGCTGGACGCCTTCGCCTTCGGTCAGGACGCCGCGGCCACCCTCGGCGTCCACGTGGCCCGTACCCGGCTGGTCCTGCTGTGCGCCACCGCCCTGCTCACCGCCGCCCTGGTCGCCTCGGCCGGTGCCATCGGCTTCGTCGGACTGGTGCTGCCGCACGCCGTGCGGGCGCTCACCGGTCCCGGGCACGCCCGCCTCCTGCCGGTCTGCGCCCTCGCCGGAGCCGTGTTCCTGGTGTGGGTCGACACCCTGGCCCGTACCGTCCTCGCCCCCAAGGAGGTCCCGGTGGGCGTGGTGACCTCGCTGATCGGCGTACCCGCCTTCGTCCTCGTCCTGTACCGCACCCGGAGGGCACGGTGACGCTGAGCGCCGAGCGGGTCTCCCGCGCCGCCGGCGGGCGGCTGATCCTGGACGGCGTCGAACTCAGCCCCCGGCCCGGTGCCATGACCGGCCTGCTCGGCCCCAACGGGTCGGGAAAGTCCACCCTGTTGCGGCTGCTGGCCGGCGTGCTCGCCCCCACCTCCGTCGTCGTCACCCTGGACGGCCGTCCGCTGGACCGGATGGGCCGCCGCGACGTCGCCCGGCGGGTGGCCGTCGTCGAACAGCAGGCGGACACGCTGGTGGAGGTGTCGGTCCGCGACGTCGTCCGGCTCGGCCGGATCCCGCACCGCCGCGCCTGGACACCGGCGTCGGCGGCCGACGAGGAGGTGGTCGCGGACGCCCTCGCGCGCACCGGTCTTACCGCGCAGGCCGACCGGCTCTGGCACACCCTCTCCGGTGGCGAACGCCAACGCGTCCAGATCGCCCGCGCCCTGGCCCAGCAGCCACGCGAACTCCTGCTGGACGAACCCACCAACCACCTCGACATCCAGCACCAGCTGGACGTGCTGGCCCTCGTCGTCGCCCTGCCCGTCACCAGCGTCGTCGCCCTGCACGACCTCAACCTCGCCGCGATGTACTGCGACCACCTCGTCGTGCTGTCCGAGGGGCGGGTCGTGGCCCACGGCGAACCTGCGGAGGTCCTGACCGCCGCCCTGATCGCGGAGGTCTACGGCGTCCACGCCGAGGTCACCCGCACCGGCCCGGCCGCCCGCCCGCACGTCCGCTTCCTGGGCACGCTGAGGGGGTAGCGACCGCATCGCCCGCGCGACCTCGCGCGCATCACTCGCGTCCGGGACCGGGAACGCTCGTGGGTGGTTCAGGCAGCCAGTCGCGGGTCGGGTCGTACTCCAGCCATCGACTGCGACCGGCTTCCTCAGCGCACGCGGTGGCCAGGTCGTTCAGCCCCGGGGATCCGTTCCCGACGCGCCACAGCAACGACCAGGCGTACAGCGGCGTGGGATCGACCAGAGGGACGGAGCGCAGCCCCGGGACCTCCGGCAGGGGCACGTCGGCGGGCACCAGTGAGAAGCGGCGCGGGTCCGCCGCCACCTCGGCCAGGAAGTGGGCCAGCCCCAGATTGACGCTCGTGGCCGTGTTCCGGACGCCGAATCGGTCCGCGAACCGGTGGAGGAAGTCGAGCCGGTCCAGGGCGCCGGGTGCCCACAGTGTGCTGTCGCACAACTGGTCCGGCCGCAGGGCCGGTTCGGCCGCGAGCCGATGGTCCGCGCTCAGTACGGCGTCCACCGGTTCGAGACGGACGAGGCGGTGTGCCAGCCCGGCGGGCAGCGGGGGATGGACGCGGCCCAAGGCCGCGTCGATGTCACCGTGCAGCAGCGCCGTCGTCACCGACGGCAGGTCGCGCCCGTGCCCCAGGGCCAGTTCACCGGCCCGTCCGGCGACCTGGGCCAGCGTCCGCATCGGCGCGTACAGGTGCCCCCAGACGTCAACGCGCAGCGGACGTTCCGTCCCGGACACGGCCGCGACCGCGGCGTCGGCGGCGGCCACCGTCTGCCGGGCCGGAGCGAGGAAGCGCTGTCCGGCCTCGGTGAGGCGTACTCCGTTGCCGCCACGGTGGAAGAGCTCGGTGCCCAGCAGGGTTTCCAGCCGCGCGATCCTCTTGGACAGCGACTGCTGGGAGATGGCGAGCGTCCCGGCCGCCCGGCCGAAGTGCAGTTCCTCGGCGGTGCGCACGAAGGCACGTACGTGTGCCACGTCGAGATCCATGGCTCCCACCATAGGTGACAACCAAAAGTTGTCGGCTTCGCTGGTTCGTTGTTGGATCGCGGGGCGACCGAGGGGGTTGCATCCTCTCCATGCAAAGACTGATTCCGACGGGAGAAGCGGCGCGCCCGGTCGGCTTCGCCGAGGTTTCCCAGCCCGTGCCGGAGCCCGGTGAGGCCCTGATCAAAGTCGAGGCGTTCGCCCCGAACCGGGGTGAGACATTCCTTCTCGAACGCCCCCGGCCGGAGCTGCTGCCCGGCAAGGACATCGCGGGGCTGGTCGTACAGGCGGCGGCCGACGGCTCCGGCCCCGGCATCGGCAGCCGCGTGGTCGGCCACCCGGCGCAGGGCGGCTGGGCCGAGTACGCCGCTGTGCCCACGCACTCCCTCGCGGTGCTCCCGGACAGCATCGACAGCGTACGGGCGGCGGCCCTGCCCCTGGCCGGCATCACCGCTCTGCGGCTGCTGCGTACGGCCGGTTCCCTGGCCGGCCGACGGGTGCTGCTGACCGGCGCCTCGGGAGGCGTGGGCCACTACGTCACCGAGCTTGCCGTCGGTGCCGGAGCCGAGCTGACCGCGGTGACGGCCACGCCGGCGCGCGGCGAGCGGCTCGCGGAACTGGGCGCGCGGGTGGTGCACGAGGTCGCGGCGGCTCAGGGGCCGTTCGATGTCGTGCTGGAGTCCACGGGTGGGCCCGATCTGCCCCTCGCCCTGTCGAAGGTGCGCCCGGGCGGCCTGCTCATCTGGTTCGGCCAGGCGAGCCGTACCCCCGTGACCCTCGACTTCTTCCAGCTCCTCGGCGGGCCCGAGCGCGTGACGATCCAGCACTTCCACTACGCCGGCGCCCCGTACGCCCGCGACCTCTCGGCACTGGTGAGCCTCGTGGAACAGGGCCGGCTGCACCCGGAGATCGGCCGCGTCACCGACTGGACCCAGACCGCCGACACCCTGGTCGACCTGAGAGAGCGCCGGATTCGCGGCAAGGCCGTCCTGCTGACCGGAGGAGCACGATGAGCAGCACCGAGTTCGCCGCCGCCCAGTGGACCCGTGCCATCGGTGCGGGCGTGGACCCTCACGAGTACCGGCGGGTCACCGAAGGCCTCACCTCCATCGCCGACTGGGGGCCGTCCTGCATGCGCACCGGACTGGGCTACCTCCAGCACGCGGACGACGCGGGATCAACCCGCTCGGCGGGTGAGTACCTGCTGGTGGCGGCCCGGTGGTTCCACCTCGCCACCCTGGCGCCCTACGAGGAAGCGCATCGTGCCGCCGCCAGGGCGGATCTCGCCCTGAGCAGAGCTCTCACCCTGCTGGAGCCCGGTGCGCGGCGGGTGAGCGGTGAGGGATTCACCGGCTGGCTGCGCGGCCCCTCCGACGCGCCGGGGACCGTGGTCGTCGTCCCCGGCCTGGACTCGGCCAAGGAGGAGTTCCTCGATCTCGCGTCCGCGCTCCTTGCCAGAGGGCTGGCGGTGTTCGCGATGGACGGCCCCGGCCAAGGCGCGCTCGCGGCCGCCACGACGTTCGTGCCGGACTACGAGCGGGTCGTGGGCCGGGTCATCGACGCCCTCGGCGTGGCACGCGTCGGGCTCGTCGGGATGAGTCTGGGCGGCTACTTCGCGGCCCGGGCCGCGGCGCTGGAGCCCCGGGTGGCCGCCGTCGCCACCGTCAGCGGTCCCTTCCGCCTCGACTGGGAGGAACTCCCCCCGCCTGTACGAGACATCATGGCCAGTCGAGCGGGAGGAGCCGACGCTGCCCACTCGTTCGCCGACAACGTCGACCTGACCGCCCTGGCACCCCGCATCGCGGCCCCGCTGCTGGTCGTGGACGGCGGCCAGGACGTCATCCCCGGCGTGACGAACGGCGAGCCCCTGGCCCGTCTGGCGCCGCAGGGCACCTACGTGTCCGTCCCGCACGGCGACCACCTCCTCGGCAACGCCCGCCCGGAGTGGCTGCCCCGGCTCAGCGACCACCTCACGCACACATTGACGGGAACGCCGGCATGAACCGTTTCACCGGGAAGACCGTCCTCGTCACCGGCGGTACCAGCGGCATGGGTCTGGCGACGGCGCACCGCCTGGTCGCCGAAGGCGCCCACGTCATCGTCACCGGCCGCACCCGCGCACGGGTGGACTCCGCCGTCCACCGGATCGGCCCCCATGCCTCGGGGATCGTGGCCGACGCCGCCGACCTCGGCGCGGTGGACACGCTGATGGAAACCGTCCGGGACCGTCACGGCCGGCTGGACGCCCTCTTCGCGAACGCCGGCACCGGCACCTTCCTGCCGTTCGAGAACATCACCGAGCCGGACTTCGACCATGCCGTCGACGTCAACTTCAAGGGCGTGTTCTTCACCGTCCAGAAGGCGCTGCCGCTGCTGGCAGACGGAGGCTCGATCGTCATCAACGCCTCCTGGACCCTCCACCGGGGCAACAGTGTCCTGACCCTCTACTCGGCGACCAAGGCCGCCGTGCACAACCTGGCCCGGACGCTCGCCGCCTCACTCGCCCCGCGAGGCATCCGCGTCAACTCCGTCAGCCCCGGCTACATCGACACCCCGATGTACCCGGCCGACGCGCTGACCACAGCGGAGGCGGAGGCGGTCACCGGTCGGATCGTCGCCGGCCGCTTCGGGCGCCCGGAAGAGGTGGCCGCGGCGGTGGCGTTCCTCGCCTCGGGCGACGCGTCCTATGTCAACGGCCAGGATCTCGTCATCGACGGCGGGCTGATCGGTGCGGTGCCCGCCTGACCCAGGTGATCGTGCCGAGGGTCTGACGCTCACCGTCCGGCCGCCGGGGACGGCCCGGGAGCATCGTCCGGGTCGAGCTGGGTGAGCAGGTCGGCGACCGCGGTCGTCGCCGTGCGGTGCCAGTGGGTGTGGTGGCGGAGCATGGCGTGGTCGCCGCCCGGCACGAGGAGGAGGTCGGCCCGGGCGCCTGCCGTGCGGGCGCGGGAGACGTACGTGGCGGACTCCGCCGGGTCGGTGACGCGGTCGCGGCTGCCGTGCAGGACGAGCACCCGCCGGTCCCGCAGCTGGGCGACCGGCTCGCCGGGCGGCACCCACGGGGCGAGGGCCACCACACCCCGTACCTGGGCGGCCTCCGCGGCGCGCAGGGCGGCCCGGCCGCCCATGGAGTGCCCCAGCAGCACCACGGGCACCTCACCGACCAGGCGGTGCAGCTCGGTGAGCGCCCGCCGGGTGTCGTGCAGCGGATCCTCGGCCGCGCCGTTCCAGCCGCGGCTGCGGTAGCGCACCTGGCCGAGGAGTACGTCGTCGCGGTCGGTGGCCGCGTCCAGCGACCGCAGGAACGGGTGCATCCGCAACGCCGCGAGCTGCCAGGGCCGCGCGGCCCGCCGGCTGTCCGCGCGGCCACCGTGCAGGACCAGCACCGCCGCTCCCGTCCGCCGCGGCCTCCGCCGCACCCACAGCGCCCCTGCCGACGGTTCGTCCCGCACGCTCATCCGGTCCCTTCCCCTGCCCTCGCCGGTCATCGGTGATCCGTTGCCGCACCGCCCGCGGATGGGTGGACCGTCAGCACAGGTCGGCCCAGACAGTGTGCCCTCCCGGCGCCGGCCGGTCCCCCCAGTGGGCGCTGAGGGCGTCGACCAGGAAGAGCCCCCGCCCGTCCTCACCCCAGTCGAAGGCCGGGTGCCGCCAGCGTGCCCGCACCCGCCCGACGTCGAAGGCGTCGCCCGAGTCGGTGACCTCCACCCGCACCGTGCACCCGCCGTGCGCCCCGCGCCGCAGGGTCAGGGCGATCCGCACCGGCGGCCTGCCGTGCTGCTCGGCGTTGGCCAGCAGCTCCGCGACGACCAGCTCGGCGTCCGCGGCGAGCGCGCCCGTGCCCCAGGACGTGAGCCGGTCCCGGACCTCGCGGCGTACGACGTGCACCCCGTACGCGGGCCCCTGGGCCACCGGCTCATAGGTGTCGTTCATGGCTCCTCGGAACTCTTTCTCCCATTTCCTGCGCTTACCTCCCCACTGTTGATTCGTTGCCGCACGCCCTCCGGATGGCTCTCCCGGAGAGCGCCCGCAACCTGGCCCAATCCGCTCGGGACCCGGCTCCGGATTACCCACGCCAGCGTTGATCACCGTGGGGTGGAGGAGTAGCGAAATGCCGCGAGCGTCAGGGGAGACCGCACACCGCACCGCCGTCATAGGCAGCGGAGTGGCCGGTCTGACCGCCGCGTACGTACTGGGCCACGCGCACCAGGTAACGCTCTACGAGGCCGACGACCGCCTCGGCGGCCACGCCCACACCCACGAACTGGCCGCCGCGGACGGCCGGGTCCACCGGGTCGACTCCGGGTTCATCGTGCACAACCGCCGCACCTACCCGAACCTGCTGCGCCTCTTCGACGAACTCGGCGTCGCCACGCAGGAGTCGGAGATGAGCATGTCGGTGCGGTGCGAGGGCTGCGGACTGGAGTACGCCGGCGCCCGCGGCCCCGCCGGTCTCCTCGCCCGCCCGCGCAACGCCCTGAGCGGCCCCTACCTGCGCATGCTGGCCCAGGTGCCCCGCTTCCACCGCGCCGCCCACCGGCTGCTCGGCGCCGACGCCGACCAGGCGTTGACCCTGGGCGAATTCCTGGACCGCGAGGGCTTCTCGCCGTACTTCCGCGCCCACTTCATGACGCCCGTGGTCTCCGCCGTCTGGTCCTGCGACGCGGTCACCGCCCTGCGCTACCCGGCCGCCTACCTGTTCCGCTTCCTGCACCACCACGGCATGCTCGCGGTCGGCGGCTCACCGGTGTGGCGCACGGTCACCGGCGGCTCCCGCTCCTACGTCGACCGGATCGCCGAGCGCCTGCCCGACGTACGCACCGCCACCCCCGTCCGCTCGGTGACCCGGCACGCGGACGGCGTGGACGTGACCGCCGCCGACGGCACCACCGACACCTACGACCACCTCGTCGTCGCCGTCCACCCCGACCAGGCCCTGGAGTTGCTGGCCGACCCGACGCCCGAGGAGAAGGAGGTCCTCGGCGCGTTCCGCTACTCCCGCAACGCCACCCTCCTGCACACCGACACCACCCTGCTGCCCCGCGCACGAGGAGCCCGCTCCTCCTGGAACTACCTCATGCCGTCCTGCGACGCGGGCGCCGACCGGGTCCGCGTCAGCTACGACATGAACCGCCTGCAACGCCTCGACGCGACCGACACCTACGTCGTCACCCTCGGCGGCGAGGACCGCGTCGACCCGGACCGGGTGCTGGCCCGCATGACCTACGAACACCCCGTCTACACACCCGAGTCGGTCGCCGCCCAGCGCCGGCTGGCCGGCCTGCGCACCCCGGTCACCGCCTACGCCGGCGCCTACCACGGCTGGGGGTTCCACGAGGACGGCTGCCGCTCCGGGGTGGAGGCCGCCGAAGCCCTCGGAGTGACCTGGTGACCCGCACCCCCACGGCCCGGCCCGGCCTGTACCCCTGCGAGACCGTCCACGTACGCACCGACCCCACCCGCTACACCCTGCGCCACCGCACCTACATGTGGCTCGTCGACCTCGACCACCTCCCCGAACTGCCCCGCCCGCTGCGCCCCCTCGCCGGCTTCCGCGCCCGCGACCACTTCGCCGGCGACGCCCCCTCCCTGCGGGCGGGCCTCGACCGCTTCCTCGCCGACCGCGGTGTCGACCTGGCGGGCGGCCGGGTCCTCATGCTCGCGCACGCCCGCGTCCTCGGCCACGTCTTCAACCCGCTGACCCTCTACTGGTGTCACGGCCCCGACGGCGCCCCGCGCTGCGTCGTCGCCGAGGTGCACAACACCTACGGCGAACGCCACGCCTACCTGCTCCACCCCGACGAGACGGGCGTCGCCCACGCCGACAAGGACTTCTACGTCTCGCCGTTCTTCCCCGTCGACGGCGCCTACCGCATGCGGCTGCCGCTGCCCGCGGACCGCCTCGACCTGACCGTACGACTGGACCGGCCCGGCAGCCGCCCGTTCACCGCGACGGTCCGGGGCAACCGGCGGGAGGCGACCCCCACCGCCCTCCTGCGGCTCGCGCTGCGGCACCCGCTGTCGACGCTCGCGGTGTCCATCGGCATCCGCAGGCACGGCATCCGTCTCTACCTGCGCGGCCTCCCCGTCCAGCCGCGCCCGAACAACCGCACCACGGAGAAAGCGACATGACCGCGACCCACCCCCGCCCCGCCACCGCGTCCCGCGTCCCCTCGGTCCGCAGCACCCCGGTCGACCCGCACCGCTGGCCCGACGTGGCCGCCCCGCCCCGGGCCTCCCGGGCACGCCGCACCGTCGCCGCGGCCGTCGTCCGCCGGGCCCTGGACCGGCTGCCGCTGCGGGTGCGGTTCGCCGACGGCGACACCGTGGGTCTGGGCGGGCCGCTGGTGGAGGTCCACGACCCCGACGCCTTCCACGGCCGGATCGGCGCCCAGGGCCTCATCGGCTTCGGCGAGTCCTACATGGCCGGCGAGTGGGACGCCCCGGACCTGGTCGGCGCCCTCGGCGTGCTCGCCGCCAACGCCGCCCACCTGGTGCCCGCCCCGCTCCAGCGGCTGCGCCGGCTGTGGCACCAGCGGCAGCCCGCCGCCCTGCGCAACACGCCCGAGGGCGCCCGGTCCAACATCAGCAGCCACTACGACCTGTCCAACGACCTGTTCGCCCTCTTCCTGGACGACACCCTCAGCTACTCCTCGGCCGTCTTCCTCGGCTTCCCCGCCCGCCGCGAGTCGCTCGCCACCGCACAGCAGCGCAAGATCGACCGGCTGCTGGACCTCGCCGAGGTCGGCGACGGCACCCGGCTCCTGGAGATCGGCACCGGCTGGGGCGAACTCGCCCTGCGGGCCGCCGCGCGCGGCGCCCACGTGACCTCCCTCACCCTCTCCCGCGAACAGCGCGACCGCGCCCTGGAACGCGCCCGCGAGGCCGGAGTCTCCGACCGCGTGCGGGTCGAACTGCGCGACTACCGCGAGGAGAAGGGCACCTACGACGCCGTCGTCAGCGTCGAGATGATAGAGGCCGTCGGCGCCGAGTTCTGGCCGGTCTACTTCCGTGCCCTCGACGACCGCCTCGCCCCGGGCGGGCGGGCCGCCCTCCAGGCCATCACCCTGCCGCACGACCGCATGACGGCCTCCCGCTCCACCCACACCTGGATCCAGAAGTACGTCTTCCCCGGCGGCCTGATCCCCTCCACGGAGGCGATCGAGACGACGGTCCGCGACCACACCGGACTGCGCGTCGCCCGCCGCGACGGCTTCGGCGCGCACTACGCCGAGACGCTGCGGCTGTGGCGGGAACGGTTCACCGAACGCGCCGCCGAGGTCGACGCCCTCGGCTTCGACGAGACCTTCCGGCGCCTGTGGACCTTCTACCTCGCCTACTCCGAGGCCGGCTTCCGCGCCGCCTACCTGGACGTCCAGCAGTACCTGTTCACCAAGGAGGGCACCGCCCGATGACCCCCGCCCGCACCGCCCGGACCGGCGCCGCCCACCGGCTCGCCGCGCTCGTCGAGGACGCGCTCGGCGGTCCGCTCCCCGTCCGGCTGCGCGCCTGGGACGGCACGGAGACCGGCCCCGCCGACGGCCCCGTGGTCGTCGTACGCTCCCGGCGCGCCCTGCGCCGCCTGCTCTGGCAGCCCGGCGAACTCGGCCTGGCCCAGGCCTACGTCACCGGCGAACTCGACGTGGACGGCGACCTGGCCGACGGCCTGCGCCGGATGTGGGCGGCCACCCGCGAACGCCGCCCGCATCCGCCCCGCCCGGGCCTCGCCGACCGGGCCCGCGCCGCCGCGACCGCCGTCCGCCTCGGCGCCGTGGGACCCCGCCCGCCGGTGCCCGCCTCCCAGGCCCGGCTGCGCGGCGGCCTGCACACCAAGTCCCGCGACCGCGCCGCCATCAGCCACCACTACGACCTCTCCAACGACTTCTACCGCCTCCTCCTCGACGACACCATGGCCTACTCCTGCGGCCTGTGGGCGGACGAGTACACGGACGCCCACGCCGCCGACGCCCAGCGGGCCAAGCTGGAGCTGATCTGCCGCAAGCTGGGCCTCACCGAGGGCGCCCGCCTGCTCGACATCGGCTGCGGCTGGGGCTCGCTCACCCTGCACGCGGCCGAACGGCACAAGGCGCGGGTCACCGCGGTCACGCTGGCCCGGGAGCAGGCCGCCCACGTCCGCGAACAGGTGCGCGAGCGCGGCCTTGAGGACCGGGTGGAGGTCCTCTGCCAGGACTACCGCGACATCACGGGCGGCGACTACGACGCCGTCTCCAGCGTCGAGATGGGCGAACACGTCGGAGACGCCGAGTACCCGGCGTTCGCCGCCGCCCTGCACCGCCTGGTACGGCCCGAGGGCCGCGTCCTGGTGCAGCAGATGTCGCGCGGCCGCAACGCCCCCGGCGGCGGCGCCTTCATCGAGGCCTACATCGCCCCCGACATGCACATGCGGCCACTGGGCGAGACCGTCCAGCTCATGGAGGACGCGGGACTCGAAGTGCGCCACACCGAGTCCCTGCGCGAGCACTACGTCCGCACCGTCGCCGCGTGGGAGCGCACCCTGGAGGAGCGCTGGGACGACTTCACCGCCCTCGTCGGCGAGGAGACCGCGCGGGTGTGGCGGCTGTACCTGGTGGGCGGCGCGCTCGCCTTCGAGCAGCGGCGGATGGGCGTCGACCAGATCCTGGGCGTACGGCCGACCGCCGAGGGCGTCAGCGGGATGCCCGCCACCTCGGGGGAGTGGTACGAGCGGCTGGACGCGTCGTGACCGGCCTCCCGTGGGGCGCGTTCGCCGCCGGCCTCGGCTGGGCGGCGGCCGCCGCGTTCGCCGTCATGCTGGCCACCTTCGCGGTCGCCGTGCGCAAGGGCGTGCACCGGGTCGTGGACGTGGCCTGGGGCCTCGGCTTCGCCGCGGTCGCGGTCGTGACCTGCGCGGTGGCGGCAGCGGTGGGGGAGGGCGACCCGGTCCGTCAGGTCCTGGTCGCCGTCCTGACCGCCGTCTGGGGGCTGCGGCTGGCCGTGCACATCGGCCGGCGCGGCCGGGGCCACGGCGAGGACCCGCGCTACGACGCCATGCTGGCCAAGGCACCCGGCAACCGGAACCTCTACGCCCTGCGCATGGTCTACCTGCTCCAGGGCGCCCTCGTATGGCTGGTGTCGCTGCCCGTCCAGGCGGCCTCCTACGGTTCCGGCCCGGTCACGGCGCTGGCCTGGACCGGCGCGGCCGTCTGGGCCGTCGGGCTGGCCTTCGAGGCCGTCGGCGACGCCCAACTGGCCCGCTTCAAGGCGGACCCGGCCCACCAGGGCCGCATCATGGACCGCGGCCTGTGGAGCTGGACCAGGCACCCCAACTACTTCGGCGACTTCCTCGTCTGGTGGGGCCTGTTCCTGATCGCCTGCGACGCGGGCCCCGCGGCCGCCGCGGTCTCGGTGATCTCCCCGCTGGTCATGACGTACCTGCTGATCGGCGGCAGCGGGAAGCGGCTGCTGGAACGGCACATGGCCGACCGCCCGGGGTGGTCCGAGTACGCGGCACGCACCAGCGGCTTCTTCCCGCGCCCGCCGCGCCGACGGGCGTAGAGCGGACGTGGTCGTGCGGGGTGAGGGCTCGCGCGCGGGCCCTCACCCCATTCAGGCCGGCATGCTCATCAGGGCGACCGGGTCGGAGGTCGGCTGCGGCGACCCGCCGGCCGGCTCGACCGTGATGCCGACGCCGCCCGCGCCGTCGACGGCGCCCTCCATCAGCACCGCCTGACTGGACCGGCCCGGATCCATCAGGCCCGCCGAACGCATCGTCCCGTGGTCGTCGAACCAGAGCTGGTAGACCTTGCCCCGCGGCGGCTCGGCCATGCCCGAGGCCAGGAACACGGCCCGGTCCTGGTTCCCGGAGACCACCACCGTCCCGGTGGCCCCGTCGGCCAGGCGCGCGGTACGGGACTCGGCGTCCGGCGCGGCCAGCACCCCGGCCAGCGTCTCGGCCCGCTGCTCGGCCTGTGCGGCCCGCTCCCCGGCGTCCTGCGCCCGCTCGTACTGCCACACCGCCGTGCCACCCAGCCCCGCCGCGGCGGCCAGGCAGGCGGCCAGCGCCCAACGGCCCAGACCACGCCCCCGGGGCACGACGCGGCGTGCCTTCTCGACGGTGCCGCCACCCGGCGGGACCTGGCGCACGGTCGCGACCCGGTGCAGGACCCGGTCCCTCATCGCGGGGCCCGGCACGAGCGTCGCGGCCAGCCCCAGCCGGGCCGTGGCGGCGGCGAACTCACTGGTCTCCCGCTCACAGGTGGCGCACTGCGCCAGATGCCGTTCGAAGGCGGTCCGCTCGTCGTCGGGCAGCGCGTGCAGGGCGTAGGCGCCCGTCAGGCTGTGCAGGTCCTCGGTGCGCATCACGCGCTCACCCCCAGGCAGTCGCGGAGTCGGATGAGGCCGTCGCGGAGCCGCGTCTTGACCGTGCCCAGCGGCAGCGCGAGCGCCTCGGCCACCTGCCGGTAGGTCAGGCCGCGGTAGTAGGCCAGGGTGACGGACTGGCGCTGGATCTCGGTCAGGGTGCGCAGACAGCGCCGCACCTGCTCGCGTTCCAGCCGGGCCTCCACCTGTTCCGTCACCTCGTCGAACTCGGGCGTACGGTCGAGCAGGGCGGCCTTGTGGTCGCGGGCCGCGGCGGCCTCCACCGACCGCACCCGGTCCACCGCCCGCCGGTGGGCGAGGGTCAGGATCCAGTTGACCACCGTGCCCCGCTCGGGCCGGTAGCGCGGCGCCGTGCGCCACACCTCGACCAGTACCTCCTGCGCGACCTCCTCGGACTGCGCCTGGTCGCGCAGCACCGCCCGGGCGACCCCGAGCACGGATCCCGCCATCGCGTCGTACACCGCGGCGAAGGAGTCCTGATCGCCGAGGGCCACCTCGCGGATCAGCTGTTGCAGGTCGGGCTGTGACGATGGATTTCTGCCGATGTGTACGGCTTCCTTCACGACGGTTTCTCCAAAAGAACGCGACGGGCGGGCATGTCCCCGCGTAATCCGGGGCCGGACGGCCCGCGGATTGGTCGCCGGGCCGCCGAAGGACGCGGTGACCTCGCCCGACGCCCACCCTCCCACGGGTACACTGGCCCCCGTCCGCGTTCGATCGGCTCCACGGAGCGGGAGGAAAGGGAGGTGAGGTTGATGACCGTGCTCGACGCCGCCCTTCGCGGCGCCCGGATCTCCCTCGCGTCCCGAGCGGCGGCCTGACCCCGCATCCCACGAACGCAGACACCAGAAACGGATCCCCGTCCCGTCATGCCTCACACCTGGAACACCCGCGCCGAGACCGGCGCCGACATCCCCGTCATCCGCGACATCGTCCGCGCCGCCTTCCCCACCCCGGAGGAGGCCGCCCTGGTCGACGCGCTGCGCGCCGACCCCGGGGCCTGGATCGACGGCCTGTCCGTCGTCGCGGTCGACGACGCCGACCGACCCGTGGGCCACGCCCTGCTGACCCGCTGCCACATCGGGGAGCACCCGGCGCTCTGCCTGGCACCCGTCGCCGTCCGGCCCGGGTCGCAGCGGAGCGGCGCCGGTGCGGCCGCCGTCCGGGCCGCGCTGGCGGCGGCCGAGCGGCTCGGCGAGCACCATGTCGTCGTCCTCGGACACCCCGAGTACTACCCCCGGTTCGGCTTCACCCGGGCCTCGGCCCACGGCATCGGCCTGACCATCGACGTCCCGGACGAGGCCCTCATGGCCCTCACCCTGGACGCCGCCCACCCGCTGCCCGCCGGCACCGTCCGGTACGCGGCGCCCTTCGGTATCTGATCCGCGACTGATCCGCGACTGATCCGACACACCGTGTGCCGGCGGGACTCCCTCCCGCCGGCACACGGCATTTTCCTCGGTCCAAACCCTTGACCCCGCGTCCGGGCTCCTTCACATTACTGGTTAATGCGCATTAGGTAATGCGCATTAACGCGATCGAGGGGAGCAGTGGTGGCGAAGGAAGCCACAGGGCGGGCGAAGCCGGGGCGGGCCCCCGCGCCGCCCGGCCGACGGGGCCGGCCGAGGCAGGCGGAGGTCGCCCGGCTCGCGGGTGTGTCGCAGGCGACGGTGTCCCTGGTGCTCTCCGGACGCGACCTCGCGACCGGCCGGCCGATCTCGGCGGAGACCCGCGGCAAGGTCCTGGACGCCGCCCGCAGCCTCGGCTACGTCCCCGACCCGGCCGCCAGCCGCCTCGCCGCCGCCCGCAACAACCTGCTCGGCGTCTTCAGCTTCACCGCGACCTTCCCGACCGACGTCCGGCACTCGTACTACCCCTTCCTCGTCGGCGTCGAGCAGGAGGCCGCCGCGCAGGGCTACGACCTGGTGCTGTTCACCGGCTCCAGCAGCGGGGGAGCGGGCGCGTCCGGGGCCGGCGCGCTCAACCGGGTGCGGCTGGCGGACGGTTGTCTCTTCCTGGGCCGCCATGCCCCCGCGGACGAACTGCGCCGGCTGGTGGCCGACGACTTCCCGGTCGTGCACGTCGGCCGGCCCGACGAGGCGGAGGGCCTCGCCTGGGTCGGCGCCGACTACGTCAGCGCCAGCCGCGAGGTCGTCACCACCCTCACCGGACTCGGCCACCGGCGGGTCATGCTCGTCCGCGAGGACGACGAGGCCCCCGCCTCCACCGACCGCGAACGCGGCTTCCTCGACGGGCTGACGGCGAGCGGACTGCCCGCCGGCCCCGACGCCGTGTTCCGCTCCGGCGACCTGCGCCGCGACCTCACCGCCGACCGCGTCCGCGCCTGGCTGGCCGACGGCGTGACCGCGTTCGTCGCCGAGGAGACCGACACCGGCGTCGCCTGGCGGGCCCTGCGCGCCGCCGTCGACGCGGCCGGCCTGGACTGCCCCGGCCAGGTGTCGCTGGCACTGCTCGGCAGCCCGCCCGCCGACCTCGCCCACGAACCGGCCCCCATGGGCTTCGACATCCCCCGCCCCACGCTGGGCGCCGAGGCGGTGCGGCTGCTCGCCGTCCGCGTCGCGGGCGAACCCGCCAGGGGCACGCTCGTCGCCTGCGCCTTCAGACCGGGCACCACCGCCGGACCGCCGGCCACCCCCTGAACCCCCGTCACCCGACCCCGAACCCACCGCACCACCAGAGGAGCAGCGTGATACCGGAACCCGACATCCTCGTCGTCGGCGGCGGCCTCGGCGGCGTCGCCGCGGCCCTCGCCGCCTGCCGGGCCGGCCGCAGTGTCGTCCTGACCGAGGAGACGGACTGGATCGGCGGCCAGCTCACCAGCCAGGCCGTCCCGCCCGACGAACACCCGTGGGTCGAGCAGTTCGGCACCACCGCCACTTACCGGCGACTGCGCAAGGGCATCCGCCAGTACTACCGCCAGTGGTACCCCCTGCGCGCCGAGGCGCTGGCGCTCACCGACCTCAACCCGGGCGCCGGGCGGGTCAGCAAGCTGTGCCACGAGCCGAAGGCCGCCCTCGCCGTCCTGGAGGGCATGCTCGCCCCGCACCTGGCGGCCGGACGCCTCACCGTCCTCACCGAACACCGCCCCGTGGCCGCCGAGTCGGACAACGATGTCGTGCGCGCCGTCGCCCTGGAGGACCTGCGCGACGGCACCCGCCGCACCGTCCCCGCCCGCTACGTCCTGGACGCCACCGAGACCGGCGAACTCCTCCATCTCGCGGGCGTCGAGCACGCGAACGGGGCCGAGTCCATGGCCGAGTTCGACGAACCCCACGCCCCGGAGCACGCCCAGCCGGACAACCAGCAGGGCATCACCGTCTGCTTCGCCCTCTCCCACCACGAGGGCGAGGACCACACCGTCGACCGCCCCGCCGACTACGACTTCTGGCGCTCCTACCGGCCCGACTTCTGGCCCGGCCCGCTGCTCGGCTTCGAGGCCCCCGACCCGCGCACCCTGGAGCCGGTGCGGCGCACCTTCGAACCCAACCCCGACCTCGACCCGCTGGTCGTCAGCGCCGACCAGAGTGCCGACGCGGGTGACAAGGAGCTGTGGGGCTTCCGCCGCATCCTCGCCCGCAAGCTGCACACCGACGGCGCCTTCGACTCCGACATCACCCTCGTCAACTGGCCCCTCAACGACTACTGGCTGAAGCCCTACATCGGCCAGGAGGCCGAAGCACTGCGCGAGGCACGGCAGTTGTCCCTGTCGGTGCTGTACTGGCTCCAGACCGAGGCGCCGCGCACGGACGGAGGCACCGGATTCCCCGGACTGCGTCCGCGCCCCGACGTGACCGGCACCCCCGACGGACTCGCCAAGGCCGCCTACGTCCGCGAGTCCCGCCGCATCAAGGCGGTCACCACCGTCACCGAGCACGACGTCGCCATCGACCTGGTAGGCCCCTACGGCGGTACCCGCCACCGGGACTCCGTGGGCGTCGGCAACTACCGCATCGACCTGCACCCGTCCACCGGCGGTGACAACTACGTCGACATCGGCTCGGTGCCCTTCGAGATCCCGCTCGGGGCGCTCGTGCCGCGCCGGGTGCGCAACCTGCTGCCGGCCGGCAAGAACCTCGGCACCACGCACATCACCAACGGCTGCTATCGGCTGCACCCGGTGGAGTGGAACATCGGCGAGGTCGCCGGAGCCCTCGCCGCCCACTGCCTCACCGAGAACGTCGAGCCGCATCAGGTGCAGGCCGAGGACAAGAGGTACGACGAGTTCGCCAAGGTCCTCGACCGCGGCGGCGTGCAGCGTCACTGGCCCGACGTCAGGGGCTACTGAACGACCCCGCGCGCGCGGGGAGTTCGGGCGGGGCAGCTCCACCTGCCCCGCCCGGTGACCGCCCGCGTGCGGACCGACCCAGCACAAGGAGGTGCCCGGACATGACCACCCACCGCATCCGCGTCGGCATCGACGTGGGCGGAACCTTCACCGACGCCGTGGCGGTCGACGCCACGACGCTCCGGCTCGTGGGCCAGGTGAAGGTCCCCACGAGCCACCATCACGAGGACGGCGTCGCCCACGGCATCGTCGAAGCGCTCGACCGGCTGCTGACGCAGACCGGACACGCACCCGCCGACGTCGCCTTCCTGGCACACGGCACGACCCAGGCTACCAACGCCCTGCTGGAGGGCGACGTCGCCACCGTCGGCCTGCTCGGCATCGGCACCGGCGGCGGGACGTACTTCACCCGCCGCCTGGCCTCGCTCGCCAAGCTCGAACTCACCCCCGGCAAACGGCTGCCGCTGCACTACGCGCACGTGCCCGACCCCGACGACGCCACCGCCGTACGGACCGCCGTGGAGCGGCTCACCACCGCCGGCGCGGAGGCCCTGGTGGCCAGCGAACCGTTCGGCGTCGACCGGCCCGAGGGCGAGACGGCGGTCGCCGAGGCGGCCCGCGCGACCGGCCTGCCGACCACCGGGGCCCACGAGATCACCTCGCTGTACGGACTGCGCAAGCGCACCCGCACCGCCGTGGTCAACGCGGCGATCCTGCCGCGCATGCTGGCCACCGCCGACCTCGTCGACGCCTCCATCACCAAGGCGGGCGTCACCGCGCCGCTGATGGTGATGCGCTGCGACGGGGGAGTGATGTCCCTCGACGAGATGCGGCGCAGGCCCCTGCTGACCGTGCTGTCGGGACCCGCGGCCGGGGTGGCCGGGGCGCTGATGCAGGAGCGCGTCAGCGAGGGCGTGTTCCTGGAGACGGGCGGCACCTCCACCGACATCAGCGTCGTCAAGCGCGGCAAGGTCGCGGTCCGCCACGCCACCATCCTCGGCCGCACCTCGTACCTCAACGCCCTCGACGTGCGCACGGTCGGCGTCGGCGGCGGCTCCATGGTGCGCGTCTCCGGCGGCCGGGTCACCGGCACCGGACCGCGCAGCGCCCACATCGCGGGCCTGCCGTACGCCTGCTACGCCGACCCGGCCGACCTGCGGGACGCCAAGCTGACCACCATCAGTCCGCTCCCCGGCGACCCCGCCGACTACGCGGTGCTCGACGCCGCCGGCGGCCGGTTCGCGCTCACCATGACCTGCGCCGCCAACGCGCTCGGCCGGGTCCCCGAGGGCGACTTCGCGCACGCCGACCCCGGCACCGCCCGTGCCGCGCTGGCCCCGCTCGCCGCCGCCCTCGGCACGGATGTGCCCACCGCCGCCGCCCGGCTCCTGGACGCCGGCACCGACCAGGTGAAGGCCGTCGTGGACGACCTGGTGCGCGAGTACCGCCTGGACACCGACACCGCCGTCCTGGTCGGCGGAGGCGGCGGCGCGGCCTCCGTCACCCCGCACCTGGCCGACCGCACCGGCATGACCGGCCGCATCGCCCGGAACAACGAGGTCATCAGCCCCATCGGCGTCGCCCTCGCCCTGGTCCGCGAACAGGTCGAGCGGATCGTGCCCGGCGCGACCCAGGAGCAGATCCTCGCCGTCCGCGCCGAGGCCGAACGCGCCGTGGTCGCACAGGGCGCCGCCGCCGACGGCGTCGAGGTCGAGGTCACCGTCGACCCGCAGACCAACGTCGTACGCGCCATCGCCACCGGCGCGACCGAACTGCGCACCCAGGACCGGGCCCACCGCGCCGACGACGACGAGCGGCTGCGCCTGGCCGCCACCAGCCTCAGGACCGAGCCGTCCAAGGTGGACGTGCTCGCGGGCACCCCCGCGCACACCGTCTACGGCGCCGAGGTGCACCGCCGCTTCCGCCCCGTCCGCCACCCGGTGCGGGTCGTGGACGCCGACGGCGTCGTACGCCACCACGCGGCCGACGCCCGGGTCGAGGCGACCACCGTCGCGAGCGCCCCCGAGGTGCTGGCCAAGCTGGTGACCGAGGCCACCTCCTACGGCGACGGAGGCGTCCGCGCCCCCGCCGTGCGGCTGCTGGTCGGCTCCCGCATCGCCGACCTCTCCGGCGTCCTCGACCCGGCGCCGCTGCTCGCCCTCGCCCGGAGCGAGCTGCGCTCCCGCGCCGCCGACGAACCCGTCGTCGCCGTGCTGGAGGTGCGGGAATGACCGTCCAGGACGCCCCCGCGACGGCGGACCCCGCCGCCACCGACGACATCGGGTGGGCGGTACGGCTGCTGGCCGCCACCCCCACCCACGAGCACCGCGACCCGGAGCTGCTGCGCCACTGGGCCCGCACCGCCGACGCGTTCGGCTCCGCCCTCGCACCCGTCCCCTGCGGGGCGAGAGTCGTGGAGAGCGACGGCGGCCTCGCACACGGCCTGCTGGCCCGCTACACCTCCAGACCGCCCACGGTCGAGCTGTACACCGACACCATCGCGCTCGCCGAACGCGTCGTCGACGCCCGAGGCTGGCGCGCCTGGTACCCGGCGGGCTCCGTACGGGCCGCCGCCCTCGCCCACGAGGCGGTGCACGCCCACCTCCACCACGGCCCCGCCCGCGCCGCCCTGAAGCGCGCCCTCGGCCACCACGCCCTGCGCCTGGGCCGCCTGCGCGTGCCCGGCCACGTCGCCGGCGCCGAGGAGGTGGCCGCGCACGCCTACGCCCGCACCGTCTGCGGGCTCGGCCGCAGCCCCCTGCTGCTGACCGCCGCCCTGGCCGCCGAGGCCGGGACCGGAAACCTCCCCTCACCTGCACGTGACGCAAGAAGAGAGAACTGACCCATGGGTGTCGTCATCCTCCTCGTCATGGCGGCCGGCGTCGCCGCGATGCTCACCCGCAAGCTCCCCACCGCCTTCGCCCTGGTCCTGCTGGCCGTGGTCATCGCCTTCCTCTCCGGCGCCCCCCTGACCGGTGAGAACAGCGTCCTGGACACGGTGCTCCAGGAGGGCGCCCCGGCGCTCGCGGCCACCATGGTCGCCATCATCCTCGGCTCCTGGCTGGGCAAGCTGCTCGACGAGACCGGCATCGCCGGCACCCTCGTCCGCAAGATCGTGGAGTTCGGCGGCGACCGGCCCACCGTCGTCGCCCTCGGCGTCCTCGCGGTCTCCGCGCTCGTCGGCACGGTCACCGGATCGGCGCCCGCGGCGATGCTGGCCGGCATCATCGGCATCCCCGCCATGGTCGCCGTCGGCGTGCCCAAGGTGACGGCCGCGGGCACCGTGCTGATGGGCATCGCGGTCGGGGTGCCCTTCGAACTGCCCGTCTGGCAGTTCTTCTCCACCGCGCTGGACCTGCCGGTCGACACGGTGCGCGGCTTCATGGTGAAGCTGTTCCCGTTCGCACTGGTCGCCGCCGTCGCCTACGTGGTGATCGAGAACCGGCGGCGCGGCACCGAGCACGCCTGGTCTCTCAAGTCGGTGGCCGCCCGGCCGCCGTCGCGCCGCGAACGCCTCGGCGACGCGCCCTGGTACGCGCTGCTCGCCCCCGCCGTCCCGCTGGTGCTGGCCCTCGGCCTGGAGGTGGCCATCATCCCCTCGCTGCTGGCGGGCGTGCTCTACGCGCTGGTCACCACCACCCGGCCCGGCGAGATGAACAAGCGGCTGCTGCGCACCCTGTACGGCGGCTTCGAGGTGGCGGCGCCGCCGCTCGCCCTGTTCGTCGCGATCGGCATCCTGCTCGCCGCCGTCAAGCTCCCCGGCGCCGTCGACGCGCTGGAGCCGCTGATGAAGGCGGTCAGCCCGCAGAACCCGGTGCTGTTCGTCCTCGTCTTCACCCTGCTGGTGCCGCTCTGCCTGTACCGCGGCCCGCTGAACGTCTTCGGTCTCGGCGCGGGCATCGCTGGCGTCCTCATCGCCACCGGCATCTACCCGGCCGTCGCCGTCCTCGGCATGGCCACCTCGTACAACCAGGTCTTCGGCGTCGCCGACCCGACCAGCACGCAGACGGTGTGGGCCGCCCAGTACGCGGGTGTCAGCCCGCAGCAGGTCATGGTCCGCACCCTGCCCTACGTGTGGCTGGTGGCCCTCGGCGGCATGTGCGTCACCGCCGCCCTGTACCTCTGACCCACCCCCTCTCCCCCCAGGAGTCGACATGCACGAGCCGCACCTCGACCGCCGTCTGTTCCTGAAGGGCACGGCCGTCACCGGTGCCGCCCTCGCGCTGGGCGCCACCGCCGTACCCGCCGCCTCCGCCGCGCCCGGCGGCTTCCCCGACTACACCCACGTCCGCACCCTGCTGACGCCGTCCCAGCTCGCCTACAACCCCACCGGCGAGATCATCTTCCCGACCGTCCGGGGCGTCTACGACCGGCTGCCCGCGAGCGGCCGGCTGGGCCGCTACTACCTGTACTACGCCCCGCACGACGCCCCCGGCGGCATCTGCCTGGCCTACGGCGACTCGCTGGAGGGCCCGTTCACGGAGTACCCGGACAACCCGATCGTCTCCCACACGTGGTCGCCGCACTACTCCGTCAGCCACGTCTCCTCCCCGCACGTGATGTGGAACGCGGAGGAGAGGGAGATGTGGCTGTACTTCCACGGGGAGAACACCACCACCCGCCTCGCCCGCTCCAAGGACGGGGTGAACTTCACCTACGACAAGGTGGTGCTGACCACCTCGATGCTGCCGTCCGGCACCACGGAGACCTCGTACGCGCGGGTCTTCCGGCACGACCTGCCCTCGCGCGGCGCCCGCTACGTCATGGTGTTCATGCTGAACAACAAGACCAACCACCGCGACATCGGCTGGGGCTGGTCCGCGGACGGCCGCACCTGGACGTTCGCCCAGCAGCCCCTGGTGCGCCACGGCGACGTCGGCGCGGTCAACGTGGGCGGACCCCACCTGCTGCACCGGAACGACAGCACCTACGTCGTCTACAACAAGGACAAGGAGAGCGGCGGCGACCTGATGATCACCGAGGTCGGCAACGACTTCTCGCTCCGCAGGCACCTCGGCGTCTTCTACAACTCCCGCGGCTCCGCACCGGAGAACGGCCGCGCGGCCGCGCCCTCCTTCGGCACGGACCGCGGCGTGCCCTACATGATCTACGAGGCGGGTGAGCGCCTGGCGGGATCGATCGCGATGGCCCGCGGCTGACACCCGGTCCATGACAGGGGGCCGCCCCGTCCTAAGCGGACGGGGCGGCCC
>NZ_JBHJVQ010000050.1:0-37751 GCF_042263835.1 Streptomyces sp. NPDC056128 | reverse complement strand
CGACACTCGGGCCCTCCGCCTGCACGGACTCAACTCACGGCACGGAAACAGGCCACCGACTACGTCGGCGGCCCGTCACGAAACTTCGAGGCTAGTCGTGGGCGGTCACGTCGGGAACTCGCCCAGCCAACTGCGCTCCAGCAAGTGCTGCGGGAGGTACTCCGACTCGACGTCGATTGGACGTCCGGCATCGTAGGCCAGGCAGGCAATGGCGAGGGGAGCGAGAGCGACATCACCGCCTCCCGCCTCTTCGCGCTCCGGATCCCCTGTCCAGTACTCCTTGTGGAGTTGGGTCGCCTGAGCAAGAGCCACATTGAACTTGACCGGGTCCTGGCTGATGAAACGGGAGAAGAGGTTGATCGGCGGGTACAGGACCTTCAGCATCATCTCTCGGTCGATGAACCGCAGCCTGTCCGGGTCTGTCCCGTCAAACGCAGCCGTCGGCTTCTCGCCCAGTCCAGGGCGCTCCAGCCAATATGTCTGGAGAGCATCGACCCAGTGATAGATGTACTCTTCGAACACCGCACCCGATGCACGCAAGGCCTCAATCGGCACGTGACAGAGTTGGGTCATCCGGTCCTGGTCACGACAGATCGTCGCGAGCCAGAAGGCCTCCAGCCAGGTTCCGGCGTCCACGAAGTGGCTGATTCCCACGGCCGGGATGGTACGCATCCTGTGGCCGATCATGCATTGAACGGTAGAGCGCTCGGGAGCGGTCGCCGAGGCGAAGAGAGCCGACCCGGTCTGCATGGCCATCACCCAGGACTCCCATGTCTCGAGCCTGGCGGCAGTAGGGTCGTCGAGACACTGGACCTTGGCGGTGCTCAGTGCACTGCTAAAGGTCAAACCGAAGCCCGCGGGGTACTCCTCCAGCCTTTCGACATCCTTGAGGATTCGCTCGTTACGCACCACACGGAGCCTCTCCGGATCAGGGTGGCCGCCTTCCAGCGGAGGCCGATGAACCCTCGTCGGCATGGACAGCTGCCTCATTCCGCTACGTCGAATTGCTTCATCTCGTAACCAGCGTAGCGAGCACCGTTGGCCTTGGATTTGACAAGGGCACAGTCCATTCTGCCCTCACCAAGCGCACGATTAAGTTCATCCGACAGGGCACGTTCCGAATCCGCCCGGTCGATTAGGCACCTCACTGCTCGATGCTCCGCTCATCACGTCCTGCCAGGCTGCATCCTTGATCGCTATGAGCATCATCCTGGCAGCCGGCACTGACACCGCGGTGTCCGGCCCCCGACCGTCCTGCGACCCCTGGCCGGCTACCTGCTCTCCGTCGTGACCGCTTCTACGAATGCGAGCGCTTTCCTTTCGCTGATCCTCACGTGGTCGACCTCGTTGTGTCCCAGCGCGTGAAGCCGCAGGCTTTCGGTCGGTTCCCAGCGCAGGTTCCTGGTGAAGGCTTCGTCATACGCGACGCCATTCACTCTGCGCCGCCTAACGACGCCCTGAGGATTACTGAGTGAGTAGCCTTCACTGAACTTGGCGTAGTACGTGATGCCGCCAACGCATGGAGTGAGCACACGTACGTCCGCACCGCGGCTGTTCAGCCATCGTTCGAGGTCAAGTCCGTCGATTTCGCGCCGCACGCCTGCCTGGTCGATGACCGCAGGGCCGATGAGCGTCCCGGAGAGCCCAGTGACGACGGTGTGCTCGTCGATCACTGCCTTCAAGGACGTCTCGCTCACCGACGCACGGGACAGATTGGCGCCCTCCAGCCTGACGTCGATCAAGGAAGCGCCATTGAGTCTCGCTGACGTGAAGCGAGCGGACCGGGCATCGACTTCGTACAGGCTGGCGCTTCCCAGGTTTGCTCCGTCCAGGACGGCGCTGCGCAGGGAGGTTTCGTCCAGTTCGGCCTTCACCAGCGACGCGCTGGAGAGATCGGCCTGATCGAGCACCGCGCCCTCCAGATGGGCCCGATAGAGATCGGTGCCGACGAGCTTGGCATTCCGGAGGACGGTCCCGCAAAGAAGTCCCATCGCGAGGTCCACACCTGACAGATCCGCCTGGGAGAGGTCAAGTGCAGAGACGTCCAGAAGCGAGTCCCCTCGTTCGACCCACTCCTGTAGAACGGCGGCGGCCTCCGCGCTCGGCGGCATCATTGGGACGACTCGTTTCACCCCACGAACCTCAGTCCGTCTTGCGGGTGTCGGCCACCTTGTTTGATCCCCGCCAAGAAGGACCTCCACGGGCTCATACCGAACACCAGCACCCGACCGTCCGGCGCCTTGCTGTCACGCACTGGCACGAGGCCGGGGCAACCGTCGGCCACCTCGACACAGTTGTTGTCTCCCCCGTCGCTGTAGCTCGACTTGCGCCAGGCGGCGGTGCTGAGGTCGGGGGTGTGCTTCATGATCGGTGTTCCTCCAGTACGTCCCTGATGAACGTCAGCGAGTCCGCCGGCGACAGCGCCAGATCCCGCAGCCGATCGTAGGACAAACGGTGGTGCAGAACGTCTCCCGGATCGTCCATCAGCAGGCCGTCGCTGTCACCTTCCGTGTAGGCGACCGAACTGCCATCTGCCTGCCACAGCAAGGTCAGTGAACCCTTGCCCATCAAGTCGTGGATTCCGGCCGCGAAGGGCAGCACCTGTACGACGACGTTGGGCCATCGCGCGACCGCCTCGATGTGCGTCAACTGGTACTCCCAAGTTGCCGGTTCGGCTGACGGGCGACGGAGAGCGAGTTCGTCCATAACGAAGCGGACACTCGGTGCCGGCCGCTTGCTCAGGAGAAGTTGCCGTCCCAAGCGGGCGGCGACCTGCTCCTCAACTGCTTCATGGTCCTGCTCCGTTGTCTGAGGCCCGGACAACACCTCTCTGGCGAAGTCCTCGGTCTGCATCAGGCCCCGGACGTTTGGCGTGTACTTGTACATGATCCGCGCGGTCGACTCCAGACGCATGAACTCCCTGTACTTGTCCTTGAAGGCGTCGATCCGAGTCACCTTCCACAGGCTGACCAGCAGATCAGCGGCCCCGTAGTAGACGTCGAGGTCTTCCATGACCGTCACCTTGGACAGTCGCTCCCCCGACTCCAGCCGGCTCAAGTAGCTCTTGTCGTAACCGGACTCGTCAGCCAGCTGCCCCAGAGACTTGCCCTCCTTCTCCCGCCCTTCTCCCGCAGGAATCGCAGTGTCCGGCCCAGCACCGCGCGCCCTGACTCACCATGTCCGTCAACCCGTTCGGCCACGTACGCCCTCCCTGTTGCCCCGGAGCCCGGACAACACCAGACCCCTTTCGCAGAGTACGACCAAGCAGTGACGATCGAGACACCAAACGTAATCACCCCTGTTCGAGGCCACGAAGGGACATCCCCATGACCCCACCCCCACTCCGCCTCCTCCCCTGGACCACCCCCGAAGGCAAGCCCTGCTATCTCAGTACCGACGACCGCGGCAGCCTCCTGTCGCGGCTCGCGGACGACATCGAGGAGGCTCAGCTGGACTCCGGGGAGCAGGTCCTCGCCGGGGCCAGGGCCGTGCTCGGCGACGCGCGGGCCGGGGAGCGGGCCGTGCGGTTCGCGCCGGCCAGGTCGGCGGAGACCCTGGAAGACGTGCTGCGGATCGGGGTCAGCCGGGAAGGATGAGGCCCGGTCCGCGCACACCAGGTGTGCGCGGACCGGGCCTCGGAAAGAACCCCTGGCTGTCGGCTACCGCACGACCGTGATCCGGTCCGCCGACGGCGGGGCGAGCGGGTCGGTCGCCGACGAGTTGGCCGTCAAGTACTGCTCCAGCGCGGCCAGGTCGTCGCCGCCGACCAGTTCGTTCGCGCCCTCGTTCAGGGTGGGGAAGCCGTCGCCGCCGCCCGCGAGGAAGCTGTTGGAGGCGACGCGGTAGGTGGCCGCCGGGTCGAGGGGGGCGCCGTTCAGGCGGATCGAGTCCGTCACCACCCGGTCCGCGCCGGACTTCGTCAGGTCCAGGGTGTAGGTGAGGCCGGACGAGACCTGGAGGATCTTCGGGGCCGCCTCGTTCGGGCCGCTGACCTGCTCCTTGAGGACCTGGATCAGCTGGGCGCCCGTGTAGTCCTTGAGGTTCACCGTGTTGGCGAAGGGCTGGACGGTGAAGCCCTCAGCGTAGGTGACCACGCCGTCGCCCTCGGTGCCCGAGGCCGCGTAGGTCAGCGGCGCCCGGATGCCGCCCGGGTTCATCAGGGCCAGGTCGGTCTCCGGGTCCTGGGTCCTCCCGTACGCGAGCTGCGCGTCGGCGATCAGGTCGCCCAGCGGGGACTCGGTGCCGTCGCGGGAGATGTCGGCGGAGATGTGGCCGACGGGGCGGTTGCCGATCGGGGCGGCCAGCGTGCCCCACTTGTCGATCAGCCGGGTCATGTCGGGCGCCTTCGGGACGTCCCGCGTCACCACGTGGTTCGCCGACTTCACCGACGTACGCGCGATGTCGCCCGTGCGCCGGTCGTAGGTCAGCGTGGTGTCCGTGTAGAGGCGGCCGAAGGACGCGGCCGAGGTGACCATGCGGGGGTTGCCCGCCGGGTCCGGGATCGTGCAGACGTACGCGCTGTGCGTGTGCCCGGTGACCAGCGCGTCGACCTTCGGCGTGATGTTCTTCGCGATGTCGACGATCGGGCCGGAGACGCCGTCGCCGGCGCCCGGGGCGTCGCAGTCGTAGTTGTAGGAGGTCGACGCCGGGAAGCCGCCCTCGTGGATGAGGGCGACGATCGACTTCACTCCCTGGCGCTGGAGCACCTTGGCGTACTTGTTGATCGTCTCGGCCTCGTCCTTGAAGGAGAGGCCCTTCACGCCCTCTGCCGAGACGATGTCCGGGGTGCCCTCCAGGGTCACGCCGATGAAGCCGACCTTGACGCCCTTCTTCTGCCACACCCAGTACGGCTCGAGGATGGGCTTCCGCGTCTTCTCGTCCAGGACGTTCGCGGCCAGGTACGGGAAGTCGGCGCCCTTGAACTTCTTGTCCGTGTAGCAGCCCTCGGTGGGGTGGCAGCCGCCCTTCTGGAGGCGGGCCAGTTCCTTCGCGCCCTCGTCGAACTCGTGGTTGCCGACCGACGTCACGTCCAGGTCGAGCTTGTTCAGCGCCTCGATGGTCGGCTCGTCGTGGAAGAGACCGGACAGCAGCGGGGACGCGCCGACCATGTCGCCGCCGGCCGCGGTGACGGAGTAGCGGTTGCCCTTGCGGGCCTCGCGCAGATGGGTGGCGAGGTACTCCACGCCGCCCGCGTCGACCGTCTTCGTCGTGCCGTCCGGCTGGACCTCGGTGACCCGGCCGGAGGAACCGGCGGGCGGCTCCAGGTTGCCGTGCAGGTCGTTGAAGGAGAGCAGCTGGACGTCCTGGTAGCGCCCGTGGCCGTGCCCGTGTCCGTGCCGGCTCGCGTCCGCGTCCGCGTTCGCCGACGCCGGCAGGGCCGCGGCGGCGAGCGCCCCGGCGGTGACGACCGTGGCGGCGGCGAGGAGACGGCCCGTGCGGCGTCTGCGGCGCGACTGGTGCGGCTGTGCTGTGGCTGGCATGCGCCCCCCTGTGGGTGTGCGTGGCGCGAGCCGCTGAGGGACGGCTCGTCGGAGCGGCAGCCTAGAGTCAACGCGCGTAGCGCGACAGGGGTTTCCGGGTTACATCCTGGTTTACCTTCCCGCCCGCCACCCGCTCCCGCGACTGCCGCCGCTTTGCCCCACCCGCCCCTTACCCTCGTACGCATGACCAGCGACGACACCGTGCGGCCCGGCCGCCCCCGCTCGATCGAGACCCTCGCCGAACTGACCCCGGAGCAGACCGGCGCGGTCCTCGCCCTGCTCACCGAGGCGGCTCGCAACGACGGGCAGCACGCCGTGTCCGAGCAGGGCCGGCTGCAGCTGCGCGGCCCCGCGCGGGAGGGCATCGCGCACCTGCTGCTCACCGTCGACGGCGAACTCGTCGGCTACGCCCAACTGGAGGGCACCGACCCGATCGAGCCGCCGGCCGCCGAACTGGTCGTCCACCCCTCGCACCGGGGCCAGGGGCACGGACGCGCCCTGGGCGCCGCGCTGCTCGCCGCCTCCGGCAAGCGGCTGCGGGTCTGGGCGCACGGCGGCCACTCCGCCGCCCGGCACCTCGCGCAGGTGCTCGGCCTGACGTTGTTCCGGGAACTGCGGCAGATGCGGCGGCCCTTGGCCGGCCTCGACCTGCCGGACCCGCGGCTGCCCGAGGGCGTCACCGTCCGCGCCTTCGTACCCGGGCAGGACGACGCGGCCTGGCTCGCGGTGAACGCCGCCGCCTTCGCCCACCACCCCGAGCAGGGCTCCCTCACCCAGCGGGACCTCGACGACCGCGAGGCCGAGGAGTGGTTCGACCCGGCCGGCTTCTTCCTGGCCGAGCGGGCGGGCGAGCTGATCGGCTTCCACTGGACCAAGGTGCACGCGGAGGAGCGCCTGGGCGAGGTGTACGTCCTGGGCATCCGCCCCGACATCCAGGGCGGCGGCCTGGGCAAGGCCCTGACCACCATCGGCCTGCGGCACCTGGCGGGGCAGGGACTGCCCACGGCGATGCTGTACGTGGACGCGGACAACAAGGCCGCCGTGTCCGTCTACGAGCGCCTGGGTTTCGTCACCCACGAGACGGACCTGATGTACCGCACGGAGTCCTGAGCCCCCTCACACGGCCCGGCGCACCCGCCGCCGCCCCAGCGGCTCCGGCCCGCACCACGCCCCCGCCACGGCCACCGCCGCCAGCAGCACCGCCCATCGGTCGTGCCCGGCCGGCCACCGGGGATCGTCGGGCGTCACGAACAGCGCCCAGCCCTCCGGCAGCGACAGCGGCGCGAGGACGGCCGCGAGGAGCAGGGCCGCCGCGACGAGCGGACCCGGGCGGGCCTCGTCCGTCAGCCGTACCGCCGCGGCGGCACCGGCGAGCGCCAGCAGGGCCGCCACCGCCGCTTCCAGGGTGATGTCACCGGCCGGGGGCCGGGACGCCGCCGGGGTGAGCAGCAGCGCGGCCGTCCACCACAGGGCGGCGAGCGGTGCGACCAGTGCCACCCGCAGCGCCTGCCGGACGGGCCGCCGGATGGGGACGGGAGCGGTGAGGTGCCGGGCCGGGTCGTCCAGCAGGAAGGCCAGCCCGAGGGCGCCGGTCAGGGCGACGCCCCGCAGCAGCACCAGCGTCTCCCAGGGACCGGGCTCGGCACCGGTGACGACCGGCGTGGCGGCGATCAGCAGCCCGAGCGCCCCCGCCGCCGCCAGTACCCGCCACGGCAGTGTGCGCCACACCGCGCCCACGAGATCCGCCGTCGTCATCGCTACTCGCACGAGTCCGCCTTCTCCGGCCCGGCCACACCGAGCAGTTCGGCGGCGCGAGCGGTCGTGACGCCCGGTGCGGTCAGCTCGGACCAGTGCGCCTTCACCCGCTCGCCGAGCCCGGCGGGCGGCTTCTCCAGCAGCCGCCGTACGACGTCCGTCTGGCCCGCCGTCATGGAGAGCGGCTCGGTGGGCGACAGCACGATCGCGGGCCCGCGCACACTGTCGTCCACCCGGACCCGGCTCAGGGCGTTCATCGGGTCGTCCTGCCAGCTCAAGGAGAGCCACATGAGGGTGACCATCCGTCCGTCGCAGACCTCGCTCCCCGCCTTCTCGCTGCCCGCGACCAGGACGGCGGCGACGGCGCTGGAGAACTCGGGCACCCGGTTGCCGCCCCAGGCGGTACCCACCGTCACCTGTCCGGCGCGGGTCTGCGGAGGGATCGCGGCGTCACCGACCATCCCGTACGTGGGGACGACCCGCTGCCGTACGTCGAGCCGCCGTTCGTGCGCGGAGCCCCCGGCCAGCGCCTGGACCCGGTCCACGACCCCGGCCCAGGTGCCGACGCGGGGCGTCCACTCGGGGAAGGCGCAGTACGTCGACCGGCCGCGCTCGACGCACCTCAGTCCCGGGTCCGACACGGCACGCTCACGGGCCGCGGTCAGCTCCGGCGACGGCTCGACCCCCCGGGCCTGCAGGACGCCCCCGGTCACCGCCACGACCAGCCCCAGGACGACGCCCGCCCGGACGACGACGCTCCGCCCGCCGGCGAGGAGCACCGCGAGGAGGGCCAGGCACAGGGCCGCGCCCGCCAGGTAGAGGGCGTGCCAGGCGGCGGGCCGCCCCAGCAGCTCGGAGGGCAGGGCGTGGGCACCGTTCTGCACGACGACCGGCGCCAGCCAGGACATGCCGTCCGCGTCGTCGCCTCCCGTACCGAGGACGAACGTGTACAGCAGCAGCACCACGACCAGCGGCCCCGCGAGCGCCGACCGGACCACCCGGGCCAGCAGCACCCCGAACATCCCGAACACCAGCACCACCAGCGGACCGGCGGCCAGCTCGGCCGGCGAACCGTGCCCGACCGCGCCCGGCTTGAGCGCCTCCCAGGTGAACTGCCCGCCCACGCACACCGCGGTGAGCAGGGCGGCCGGTACGACGGACAGCGCGTGGGCCGCCGTACGGCGCCAGGGCGGCAGCACCAGCACCCCGAAGTGGTGCTCGGTACCGTGCCGTCCGGAGCGCAGCACGGCGAAGTTGGCGCACACCAGGACGGCCAGCCCGACGAGCATCGGCATCGTCTGCGTGCTCCGGTCGGCGTCCTGGAGGGCGGGATACCCGTCCCAGGAGTCGGGCGTACGCCAGACGATCCAGGCGAGATACGCCACGAAGGCGACGACCACGGGAGCACTCGTCAACAGCCGCCGCGCCTCGAACCACGCCAGCGCGAGCACAGCCCGGTCCGAGGAGCCCCGCACCCCAGTCCCCTCACTTACCGGCGCGTCGGCAACCACGGCACTCACGCGGCCACCCCCGCACCGTTGCCGTTGCCGTCACCGTCGAGGACGAGGAGATAGCCGTCCTCCAGGGTGGGTTCGGCCGGCTCCGCCCCCGCAGGCGGATCCCCGACGTTCCGGAACGCACCGGTCCCGGTACGCCACCCGGCCCTCGCCCCCGGATCCCGCTCCGCACTGCTCCAGACCCGCCCCCCGGCACGGGCGGTCAGCTCGGCCGGCGTCCCGTCGAACCGCACCACTCCCTCGGCCATCACGACGACCCGGTGGCAGAGCATCGCCACGTCCTCGGTCTGGTGGGTGGACAGCAGCACGGTCCGCCCCTCGCCCGCCCCGGCGATCAGCTCCCGGAACCGCATCCGCTGCTCGGGATCGAGCCCCACGGTCGGCTCGTCCAGCACCAGGAACCCCGGATCACCCACCAGGGCGGCGGCCAGGGCGACCCGCTGCCGCATCCCGCCGGACAACTTCTTGATCTTCCGTCCGCGTACGTCCCCGAGACCGACGTCCTCCAGCACCCGCCGCACCTCGCGATGGCGTTCCCGCCGCCCAGCCAGCTCCTTCAGGATGGCGACGTAGTCGACGAACTCGAAGGCGGTGAAGTCCTGGTGGAAGCCGGGCGTCTGCGGCAGATACCCGAGCCGCCGCCGCACCTCCTGCCGCCCGCGCGAGGTCCCCGGGTCGTGCCCGAGCACGGTGAAGGCCCCGCGGTCGGCGGGCACGGCGGTGGCGAGTACGCGCAACAGGGTGGTCTTCCCGGCCCCGTTGGGCCCGAGCAGCCCGGTGACGCCCGGGGTGAGCCGCAGCGACACGTCGTCGAGGGCCCGGGTGCGCCCGTAGCGAAGGCTGAGCCCGGACGCGGAAACAGTGGGGGTCATACGCCACTCCCGTACAGAAGAAAGATCCAAGAACCAACCGCCGACCTCACACGGCCCCCCGCCCGAGCACGTCGAACCGGTCCCGGAAGACGAACAGAAGCCCGGCACCCAGCAGCGCGAGCCCCGCGGACACGCCCTGCCCGGCCGCGGTGAACGGCGCGAGCGGAACGTCCTCGCCCCGCCCCGCACTGGCCACGACCAGCAGCACCACCCAGGCCCCGGCCACCGCCGCCGGACCCGCCACCGGACCCAGCCGGGGCGTCAGCGCGAGCCCGGCCGTGGTGAGCGCGAGCCCGGGCAGCAGCCAGGCCAGCGCGGTCAGCCCGTACCCGGGCATGGCAAGGGAGGCCAGCCCGTTCACCCCGAGGGCCACGACGAGCACGGCGACCGTACGGATCATCAGCAGCCGGAAGCCGTGCATGGGCGAGACGACGGCCATCTCGTACGTCGGGTCCATGACGGGCCCGTAGGCGAGGGCCACGCCGGCCAGCGGCAGCAGCGGGGCGAGGGCGAGGAAGAGGGTGGGCCGCTCGGCGGCACCGGCCGAGAAGGCGACGAAGAAGGTCGTGACCAGTACGGCGGTGACGGCACCGAGCCAGGACCGGCGCAGTACGGGCGTGGCCGCGAGCAGCCGCGCGGTGCCGTCACCGACGCCGCACCGCACCAGCAGCCCCTCGAACCACCCCGGCCGGGGCGCGTCCAGCTCGGCGTCGAGCCGCTCCCACCCCAGGTCCACGGCAGCGGCGTCACTCACCTCGGCGAGCACGCCCCGGCACATGGCGCAGGCGCTCAGATGGGCGTCGGCGGACCACAGCAGGGGCGCCGCCAGCTCTCCCCGGGCGTAGGCCCGAAGATCCCCCTCATCCACATGCCACCCCTGCCGGCGGCTGTCCTCGTCACTCATGCCAGCGCCTCCCGCAGCTGCCGGCGGGCACGCATGGCCCGCGTCTTGACCGTGCCCGGCGGAATGCCGAGCAGGACGGCCGCCTCGCGGGTGGTCAGCCCGTCGATGACGGTGGCCTGAAGCACCGCGCGCAGCTCCGGCGACAGCCGTACGAGCGCGCCGGCGAGGTCGCCGTGCTCGACCCCGGCGAGCACCCGCTCCTCCGCCGAGACCTCGTCCCGGTGCCGCAACCGCGCCAGCGCCTGCCGGAGCCGGCCGCGCGCACCATCGCCGCGCAGCACGTCGATGAGCCGCCGCGACCCGATGCGCCACAGCCACCCCGCGACGTCCCCGTCCTCCCGGTACCGCGCGCTGCCGCGCCACACCGCGAGAAACGTCTCCTGGACGACGTCGTCGACGACGCCCGCGTCGGCGCAGCGGCTGCGCATGCGGGCGGTCAGCCAGGGGGCGTACCGGCGGTACAGCTCCTCGAAGGCCCGCCGGTCACCATCCCCCGCGACGGCCCGCAACAGCTCCCCGTCGCTTCTCGTTTCGCTCACATCTCCTCATCGCACGAGCCATACGCATCGGTTCACACGATCGCAGGGAGCCTTTAGTGCGGGGTACACCGGCGTGGACGCTGGCCGGGGGTGGGTGTCGCGGGCCGGCGCTTGCCGGGTGCCGCTGCGCCCACCCGTGCCGCCCCAGCGGCACGACTGCCCGCAGCTAAGAGGGGGAGAGCCGCGTACGGCGCGAAGGGGTCGTGTCGGGGGGTGTCCGCCCGCAGCGGTTGGCGCGTCAACACACAGCACTTCTGTGGCCGACCGATTCCGCGCCGTTCCGAGGACGGACACCCCCCGGCGCGACCCCGACCCACCACCGAACCCGAAGCGCTACGCGCACCCCCACCCAACCCGCCACAGGCCGCCGCAGGCATCCCGCCCAGAGGCCCCCCGCTATCCCACACGTCATGTCCCCGTAACCATCGATTCAGACAGCCTTGCGACCCTCACCGAATGAAGCCCACCGAGCCAGAGCCTTCCGTGCCCTCCGACGCGCCTGTCCGGCGCGCGGCGCGGAAGAATGGGTTCATGAGGCAGCCGAACACCCAGGCAGAGGTCCAGCACACGCAGCCCTCCGTGGGCTCCATCGCCGCGCACCGCTCGCACACCGTGGCCGCCACGGTCTCCGACCTGGAGCCGGACATCGACGCCGACCTCGACGCGTACGAGGAGTCGGAGGAGTCCCAGGCCGGCGGCGCCCAGCTCCCGCAGGGCCGCTTCCTGGACCGCGAACGCAGCTGGCTCGCGTTCAACGAACGCGTCCTCGAACTCGCCGAGGACCCCGCCACCCCCCTCCTCGAGCGTGCCAACTTCCTCGCGATCTTCGCCAGCAACCTGGACGAGTTCTTCATGGTCCGCGTCGCCGGCCTCAAGCGCCGCATCGCGACCGGCGTGGCCACCCGCTCCGCCTCCGGCCTCCAGCCCCGCGAGGTCCTGGACATGATCTGGGCCCGCTCACGCGAGCTCATGGCCCGCCACGCCGCCTGCTTCCACGAGGACGTCGCCCCGGCCCTCGCCGAGGAGGGCATCCACCTGGTCCGCTGGAGCGAACTGGCCGAGAAGGAACAGGCCCGCCTGTTCACCCTCTTCCGGCACCAGATCTTCCCGGTCCTCACCCCCCTCGCCGTCGACCCCGCCCACCCCTTCCCGTACATCTCGGGCCTCTCCCTCAACCTCGCGGTCGTCGTCCGCAACCCCGTCACGGGCCACCGCCACTTCGCCCGCGTCAAGGTCCCCCCGCTGCTCTCCCGCTTCCTGGAGGCGTCCCCCGGCCGCTACGTCCCCATCGAGGACGTCATCGCCGCCCACCTGGAAGAGCTGTTCCCCGGCATGGAGGTCCTGGAGCACCACGCCTTCCGCCTCACCCGCAACGAGGACCTGGAAGTGGAGGAGGACGACGCGGAGAACCTCCTCCAGGCCCTCGAGAAGGAACTGATGCGGCGCCGCTTCGGCCCGCCCGTCCGCCTGGAGGTCGAGGAGAGCGTGGACCGCGAGGTCCTGGACCTCCTCGTCCGCGAGCTGAAGATCAGCGAGGCGGAGGTCTACCCCCTCCCCGGCCCCCTCGACCTCACCGGCCTCTTCCGCATCCACAGCCTCGACCGCCCCGAGCTGAAGTACCCGAAGTTCGTCGCCGGCACCCACCGCGACCTGGCCGAGGTGGAGTCCGCCTCCGCGCCGGACATCTTCGCCGCGCTGCGCAGCAGGGACGTACTCCTGCACCACCCGTACGACTCCTTCTCGACCTCGGTCCAGGCCTTCCTGGAGCAGGCGGCGGCCGACCCGGACGTCCTGGCGATCAAGCAGACGCTGTACCGCACCTCGGGCGACTCCCCGATAGTCGACGCGCTCATCGACGCGGCCGAGTCGGGCAAGCAGGTCCTGGTCCTGGTCGAGATCAAGGCCCGCTTCGACGAGCACGCGAACATCAAGTGGGCCCGCAAGCTGGAGGAGGCCGGCTGCCACGTGGTCTACGGCCTGGTCGGCCTGAAGACCCACTGCAAGCTCTCCCTGGTGGTCCGCCAGGAGGGCGAGACGCTGCGCCGCTACAGCCACGTGGGCACCGGCAACTACCACCCGAAGACGGCCCGCCTCTACGAGGACCTCGGCCTGCTCACCGCGGACCCGCAGGTCGGCGCGGACCTCTCCGACCTGTTCAACCGCCTCTCCGGCTACTCCCGCCGCGAGACCTACCGCCGTCTCCTGGTCGCGCCCAAGTCCCTGCGCGACGGCCTGGTCTCGAGGATCCACAAGGAGATCCAGCATCACCACGCCGGCCGCCCCGCGTACATACGCATCAAGGTCAACTCGATGGTCGACGAGGCCGTGGTCGACGCCTGCTACCGGGCGTCCCAGGCCGGCGTCCCGGTCGACGTGTGGGTACGGGGCATCTGCGCGCTGCGCCCGGGCGTGGAGGGCCTGTCGGAGAACATCAGCGTCCGCTCGGTCCTCGGCCGCTTCCTCGAGCACTCGCGGGTCTTCGCCTTCGGCAACGGCGGCGAGCCGGAGGTGTGGTTCGGCAGCGCCGACATGATGCACCGCAACCTCGACCGCCGGATAGAGGCCCTGGTCCGGGTCACCGACCCGGCCCACCGGGCGGCCCTGAACCGGCTGCTGGAGACCGGCATGTCCGACGGCACCGCCTCCTGGCACCTCGGCCCGGACGGCGAGTGGACCCGGCACGCGACCGACGCGGACGGCCAGCCCCTGCGCAACATCCAGGAGATGCTCATAGACGCCCGGAGGCGCCGGCGTGGCACAGCGACACCTTGACCCGACGGACCGGGCCCCCGCGAAAGCGACGGCGCACCCGCAGCCGTACCCGCACCCGCACCCGGCCTCGGACACCGACGCCCTGGCGTCCTATCTCCGAGCCCAGGCCACGGAGTTCCTCCGCGCCCTGCGCCAGCACCGCGAGCCGGGCGCGTCCCCGAACGGCGCGTCACCGGCGACCAGGTCGGCGACGCCCCCCGCCCCGCCCACGACCCACGTGGACACGGCACGCGCCCTGCGCCGCGCCGCCCGCCGCCTCAGCGGCACGTTGCACACGTTCCAGCCCCTCCTGGACACCGACTGGGCGGAGGGCATGCGCCCCGAGCTGGCCTGGCTGTCCGGCACGCTGGCGATGGAACACGCGTACGCGTCCCGCCTGGACCGCCTGCTACAGGCCCTGCACCGCCTGTCGGGTTCATCACCGCTCCCGTCCCCACGCCCGGTGAGCGGCAGGACCACGGCGACAGCGCCACCACCCACCACGCCCCCCACCGCCCACCCCGACCGAGGCAACCTCACCGTGGGCGCCGCCAAGGCGGGCGCGCTGCTCGACCGCCAGCTGACCCTGGCCCGCACCCGGGCCCACTCCACCGCGCTCCAGGCCCTCGGCAGCAGCCGTTTCCACGCAGTCGCCGACAAGGTCGCCTTACTGGCCAGCGAGGTCCCCCTGCGGACCACCGGCCCCCTCACCGCCCCCGCGACCGCCACCCCCACCGACCTCGGCCCCCTGGCCACCGCGGCCGAGGACCGCCTGACCGACGCCGTGGCCGCCCTCCCGCTGGTCACCGCGGGCAGCCCGTACAACGCCCAGGCGCTGGTCCACGGCCTCTCCCCCGACCCGTCCCCCCATCCCCAGGACGCCCCCTGGCACCAGGTCCGCCTGCTCCTGCGCCTGCACCGGTACGCCCTCGAGGTGCTGACCGGCGAGCACACCGGACGCACCGGACACACCGGACACACCGCGGGCACCTCGGACACCGCGCCCGACGACGACTGCGCGGACGTACGCCTGCTCGCCGCAGGCGAGGCCCTGGACCGGCACCGCGACGCCTCGGAGGCCGCCGCGGCCGCGGCCCAGGCGGCCCGTACGCCGCGCATCGCACCGGCGACGGCGTACGCGCTGGGCGTGCTCCACGCCGACCAGCGGCATGAGGTGGAGGCGGCGAGGTACGCGTTCCAGCACAGCTGGCACAAGGAACCCATCAGGCTGCCGTAGAAGCTGCCGCAGGGCTCCGTCAGAACCCGGGACAGGAGGCGCGAGCACCCAGTGGTGACCCCCGCAGACACCGTCCAGGCGGCCGGCTGCGTCCTGTGGCGCTCCGCCCCCGAACACCCCTCCACCCTGGAGCTGTGCCTCGTCCACCGCCCGAAGTACGACGACTGGTCGCACCCGAAGGGCAAGCTCAAGCGCGGCGAGGACCCCCTCGCCGCCGCCCTGCGCGAGGTCGCGGAGGAGACCGGGTACGCCGCCCGGCCGGGCGTCGAGCTGCCCACGGTGCGCTACCTGGCGAACGGCCGCCCCAAAGAGGTCCGGTACTGGGCGGCGACGGCCACCACCGGCGCCTTCGCGCCGTCCGACGAGGTCGACCGCATCCTGTGGCTGGAGCCCGCGGCCGCCCGCGCCCGGCTCACCCAGCCCCGCGACCGGACCCTCGTGGACGCCCTCCTGGCGACCCGTCCGCCCGGGACCACTCCGTGTCCTTGACGTAAGCGTTCCGTGACCTCACCGCACCGTCCACAGGGGTTCACCCCGCGTTCATTTACGCCCATCGGCGGCTTCACCTGTTCTGCCTAATTTCGGCCTTAGCCGATACGGGTCGCATCCCGAAAACGCGTCCGTATCCCTAAGCCCGCACGACCCCGCAGCACAAAGCCTGTATCGCAGTCCTCGCACGCCGCCGGATTCAGGACGGCGGCTCCTGGAAGGAACTCCCTCAAGTGAAGCTTCAGCGCATGAACCGGCGGGCCCTCGCTCTCGGTGCTCTCGCCGTCTCCGGCGCCCTGGCCCTCACGGCGTGCGGCTCCGACGACACCGGCGGCAACAGCAGTGGCGGGGAGAGCAACGCCGCCAGCAACATCAAGTGCCAGGACGCCAAGGGCCAGCTCCAGGCCTCCGGCTCCTCCGCCCAGAAGAACGCGATCGACGCCTGGGTCAAGCAGTACGTCGCCGCCTGCAAGAACGTGCAGATCAACTACAACCCGACCGGCTCCGGCGCGGGCATCACCGCGTTCACGCAGGGCCAGACCTCGTTCGCCGGTTCGGACTCCGCGCTGAAGCCCGAAGAGGTCGAGGCCTCCAAGAAGGTCTGCAAGGACGGCCAGGCCATCAACCTGCCGATGGTCGGCGGCCCGATCGCGGTCGGCTTCAACGTCCCCGGCGTCGACACCCTCAACCTGGACGCCGCGACGCTCGCCCAGATCTTCGACAGCAAGATCACCAACTGGAACGACCCGGCGATCGCCAAGCTCAACCCCGACGCCAAGCTGCCCGACCTGAAGATCCAGGCGTTCCACCGCTCGGACGAGTCCGGCACCACGGACAACTTCACCAAGTACCTGAAGGCCGCCGCGCCCAAGGACTGGAAGTACGAGGGCGGCAAGTCCTGGGAGGCCAAGGGCGGCCAGTCCGCGCAGGGCTCCTCCGGCCTGGCCGCGCAGGTGAAGCAGACCTCCGGCGCCATCTCGTACTTCGAGCTGTCCTACGCCAAGGACGGCATCAAGACCGTCGACGTCAAGACCGCCGCCGCCGAGCCGGTCAAGGCCACCGTCGAGAACGCCACCGCCGCCATCGGCGCGGCCAAGGTCGTCGGCACCGGCAAGGACCTCGCGCTGGAGCTGGACTACACCCCGGACGCCGAGGGCGCCTATCCGATCGTCCTGGTGACGTACGAGATCGCCTGCGACAAGGGCAACAAGGCGGAGACCCTGCCCGCCACCAAGTCCTTCCTGAACTACGTCGCCTCGGAGGACGGCCAGGGCCTGCTGGCGGACGCCGGCTACGCCCCGATGCCCACCGAGATCATCACCAAGGTCCGCGAGACCATCTCGGGCCTGAGCTGACCCGAGTGCGGTCCGGTCCCCACCCGGGGGCCGGGCCGCACCGTCCGGTGCACCGCCGCCAGGAGCCCCCACGGGGCTCCGCCCGAGCCGCCGCGTACGACGGCTCCGCAGACCGGAGAACCCGATGGACATAACTACGGACACCCAGAAGCCGACACCCTCCCCCACGCCCCCGCCCACCACCCCCGGGGACAAGCGCGCCGCCCGCGGCGCCACCCGCCCCGGCGACCGGATCTTCCTCGGGCTCTCCCGCGGGTCCGGCATCCTGGTGCTGGTCATCATGGCCGCCATCGCGGCCTTCCTCACCTACCGCGCCACCCTCGCGATCAGCAAGGACGAGGCCAACTTCTTCACCACCTTCGAGTGGAACCCGAGCGGCGTCCCGGCCGAGTTCGGCATCGCGGTCCTGGCCTTCGGCACCGTCGTGTCGTCGATCATCGCCATGCTCATCGCGGTCCCGATCGCGGTCGGCATCGCCCTGTTCATCACGCACTACGCGCCGCGCAAGCTGGGCGGCCCGATCGCGTACGTGATCGACCTGCTCGCCGCCGTGCCCTCGATCGTCTACGGCCTGTGGGGCGCGCTCGTCCTCGTGCCGCACCTGAACGGGCTCTACGGCTGGCTGGACCAGTACCTCGGCTGGACCGGGATCCTGGAGTGGAACGGCGGCGCGCCGCGCTCGCTGTTCACCGTGGGCATCCTGCTCGCGATCATGATCCTGCCGATCATCACCAACGTCAGCCGTGAGGTCTTCCGGCAGGTCCCGCGCATGCACGAGGAGGCCGCCCTGGCCCTCGGCGCCACGCGCTGGGAGGTCATCCGGATGTCGGTGATCCCCTTCGGCCGCTCCGGCGTCATCTCCGCCTCGATGCTCGGCCTCGGCCGCGCGCTCGGCGAGACGATGGCCGTCGCGATGGTCCTCTCGCCGACCTTCGACATCAGCCCCAGCCTGCTCGACCCGGGCGGCGGCACCTTCGCGCAGAACATCGCCAGCAAGTTCAACGAGGCGACCGTGATGGGCAGGGACGCGCTGATCGCCTCCGGTCTGGTGCTCTTCGTCATCACCCTGGTGGTCAACGGCGCGGCCCGCATGATCATCGCCCGCCGCAAGGAGTACTCGGGGGCCAACGCATGAGCCACGCAACCCTTACCCCCAAGAGCCGCGGTTCGCTGCGCGGCGCGACCCTGCCCAAATGGTTCCCCTGGGCGGTCGCGGGCGGCTCGGTCCTCGCCGGCCTGGGCATCAGCGCCGCGGCCGGGCTGAACAGCAGCATCCAGTGGGCCCTGATCGCCGCGGTGCTCTTCGTCGCCGGCACGTACGCCATCTCGGCGCGTGTCGAGGGCGTGCGCCAGGCCAAGGACCGGGTGGCGACCAGCATGGTCTGGGTCGCGTTCCTGATGGCGCTGATCCCGCTGTTCTCCCTGATCTGGGAGACCGTGCAGCAGGGCGTGAAGGTCCTCGACGGCTACTTCCTGACCCACTCGATGGGCGTGGTCGCCGACAGCGAGCCGGGCGGCGGCATCTACCACGCCATCCTCGGCACCCTGGAGCAGGTCGGCCTCGCCACCCTGTTCTCCGTGCCGATCGGTGTGCTCACCGCGATCTACCTGGTCGAGTACGGGCGCGGCCGGCTCGCCAAGGCCGTCACCTTCTTCGTCGACGTCATGACGGGCATCCCGTCGATCGTCGCGGGTCTGTTCGTCCTCAGCCTGTGGGTCCTGATCCTCGGCATGGGCCCGTCCGGCGTCGCCGGTTCGCTGGCCCTGTGCATCCTGATGATCCCGGTGGTCGTCCGGTCCACCGAGGAGATGCTCAAGCTCGTCCCGAACGAGCTGCGCGAGGCGTCGCTGGCCCTGGGCGTGCCGAAGTGGCGCACGATCCTCAAGGTGGTCCTGCCGACGTCGATCGGCGGCATCGTCACCGGCGTCATGCTGGCCGTCGCCCGCATCACCGGCGAGACGGCCCCCGTGCTGCTGCTGGTCTGGGGCACCGACTTCATCAACGCGAACCCGTTCCAGGATCCGCAGGAGTCGCTGCCGATGTACATCTACCTCCAGTACACCGCGGGCTCCGACCCGGCCTACGACCGTGCCTGGGCGGCGGCCCTGACGCTCATCGCGTTCATCATGATCCTCAACCTTGCGGCCCGCGGCATCGCGCGCTGGAAGGCACCGAACTCCGGTCGCTGACGCGGCCAAGGCGAAACAGTCAGCGACCCGAAAGAAGCAGTGATTCCCATGGCCAAGCGCATCGATGTCAGCGGCCTCAACGCGTACTACAGCTCCTTCCTGGCCATCGAGGACATCTCGATGACCGTCGAGCCCCGCTCCGTGACGGCCTTCATCGGCCCCTCCGGCTGCGGCAAGTCCACCTTCCTGCGCACGCTCAACCGCATGCACGAGGTCACCCCGGGCGGCCGGGTGGACGGCAAGGTCATGCTGGACGACGAGAACCTCTACGGCACCGGCATCGACCCGGTCGCCGTGCGCCGCGAGGTCGGCATGGTCTTCCAGCGCCCGAACCCGTTCCCGACCATGTCGGTCTACGACAACGTGGCGGCGGGCCTGCGCCTGAACGGCAAGTACAAGAAGTCCCAGCTGGACGACGTCGTCGAGAAGTCCCTGCGGGGCGCCAACCTCTGGAACGAGGTCAAGGACCGCCTGAACAAGCCGGGCTCCGGGCTCTCCGGCGGCCAGCAGCAGCGCCTGTGCATCGCGCGGGCGATCGCCGTCGAGCCGAACGTCCTGCTCATGGACGAGCCCTGCTCCGCCCTCGACCCGATCTCCACCCTCGCGATCGAGGACCTGATCGGCGAGCTGAAGGAGCGCTTCACGATCGTCATCGTGACGCACAACATGCAGCAGGCGGCGCGTGTCTCCGACCGCACGGCGTTCTTCAACCTGGCGGCCGTCGGCCAGCCCGGCAAGCTGATCGAGATCGACGACACGGAGCGCATCTTCTCCAACCCGTCGGTCCAGGCCACGGAGGACTACATCTCCGGCCGCTTCGGCTAGACACCTCCCGATCCCCTCGCGGTGCTGCATGGCGGTGCCACCGCGAGGAGCACAAGGGCCCGCCCCCGACAACGGGGGCGGGCCCTCTTACGCGCATAGCTGCGGGCAGTCGTGCCGCTGGGGCGGCACCCGTCCCAAAGAGAGCGGCACCCGGCCAGCGCCGGCTCGCGACACCCACCCCCGGGCGCCACCCACGCCGGGTCACGCCCTACAGAAACGCCAGATTGATCAGCCAGAACGACACCGCGGCCACCACCGCAGCCGCCGGCATCGTGATGAACCACCCCATGATGATGTTGCGCGCAACCCCCCACCGCACGGCGTTCACCCGCTTCGTGGCCCCGACACCCATGATCGACGAGGTGATGACATGCGTCGTGGAGATCGGCGCGTGGAACAGGAACGCCGACCCGAACATGATCGACGCGCCGGTCGTCTCCGCGGCGAACCCCTGCGGCGGATCCAGCTCGATGATCTTCCGACCCAGCGTCCGCATGATCCGCCAGCCACCGGCGTACGTCCCCGCGGACAGCATCAGCGCGCAGGCGATCTTCACCCACACCGGGATCGGGTCGCCGTAGTCCTCGACATCGGCGATGACCAGCGCCATCACCACGATGCCCATCGTCTTCTGGGCGTCCTGCAGACCGTGCCCCAGCGCCATGCCCGCCGCCGACACCGTCTGCGCGATACGAAAACCGCGCTTCGCCTTGTGCGGGTTGGACCGCCGGAACATCCACATGATCGCGGTCATCACCAGATAGCCGGAGACCAGGCCGATGACCGGCGACAGGAACATGGGGATGACGATCTTGTCGACGACCCCGTGCCAGTACACGGTCGTACTCCCGGCGAGCGCGGCTCCGACCATGCCGCCGAACAGCGCGTGCGAGGACGAGGACGGCAGACCGAAGTACCAGGTGATGAGGTTCCAGACGATCGCGCCCACGAGCGCCGCGAAGAGGATCCCCATCCCCTTCGAGCCCTCGGGCGTCTCGATCAGCCCCTCGCTGACGGTCTTGGCGACCCCGGAGCCCATGAACGCGCCGGCGAGGTTCATGACGGCGGCCATCGCGAGCGCCGCCCGGGGCGTCAGCGCACGCGTCGACACGGACGTCGCGATCGCGTTCGCCGAGTCGTGGAAGCCGTTGGTGTACGTGAAGAAGAGCGCGACCCCGATGGTCACGACCAGAGCGAAGGTGTCCATGAAGGGGTCAGGACTCCTTGACGGCGATGGTCTCCACCGTGTTCGCCACGTGCTCGAAGGCGTCGGCCGCTTCCTCCAGCACATCCACGATCTGCTTGAGCTTCAGCACCTCTATTGCCTCGTAGGTGCCGTTGAAGAGGTGGGCGAGCAGCTTGCGGTGGATCTGGTCGGCCTGGTTCTCCAGGCGGTTGACCTCGATCCAGTACTCGGTGAGGTTGTCCATGGTGCGCAGGTTCGGCATGGCCTCGGCGGTCAGCTCGGCGGCCCGCGCCAGCACCTCGATCTGCTGCTCGACGCCCTTGGGCAGCTCCTCGACGTTGTAGAGGACGACCAGGTCGACGGCCTCCTCCATGAAGTCCATGATGTCGTCGAGGGAGGACGCGAGGTTGTAGATGTCCTCGCGGTCGAAGGGCGTGATGAACGAGGAGTTCAGCTGGTGGAAGATCGCGTGCGTGGCGTCGTCACCCGCGTGTTCGGCGGCCCGCATACGCTCTGCGATCTCGGCCCGGGCGGATGCGTCCGCCCCGAGCAGTTCCATCAGGAGCTTGGAGCCCGTGACGATGTTGTCCGCGGAGGCGGCGAACATGTCGTAGAAGCTCGTCTCCCTGGGGGTCAGACGAAAGCGCACGTGGGGTCCTCGGGGTGCATGGGTTTCGGTCAGGCTGATGCTAGGCGCATCATCCGGCCACGGCTAACGGGCCGTCCCCCAGTGTCGCCCATCAGGCAGAGTGATGAGCAGGGGGGCGACGTCGGCCGCTCCGCCAAGGGCCCCATACCCAGGAAAGTTCGTTACCATATACCCGTCAGGGGTATATGTCTGCAATCCCCCGAATCCCCTGAACCCCCCGAATCCAGCAGGAGGACGCGATGACGACCACCGAGGCCGGCGCGGGTGCGTCCTCCACCGCCGTGGAACAGGTGGAGACGGACGGCACGGACATCGTGACCGACCACGACCGCGGCGTGCACGGCTACCACAAGCAGAAGGACGAACACCTCAAGCGCCTGCGCCGCATCGAGGGCCAGATCCGCGGCCTGCAGCGCATGGTCGACGAGGACGTCTACTGCATCGACATACTCACCCAGGTCTCGGCCTCGACGAAGGCCCTCCAGTCCTTCGCGCTGCAGCTCCTGGAGGAGCATCTGCGCCACTGCGTCGCCGACGCGGCCGTCAAGGGCGGCGCCGAGATCGACGCGAAGGTGGAAGAGGCGACGAAAGCGATCGGCCGGCTACTGCGCACGTGACCGCTCCTCCGTGACCCGCAGCACCTCGTCGATGCTCTCCAGGCTGAGCCGCTCCCGGGCGGCCGACGCCGCGATGATCAGCTCACCGCACAGCTCGATCTCGGCGAGGGCCACGTGGTCCTGAACCGCCGTGCCGCCGACCGGAGCCACACCGTCACCTCGTCTCTGCCGTCACCGACTTCCTAGAGTAGGGAGCGGCCTACGCACCGCGCATGGCACGGAAGGGCTAGTTCTTGCCGTCCGCCGCCTCGCCCTCGGCCCCGGCGGCCGCCTCACCGGGCTCCGCCTCGATCCGGCCGGCGTAGATGTCCCGCTCCTCGGGCAGCCGTACGCGGACGGCGGTGCCGAAGCCGAAGAGCAGCGTGGTCGAGGCGACGGCCACGGTGCCCTCCTCCCGCCCGTTGACGAAGCTGAAGCGCTGCCGGAGCTTGCGGATGCGCCCCTCGTCGTCGAGGTAGGCGTCGAACGGCACCTCGGCGGTGGCGAACCCTTCGGCCGCCGCGGCCAGCGCCTTCTTGTTGCCGTCCGAGGCACCGCGTGCCGCCCGCGCGAGATCGGCGGTCCCCCGGTAGTGCCGCACCGCGGTCCCCGCCACCTCGGTGCGCTCCACGAACGTCGCCCGGTGCGTGCCGCGCAGCACCTCGGCGGCGGCGAAGGGGTCCGTCGCCCCGCCGGTCACCAGGTTCCCGTCGGACAGCGAGGCGGTGTCGACCCGCACCCACTTGTCGTCGGGCACGCCGGCGCCCCGGTTCTTCATGAACAAGGCCCCCGGCGCGAGCAGTTCGGTGATCGGCCGATGCCCACTCGCCCCCGCCGGATCCTGCGGCAGCCGCACCTTCAGCCGCCCGAGCCGCTCCTCGAAGTCGTACACACCCTCGCCGCGGATGGTCACCCGCGTCCCGCCGCTGGCCATCTCCATCGCGGTGCGCGCCTTGGCGCTCCCGGCGGCCACCAGCCGGTCGGCGGCCTGGTGCAGCACGGCCACCGGATCACCGCCCTCCGCCCCCTGCGCGGTGGACCCCGGCCCGGAGCACGCGGCACCGGTCAGACACACGCAGACGACACCCCCGGCCACGGCGAGCCCACCGCCGGCCCTCGTCCTGCCCCGCCGCTCCCTCTCCCACCCGACCATCGCCACCTGCCCCAAGCCGTCCCGCCCGTTCCGGACCCCCTGCCGTCCCGGTTAACGAGGGGCAGGCGACCCCGGTAACGTTGCGGGCGTGGCGCAACAGGACGGCATCGAAGCCCCCGGGGACGCCCCGGAACACCTGACGACGACGGTCGAACAGGGCCCCTTCTGCCTGGCCCGCTGCACCTGCGGCTGGCGAGGCCCGGCCCGAAGAGCCAGAAGCCAGGCCCGCACAGACGCAAAGACCCACACACAGCCGTAGCTGCGGGCAACCGCGCCGCTAGGGCGCCACCAGCCCTCCCATCCCGCTGAGCTGCGGGCAGTCGTGCCGCTGGGGCGGCGCCCGTCCCAAAGAGAGCGGCACCCGGCAAGCGCCGGCCCGCGACACCCACCCCCCGGCCCACCGCCACGCCGGACCACCCACCCCTGGCCCACCGCCACGCCGGACCACCCACCAGGCCCACTCGTGGAACCCCCACCCCCACACCCCCGTCTCCTCCCAAGACCCCCCCCCACGGGACGCGGAGGCGACATGCACCGGCGCACATTCCTAGGCGGCTCGGCAGCCGCCGCCCTCACCACAACCACGGCCTCGGCCTGCACAGGCACGGATCCCGGCCCGGCGAAGAACCCCGAGACCACCACCCCCCGCCTCACCCACACCGCAACCTCCACCCGCACCCCCACCCCCGCCTCCTGGACAGCCCTGGCCAAATCCCTGGACGGCCCCCTGCTACGCCCCGGCGACCGCGCCTGGCAATCGGCCCACCGCCTCTACAACACCCGCTTCGACACCCTCAAACCGACCGCCGTCGCCTACGCCGCCCACCCCGACGACATCCGCACGGCCCTCTCCTACGCCCGCGCCCACCACGTCCCCGTGGCCATCCGCAACGGCGGCCACTCCTACGCGGGCTGGTCCTCCGGCGACGGCCGTCTGATCATCGACGTCTCGAAGCTCAACCGCGTCCGGGCGAGCGGCAACGAGGCCACCGTCGGCGCCGGCGCCAAGCTCATCGACGTATACCGCGCCCTCTCCGCGAAGGGCGTCACCATCCCCGCCGGCTCCTGCCCCACCGTCGGCATCTCCGGCCTCACCCTCGGCGGCGGCCACGGCGTCGTCTCCCGCGCCTACGGCCTGACCTGCGACAGCCTCACCCGGGCCACCCTGATCACGGCGGACGGCAAGCAGATCACCGCCGACGCGAAGAACGACCACAAGGACCTGTTCTGGGCCCTGCGCGGCGCGGGCAACGCCAACTTCGGCATCGTCACCGAGTTCCAGTTCCGCACCCACCCGGCCCCCCGGGCGGTGACGGCGTACCTGACCTGGCCCTGGCGCAGGGCGGCCGCGGTCGTCCGCGCCTGGCAGGAGTGGGGGCCGGACCAGCCCGACGAGATCTGGTCGTCCCTCCACCTGGCCGCCGCCCACGGCCGCACGCCCACCGTCTCGGTCGCCGCCTTCTCCCTGGGCGGCTACCGAGAACTGCAGAACGCCGTGGACCGCCTGGCCGGCCGCATCGGCTCGCCCGCGAGCAAGGTGTACCTCAAGCGGCGTTCGTACGCGGAGTCGATGGAGATGTACGCGGGCTGCTCGTCGTTCTCCACCGACGCCCGCTGCCACCTCCCGGGCTCCACCCCGGGCCGCTCGCCCGAGGGGAGACTCGGCCGCGAGACGTACGCGGCCCGCTCGGACTTCTTCGACCGCTCGATCCCGGCGGACGGCATCCGCGCCCTGCTCTCCCGCCTCACCTCGGTGCGCGGCGGCGCCGGCAGCATCGCCTTCACCGCACTCGGCGGCGCGGTGAACCGCGTCTCCCCCACGGCGACCGCGTTCGTGCACCGCCGCTCCCGGACGCTGGCCCAGTACCTCGTCTCGTGGCGGCCGGGCACGAGCGGCACGGACGCCCAGTCCTGGCTGGCCTCCGCCCACAAGTCGATGCGCCCGTACGCCTCGGGCGCCGCCTACCAGAACTACACGGACCCGACCCTGACGGACTGGCGGAAGGCCTACTACGCGGACGCGGCCCCGCGCCTGGCGAAACTCAAGCACCAGTACGACCCGGACCGCGTCTTCAACAACCCCCAGGCGCTGTAGCAGGCGCCCGCGTACGCCCTAGGCGGCGAGATCCCGCTCGCCCGCCCCGGCGCTCTCCTTGCGCGCCCCGGGGATCACGGCATCGCGTCCGGCCGCACCCTCCGGGCCGCGCGCGCTGACCAGCCACCCCACCCGGGGCGACCGCTCGATCGCGCGGGTCAGCGGTGTGAGCAGGGCCATGGCGACCGGCGACAGCAGCAGCGCGACGGCCGTGCCGAGGGCGAAGCCGCCCACGACGTCCGTCGGGTAGTGCACACCCATGTAGACCCGGGCGAAGCCGCCGAACAGCGCGAGCACGATCGCGGCGATCCCGAACTTGCGGTGGGCCACGAACAGGGCGACGGCCAGCGCCATGCAGAGCGTGGCGTGGTCACTCACGAACGAGAAGTCGTTCTTCCCCTCGACGAGCACTTCGAGCCCCTCATGGGACTTGAAGGGCCGGGGCCGCTCCACGAAACCCCGTATCGGCACGTTGACGAGCACAGCGACCCCGGCCGCGAGCGGCGCCCACACGAGGGCCGCCACGTTCGAGGCCGCGTCCTCACCGCCGCGCCGCCGCACACCCCACCAGCACCAGAGCACCAGCAGCACGATCGCGAACAGCAGTCCGTACTCACCGACGAACTCCATGACCCGGTCGAACCAGTGCGGCGCGTCCTTGGCCAGGCCATTGATGTCGTAGAGCAGCTCGACGTCGGGGTTCGACCCGGATTCGGCGAGTCCAGCCATGGTGCTGCGGCCCCTTCGTCATGTCCTCCGGCGCGCCGAACGCGCGCCTCTTCCGCCACCCCCGTGGTCACCTACACGCACACAGGAACGCACGACCCCCGTTGATACGTTCCACACTCCACTGAATGATCACGCAGACGTTATCGAAGAGAAACACGTCGCCGCAGCTCAGGGCAGGGTTTCACGCTGGGTTCAAACCCTCGCATTCACACCGTGGTGGGCAGCGCTTTCGCGCCATCCTCGGTCACCCGCGTGGCCCCGAAGTAGTCGGGGGTGTCGATCGGGTCGAACCGGATCACAGCACCCGTGCGGGGCGCGTCGATCATGTAGCCGCCGCCGACGTAGATCCCCACATGCCGGATGGCCCGGGAGTTGGTGAGATCGTCCGAGAAAAACACCAGGTCACCGGGGAGCAGCTCGTCCCGCGAGGGATGCGGCCCGGCGTTGTACTGATCATTCGCGACGCGCGGCAACTTGATCCCGACGCTCTCGTACGCCGCCTTGGTCAGCCCCGAACAGTCGAACCGCCCGCCCTGCTCGGGCGTCCCGTTCCCGCCCCAGAGATAGAGCGTGCCGAGCTTCTTCTGCGCGTACGCGATGGCCCCGGCGGCCTGCTCCGACGGATCCACCCGCGTCTGGGGCGCCGCGAAGCTCTTCTCCAGGGTGGTGATCACCTTCACATAGTTCCGGGTCTCCTTGTACGGCGGGACACCCTGGTACTTGATCACCGCGTAGGCCCCCGCGTTGTAGGAGGCCAGCATGTTCTCGGTCGGATTCCCGGGCACGTCCTTCACGTACGACGCGAGGGAGCAGTCGTACGAGGCGGCCGACGGGATCGCGTCGTTGGGATCCCACACGTCCCGGTCGCCGTCCCCGTCCCCGTCGATGCCGTGGGTCGCCCACGTCCCGGGGATGAACTGCGCTATGCCCTGCGCCGCCGCGTGGCTCTGCGCCTTCGGGTTGAAGCCGCTCTCCTGGTAGAGCTGGGCGGCGAGCAGCGCCGGGTTGATGGCGGGACAGAGATTGCCCCACTTCTGCACGAGCGGCTGATAGGCCGCGGGCACCGACCCCTTGGCAAGCTTCTTCGTCCCTCCGCCGGCACCTCCCGCGAGGTCCCCGGCGACCAGGTAGACGCCCACGACGAGCAGCATCACGAAGGAGAGCCCGGACCCGACGACCACGGTCCCCGCGATCCATGCCTTACGCACCGTCAACCGCCCCTCGCCGTCCAGGAGTCGCCGCCCGGCTCAGTGTAGAGGCGACACCCGTACGGCGGCCGTCACCGAACGAACACCAACACGGCCCTTCACCCGACCACCCGTCAGAATCCGCCACCAGGACTCGAAAACGGCCTGAAAGGGTCTAACGACCGAACCACCCGGCAGGTTTCGCTCACGCATCGTTGCCCCTCGTGACCTGCCGTGATACACAGAGTGACGATACGACACTTCGTACTCCGTCACGCGCCTCCCTGAGCACCCGGCGTGAGGCGGTGGCAAGCTATTCGTACGAAACCCGCCAATCAATGACGCCAAGTCGACATACGACGGCGGCATTGTCGGCGACAATGAGGCCTGACCTCTGCACGTCCGCAGAGGGCGCGGAACTACCCAACAGGGGCGGTGACTTACATGCTCTTTGCGGCCGACGAGGGAGACATCAACACCATCATCGGGGGGATCGCTCCGGACTGGGGCCCCTTCGGCAGCCTGGGCAACGAGGCCAAGATCATGATCGAGGTGGTGATGGCCGTCGCCATTCTGCTCTGCCTCGGCATCGCCATCTGGGGCGCCGCCAAACAGCGCATCGGCGCCACCGCGCTGCGCGACACCTTCAGCGCGGAGCAGGGCAAGGGCCTCATCATTGCCGGGCTGACGGGCGTGTTCATCATCGGCTCGCTCGGCACCCTCTTCACCATCGTGTACGGGATGGCCGTGTAGCCCGGCACCCCACGGTCCCTGTCTCCCCCATCCCACCCGCCCGTCGTGCCAACCGGCTGAGGTTGCGTTTCCCTGATGTCGAGTCACCACACCGCGCCCGCGCGGGAACCAGCACGGCTACCGTCGTACTTCTACGGCAGGCACGACGTCGAGGGGGCGTACGCGGCATGAGTCTCGGAGACGACCACCAGTCCTCCGGCGGTTACGGCGGCACCGGTCAGACACGGACCAGACTGCCCGACGCGGACGGGGGGCCGCGGCGCGGCGGCCGCTCGTCCTCACGGAGCCTGGTCACGGTGGTCGGCGTCGTCGTCCTCCTCATCGCGGCGATCGCCTTCGCGAACCGTGGAGGAGACGATTCCGCATCCCCGGACGACGACGCGGCGGCAAGCAACCCGAAAGCCTCGTCAACGGCCCCGACCGGGACCCAGCCGGTCCAATCGGGCTTCGCCCACGACGACCAGGGCGCGCAGAGCGCGGCGGCGAACTACGCGGTCGCTCTCGTCTCCGCCGACATCCTCAAGCCGGCCCGGCGTGACGAGATCGTGCGGCAGGTCTTCGTGGCCGACAAGCAGGCCGCGCTCGGAGACAAGTTCGACAAGGCCTACAGCAAGCAGTTCCTCAGCTCCATCGGCCTGGACGCGAACGGCAACGCCACGCGTGGCAGCACCTACGTCTCGCGCACCATGCCGATCGGCACCAAGGTCACCCAGTCCACCGATGCCTCCACGACCGTGGAGGTCTGGTGCACCGGGGTGTTCGGCACAGCGGGCGAGAAGACCACCAACCCCGTCAGCAGCGACTGGTTCACCATGACCCTGCAGCTGCGCTGGGCGGACGGCGACTGGAAGGTCGAGTCCTTCTCCCAGAAGGACGGCCCCGCGCCGGTCCCCGGAGACAACAAGGCTTCCAGCGCCGACGAGATGTCCAAGGCCGTCCAGGAGTACGGAGGGTTCACGTATGCCCGCTAACCCGCGCCGCGTACTCAAGGTCGCCGCCGCGCTGACCGCCGTACAGGCCACGGCCGTACTGCTCGCCACCCGCGCCGTCGCCGCACCCACACCCTCGCCGACCCCGTCGGACGACAACTGCGACCTCATCGTGGGCCCCGCCAAGGACTACTGCCAACGAGGCGAAGGCGGCGGGTCCACCGGAGGTGCCGGTGGAGGCGACTACAGCCCCACCGCCACCCTCGACCCCCTCTCCTCCCTCGCCAAGGGCTGCGCCAAGGCCGCCTCCTGGACCGTCGACAAGCTCAGCGCCGCCGTGCAGGACACCGCCAACGTCGACTTCACGAACCCCACGTTCCTCCAGCAGTACGCCGTCGTCTTCGCGGCGTCGACGATCCTCACGCTCCTCCTGTGGCTGCTGGCCGTCGCCAAGCGAGCCGTGCGCGGCGTCCCGCTCACCACCGCGCTCTCCGAGGCGATCGGGTTCCTCTGGCTCACCGTCCTCGCGTCGGCGTTCACGCCGCTGATCCTCTACACGGTCGTCTCCGCCACCGACGGCGTCACGGACGTCCTCGCCAAGGCCACCGGCGAGCAGACGGACACCTTCTTCGGCACGTTCTCCGGCGCCCTGGAGAAGGGCGAGGACATCGGCGGCGGACCGATCATGCTGATCGTCGTCTCCCTGGTGTCGATCCTCGCCGCCGGCGTCCTCTGGCTGGAACTCGTCATCCGCGCCGCCCTGCTCTACGTAGGCGCCCTGCTCGGCACCGTCGTCTACGCCGGCCTGGTCGACAAGAACCTGTGGGGCCACGTCCGCCGCTGGGCAGGGATCATGATCGCCGTGATCCTCGTCAAGCCCGTCATCGTCATCGTCCTCGGGCTGGCCGGCGCCCTGTCGGCCGACGACGGACCCGACGCCTTCTCGGCCGTCGTCTCCGGCCTCGCCATCATCCTGCTCGCGATCTTCGCCTCGGCGATGATCTACCGCTTCGTCCCCGGCTTCGGCGACGAGATCGCGAACGGCCGCAACAACCGCATCATGCAGGGCGCCGAAGGCAAGGCCGCCGCGGTGATCAGCTCCCCGGCGAACCTCGTCGCCCAGGGCATCAGAACCCACAGCGCCCGCAACAACGGCGACGGAGGCGGCCAGTCCTCGTCCTCCTCGGCCGCCCGCCCCTCGAACCCCGCCTCCGGCGGAGTCGCCGCGCACAGCTCGCGCCCCTCGAACGGCGGCGGCGGAAATGTCCCCTCCGCCGCACCCGCACCGCGCTCCGGCAGCCCGGTGAACACGCCCCACGCCAGCAACACCCGCAACAGCAAGAGCACAGGAGGTGACGGGCGTTGACGACCGAGTCCCACGTGTCCCATCCGGTCACGCCCCGCCGTACGTATCTGATCGGCCGGGCCCGGCCGAACGCGATCGTCGGCCGCAACCGCGAGACCGGTGAGATCGCGCTGATCGTCGTGGGCGCCTTCCTCGGCATGATGTGCGGGCTCCTCGTCCCCGTCCTCTCCCTGCGCATCGTGCTGCTCTGCGGCTTCCCGATGCTCGCGCTGGCGGCCGTCTACGTGCCGTACAAGCACCGGACGTTCTACAAGTGGTTCGAGATCAACCGCAGCTTCAAGCGGACGCTGCGCAACGGCACCACCTACCGCTCCGGCGCCATCGAGGCCGGCACCCGGGCCGACGGGCGTGAGGTCGAGGTCGGCCCGCCGCCCGGCATCGGCCGCATCAGCTGGCTGGCGGCGCCCTTCGGCCCCGACGAGATCGCCGTACTGCTGCACGCCGACCGCAAGACCGTCACCGCCGCCATCGAGATCGAGGGCCCCGGCGTCGGCCTGCGCGACTCCGAGGACCAGGAAGCCCTCGTCGACCGCTTCGGCACCCTGCTCAAGCACGTGGCCAACGGCGACGGCTTCGTCACCCGCATCCAGATGCTGGCCCGCACCCTCCCGGCCGACCCCGACGCGCACGCCAAGGACGTCTCCCAGCGCGGCGACGCCAAGTCGCTGCCCTGGCTGCAGCAGTCGTACGACCAGCTCCAGTCGATGGTGTCCACCAGCAGCGAGCAGCACCGCGCGTACCTCATCGCCTGCATGCACTACAACCGCGACCTGGCCGCCGAGGCCAACGCCATGGCCCGCGCCGCCCGCCCGCAGAACGGGCGCAAGCTGGACCGGGACGCCGGCCTCGCGGTCGTGATGGCGCGCGAGCTGACCGACATCTGCTCCCGCCTCCAGGAAGCCGACATCCGCGTACGCCAACCGCTGGGCCAGGGCCGGCTCGCCTCCCTCGTGCACGCCATGTACGACCCGGACCACCCCATCGACCACATCCAGGCGATGACCAAGCGCAACGCCTGGCCGGCCGAGCTGGACGCCATGGAGCCCACCTACCTCCAGGCCAAGACCCGCGAGTCCTCCACCCGCGCGCCCTGGTGCCACGCCACCGCCTGGATCAAGGAGTGGCCGATGACCCCGGTCGGCGTGAACTTCCTCGCGCCGCTCCTCGTCCACACCCCGGACGTCATCCGCACCGTCGCCGTGACCATGGACCTCGAACCCACCGAGGTTGCCATCGAACGCATGCTGACCGAGAAGACCAACGACGACGCCGAGGCGTCCCGCGCCGCCAAGATGAACCGGACCGTGGACCCGCGCGACATCGCCGCCCACGGCCGCCTCGACCAGCGCGGCGAGGACCTCGCCAGCGGCGCGGCCGGCGTCAACCTGGTCGGCTACATCACGGTCTCCTCCCGCACCCCCGAAGCCCTGGCCCGCGACAAGCGGACGATAAGGGCGTCGGCCGGGAAGTCGTACCTGAAACTGGAGTGGTGCGACCGTGAGCACCATCGCGCCTTCGTGAACACACTTCCGTTCGCCACCGGCATCCGAAGGTAGGGGCTGAGCCAGATGCGGGACCCGCTGTCCGTCCTCACCGACGCCTTCACGTCCTTCCTCTTCGGGAAGGTGGAGACGACCCGCCTCCCCGTCCGCACCTCCACGGGCCAGGCCCAGGCCGTCTACCTGCCGACCGCCGCGCCCGGCCTCGGCGACTCCGGCGTGATCATCGGCCGCGAGGTCTACTCCGGCAAGGGCTACATCTACGACCCCTTCCAGCTCTACGGCCAGCAGCTCCCCGCCCCGCACTGGCTGGTGCTCGGGGAGTCCGGCAACGGCAAGTCCGCGCTGGAGAAGACGTACGTCCTGCGCCAGCTCCGCTTCCGCGACCGCCAGGTCGTCGTCCTGGACGCCCAGGGCGAGGACGGCGTCGGCGAGTGGAACCTCATCGCCGAGGAGCTGGGCATAACTCCCATCCGCCTCGACCCGATGGCCGCCCTGGACCACGGCATCCGCCTCAACCCCCTCGACCCGGCGATCACGACGACGGGCCAGCTCGCGCTGCTCCGGACGATCATCGAGGTCGCCATGGGGCACGGCCTCGACGAGCGCTCCGGCTTCGCGCTCAAGGTGGCGCACGCCTACGTCAACGAGACCATCGTCGAACGCCAGCCGGTCCTGACCGACATCGTCGAGCGGCTCCGCCACCCCGAGCCGGAGTCCGCCGAGGCGATGAACGTCGCCATAGACGACGTACGGGCCTGGGGCCTGGACGTGGCCCTCGTCCTCGACCGCCTCGTCGACGGTGACCTGCGCGGCATGTTCGACGGCCCGACGACGGTCGGCATCGACCTCGACGCCCCGCTGATCGTCTTCGACCTCTCCCACATCGACCGCAACTCCATCGCCATGCCGATCCTCATGGCCATCGTCGGCGTCTGGCTGGAGCACACCTGGATCCGCCCCGACCGGAAGAAGCGCATCTTCCTGGTCGAGGAGGCCTGGCACATCATCAACAGCCCGTTCGTGGCACAGCTGTTCCAGCGGCTGCTCAAGTTCGGGCGCCGGCTCGGTCTGTCCTTCGTGGCGGTGGTCCACCACCTGTCCGACGTCGTCGACGGCGCGGCCGCCAGAGAGGCCGCGGCCATCCTCAAGATGGCCTCCACCCGGACCATCTACGCCCAGAAGGCCGACGAGGCACGGGCCACGGGACGCGTCCTCGGCCTGCCACGCTGGGCCGTGGAGATCATCCCCACCCTCACCCCCGGCATCGCGGTGTGGGACGTCAACGGCAACGTCCAGGTGGTCAAACACCTGATCACCGAGACCGAACGGCCCCTGGTCTTCACCGACCGCGCGATGACCCAGTCCTCCGCCGACTTCAACGACGACGCCCTGCGCGCCGCCGAACTGGAGGCGGAGGAACGGGCGGCGGCCTTCATGGAGCAGCACATCGGCGACTCGTCCGAATCGACGGTGGCGTAGGAACACGGGGAGGGACCGGACGCATGAGACCGGACGACCACCGCGACCAGCGGCCGGCCCAGGGTGGCATCCCGGACGGCCTGCTGGTCGGCATACTCGCCTTCCTCCTCGGCATGACCCTGCTGGTGTGGACGGGCACCGGCCTGTCCGCCCTGTTCGCCCACGGCTCCTGGCCCCCGGGCGTGACCTTCGCCGGCACCCCCCTGGCCATGCGCGAGCTGATCGCCGAGCCCCACGACATCCCCGGCGCCTGGCCGGACACCCCGGCGAGCGCACTCTCCGGGTACGGGCTGTTCTGGGGGCTGTTCATCGGCCAGATGATGGTGCTGGTCGTCCTGACGGTGTTCGTGATGGGCACGGTGGCCCGGTGGCGGGCGGTACGACAGCGACGGCGTGCGGAGGCGGAGGCGGCACCCGTGCGGGAGCCGGAGCCGGATCCTGCGCGGGAGCCGGTGCACGAAGTACCGGTCCCCAGGGCACCGGAGCAGCAGACGGCCCCGGAGGTACAGCCCCTCACTTCTGTGGCCGACGGTGAACGGGTGGGTGGGTGGGAAACAAACCGCGCCGAAGGCGCGGTGCACTACGGCCCCCCGGACACCCGGCACTCAACGGCGACCCAGACCCTCCGCGACGCGGAAGGCGCAGCCCTCGTAGTCACCTCCAACCCGGCCCTCTGGTCGGACACCAAGGACGCCCGAGCCAAGCTCGGCCCGGTCCACCTGTACGACCCCACCCACCGCTGCGACACCCCCGCCCGCCTCCACTGGTCCCCCACCGCCGGCTGCGAGGACGGACAGACGGCCACGACCAGAGCGGCCGCCCTCCTCGCCCCCATCCGCCCCACCGCCCGCCTCGACCAAGCCGTCAGCGACACCGCCGAACTCCTGCTGCGCAGCTACCTCCACGCCGCCGCCATCGACGGCCGCACCATCCGCCACGTCCACCGCTGGTCCCAGGGCCTCCAGATCCAGGACGCCGTACGCGTCCTCCGTACCCACCCCAAGGCCGCACCCGGCTCCGCGGGCGAACTCGAAGGCGCCCTCACCGCTCATCCCGAACGCCGCGACATGGCCCAGCAGTTGACCACGCGGGCCCTCGCGGCCCTCTCCACGGTCAACATCCGCGAGGCCTGCACTCCCAACCGAAGTGATGCCCTCGCCTTGGATTCCTTCGTCCACGAACAGGGCACGCTTTACGTGGTGGGGGAATCCATCGAGGACCCTCGCACGAGCCCCGGCGCGATGCCGCTGCTGACGGCGCTCGTCTCCAGCGTGGTCGAGCGCGGCCGGCGCATGGCCGAACGGTCATCCTCCGGTCGCCTCGACCCACCAATCACCCTCGTCCTGGACGACGTCGCCGCCGTGGCGCCGCTTCCCCAGCTCCCGGAGCTGCTGGCCAGCGGCGCGGACCACGGCATGCCGACCCTGGCCCTGCTCCGCTCCCGGGAACAGGGCCGAGCCCGCTGGCCCCACGACGAACTCCCCGTGTAGGGGCCCCGCGTCAGCGCTCCAGCACGAACTCCAGCTCGTGGTCCCCGGGCCCGCCCACCAGCGGCACCGTCCGCCCGCTCGCCACGAACCCCGCGTTCCGGTAGGCGCCCTGCGCCCGGCCGTTGTCCGGATGCACGATGAGCCGCGCCCGCTCCGCGCCGTTCGCCCACGCCCACTCCAGGCCGGCGGCGAACAGCGCCTTGGTCAGCCCGCTCCCCCGCCACTCGGGCCGCACGAACACACCGACGACATGCCCCTGCCGCCGCTCCACGGGGAATCCGGCCCAGTCCTTCCTCCCGGCCTCCTCCACCAGCACCGTCAGCGTGCCGAGCCACAGCCCTCCGGGCCCCACCGCGACGATCTGCTGCACCTCGGTCTTCCCCTCCGCGGCCTTGGCCGCCCGCTCCTGCCAGAAGGAGTCCGGCCGCGCCGCCGCGTCGTCGTACGTCTCCAGATAGGCGAGGTGCGCCAGCGGATCCCGCAGCGCGCGCAGGCGCAGCTCCTTCACGGCGGGCCACTCGTCGGCGCGTATGGAGCGGATCACGTAGTCACCGGGGACCGAGGCACTCATGCGGGCCACCGTAATACCCGGGTACTACACCCCTCACCTCATATACGGCCCCCGGACGGACGCACCCGTCCCCCCTCTCCCCCGACCATGGTCGAATGGAGCCCGTGAAGCCCGTCCCGGAAGACCGAGCGGCCGAACCCCTCACCGAGTACGTCCAGCGCGTCACCCGGCGGCTGCGCGCCTTCGACCGACGGCGTCCGCTCGTGTGGGACCTGCACTTCACCGCCTTCTGCGTCATCGCGGCACTGACCGACTACGCCGGCGGCGGCTGGCGCCACAACGCCCACAGCCTCGACGTGCCCGGCGGCCTCGTCATCGCCATGAGCCTCGCCTTCTCCGTCCCCCTCCTCTGGCGCCGTACCCACCCCGCGGCCGTGCTCCTCCTCATGGCCCCGGTGGACCTCGTCAACGCCTGGACCGGCGCCACCCTCCAGGCAGCCCTGCTCCAGCTCGTCCTCGTCTTCCACATCACCCTGCGCCGCCCCCTGCGCTCCCTGTGGTGGGTGACCGCTCTGGTGACCGCTCCGACCTTCGTCACCGCCGCCCGGTACGGCGACGACGGCTCCTGGCACCAGCAGGTCGGGGCGATACTCCTGTCCATCGGCATAGTCGCCCTCATCGCGATCACCACCCGGACCCGGCGCGACCACACGGAGGTCCTGGAGGACCGAGCCCACCGCCTGGAGACCGAACGCGACCAGCAGCTCCGGCTCGCCGCCGCCGCCGAACGCACGCGCATAGCCCGGGAGATGCACGACATCATCGGCCACAACCTCTCCGTCATCACCGGCCTCGCCGACGGCGGACGGTATGCCGCCGCCAAGTCCCCCGAGCGCGCCACCCAGGCCCTGGACGCCATCAGCACCACCAGCCGCCAGGCCCTCGCCGAACTCCGCCGCCTGCTGGACGTCCTGCGCGACGACGAACAGGACGGCCCCGCCGAACTCGCCCCGCAGCCCGCCCTCACCGACCTCGACCGCCTCCTCGACGGCGTCCGCCGGGCCGGACTCCCTGTCGGTACGAGCATCAACGGCCGCGCCACGCTCCCCGAGGGCCGCCAACTCACGCTCTACCGCGTCATCCAGGAAGCCCTCACCAACACCCTCAAGCACGCCGGCCCCGACGCCACCGCACACATCGACCTCTCCTACGAGGCCGGCGGCGCCGTCACCCTCACCGTCACCGACACCGGCCGGACCGCCCCGCCACCCGCCCGCCCCGGCGGCCGCGGCCTGCCCGGCATGCGCGAGCGAACGTCCCTGTACGGCGGCACACTTGAGGCGGGCCCACGCCCGCACCCCGAACGCGGCTGGCGCGTCCACCTGCACCTACCGGAGGAAATCCCGCAGTGACCACCGTCCTCATCGCCGACGACCAGCCCCTGCAGCGGTTCGGCTTCCGGATGCTCCTGGAGAGCCAGGACGACATGACCGTCGTGGGTGAGGCGCCGGGCGGCGCCGAGGCCGTCCGCCTGACGGCCGAACTCCACCCCGACGTCGTCCTCATGGACGTCCGCATGCCCGGCCTGGACGGCATCGAGGCGACCCGCCGCATCGTCGCGACCGGCGGCCGCACTCGGGTCCTCATCCTCACGACCTTCGACCTCGACGAGTACGCCTACTCCGGCCTGCGCGCCGGCGCGTCCGGCTTCCTCGTCAAGGACGCCCAGCCCGAGGAACTCCTCGCCGGCATCCGATCGGTGGCCACGGGCGACGCGGTGGTCGCCCCCAGCCTCACCCGCCGCCTGCTCGACGCCTACGTCCACCACCTGCCGGACGCTTCCGCCGAGCCCGACGACACCCTCGATTCCCGCCTGACCTCCCTCACCGACCGCGAGACCGAGATCCTGCGGGTGATGGGCCAGGGCTGGACCAACACGGAGATAGCGGAGCGCCTGCACCTGGCCGAGTCGACGGTGAAAACCCACGTGGGCCGCATCCTGTCCAAAACAGGTTCCCGCGACCGCGTCCAGGCGGTAATCCTGGCCTACGACACGAAACTGGTGAGACCCTCATAAACGCAGAAAGCCCCGCACCGTTCCCGGTGCGGGGCTTTCAACAATGATTGTTCGGCGGCGTCCTACTCTCCCACAGGGTCCCCCCTGCAGTACCATCGGCGCTGTAAGGCTTAGCTTCCGGGTTCGGAATGTAAC
>NZ_JBHJVQ010000049.1:0-39481 GCF_042263835.1 Streptomyces sp. NPDC056128 | reverse complement strand
GAATAGCATTTCCGCTTACGCTCCAATGCGAAACCTTCCGAATGTCATCGTGAACGGGCCGTCCGCTTGCGCTCCCGCCCTCCCGGTCACAAACCGGCAGCAGTAGGAGGGGTGAGGGTGCATCAAGTCTGCTGCCAGGTAGGATCACGAAGGGGTCGACACCAGCCCCGGAGGCCGGCGCGACGCCAGTGAAGGGGCCAAGATGCCCGGAGTTTGGCATCTGACGTGTCGTAAGAAACTTGCACGCGAACGCCCTTGCCCCTCCCCTGCCAGCAACGGACCCCCCTCAACTCCACCCATCAGCATTCGACCTTAGCACGCCTCAGCCTATCCAGCAGGCGAGTGTGAGCCGAAACTGACGCTTGATACATCCAGCCCTCCGCATCGAATGATGCATCAGGTAGGTTCACGAGCCGAGTCCTACCTCTGCTGAGCCCCCGGATTTAGTCCATGAAAAACACCTTAACGGATCGGCAATTCCGGCGGGTCTGCGATTTCCAGGCGCAGAGGAATAGCGTGTGCTCCGACTTTGGCGGAAGTGCCGCCAGGGCCGACAAATCAGTGAATGCCTTTTCTTCGCCTGTTAGGAAATAGCCTTCCCGGGCTTCGTTCAAATGGCTTTCTGTGCGGCTGATGATTTCTAGCATGCGCGCAATATCTAGGGCCGTCTTGATCCTCATGATCGGCTGTGCGGCCTGCTGGCGGGCGATCAGGGTCACGCCGGGGGGAGTTTCCCGGCGTGACCCTGATCGTGCCGCACAGCGGCGTACAGGGCCGTTGCTGGTGGGTGCTAGTCGGTCTGCTGGTCGTCCCAGAACGTCTGGTCCGGGATCAGACCTGCCTTGACCGCTTGCTCCTCCGTGAGGGTGGGGCCGGGGATGGGGGCGTTGCCGGCGTGCTGGATGGCCTGCCAGGGCCAGGCGGCGCCCTGGCAGAACTGTTCGGGCCAGTTCCGTTCGGAGCGCGGGCCGCGCCAGGGCACCCAGTCCATCAGCCTCAGTTCCTCGGCGCCCTCGCCCTTGGCGGGGGCCAGGCCGAAGCCGTATTCCGGCCAGCGCAGCCACAGGGAGCTGCCGATGGGGCGCAGGTCGCGCTTGCCCATCGTGGCGTGCGGGGCGTGGGCCTCCAGGAGCATCGCGGCGCCGCCGGAGACGGTGCGCATCATCTCCAGGGCGGACATGATCGGGCGGGCGGCCTTCTCGTCGCTGTCGCCGCTGGTGGTGAGTTTGTACAGCGAGCCGATGCTGATCAGGTCCGGGCGGGCGTGCTCGACCATGCGGGCCAGCCAGGCCCGGTCGGCGGCCTGGGTGACGTCCAGGCCCTCGGGGATCATCCGCAGCATGAACCGGTCGCGGTCGACGGGCGCGCCTTCGCCGGCGGCGGCCTGGGCCATCCGGCGCAGCCACGGGCGGGCCTGGTCGGCGGCGTTCTCCGCGTCGATGTGCAGCACCCGCACCGGAGTGATCCGGGCCTTCTTCCAGGGGTGGAGCCCGGCGGCGGCCCGCATCAGGATCTGGCGCAGCATCAGGCTCTTGCCGCCGCCCTCGCCTGCCGTGATCATCAGCCGGTCCCAGCGCGCCAGGACTCCGGGGATCACCCAGTCCGGCTCGTCGTCGGTCTCTTCGAGGAAGTCGACCAAGTCGACCGGGAGGTCGTCCTGGCGGGCGTGCTGCTGGTCGCGGACCGAGCGGAACGCCTCCACGGAGGCCTCCGCCGTCGCGACCGCGGTGCCCTCCCGTCGCTGCACCGCCGTCATCGTCCGGGCGCCGGCCAGGGCCAGTGCCTTCCACTGCGCCTCCTCGCGCAGCACCTCGGCGTAGGCCAGGCAGTTTGCCACCGTCGGCACCGCGTCGTGCAGCTGGTGCAGCCACGCCGCCCCGGCCGCGCCGGCCAGCCGCTCCAGGTCCCCGCGCTCACGCAGCTCCCGCGTCACCGTGATCGGGTCGCACGGGCGGGCCGCTGCCCACATCGAGCACAGCACGTCCCACAGCTCGCCCTGCCGGGGCTCGGGGAACTGCTCCGGCTTCAGCGCGCTGATCAGATCCGGCGCCAGGTCCTTGGCCTCCGCGTGCAGCAGAGTGCCCAGCACCGCGTCCGCGGCCTCCCGCAGCTCCGCCGCGCGCTGCTCGTCCACGCCGGTCACAGACCCGACCCCTGCGCCAGGATGGCCCGCGCCGCCGCCGACAGGCCCTCACCAGGGCCGGACGGTCGGGCTCCGGGGCCGCCGACCGTAGCCATGGCGGGCCGGACGGACTCCATGTGACGAACCAGCGACACCCACGTCGGATGGTCCGCCATCACCGACACCTCGCGCTCCAGGCGCTCCGCCGGCTGGCCTTGCGCCAGGAGGGCGTCTGCCTCCTGCGCCAACGACGCCACACGGTCCGGCGACGTGAACACACCGCGTGCCCGCCGCTCCGCAGCCCAGCGCCGTGCGACCCGCGCCCCCGGCGTCGGCTGCTCGCTCCGAGGCTCAGGCACCGCACCCTCCGGCGCAGCCGCCTCTCTCTCTCGCTCCTGGGACGGCTGTGACTGCCGGGAGCCGAACGCGCCAGCGGGGAGAGAGAAGAGAGAGTTCAATTCCTTACAACTATTGGTGCTCGATTTGAACACCCGTGAGAGATCGATTTGAACACCCGTGACGGGTGTCTCTTCCGACGGGTGCTCAGATCGAGCACCCGCTGACCTGGGCTTTTTCGACGGGTGCTCAGATCGAGCACCCGTGGCGCGGGCAGGCTTGTGCGGGTGCTCGAATCGAGCACCCGTGGTGACGGTCTCGCACGTGAGGTCGCTGCTGTGCTTGCCCGGGCACCCCGCCTCGTGCCCGCCCGCGAGGTCGTACACCGGCGGGCGGCGGTCCGCCCGCAGATGACTCACCAGCTCCGGGTCACCCGGCACCAGGACGCCGCCGGCCTTCAGCCGTCGCAGGTGCTTGAGCACCGTCGACTCGCCCATCAGGCACTCGCCCGCGAGGGTCTCCGCCGATGCGTAGCAGCCCCGCATCTCGCCGTTCGTGTGGTTCGCCACCCGGATCAGCACCAGGAGCTCCCCACCGTTCTTGCACTGGTGGATACCGGTCTTGTCCACCCACGTCTGCGCCTGGTAGCTCACCGAGCCACCCCCGCGGGGTAGCCGGGCGCCGTGGGCTCGTGCACCGTTGTCGGGAGCCCCGGCATGTCCACGGGAACGGTGCTGCTGGACGGGTGTTGCTGGCTGTACAAGGGGTCATCTCCCCAGTTCGGGGAGCCGTGACCAGCAGGTGTGACCAAGCAAAGAACCCGGAGTAGTGGCGTTGCGCAATCTCTCGCGCATACTCTGGGTATAGGTGACCACGCGGGCCCAAGGGCCCACGGGCATCACCCGGCAGACGAGGTCACCTCGCTGCTCACGACTCAGTGCTTTGGTAGGGCGAGAGTCGGGCTTGGAAGCGGCTCCTGTTGTGGCGACAGGGGCCGCTTCGCATTACGGGGGGCGAACGGTGCGGAACACAGGTCAGCTCACCTTCGTGAAGTCGTAGCCGCAGGCTGCATCGGGGTGTTTGGCGGCCAGCCTCTTAAGGAGGTGTGCGTAGGCCGCCAGGTGCCGCGGGCGCGGTTTGGCGGCACCGACCTCCCACCTGTTGAAGGCCACGCGCGTGACACCGAGGGCGCGGGCGACGTCCTCTTGTGTCAGGTCATCCGCCTTGCGCAGGCTCGCGCGCACTCCAGGAGGAGGCAGCGGGAGCGTGCGTTCAACCAGCGCGTCTACCGCCTGCATCAGATCGGACATCAGTCACGCCTCCATCACGCTACGTCGGAAAACTATACAAAAAAGTTGACAGTTGCCTGTGGTTGCTTAACGGCGTGTCACCAGTTCAGTTCTTGCCGGACCGCTCTTTCGGGGCGTACCGAACGAATACGACGTCTCCGATTGCCCTGACCTCCAGCACCTTCATCCTGGCGGTTGAACCACCCGGGTACACCGCAGCGCCCAGGAAGCGGGCGGCCTCCGGCTGTCCAACGAGCAATGGGGCGATGGCCAGGTGCACTTCGTCAGCCAGGTCTTGTGCCATGAGCTGCGTGTGGATGGTTCCTCCGCCCTCCACCATTAGCCGCTCAACCCCACGGCGGCCCAACTCGTCGAGTGCCATACCCCAATCGAGATCAGGTCCGACGCTCACGACGTCGGCCAGGTCGCCCAAGGCAGCACGCATCTTCTCCACGGCGCTATCCACGGTGATCACCAGCTTCTGGCCGCCGTGGTGCCAGAACTTCAGGTCAGGAGAAAGGTCACCGGTTGCTGTGACTGTGACCTTGAGCGGGTACTCAGGTTTGCCATCGGAAATGCGCTCTGCGCGCCGTTCATCACTGTTCACCAGCAGGCGAGGGTTATCCCGACGCATCGTGTTGGCACCGATCAGGATGGCGTCGGACTCCGCTCGGACCTGGTCGACGCGGTCAAAGTCAGGTTCGTTCGACAGGCGAAGCCGGTCAGGGCTGGTGTCGTCCAGATAGCCGTCGACAGACATTGCGGCAGAGAGGATGACGTAGGGGCGAGACATCGTCAGTGATCCGTTTCGTTAGGCCTCGTGGACGAGGGCGGTGTCAAAGTTCTCGCGGAAATCGGCTACCTCGGGCTGGCGCTGCCAAGGGATCAATGCCTTGTCGAGGCGTACAAGTTCCCGCATGATCCGGCCGGATCCGGTGTCGTTGGCAACGGTGAGCGCTTGGAGGCCCACAGCCGCAGCCTGTTCCGGTGAGCCTGCGCCGGCATGGGCAACCGCGGCGCGAGCCATGTAGACGCCGCGGTCCCGGTGGTAGCCCTCCGGTAGGGAGGTGATGGCGTCCGTGAAGACTTCGGCTGCTTCGGCGTGCTGCCCAAGGACTTCCAGGCCTTGCGCGCGGTGCACGTCGATGTACTGCTCGTTAAGCCACACGCCCCACGGAGTGGTGTCGCTGGAGACGCGGTCGAGAGCGTTGCGAACGTCGTCGATTGCGCGCTCGCTGTCGGTGGACTCGCCTCGGAGCGCGTGGCCGTAGGACTCATAGGTGCGGGCCACTGCCGCGAGACGGCTTCGCGGTCGAGCCATACGCTGTGCTGCTTCGGCGAGGTCAACGACGTCAACCAGGTCGCGTTTTTCTCCGGCAAGCTGTGCTTTGCGAGCCATGACGTATGAGGTCAGGTCCCCGTCACCGACTGTGTGGCTCCACTGGAATGCGCGGTCGAGCCAGAATTCAGCGCTGTCGAAGTCGCCAAGGTCTTGGTAGAGCCAGGAGGCGAACTCTGCGTACTGGGTCTGCAACTCCATCAAGGATTGGCGATCGACACCCTTTGCCTCGCGACGCAAGTCCTTAATGGCGTCGATGTGGTCACGCACCGCTGCGATGGCATATCGAGGGCCAAGTACGTTGTCGTTGTCGATCAGCACCCGGCGCGCAATTTTGAGGTGCTCGATGGGAGTGCCGCTGTATGCGGCCGCGGAGCGTGCGGGCGGCTTAAGTCCATGCGCGGCGGCCGAGGCAGCTGTCGCTGGGGTACCCGTGCCGAGCGCCGCGGCAGCCCCGACCCCCACCCCACCACGCAACATCGTGCGTCGATCGAGCGACACGAAAATCACCGATCCATCCCGTAGACGAGCGGGGACAAAGATCCCCTCATGATCAGACGCTGCCTCGTCAGAGGCACCGCTGGCCAGCGCGAGCGACGCATCGGATACATGAGGGGCGGAAACGGATACACGGTCGCGTGCGGGCTCGTCTGAACCGATGCGCTCCCACAGGTGGACCAAGACGCCGCCGGCGTTGAGGAGCGAGTCGATGAACTCGACCTCCGTTCGGTCCCGTGGGGGCCTTACCCCTTCTTCCCATTTCTGCAGCTTGGAGTGCGACATGAAGGCTCGCTGGGCCAAGCTACGGAGGGAGTGTCGCCGGGCCTCCCGGAACTCCCGGAGCGTGTATCCGAAGCGGTGCGCGGGTGACTGATCGGGCGTCAGGGTCTTTGACCGCTGTCCCACTTGGTGCCCCTCCATGTCTCCACTCGGTGTATCCGGCCGCCGGATACACAGATGATCTAGCACTCGCTCTGCGTTCGGGTCTACAACTTTGCTAACGAAGTTGCAGCCGACGGAACGGGACGGATATGCGGAATGCGCGAGAACAAGCGTCAGTCGGCACGTCTCTTTTCGATGCGCTCGATGCGCGCAACCAAGTCCTGGACCTGCTCCTGAAGCGCCTTGAGGATGCGGGCCGTCGAATCTGCTGTGTTGTCGTCAACGGTCATGCCGGCGGTGTCGGTGACGAACGACCCCAACCCTTGATGGGAGTAGATGAGGCCGCTAGTGCGCAACTCGGTCAAGGCCCGTTGGACAGTGCCTGGCGCGACAGCGTACGTATCTGCAAGCTCCCGGGTGCTGGGCAGCTTGTGCCCTGCAGTGAACTGTCCGGACCGGATCTTGTCGCGCACGTCCTGGACGATTCGCTGGTAGGGCTGCGTGGCCTCATGACTCATGAGCGTCATCGTAGGCGGACCCCCTCGACATAGATAGCTTTCGCAGCTTCATCAACTAAGTGCTTGACATCCCCAGTACTGTATCAGCTAAGTTATGTGAGCCGACAGGGTTACAGGCCTTGGAAGCCCGGCTCCTCCACCTGGAATCGCCTACGGCGAAGCCGGATGAGGGATCCGGAGTCCGATCCCACCAATTGCATACGTCTGGCTGACCGTCGCTTACATGCGCGGCCGTGGTGACGAAACACGAGGTCCCCGGAGCACAGCCAGTTGCGCCACCCGCAGCCGTTGCGCTGCCCGCGGGCCAGGAGCAGGTCGTGTTCCGGCTTCCTGGCCGGCGGAGAACGCAGCAGCAAGGGAGACAAGATGCGTCATAACGGACGTGCCCCGATCAAGGCCAGCAGCATGCGGCCCGAACACCTCAGCCTCCGCGAGGGGGAGACGCCGCTCGCGGTCTGCCCCGACTGCGAGTCCTGGCGGCGCCTCACGCGCTCGATGATCAGCCCGCACCGCGGCGGCGACGCCCTGGAGACGGGCGAGCGCCGCTACTACGGTGACGAGCCTGCTCGTCGCCGCCGTTGCCCCGGCAGCGCGCAGCGCATCACCCTCGACCTCACGCCCGAGGCGTGGGGCCAGGCGCTGCTCGCCGCCGACAGCACGGCGGCCAGCCGCCGCTCCGCCCGCCAGCACCACAAGCCCATCCAGGCCCCGGCCACGCCGGTTACCAAGATGGCCCGGGCGCTGCCGCACGCGGCCGACGTGCTCGCCGCCTACAGCAAGCACCTCAAGGAATGCCGGGAGCGCGGCGCGCCCGGGCACTGCGGTGAAACGCGCCGCTGTGTCACCGGTTTCCGGCTCGCCGCGCAGTACGACGTGCTCAGCCGGGGCCAGGACAAGCGCGACAGCGTGCACCGGAAGGAAGCCCGCGTCGACGCGCTGATCACCCGGCACCGGGCGGGCGCCGCTGGACGGCGCTCGGCGACCGAGTGGGCCAAGCAGCACGATGACACCGGTGCCACGGCGGTGCTGGCCAAGCGGTCCGGTACGGCGGTCGAGGACGCCAACAACACGTGCCGGACGCGGCCGGCGGACACGGTCTCCGACTACAGCGGTCCGCACGTGCCGACGGACACCATCCGCATCACCGCCTGACGCAGCCTGCGCTGCCCGTCGTACACCGCCCCGGCCGGGCTGGTGGCCGGCGGAGTGCGCAGGACGCACTGTTCCGATGCGACGAACCCCCAGGGATGCCGCCCTGGGGGTTCTCGTCGCTGGTCACCCCTGTCAGGAGAGGACGACCCGCATGCACAGCATCGCATCCCGCCCGAGCGTCCAGGACGAGATCGGCCCCCGCCTGCCGGGCGCCATCTACACCAACACCGATGGGCGCTTCGAGGTCCTGGCGCTCATCACCGATCCGGTCCAGGCCACGCAGCTGCTGCGCCGGGCCGCTCGGTGGGCCCTGATCATCCGGGACACGCTCCGCGCCGACGGCCAGCCCTACGCGGTCGGTTCGGTGTGGACGACGTCGGACTACCTGGTCCGGCCCGCCCGGACCGCCTACGCCCCGGCTGCCTGAACGGCCCGCCACGGTCCCCTTCCCGCCCGCCTCTACGGACGGCGGGAGGCGGGCCGTGGCTGGCCGTCCGGCCAGTCTCACGGCGACAGCCCCGGAAGGTGAGAGCTCCGGGGCTGTCCGGTCAACAGGATTGGGAGATCCCTATGACCACAGTGATCATGACACGCCCGGCCGCCCGCACGACAGCGGCCAACTCCGAGGACGCGTGCGGCCAGTGGGGCAACCGGCACGCCGGCCCTTGCGCCACGGCCGCGCACCGGCAGCTCGGTGACCTCCTGGCGCGGATGGTCCGCGAGAACGACGACCGGATCCCGGTCGGCCGCCGGGCGCCGCGCACGCTTCAGGACATGCAGGAGCGGATGCCCGGCTACGAGCGCCAGCCGGTCCTGACCCTGTTCCGGCCGGTGATGGCCGATGACGCCTGCCCGCTGTGCGGCCGGTGGAGCTGCACGGGCGCGGACTGCCCGCCCGCCTCCGTCGCCCCCGCGCCCGCCCCGGCTACGGCCGGGGGCGGCATGCAGTGCGACGTGTGCGGCGGCGTGTTCGGCGCCGCACCGGGTGCCGGCGGGACGCCCACGGCGTGGACGTGCAGCGCCTGCCAGGACCTCGGGCTTTGATGCCGCACCTCATACCGGCGGCCCGGGCCGCGCAGCACCGCGCGGCCCGGGCCGCCTCCCGCATCGGCGCCGGCCACCCCCTGACCCGCCTGCTGCTAGCCGCCGCCGCGGTGGCCGCGACAGCAGCGTGGGAGGCGGGACACCGCGTCGTCGATCTCCACCCGCCCCGGCACACCGAACGGATCCCGCGTGCCTGACGCCCTTTACCAGCGCTACCTCGACGCCGTGACCGCCTACCAGGACCACCGCGCCACCTGCACCCAGTGCTCGTTCGTCCACCGCTGTCCCGAAGGACAGCACCGGTGGACCGCGTTCGAGCAGCGGCAGGACGCCTACCTCGCGCGCCAGCGCAGCCAGCGCGAGCCCCGCTGAGCCACCCCGCTCAGCCGACACCGCCACCTCTGTCGGTTGCCTCCCACGCCCGTCACAGCCGCCCCCGGTGAGCTGGCACGGGCGCGGCGAGGGGAGCCGGACAGCGCTCTACGCCCCTCAGCCTGAACGGAGTTCACCCATGGCCCGCATCACCCGTGCCCGCATGAACCGCGAGGCGGACTACCTGGAGAACAAGGCCGCCGCACGCTCCGAGGCCGCCGCCGTCGACGGCGAGCGCGCCGCCGCCGACCCGAACAACAGCGACCACACCCGCGCCTGCGCGGCCCGCGCCGCACAGGCCGCCCGGAGTCACGTTACGGAGTACCGCGAGATGGCGGCGATGCTGCGCGCCGGGGAGATCCCGGAGGGCTTCCGCTTCGACTGACCCGCGCCGTCTGCCGGTTGCCTGACCCGCCCGGCCCATCCCGCACTACGCGGCGGCGGGGCCGGGCGCGGTCCAGGGGAGCCGGACAGCCCGGCACGCGTTGGGAGGAATTCAGATGTTCAGCACCATGCGCGCCCGCAAGCGCCACCTTCGTCTGATGAGGGTGGCCTACCGCGTCCTCCAGGACGCGATGGTCACGACCTCGCAGGACGTCCAGCGCGTCACTCCCGCACAAGTCGCCTGCCTGGCATTCGCCCGGCACGAGATGCGTATCGACGACGAGGAAGCCGCGGACTACCTGGCCGCCGCCCTCGTCGCCCGCGGCCTGCCCACCGATCACCGGCCCGCCCCCGCCGTCTGACGCCTGCCTGACCCGCCCGGCCCCAGCCCCGCAACCCGCACTCCGTGCGGTGGTCGGTTCCGGGTGCGGTCCAGGGGAGCCGTTCAGCCGCGCTCCGCCCGCCTGCCAGGGAGGTTCCCTGTGTCCACCCGCACCATCCCGTTACGCGCGCCCCTGGACGACTCGGGGCTGACGCGCAAGCAGCCGGCCGCCAAGGGCGGTCCCGCTGTGCCGCGTCCGCGTACCCCCTCGACTCGCCAAGGAGCACCTGCCATGTCCGCTCTCGGTCACACCTTCCAAATCGCGCCCGAGGAAATGCGCGAGATCATGGAGCGGCTCACGCCGCACTTCCCGCCCTACCTGCGCAAGATCGAGCCCAACGCGCTCGGCTGGGGGCTGCACTTCGTCTTCGTCCCGTTCACGGGCCGCGAGCCGGAGCCGTGCACGCCCCGCTCCTTCTACAACGACCCGAAGCTGACGCACGTCAGCGAGTCGGACGACGAGGCCGAGCACCTGCTGCGGGAGAAGGCCGGCGCGGTCATGTCGAACCTCTACGAGGCGGCGCGCGAGGAGTGGAAGGAAGCGGTGTACGTCGCCGACCTGCGCGAGGTCGTCAAGGACGCCCCGTACCGCTGGACGGTGTACGCGCGCGCGGCGAAGGACTTGGAGCGCGCCTACACCTACCTGCGCACCCCGGCCGCGGGCCAGGAGTGGCCGGCGGCCGTCTCCCGTCTGGTCGACGCGCAGGACCAGGCGACGGCCGCGGCCATCGCGTTCGACGAGCGCGCCGTCGACATCGCCCGCGTCCACGACACGCACCTCTACGCCGACGTGGGCCGTGTCCAGGCGCTCACGAGGGCGGGCTTCCCCGAGGCCAAGGACTGGCACGTCGGCGACGGCTTCGGCGGCGTCTTCCACGGCGGCCTCGCGGACCAGGTGGCCAGCCTCATCAAGGATCAGGACGCGCACCTGGCCAGGGTGGGCCGTCTGGCCGGCCTGACCGCCTGACCCCGTCCCCCCCGCCCGCACTGATCAGAAAGGAACAGCGTGAACACGAACACCATCAAGAGCTGGACGCCGTCTCCCCGCGGGACGGTGCTGTCCGTCCTGGGACTGGTCACTCTCGGAGTGGCGATCCTGTCGGTGGCCGTCAGCTACCAGATCCTCGAACCCCGCTTCGGAGGCTGGGCGGTGCCGGTCGTCGGCGCCCTGGACGCTCTCTGGGTGGTGTTCCAGGCCACCGAGATTCTGGCGGGCAACAACCGCGGCCGCCGCGTGCGGGTGCAGGTGGCCGGCCTGGCGCTCACCGTCGTGAACGCCGCCATCCCCACCGCCGACCTGATCCTGTCCGGCCCCGGCGGATTCGACCTGGCCATCGTGCTGACGCCGGTGGCCATCGTCGCGACCAAAACGGCCTGGTGGATCGCGCTCCCCTCGCTCGGACGCCGCGCATCGGACCAGACCCGCAAGCACCTCGACTCCAAGCGCCAGGAGGTCGCCGACCACCTGGAGAAGATGGAGGCCGAGGCCGCGCACCGCATCGAGCTGCTGCACACCGCGACCAGCCTGGAGAAGCGGGTGTCCAAGGCGGAGACCCGCTACCGCAAGGCGCACCTGAAGATGCAGCAGGACATGACCGAGGCCCTGCACAGGCAGGCGCAGACCACCCAGACCACGGTCACGGACAAGGCCCTGCCCGCCTCCGTCGCCGCCATCCCGCTGCCCGAACTCGGCACGTGGACGCCGACCGTGCCGGATCTGCCCACGGTTCCGGCTCTGCCCGGCCCCGGCCGTGACGCGACCGGCGCCGACGACAGCGGCAGTCACGCAGGCCAGGGCAACGGCGTGGGCAACGGCGTGGGCAACGGCGACGGCACCCGTCACACCGGCCGTGACGCCGACCGTGACCGCGTCACGCTTGAACAGCTCGCGACCGTGACGGGCGTGCCCACCCCCGAGCCCGGCGAACAGCTCACCGACGGACAGATGGACGTCGTCCTGCGCCACCTGCGCTACCGCGACGAGCCGCCGCTGTCCTACCGCCAGGCCGTCGCCACCTTCCGCGAGGACGGCTTCGTCGGCAGCGAGAAGCGGGTGCGCCGCTCGTGGGGCGCGCTCATGTCGAAGGAGGAGCACCCCGCCCCGGCGCAGCCGCCGGCGAACACCGACGACTCCGAGACCGACGACGAATCCGAGGATACCGACGCCTGACCAACTAGAGGGCGTCCGCCCCGTTTTGTCCGGCACCACCAGTGAGGGCCAGCCCGTACGGCGGGCTGGCCCTTGCTGCGACTGCCGGAAGCCAAAAGCGCAGTCGACCAGCGCAGACCCGGCGAGTGACCAGGCGAGCGGATCTTGCGTTCGCAGACCCAGGGAGCAGACCCGGCGAGCACTGGACAGAAACCCCAGGCAATCGAACGGATGCGCGGTTATGCTCGCGCACCCATTCATGATCACTATGAAAGGGCAGGGGTGTGGGAAGAAAGAAACAGCAGGTCAACGAGGACGCGTGGGGGCAGGCCGCGGGCGCCATCGGCGGCCTCGCCATCGTCTTCGGCATCCTCGCCGCCATCAAGGACAAGCTCGGCCTGTCCTGGCCGGTCACCGTCCTGCTCGTCGTCGGCGTTCTGGTCGGCCTCGGGTACGGCGCCTGGCGCCTGCGCAGCGGCCTCCAGCGGCTCCTGACGGGCCAGCAGGCGCAACCCGCCGCCGCTCTGCAGCAGCAGAGCCTGACGGCGCCCGCGCGAGGCGCCCAGGAGGGCGCAGCGAACGCGGCCCTTTCCACGCCCATGGGGCAACTCCTCCAGCGCCTGGAGGTGCCCGTGGAGTCCGTGGAGAGCATCCCGCACCCCACGGGTGAGGGGCATATGGTCCGCGTCGCTGCGCCGCATGCCACCGAAGCTGTCACCCGGCTCCGAAAGGCGATCGCCTCAGAACTGGACGTGACTCAGGAAGAGGTCAACTTCGCGCAGGTCGAAGGGTCGATCCGGAATGTGCGGGTGCTGATCGGCACCCCGTACACCCACATTCCGGCGCTGCCCGACCTGACCGCCCTGGACCTGGACGCGGACATTCCCCTCGGCTACGACCTGTGGGGCAACATCCTCACGATGCCGTCCCCCATCGGCAAGCATTTCCTCGTCGCCGGGGAAACCGAGGGCGGCAAGACCTCGTTCCTGAAGTTCCTGGCCTACCTGTTCCTGGTGACGGGGGGTCGCCTGGTCATTGTCGACGGCAAGCCCGACGGCGACTTTGCCGACTTCCAGCAGGCCTGCGACTACTACGACAATTCCCTGACGCATAAAGGCGTGATGGGCGCCTTGGAATATGTGCGGAAAGTCGCGGAACGGCGCGGCCGGTCGAAACGAGACGGAATCCGTCCGGAACCGATGCTCGTCATCATCGACGAAATCCTCACCTTCAAGGAGGACCCCGCAGAGGGGCGGGAATTCGAAAACGCCCTGAAAATCACGGCATCCCAGGTGCGTTCGGCACGGATTCTCGTCGCGTGCGCCACGCAGCATCCGCGTGACGATGTCATTTCCACGGTCATCAAGAACAACCTGACCGTGTCAGTCGCGTTCAAGGTCATGTCGCAATCGGCGTCGAAGATGATCCTGGGGACCGTCCCGGAAGGCGTGAACGCGGAACTCCTTCCCGCCTCGGCCCGGGGGACGTTCATCATCAAGGACCCTCGTGGAGTCCGCGAAATGCGAGGCCTGTTCATCAACGACGACATGATCCAGCAGGCTGTCAAAGCCCGCCTGGACGCGCTGGAACCGAACGAACACGCCAAGGCCGTCCTGGCTGCGTACGGAAACGCCGAATTTCTGACCACGGAAGAACTCGCGCAAGCGCTGCGCGGCTGTGGATACGAAATCCCAGACGGTGCGCAGCCGATGGGCGTAGCCGTCCGCGACGTGATCGTCAAAGGTTTCGGAGCAGCGCCGGACGTGGTGCAGGCAGGCCCTACCGGCGCCCGCCGCAAGGGCCGCCGCAAGGCCGACCTGCTCGCCCTGATCGCTCGCACATGACCTCGCTCAGCGCTCGCACACCACTCGCTCACACAGGGGCGGTGTGCGGACCCTGTGCGAGCACTGAGCGAGCGCCTGTGCGAGCACTGACCTGCGAAAACACCCGAAGCCATCGAAGGGAGGGATGACGCTCTTGAGAGCCACTACAACCGCCGTAGCGGGCATAGGTGCTACCGCGGCCGTGATCGTGGCCGCGCTCGTGCAGACCGCCGGCGACAACCCGGTGGGCGCGGCGCTCAGCATGGCCGTGCCCACCGAGTACAAAACCCTGATCGAGGACGCGGGAAAAACCTGCCCCGAAGTCAGCCCGAACCTGCTCGCCGCCCTACTCACCCAGGAATCCGGCTTCAATCCGAAAGCCAGCTCACCTGTTGGTGCGCAGGGCATCGCGCAGTTCATGCCGTCCACGTGGGAAACACACGGAATCGACGGTAACGGCGATGGCAAGCGGGACGTATGGGACCCCGAAGACGCGATCCCGTCATCCGCGAAATACCTCTGCACGATTGCCGAGGACGTCAAGGGCGTCCCCGGTAACCGGCAGAACAACATGCTGGCCGCCTACAACGCGGGAAGCGGCGCCGTCCAGAAATACGGCGGCGTCCCCCCGTACCGGGAAACACAGAACTACGTCCGCTCCATCAACGCCCTCGCCAACCAGGGCGGAGGCGGAGGGAAAACCGCCACCGCCGACCAGGCCACTACCGCCATCAAAGCGGCACAGGGAATGCTCGGCACCCCCTACTCGTGGGGCGGCGGGAATGCGAAGGGCCCCAGTCGCGGTATCTGCTGCTCTCCCAATGGCAGCACCGGATCGGACACCACTGGTTTTGACTGCTCGGGGCTCACGCTCTACGCCTACGCGAAATCAGGCATCACCCTGCCCCGCACGGCCGCCGCACAGTACGCGGCATCCCAGCCCATCAAACCCGGACAGGTAAAGCCCGGAGATCTCGTCTTCTACGGAAAGAGCGCCACGAGCATTCACCACGTCGGCATTTACGTCGGCAGCGGCTGGATGATCGACGCTCCCCGCCCCGGAACCGAGGTCCGCTATTCACCCCTGGACACCATGTCCGACCTGTTCGCCGTCGCTCGCCCCACCACGCACACCAACAAGGAGATCTGAAATGCGAAACCTTTTCCTCGCCGCGCCCGTCGACATGTCCAAGGGCTTCAAGGACTTCTTCGACACCATCGGCCTCACCGGCGGCGGCCTGGTCACCAAGGGCATCGCGGCTGTGATCGCCATCATTGCGCTGCGCATGCTCCTCCAGCTGTCCGGCGACCCCAAGGGCGCCCTGCGCAAGGGCGGCATGGCGATCGGCACCCTGTTCGTCGCCGTCGTCCTCGCCCTCTACGGGGACACGCTGTTCAGCACCGTCACCGAGGCCAAGGGCTGATCACATGTCCTTCCCCGCCAAGGACCCGTGCGACGCCCTCAAGGGCACGCCCGGGTACGACTACTGCGCGAGGGACAACGACGGTGGCGGCCCCCCTGACGGGGGGCCGCCCGCCGGCGGGGACAGCCTCACCGACGGAGCCGTCACCAATGTCCAAGACCTCGCCGACAGCCTGATCAAGAAGCTTCAGGGGCTGGTCGCGCCGGACAGCACGTGGGCACCGGAGAAGGCCGACAGCTGGGTGTACCAGCAGTTCCTCTGGCTGGGCCAGCACCTGGCCATCGCCATCTTCATCTGCGTCGTCGTCGTGTGCGCCCTGACCGCATGGCAGGGCGCACCCCGCATGAAGCAGCTCGGGGCGTCGACCGGATGGACCCTGGCCGCCGTCGCCGGCATGGCCTCGGTCCCCGGCGCCGTGATGCTGCTCAACAAGGCCGTCAGCGCGGCCTTCACCACCATGTTCAGCAGCAACGAGTCCACCCTGTTTGGTGCAATTTCCAAAGACATGGACAGCGCAGCGGACGCCAACAACCCGTTGTCGGTCCTGCTGATCCTCGCTGCGCTCGTGGTGGCACTCGCCTTCGCGGCGCTGGTGTTCATGACGCGCAACCTCGGCATCCTGATGTTCGTCTGCATGGCACCCCTGGTGCTGGCGTCGCTGGCCCGCGGGGGTGACACATCAGCGGTCAAGGCATGGGCACAGCGGCTGCTGGGCCTGATGTTCGCCCCGATGGCGCTGCTACTGGTCAGCCCGTTCGTGAAGCTGACCCAGGGCGCGCTCGTCATGGACGCCGTCCTGCTGGTCGCCGCCGACGTCCTGATGCTGCGCATGATCTTCCACGGGGTGCCGTACTTCGGGCCCCGGGTGGCCGGCGCAGCCCGGACGCTGGTGGAGCGCAGGACCGAGAGCCCGCTGGCGCGGGCGGTCGTGCGGGCCGGTGCGCCGGACGTCTACGAACAGGAGACGACACCGCGCGGTCCGCGCACGGTGGACACCCCGCGCCGGGCCATGTCGCAGGACAGGGGTGTGCTGTTCGCCGCCTACGGCGTCAAGCAGCCCGACCGTCCCGGCCGGCTCACCACCGCGTCGGCCAGCGACAAGATCACGCGGGACGCGGCCCGCACCCAGCAGCTGCGCCAGGCACGCCGGCAGGCGCAGGGGGATCGGCCGGCGAGGGGCGGACCGGCGGGTCCGGCTTCCACCGGCGGGTCGGCAGCACCTGTCCCGCGACCGGCTCCTGCTCCCGCGGCGGCCCGGCCGGCGCCTGCTCCCCCGTCGGCGCCGCCGTCGACCAATCCGTAACCCCAGCCCGGCCCCGGCGCTCGCCCCCCGCCCTGCGGAATGCGGGTGAGCGCCGGGCCCGGTCCCACCCCTCTTGAGGAGGAAGTGCCGTGTACTCCCTGACGCCCGGTTACCGTGTGCCCGCTCTGCAGCGCGGTCTGAGCCCTGTCGAGACTCTGCTGACGAAAGCCAACGCCGGTGTCGGGGGCGCCGTCCTGATGTCGGCGATGCTCACCCCGCCCCCCATCTGGACGTTCGGCGCGGTCGGCGCCACCGCCGCACTGCTCAACCTCGCGCCCGGGCCGCGCTCGATCGCCCGGTGGGCGGCTGTCGGCTACCGGCGCCTGCGCGAGCACACCGCCCCGGCCACCATGGCCGGCCACGCGGGAGCGACCATCACGTGGACGCTGTACCCGGAGCACGGCACCGTGCAGGACCCGCAGCAACACGCCGCCTGGCACGACGCGTTCTCCCGGGCCCTGGCATTCGCCGGCGACCAGGCCCGCGGCGCGGGCATCCAGGTACACGTCACGCACCACACCACCGTCGGCGAGTACACCGACCACACACAGACCATCTCCGTGCACGTGCCGAAGGGCCTGGTCGGCCAGCCCGCCCGTGTCATCGACACCCTGGCCCACGAACTCGCCGGCCTCGGCACGCTCACACCGGTGGAGCCGGAACCGCTGCCCGCCGTGACCGCGCGCGGCCCGGGGTGGGTCGGACTGGACGGCGGACGGCACGCCAGTACGGCACGGATCACCGCCTGGCCCCACGAGACCGGCGGCGACCTGATGCCGAAGCTGCTGCTGGGCAAGGGCGCCACCGAGCGGTCGCTGTCCGTCCTGTACCGGCCGCTGCCGACCGGTCAGTCCCGCCGCTCCGCCAAGTGGCAGCGCGCCGCGTCCGAGGCCTTCACCACGGACAAGGTCAAGCAGGACACCCACGACCTGGCCAGCAGCAGCACGCACGGCGCACTCGTCCAGGGCGCCACGCTCGTGGACATCGACGCCTACCTGACGGTGTGGGGGGACAGCCCCGAGGCCGTCACCGATGCCCGCTGGCAGGCCTCTCTCCTGGCCGACCGGCACCGCCTGAGTCTCGACTGGCTCACCGGCCAGCAGCACCGCGCCCACGTGATGACCACCCCGCACGGAGCCTCCACCCGGAAAGGGGCAATCCTGTGATCCGCCTGCCCTCCAGCCACGCCGCGATCACCGCGCCGCTGGTCGCCTCCAGCAATCAGTTCCCCGGCATCCCGATCGGCCGGTCGCTGCTGGACGGTCGGCCCTTCCACCTCTCCCCCGTCCTGGCCGACGCCGCCGTCCTCCCGTCGACCAACAGTCTCGCCCTGGGCGGTCTCGGCTCCGGCAAGTCCACGACGGCCAAGGTCCGCGCCCGCCGCGAGATCCTCGAGCGCGGCCACCAGTACGTCGTCATCGACAGCTTCGGCGAGGACAACTCCGGCGAGTGGGCGCCGCTCACCCGCGCCCTCGGCGGACAGGTCATCGAGGCCGGCTCCTTCACGCTCAACCCCGTCAGCGACATGTTCCCGCCCGAGGTCCGCGAGCAGCTGGTCCGCTCGCTGATCGCCGCCGTGGAGCCCGGCGCTCTCACCCATCAGGCCACCCATGCCCTCCAGCACGCGCTCAACCACCCCAAGGCCGTGAACCTCAACGGCTTGGTGGACGCCCTGGTGGAGCCGGAAGACGGACGCTGGCCGGCCGCGAAGCTGACCGAGTGGGGCGAGGGCGCCGCCATCGCTCTGTCCCGCTACACCGAAGGCAGCCTGCGCGGGTTGTTCGACGGCGAGAGCGCCAGTCTCCCGGAGACCGATCTGCCGATCCTCGCGTTCGACTTCTCCCGGCTGGACCGCAACAGCCCGGCGATTCCGTCGCTGATGGCGGCCGTGGCGTGCTGGGTCGAGCACGTATGGCTCCCCCAGTCGACCGCCCCCCACCGGCACCTGGTCCTGGAGGAGGCGTGGCAGATCCTGCTGTCGCCGGCCACCAGCGAACTGATCCAGCGCATGCTGAAGAACTCCCGCAAGGCCGCGATGTCCTTGGACGTCGTCATGCACACGCTGTCCGACCTCGGAACCGGACCGGCGCAGGACCTGGCGCGCCTGTGCGAGGTCGCCCACGTCGGGCGCCTGGGACCCGAGGAAGCCGCCCTGGTCGGCACGCTGCTCAACCTGCCCGCCTGGGCCATCGCCCGCATTCCCAGCCTCGACCCGGGCCAGGCTGTGTGGAAGGTCGGACCCGGCTACGTCGACATCGTCCAGACGGTCATCAGCGAGGACGAAGCTGCTCTCACCGACACCTCATCCCGGCGCCGCATGGCGCAGCAGGCCCTGGCTGTCGAGCAGGACACCGCTCTGCCCGCTGCCGACAGCGATGAGGTGGACGCCGGCGTACTTCCGGGCCTTGAGCGGGACAGCGCTGCCGATGACGGCGCCTGGGACTGGGAGATGCCTCCCAACGTCATCGACACCCGCCACCAGGACGTCCTCCAGGCCGCGATGGCCGGCCGCTGCAACGAGGCCGCCGACCTCGCCGCCCTCGGCGAGCGCGAGGACATCCACGCCCACGGCATCAACTCCGACCAGGCCATCTCCTGGCTGTCGACCCGGGCCCGCGTGGCCGAACTGTGCGGAAGCCCGGACCAGGCCATACAACTGCGCGCTACCGTCACCCGCATGGGGAAAGACGTCGAGTGGTTCGAGCAGACCGAGGGCGATGGCACGTCACCGCAGTGGCACCGCGGCCCCGAACCGGCCACCCCAATCAGGCCGGTTGAGGACGAACCGCCGGTGAAGGCACGTCGGCGTGCCTGGCCTTACGTCGCTGCCATCGCAGCCTTGGCCATCACCGGCAGCGTGGTGTGGCAGAACGCAGCGGACGACCAGGAGAAGCAGGCCCGCCAGGACAAGGCCGCGGCATACAAGGGCGTGTCAGCTGTGAATCTCGACATTGACGGAGTCGAGACCGAAACTCTGGCGAAGTGGAGCAGGGACGGCCGGTCTGTAGTTCTGTCTGTCTGGGTCGACTGGGAAGAGAAGCCGAAGTTCGTCCGGATCGACTCCGGCGACCAGAAGGCGCAAGAGGAGACGGCCCCGCTCAAGGACGGTGAGATTCCCGCGCCGATCCGTCTGGAGGTGAAGGTGCCCATCAAGGACTGGTACGACGCAGTCCGGATGACGGTTGCCGTGGGCGGCCCTGAGTGGAAGGAGGGCACCCGGGCCCCGGGGCGGACGATCGAGTTTCGACCGGACCGGACCGCCATCGACACCGAGACCGGGAAGCAGCTCAAGCAGTACTACTCCCGGCTGGCCTGACTCGCCCCGCCGCTCGCAACTGATGCCCCGTACTCAGGTACGGGGCATCAGTGCGTTACGGCGTGACGCGTTCTCCGGACGCTCCGCCTGGTCCTCGCCGCCGCGCCGCTCTCATGCGGCGCGCGAGGGCTGGGCAGGCCGCCCGGCCTCACGCACCACCAACTCTCTGTCCCTCACCGATTGGAGAACCTGTGGCAGTCATAGGAGTGCTGAGGGAGCCGACCCCGCCGACCTGGTGGCAGGCGAACCGGCACAAGTTCTGGGGCATCTGCGGGCTGCTGATCGGATACATGATCGGCAGCCACTACCCCGGAACCGACCAGCAGCCTCAGCACCCCCGCCCGGGCCACAGCACTCCCGCCCCGACCGCGCCCGCCCGCACGCCGTCGGCTCCCGGCTCCACCGCCTGACCGCCCCCGCACAGCCCCGCGCCCCGCCGGCCGATCCGTGGCCGACGGGGCGCAGCGCTGTGCACCGACGCCATGGAGGTACCGTCCGTGCTCATTCCCCGCCCGCGCCGCCGTATCGGCCGTCCCCGCCCTACGGTGCCCGGACCCCGCTACCCGCAGCGCCCGCGCCGCCTGCCCCCGCCCTGGAGGCCGCGGTGACCACCCGCGCCCGCCGTGAATGTCGACCGGCGCGCCCACGCTTCCCGCAGGGGTTACCCGAGTACGAGTGGGGCACCGTGCCCACCGACCGGCTCGCCACGCGCCGCCAGCTGCGCGCGGCCGGCCTGCGCCCCGCCGGCCAGGACCCGGCCGCGATTCTGCGCTGCAAGGCCTGCGCCACCCGCCCGGCCCGCACCTGCACCCGGCCCGCCTACCTCTACCGCGTCGACCTCGCACAGCCGGTACGCCCCATGACCCTCGCCATGGAAGCCGCCCTGGACGCCGCCATGGCTGCTCGCACCACGTGCCCGACGTGCCGCCGCCGCTACCACCACTGCCTGCCGTTGCGCACCTTGGGCTGCTGTCTTGAGTGCTACGACGGCACCCCGGCCGACCCGGCCACGTACCTGCCGGCACCCTCGCCGCCGCACGATCTCGCCGCCTGAGCCGAGGAACGGTTTGTGGCCCGGGGCGACGGCAGCATCGGCGTCCTTACGCGGCCACCCCGGGCCCGCTGCGGGCGCGGTCCTCCCGCGCTCGCAGCGCCCATGAGTATGCCCCGCCCCATGTCACAGCACCGGCGCGCCCTCACCAGAGCCTGGACAGCCCGAGGCGTGCGCCCTCTCATTCCGCCCGCACGGGCGAGGACGGATGCTGATGTTCAGACACGACCAGGAAGTTGACTTCACCGACCTGTTCTGTGGCCTTGGCGGATCCACCCGCGGCCTCATCGAGGCCGGACTCCGCTTGCGCCTCGCGATGAACCACGACCGCGTCCAGGTCGCCGCGCACCGCGCCAACCACCCCGACGCCGAACACCTCACCGAGGACATCAACGCCTTCGACAAACGCTCCTTGCCCCGCACCCGTGTCCTGTGGGGCTCCCCGATCTGCACCGAGATCAGCCCGGCCGGAGGACGCAAACGCACCCGCGGGCAGATCGCGCTACTGGACCAGGGCGGGAACCCGATCGAGGGCGAAGGGCAGCCCGAGTTCCAGCGCACCCGCGCGACCGCGCTGGACATCATCGCGGCCACCGAGGTCCACCGGTACGACGTCGTGCTGTGCGAGAACGTCCCCGAGTTCTTCCTCGACTGGGAGCTGTTCGACTGGTGGATCGGAGGGTTCAGGATCCTCGGTTACAACCACCAGATCGTGTGCGCCAGCAGCGCGCACCTCGGCGACGACGACAACGAACTGGCACCCCAGCACCGCAACCGCGGCTACGTCGTGTTCACCCGCGAGGGCATCCCGCTGCCCGACCTGGAGGTGAGACCCGCCGCGGTGTGCCCCACGTGCGGGCCGGTCCGGGCTAGGCAGGTATGGCGCAACCCCCGCCGTCGGAAGATGGGCAGCTGGGGTGTCCAGTACGACTACCGCTGCCCCACCCCGTCCTGCGGGCTGATCCTCGACCCGACGGTCCGGCCCGTCAGCGACGTCATCGACTGGTCCGCGCCCGGCACCCGCATCGGCGACGGCCGCCCGGACCGGAAGAAGTTCACCCCCTACGCCGACTCCACACGGACCCGGGTCGCCGCCGGCCTGGCGAAGTTCGGGCACGAGCCGCACGTCACGATGCTGCGCCGCAACACCACCGCCGTCGCCATCGGCGGGCCAGTTCCCGCAGTGTCGGCGCAGGGCAAGCACCACGCGCTGATCGTCCCGAACGGCCGCCGGGGCGCCGTACGCACCACAGCGGAGCCGCTCACCACCGTGGCGTGCAAACCGCACCACAGCCTGGTACGCCCCGCCCCCGAGGTCGACGACTGCACCCTGCGGATGCTCAGCCCCCGCGAACTGGCCCGGGCTCAGCGCTTCCCCGCCGACTACATCCTCCCGGACTCCACCCAGGAGGCGCAGATCCTCGGAGTCGGCAACGCCGTGTCCGTGAACGCGGCCCGATGGCTCGGAGAACGCATCCTCGCCGTCCTCTGACCCTCACAGACCCACAGCAAGAGGCGCACCCCCACCAGAGCCTGGACAGCCCGGGGGTGCGCCTCTCTCATTCCGCCCGCACGGGCGAGAACGGAGATCCCATCATGCCCGCTACCGCCGTCTTACGGCAGAGGTCCCGCACACTCGTCATCGCGGCCGCCGTGCCGCTCGCGCTCGCCGCCCTCGCCGACGACGTCCGCGTCCGCCGCCAGCTCCACGACGCGCGCCACGACCCGCTGTCCGGCCTGCCCGGCCGCGCCGACCTGCTCGCCCACACCGGCCGGCTGCTGAACACCGCCAACCGCGACAGCGTTCATCTGATCATGCTGGACGGAAACGGCTTCAAGGCCGTCAACGACACCTACGGCCACGCCACGGGAGACGCCGTCATCCACGCGATGGGCACCCGGCTGGCACGGTGGACGCAGGGCCGCCCGGCTCTGGCCGCCCGCCTCGGAGGCGATGAGTTCGGCGCCGTCGCAGTCCTCCCCAACCGGTCCGCGCTCGCGGTCATCGCCGCTCTGCGCGACCAGATGCAGCAGCCTGTGCACCACGACGGACACACCCTGGGCCTGACCGCGTCGTTCGGGATTGCCCGCGCTGCCGATCTGCCCGGCGAGTCCGCCGACCGACTGCTGCGCGGCGCGGACGCCGCCATGTACCGGGTCAAGCAGGGGCACGCCGCGTTCCCGTGCCTGGCGAGCGTCGCGGACGCCTACGCCAGCACGGTCAACGGCCGCCGCGCGGGCCGCCCCGGCGCACACTTGCCGCTCGCATGACGACGCGGCCGGCACGTCCGGCCGCCCGCCGTCCCTTCATTGAGAAGGACTGCGGTGATGTCCCGCCGCCGGGAGCCCTGCTCATCTGGCGACCTGACCCTGACCGCGCTGCTCCTGCTCGCCCTGGCCGCCACCGGCCTCGCCCTCTGATACGACATCGGCCCTGTGCGATCCGCAGCCGCAGCGCCTGCGGATCGCACGGGGCCTTTCTGCGTTCCGGGGGGTGATAACTCAGTTATCACCCCCCAGCCTTAGCGCTCCGCCCGACACAAGTTAGTAAGCTCGCCCCATGGTTACCCCAAACCCCTCCGGAGACAGGGAAAAGGTTGTCTCCAAGCTGCCCGCGTGGCTGCGCCGTGACCTGAAGGTACGCGCCGCGCAACTCGATGTGGACATTCAGGACGCCGTCTCCCAGGGCATCGAGAGGTGGCAGGCGTCCAACGTTGACCTCACCTCCATCGACACGGCCGGAGGCGTCGCGTGGTCGAGCTGGCTGCCGCCGGGTCAGTGGGCGTCGTTGAAGGAGACGTGCGCCCACCGCGAAATGCCTCTCGTGCAAGGGCTGGCCCAATCGGTAGCCCTCTGGCTGCAAACCCATTCCGCGCCACCCCCCACGCCCTACGCCCGCCGGATCGTCGTCTGCAACCAGAAGGGAGGGGTGGGCAAGACCACCGTCGCCGCGGGACTCGCCGGTGCCTGCGCAGAAGACCCCGCCCTGCAAGTCCTCGTGGCAGCAGAAGACGTTGCCCGCCAGGCGTTCGACGGGAAGGGCCTCTCCAGCGAGGAAATCGACCTTCTCAGGGACGACGAGACCCACCCCGGGCTGGGACTCCGCGTCCTCCTTGTGGACTACGACCCGCAGGGCCACCTCACCCAGCAACTCGGACTGCCGCTCATCGGCATCGATGACCCCAGCCTGGCAAAGTACATGGCCGGCACTCTGCGGACGGGATCGGTTCGAGACCTGATCGTCACGGTGGAGGACAGCCGATTCGGCGGACGCCTCGACGTCCTGCCCGCGTGCGCCGACGCCTTCCTCCTGGACGTCATGATCGCCACGGACCGCAACCGCCAGGCCACGCTCGAACGCGTCCTTGAACCGCTGGAAGCCGACTACGACGTCATCATCGTCGACGGTCCGCCCAGCCTCGGCGTGGGCATGGACGCGGGCATCTACTACGCCCGGCGCCGTGAGAACGAAGCGCCCGGCAACTCGGGTGTCCTCATCCCTGTACAGGCCGAAGACAGCTCCGGGGACGCCTACACGCTGCTGCGCAACCAGATCGACTCAGGACAAGTCGACTGGCGTATCCAGGTCGACGGCCTCGGCCTGGTCGTGAACCTCTACGACGCCCGAGACGGGTACGTCGTCACGTCCTCGCTCGAAGCATGGCGACAGCTCAAGGAACCCCGGATGATCGCCGTAGTCAACCGGCTCAAGGAGCAACGCGAAGCCGTCAGGAACCGCCAGTCGCTCATGTCCTACGCCCCGTCGTCACAGCAGGCAAAGGTCATGCGCCGCGCTGCAAGGGAGATCGTGTGAGTGCCCAGCGAGCTGCGGACCGCGTAGGAGCACCCTCATTCGGCTCCGCACAGAGCAGCCGAGGACGAGCCATCGCAGCAGTCACCGGCGTTGCCCAGATCTCCGAGGCATCCGCCCTCCCACCATCAGAGATCAGCTTCAACCCGGACAACCCACGGGAGGGACTCGGGGACGTCAGGGACTTGGTCGAAAGCTTCACCGAGGTCGGACAGATCGTTGCGATCACCATCGCAACCGTTGACGCCTACCTGGCCAACCGCCCCGGCCGACAGGACGAACTGGACCCGGGCGCCAAGTTCGTCGTCATCGACGGCAACCGGCGCCTGAAAGCCGCACGCGAAGCCGGCCTGCCCTCGGTGAAGGTCATCCCGGGAGACGAGTTCGTCAGTACAGATGAGAGCCTGCTCGAAGCCGCGTTCATCGCCAATGCGCGACGCCTCGACCTCAGCGACCTCGAAGAGGCACAAGCACTGGAACAACTGGTCAAGTTCTATGGCTCCCAGCACAAGGCAGCCAAACGCCTGAGCATGAGCCAGCCGCTGATCAGCCAGAAGCTCTCGCTGCTGAGCCTCACCCCCGAACTCCAAGCCGACCTCGAAGCGGGCCGCCGCAACGTCTCACACGTCCGTAACCTGGCCAAGCTTCCCGCGGAAGGGCAAAAGGCCGAGGCGGACCGCCGCGCCAGTACCGACGCCGCGAAGAAGGCGCGACGCAAGCAAAGCTCTTCGAAGGGTGATAACTCAGTTATCACCCCAGCCGGGAAGGCACCTGTTCCTGAGGCCCGCCCCCCCCAAGGTGATAACTCAGTTATCACCCCTCAGGCAGAGGCACCCCCGTCCGAAACCCCGGCAGTCCCCTGGTCAGATCCGACAGCACTGAACGCGATGATCCGTCAGCACACAACAGCAGAGGTCCGCCTCACACTGGCCAAGCTGCTGGCTCAGTGAGTACACCGGTTGACCCGGCGACATCGCACCGTCTGCCGGGCCAACTCTCCAAGAGCGTGATCATCAAGCGGAAGTCCGTGGCCCACACTGGTCTGTCCTGAATGAGGACTCCCGGTACGGTCGGTCTCTGCGCGGCTACCCGCCCGCGCGGACGCGCGGGTAGCCTCTCGCACCACCGGCCCGGACACCATCCCCCGAATGGGTCGGCCTTACCGTTCAGGCGCTCTAAGGGGCTCCTTCTTGCACAGTGCGCGCAGCAGAGCCGTGGCGTCGCTGTAGGAGAACGCCGGGGCGGCTGACCTGTTCTCACCAGCAGCCGCAGCGTCAGGAAGGCTGGCCTTCCCGCGTCACGGGGATTGGGATGAAACGGGGGAAGGCCGCGCACAGTCTAGCCACGCGAGCGTTCAAGTCGTCCAGGTCGTCCGTGAGACTCCGCAACGGGTGCGGTCCGCCCCTCCTGGGCATCTTGGGGGCATGGATGGCCAGTGGGAGTACCAGTTCGCGACGCTCAACGCCGGCGCGTCTGCATGGGACGAGCAGGTCAACAGCATGCTGGCCGAATGGGGCGCACAGGGCTGGGAGCCCGTGAACCATACGGTGACGGCGGACCGCGAGGGCTTCCCGATGTACTTCTATTTCCTGTTCCGGCACCGCGTCGCTTAGTCAAGCATGTGGAGCGCGGTGTCCGGTCGGCAGTGCGGGCACGCTTTGATGCCGGTCGCGATGGCCTGGCGGGCTTGCTCCTGCTCGATGCCTGTGCTGTTCCTGCCCACGTTCCAGCAGTCGCCGGTGTGGACGTAGACAGGCGGGCTGTGTCCGTTCAGGCCCCGCTCCAGGAGCCAGTCGGGCGGGGCCGGCCGCGCCTCGATGCCGCACTGTTCTTCCGCTGCTCTGCGCTCTTCGTCTTTGATCCACTTCCGGGTGCGCGCCAGGTCGCGTAGCTGCACCCGCTCAAGGAAGCGGAGCACCGTCAGACGCGTCGGATCTGGCTCGTTCACATGTTCTATTTTAAGGTGCGGAGGTCACGCAGCAATCCAGGGGTGGGTTGAACGGAGACGACGACACGATGGAGCCCGCTGATCAGCTCGCCCGGCACGGCATCGACCCCGCGCGCCTGGACCAGGCCCCCGCTCCTCCCGCACGCGCACAGAGGCTTGCCCGCGTTCATGAGGCGTCGCTCCGGGCCTGCGTGGTGTGTGGCGACATGGCGGCAACCGCCCGCGCCGTGGCCTTCCCGGACGCAGGGCCGCGCTGGGTAGACCTGTGCTGGGATCACGGAATGGCAGTCCACCGGCGCGCCCGGATCCCGGGGACGCTGGAGGGCATCACCGCAGACCTGCGGGCAGCGGCCCGGGAAGCCGGCCTTCCGGGGGCAGCGGACCTGACGCTCTATCCTTCGTTCGAGGCGGCCACCGCCGCCTGCCGAGATGAGGGATCATGACCGCCCCTGTACCGCCCATCACCGAGCCGGACTCATCGGCACGCACTTGCCCCGGCGATGAGATCGGACCGTGTGCTGCCTGCCGCCGGCCGACCCACAAATACGGGCGGGGCGCGCACTCGCCGCTGTGTGAGCACTGCGACGCGAAGGCCGTGGAACGGTGGGGCAGGACGCTGCGCGTCGGCTGACCCGCACCACCAGATGCGGACTGACGAGAGTGACGTCCAGGACGTCGCGGCTGCCCCACCCGGCGGTGAACGTTCGGCCCGTCCAAGGAGATCGCCGTGGATGTCGCCCGTGATGCCGCTGGCCGGTGGCGCCACCCCGTACGCCTCCACCGCGTACGCCCCGACCTGTCTGCGAACACCGTGCCCCCGTTCGGCGAGTGAGTCACAGCCCTCTCCGAGCACGAGGGGTGAGCGGCTGAACGCAAGACGGCCGATCCGGCCGATCACCCGAGAGGACCACACACCTGATGTCCCTATGGCCTTCGATCGTTGCCGTACTCGGCACCCTCTCCGGTGCCCTGACCGCCGGGCTCCTCCAGCACCATTCGGCTCGCACCGCACGCGCAGAGGAGCGCGCCGACAGCCACCGCCAAGACCAGCTCGGTGCCGTAACCGACTTCGCGGCGGCCCTAGACGCGCACCGCTCGGCGATGTTCCATCGGGAGCGTCTGGCCCTGACCGAGGAAGGCACCGAGCGCCAACTGGAAGCCCAGACGAGGTCCCACGAGACACGGGCGGCAATCACTGCGCCCCACATACGCCTTCAGGTCTTGGTCCCCGAGCTCGCCGGACCCGCCCAGCAGGCCGCGGATGCGACGTACGCGCTGCGCAAGGCCATCGACCGGGCCGAGCTGGACTCCCGGCGGCACGCGGCGAAGGAAGCGTCGGTGGCCTTCGTCGTCGCGGCCGCCACACTGCTTAGCCCCCACTGCTGACCGAGGGCGGTCCTGGCAGAAGCAAGAACGCTGAAAGGGTGACCAGCGCGCCCGTCGTCGTGCGGGCCGTGTGCGAAGCCTGCACGCAAAACGAGAGAACCTAGTGGGGGTTGAGGGGCCGATCCCTGCATGCTGAACGGACAGCAGGGGGACAGCACTCGTATGACGTGGAGGCGACAGTCGACAGAGCTGGTGCACCGGGGTCCTTTTCTGGCGGTGCACCGCGACGTTGTACGACGTCCGGATGGCACGGAAGGCGTGTACGAGCACGTGTCAGTCTCCGACGGCGTGCGTGTGGTGGCGCTCGATACTGCCGGTCGGACCGTGCTGGTAGAGGACACCTTCTATCTCCAGGGCCGGCGCATGCTGCATGTGCCGGGCGGCGGGACGGAGGGGGAGGACCCGTGCCGCGCAGCGCTGCGTGAGCTGCAGGAGGAGACCGGCCTGGCCGCTGGCCGGCTGGACCCTCTCGGTGTGATCGATCCGCTGCCCGGCACCACACGGGCGCGGACCCATCTGATGCTCGCCACAGATCTCCAGCCGGGCAGGATGCGCCGAGATGCGACCGAGGCAGGCATGACCGTGCAGTGGCGTCCTCTGCACGACGCCGTTGCAGCGGTGCGTGCGGGTGAAATCACGGAAGCCGGCAGCATGGCAGCCCTGTTGCTCGCGGCCCTCACACCAGGTCGCCGCCAGCTCTAGAGTGAGCACATGCTGAAGCTGATCAGCTGGATCAAGCACTGGGTCGCGTATCGGCACGCGGCCGGGAGACTGATCGTGGCGTGCTCATGGTGCTGGACGGTTGCGACGTCGGACGGATTCATGGTGGACCGGCGCACCGGCGTGGCAGTGCTGCCTCCCGGCTGGGACCGGGTGGAAGGTACCCCGCTGTGCCGCCTCTGCCTCAACTGCACTGACCGCCCACTTGTCCCTTGATCCGCTGTTGTGCCGAGAAGGGACACGCGTTCCGGGAACGAGCTCGTGCCGAGGGCTCAGCGGAGGCGTCCCTCGGTTTCCTGCGTGCCACGGTCGGCCGTGGGGCAGACTGCGACCATGGCCTTTGACCCCTACGCAGTTCTGCCTGACTTTGCCGACCGGTACCGCGCCACCCACGACGGCCGCGACCCCTACAGCGACGCGTGGCCGTGGGCCGAGGCGATCGTGCGCTGGCACCAGGACGACTTTCCCCCCAACGTGCCCTTGCGTAGCTACCTGCTCGGAGACGACACGCAGGCCCGCGGGTACCTGGTGGCCGCTGTCGCGGAGTCCCTCCGGATCGCGATGGGGTGGACCGGTCCCGCGATCGGCGACCTGGACCTCGACCGGCTCGGGTCCGAACTGCGCAGCTGGACCGAGGACGAAGACGAGAGCGGAGTCAGGCTCACCCCGGGCGGTTTCGGGTGGCCGGCCCCCACCGGGCCGTACGCCGACCGCTGGCACGCTCTGATGGACGTGGTCGGCAGCGACCCGGAGCAGTGGACCCTGATCCACCGGAGTGTGTACCGCGCATGCGCGAGCCTGCTGTGGCACGCACGTCAGGCGCCTGCCCGTGCGGCCGACTCGTACACGGTGGTGCAGGACTACCGGCTCCACCGGGGCGGCGACTACCGGTCCCTGGCCGAAGTTGCTCCCTCCCTGGGCATGTCGCCCGTACCCGTCCGAGATCCCCGCTGGTACCAGGGATACGACCTGGTTCTCGTCACGGCGCCTGAGACTGGCTGAGTACCAGGAAGAGGGCACCGGTAGACCGGCACCGACTCCTACCGCCTGGCCAGCACGCGGGCACGAGATGCGGAGCCCGCGAGGGCCGGCTGACCTCTGCCGCTACCTGCCTCGACGCCCAGCCGCCCTGCGTTCGTGGCCACGACAGTGCCGTCATTCCTCCTCGACATTTCCGAGCCCGTTGATCACTCCGGAAACCGTCGACAAACGCTGTTCCTAGACATCAACGAAGCCAGCTTGTTACTGATGTCCAAGCTCCCTCTGGAGACGTTGCCGCGGCACGGTCCAGGACGCGATCCTGGGTAAGGGACGCCAAGGCGTCCTAACCGACCCGGACAGGGGACTGGCATGCCGAACCGGCGGCCCCGTGGATACCAGCCGTCATGGAAGCCGCGCGCCCGCACGTGCGAGCTGCTGACGGCAGTGGACGGGATCCTTACGCGTTACGCGGCTCAGCTGCCGCTCACGATCCGGCAGGTCTGGTACTCGCTGATCTCTGACGGCGTGCTGGCCAAAGAGGAGCGCACCTACAAGCGGACGGTGGAGCTGCTGGGGATGGCCCGCCGCTCGGGCCGTATCCCGTGGGAGGCGCTGCGCGACGACACCGAGATCCGCGCCGAACTTGTCGTCTACGACGGGCCGGACGATTTCCGGGCGGGGCTGCGCCGGGCGGCGCTGGATTACCGGCTGGACCGGCAGGCCGATCAGCTGGTGCGGCTGGATATCGTCTGCGAGACGGCGGGGATGGTTCCGCAGTTGGTGGCCGTCGCCGACCCGATGGGTGTGCCGGTGTATTCGGGCAGCGGCTTCAACGGGCTGCCGGCGAAACGCACGGCGGCGCTGCGGGCCGCTGCTGACGGACACCGTGCGGTGCGGGTGTTCGTCGTCTCCGACTGGGACCCGAGCGGGGTCCACCTGTTCTCCGCGCTGGCGCAGGACGTCACCGCGTTCGCCGCTGTAGACGCCCCGGGAACAGAGGTTGTCTTCGAGCGCCTGGCGGTGACCGAGCAGCAGATCGCCGAGTACGGGCTGCCCACCGCGCCGGCGAAGAGCAGCGACCGCCGCTCGTTCAGCGGCACCTCCACCACCCAGGCGGAGGCTCTGCCGCCGGACGTCCTCGCCGCCGTGCTCAAGGACGCGATCACCTCCCACCGCGACATGCGTGTCCTGGCTGCGCTTCTTGAGCGTGAGGATGACGAACGCCGCCGTCTCCTCCAGGGCTTGGGGCGCGATTCCGACGCCGGCTGAACCGGTGCGCTGGGTGCAGCAGGCGCCGCGCAGCCCGGCCGGGCTCGCTGCTAACCGCCGGTTCTCTCCTGACCTTTCGCAGGGAAGGCTGACCATTCTCACCGAACACTGAGTTCAGGCCCGCGTCGCAGGTCAGAAGCCTGACAGGTGGGTTGTTGTGTGAGTTCAGGAAGTGGCGGGCCTGCGCAGAACGACGACGGTCGCGTCGTCGCGGTACAGCTCCCCAGTGCCCTCCTCTTCCTTGCCCTCGCCCTCGCCCTCGGCGGCGGCGACGAGCGCGTCCGCGAGGGTCTGCGGGGCGTCGGCGTGTTCCCGGCACAGTGCTTCAGCCATCTCCTGGTCCACCTGGTCCGAGATTCCGTCGCTGACGAGCAGCACCAGTGGGATGTCCTCAGGGATCTCCAACTGGCGGCACGTCATCTCGGTCGCCTGCGCGAGGCCGAGCCTCGCCCAGTTGTCCTGGGTCTCCGCGATCTCAATGGGAACGCCGCCGTTCCAGCGCAGCCACTGGCCCATGGTCTGGTCCGTGCTCCACTGGGTGAGCTTCTCGCCGTCCCAGCCGTACGCCCGGCAGTCGCCAATCCAGTGGATGCCCGTGGGGCGGCCCGGCTCCATGGAGGCGTAGACGGCGGACATGTGCGGCGGGTCGTCGTACGCGTCGACCATCCGCCCGGCAGTGGTCAGGCCGACAAGCCCGCCCATGGCCATCCCCATGAGGGTGATCACGGACGGTGCGTGCCGGGCGAAGTCGACGACTTCCTCGCGGTGGCCAGCCCCGTCCACGACGGCCGCGCACACCCGGTTGCCCCGCCTGTGCACGTGGGCGCCGTCCGCGCACGGCGGCTCGGTCCCCGGCCGCTGGGCGACGCCGACCGCTATCTCTGCAGTCGCCGTGGTCTTCTCGATGTCCGTCATTGGACTCCTTCCTCCCGCGTGCGCCTCGGCGGCCTCGGCTCTGTGTTGGATGGACGCGGACCGGCTCGCTTAACCATCGGTGAGAACGAATGCTGGTCACCAGCCTTCGCTGAGAACCACTCAACCTCCGCTGCGAGACGTCATCTCCGCTGATCAGTCTGGAACGCGGGCGTCATCGGCACGCCCCCGCATCAACTCATAAGAGTTATATCGAAAGGCTAAATCCAGAGCTAATGATCTGTTAGGTTGGAGTGAGGAGGTGAGGCGCATGGCTGCGTCGCAGGAGGAGCTGTTCGGGCTGGTGGATGCCCTGCTGGAGGAGGAGCCGCAGTTGCCGCCGCCGGCGGAGCGGGCGCGGTTGCGGGAGGCGGCCGGAGTGACGCAGGCCCGCCTGGCGGCCGCGTTGCAGTCGACCGCGCAGACGGTCAAGAACTGGGAGAACGGTCGCTCCGAGCCGCGCCCGCCACGCCTGGAGGCGTATCAGCGGCTCCTGGCCGGATGGGCGGCCAAGCTTCCGAACCCCGCTGCCGCACCACAGGCGCCAGCCGCGGTGGTGGATGCCGCCCAGGCGCCTCCTGCCCCGGCGGTGGAGGCCCCCCCGGAGCCCGCGGACCGGGAGCAGCCTGCCCAGACGGAAGCAGAGTCCGTGCCGCCGCCCGCCCCCGCGGTGGCTGTCACGCCCCCTGCTGCTGCCGTACGTTCGGCCGCCCGCACGGCGGTACCGGCGCGGAAGCCGGCGGCGGCCGGGACGGATCCGCGGTTCGCGCACGGTCCGCTGCTGGCCCTGGACGGCGACGGGAACGCCTACGGGGTCGGCGGCCTGGTCCTGGAGTGCCCGGCCCGTACGGTTCCGGCGCTGGTGAAGTGGACGCTGGAACAGCCGGTGGGCGCGCCCGCGCTCAACCGCTACGGCCGTCCGGCCGACCCGCTGGTGGTCCTGACCCCTGCCGCCGCCGTCCAGCTCGGCCTGCCGGAACGCCTGGAGGGGCATGAGCAGCGTGCCGGTCTGCGTCTGCCCGAGGACCACCCGGTGGTCAAGCAGGTGACGAAGGCGAAGTGGAAGCTGACCCGCCGGGGGTTCGGACCGTGGGCCCGCGTCTACCGTCCGGCGAAGGCCGGCCAGCGCCAGTGCGTGCAGTTCGCCGTCCTGTCCTGGGGAGCCCTGGACGCCCGCTCCTGGCCCGGCGTGGACGGCCTGGAACCCCCCGAGATCGCTCACGTCCTGGGCACCTACGCCGCCCGGGTCCTCACCCCGCGCGGCGGCACCGCCGTCAACGGTCTGGAGCTGATGACCGCGCTGCGCCCGCCGACCCGCCCCGTGCGCGACGCAACGACCGGCGGGTGGAGCTCCGGCCACAACCCCGGCTCTCTGGGCACTGAACCAATCGATCCTGCCCCGCCCGAGGCCCCGCCCGAGCACCCGCTGGCTCAGGGCTGGAAGCGCGGCTTCCTGGACGAAGAGGTCTTCCACTGGGTGCGCGACGTGGACCTGCTCGCCTGGGAGGAGGCGGCCCTGCCGTTCGCGCTCGGCTTGGACGTGAACAGCGCGTTCCTCGCCGCCGCCTCCCGCCTGCCGGTGGGCCTGTGCGCCCCGGTACACGAGATCGGTCCGGTCTTCGACAAGAAGGTCCCCGGCTCCTGGCTGGCCGACCTCTCCCACATCGCACTGGACGAGCGCCTGCCCAACCCCTTCACCCCCACCGGACAGCGCCCCGCCGGCCCGGCCTGGTACGAGACCCACACCCTCGCCTACGCCCAGGAACTCGGCCACAACATCGAACCCATGGAAGGGTTCCTGCGCCGCGAGGCGGGCGCCTACCTCGACCCGTGGCACGACCGCCTTAAGGCCGCGCTGCTGGCCACCATGGACGACCTCGGCGTCCAGACGGGCATGGACGACACCGCGTTCCTGACCGCCATGGAACAGCTAGGCCAGCAGGATCCCGGCGCCGTCGCGGTCCTGGCAGCCGTCAAGGCCACCGCCAAGGGCGGCATCGGCAAACTCCGCGTCCGCGCCAAGGGCCTGCACTACGTGAAGGGGGAGCGGTGGCCGGAGCTGGAACGGCCGACCTGGCGCCCCGACATCCGCGCCGCGGTCATCAGCAAGGCCCGCGTCAACATGCACCGCAAGATGCGGCACATGGCCTCCGCCGGCCTGTACCCGCTCGCGGTCCTGTCCGACTGCGTCGTCTACCCCAGTCCCGGCCGTAGCCCGCTCGACCTGCTGCCGTACACGACCAGCGGCAAGCCGCTGCCCGGCGCGTTCCGTCTCGGCGTCCAGCCGGGCCTGGTCAAGCTCGAAGGGGTCCAGCCCATGGCGTGGGCCATCGACCTGATCGAGAAGGGCGGCAACCCCGCACAGCTCATCAAGGGCGACGGCCACGACGCCGTCTGGGACGAAGGAGAGTAGGCCGTGGCACGCAGCATTCGCCCCCAGAACGCGGACCAGGACGACGTCCTGATCGACCAGGCCCTGGAACGGGCCGGCCGCGAAACGTACACCACCGCCCCGCCCCGCACCCTCAAAGGACAGATCAACTACCTGATGCGCCAGCTCGGCACCGCCCGCGCGGTCGCCGCCGAACTCGGCGTCACCGCCGACTCCGTCAACCGCTACCGGCGCGGCGCCCGCAAACACCCGCCCAAGGCAGTCCAGGACCGCATCACCGACGCCGTCCGCTCCCGCTGGCAGCCCCGGGTCCGCGAACGAGCCCGGCGCCGCGCCGCCGCACAGAGCGGCATCACCGTCGAGTTCCGCGCCACCTTCGGCTACAAGGCGCCCATCGGCACCACCGACGAATCCCGCGAGCGCCTGCTCACCGTCCACCTGCCCGCGGCGTGGGCGGGGCGGCTGTTGGACGCGCAGGCCGGCCGCTCCGGCGAGAGCCCCAACGAGGTCCTGGCCGCCGCCGCCGGCGAACTCTACTTCCGCGACGGCGGCACCCGTGCGGGCAATCTGGACGTGGAGCTGACCGGTATCGACTACATTGCCGCAAAGTTCTGAAAAGCCAGACCCTCAACTCCCCAAAGGACACGCCCACATGCCGCACCGCGACAGCACACTGATCGACCCGGACAAGAGCCCCCTGGCTGACCTCGACGAGGAAGCCCTGCGCCTGGCCGACGTCCTCGCCGCCCACCCCGACGTCACCAACTCCACAGGCCTCGCCGACGGAGCCGATGTCGTCTTCACCACCGCCCGCGGCACGTGGCTTCTCACCTTCCAGGAAGAAGCCGACCGACGTGTCATCCGCGAGCCCTCCGACGCTCCCGCACCGGCATCCGGCAGGACGCTCTCCGTGGACGTGGTCACGGACGTGATCGCGCCCGCACTGCTCGCCCACCCCGCCTACCAGACCGTCACCGACGCCAGCGTCGGCGGACTGTTCATCGCCATCCACCTGACGGGCGGCCGGCACTACACGCTGTCCGTACGCCCCCGACCCGAAACCCGCGAGGACAGCCGCTGACACCGGCACACCAGGAGACAGGCGAGGCCCCCGGCAGGTTCGATGCCGGGGGCCTCACCCACTCATCCGAACACGGCCCGACCAGCACAGCAAGCACCCCCACGCCGTCCATCGCGCCAACCACCGGCGCAGCGAGGACCTTTCCCGGCGCGGTCCCGATGACCCGGCACCACCGCCTTACGCCACCACGATCCGGTGTCTATCCTTGCTGCCATGGCTGTTACCACGATGACCCTGCGCGTCCCCGACGACCTGGCCCCCTCGATCCGGGCCGCCGCCTCCGAGGCCGGCCTCTCCGTCAACGCCTACGTCGTGCGCGCCGCCCGACGCGCAGCCACCCTCGATGCCGCGAAGCAACTCGCCACGCTCGGCCTCGGCGACAACCTGGCGGGCGAGGGCGACGCCCTGTGAACCGCGGGGAACTCTGGACGCTCCCCGACGGCCGCGACATCCTGATCATCAGCCTGACCGGCCTCGAAGAGGCCTACGGTGCCATCCTCGCGATCGTGCTCCACGACAGCGGCCGCTACCCCGACACCGCCATGTCTGTCGTCATCAGCGACCCGATCCCCTGCACCGCCGTGGCCGTCAACATCGTCCAGCTACGCGTCGACCGCTTCGACGGCGCCAAACTCCACGGCCCGGTCGACACAACGACCATGGCCCGCGTGGACGCCGCTCTGCGCGCTGTCCAGGACCTGTAGCCCCTACCCGTCCCGGACTCCCCGGCCAATCCAGCAGCAGGCGAAGAAGGCGCCGGCCGACCACCCTCAGGCGGGCTCAACCCAGACCTCGAAGTCCAGACCGCCGATCTCCACTCGAAGCCTGGCCTCTCCCAGGGGCGTAGGAAACGCGGCGATACGGCTGACGAGAGGGTGATCCGCCAACAGCTCCACGATCAGGTCACGAACACCTTCACAACTCGGACCCCTCGTCGGCGTGATCCCAAGGTCTTTCGCATCCATCCCAGCCCTCCCAGCTCTACTCCTGCCCCCTCAACGACCGACCGTCGCATGAGTAAGGCACTGCATTCGGCAGTCGCTCACGCCCTTCAGCCACTACGCCCGCAGCGGCGGCAATTCGTGAAACTACCTGCACACACGCGCCATACCAGATGCAGCGCACGAAGGGCGGGCGTCCCAGAAGACGCCCGCCCCACCGCCCACGCGCCGCTACGCCGTCGCCGGGGCCTGCCCGGCCCACTCCAGCCCGAGCCTGGCCAGCAGTTCCAACTGCTCAGCGCTCAGCTTCGCGCGCCTGGTCTTCGTGTTGGCCAGCCACACCCCGAGCTTGACCTCGGCTCCGTCCGGCAGGGTCTCCACGTGCTGGCGGCTGACCGGCCCCGCAGACCCGGTGCGCTCCCGGTACTGCGCCAGCGCCGCGCAGCCCCGCTCGAAGGCCGCTGAACCGCCCCGAGACGGCTTCACAGGCGCATCCTGCTCCGCAGGCAGCGGCACGACGCCCAAGGCCGTCAGCCGCTCGCGCTGGCCCGCCGACAGGCCTTGCCAGACCACATGCTGACGCTGCCGCTCAAGCCACCGCCCCACATCATCCCCCTGCGACGTCACCCCCGGCACGATGTCCACCAGGTCGGCCCCGAGCGCCAGGAGCCGGTCAACGCCGGCGTAGTGACGCTGCCAGTCCACGGGCCACGACGGGCGCCAGTCCGCATCGATCGCCGCCAGCTGCTCCGCCCGCCGCTGCGCCCGCCCCGCGTCCTTGCCCAGGCCGCCGGTCTTGCGGCAGTTGGCCAGCCACTGACCCACCGGCCTGTCCAGCGCCGTCGCCGTGACCGGAGCAGCCAGGCTTCCCGTTTCCGCGTAGTAGGCGCGGGCCGCCGCCAGGTTCTCCTCCCACGCCACCTCCGAGGGCTCCCACACCATCCCCAGCTCGTCCAGGTCCGCCGCCCGCTCCGACACCATCGTCCCCGCCTGCAGGGCCCGCCGCTGATCGGCCAGCCACCGCCCCAACGGGAACGAGTGCCCGTTCGGCGTCAACTCCCGGTGCTCGTACGGCACCGCCAGATGCCCCATCCGGCCCCGGTACGCGACCGCGGCCTGGTGACCGGCCTTCCAGTTGGCATGCTCCGGCTGCAACAGGTTGTAACGAACAAACCGTGCAATCAGTGCAGGGTCACGGTGCGCACCGAACCGCAACAGCAACCGCTCCTCCTCCTCACCCTCCTCAGGCGCCTCGCCCAGATATGAAGGCGTCTGCCCCGTACGCTGTATTCCCTCCTGCGGAACCGCAAGCATTTCCACGGCCCGCTCATCATGCGCACGCAACCCAGAAAGAACCTTCACCAACGGCCGATAAGAAATCGAATACGGCATCCCCTCAGCCGTCTCATCCGGCCCGATAAAAACCGGCACAATCAACGTCGCCAATTTCCCCTGACCCGGCTTCTGCCGCAACGCCCGACCGATCGCCTGAACAATATCGACCGCCGAACCCTTCGGATCAATCAGAGCGACCGAATCCACCGACGGCACATCCACGCCCTCACCGAGAACACGGCAATTCGACAACACGGCACGCCCGGCACGCCCCCCAAACGCACGCAGCCGCTCCGCCCGCACATCGGCGTCATGCTCCCCCGACAGCCACTGCGCCCACACGTCTTCCGGATACCGGCCGGCGTCCTCGCCGTGCAGCCGCTTCGCGGCCCGCTCCAACCCCTCCGAGAACGCCCGCGCCTCAACCGTGCGGTGATGGAACGTGATACACCGCGTCAGGCCGTGCTCGGCCATCGTCTCCAGCAGTGCGGCCTGCAAGACGGCCAGGCGCTCCCCGCGCACGGTCTCCTCGTACCGCTCCTCGCCATACAGCCGCTCCGGCGTCAGACTCTCGTCGCGCAGCTCGACCACCACGATCTGATACCGCGCCAGCAGCCCCCGCGCAATCGCCTCCGACAGGTCCAGCTCGAACAGCAAAGGCCCGTAGATGGCCTCATCATCCATCGAACAGGCCATCTCCTCCGGCAACCGGTCCCACACCGGCTCCTCACCGGCGCGCTCCCCGCGACGCCACCGCGGCGCCGGCCGCTCCATCCAAATCCGCGGCGTCGCCGTCATGTACAGCCGCCGCATCGCCGGCACCTGCTCCTGATCGTGCACCGCCGCCCACGCCTTACCCAACGACCCACTCGTCCGGTGCGCCTCATCCACCAGGACCAGGTCCCACACATCCATAGGAAGCCCGTACTCACCACGGTGCGCCTCGATCAGCACCGGCAGCGACGCATACGTCGCGAACACCATCACCGGCCCCTGCCCGTGCCACAGAGCAAGCTGCGGAGCACTCGTCGTGGACTTCACCTCCAGCGCGTACAAACGCGGATCGTCCTCCATCGAGCACACCGCAACCGCCGGGCCAGAATGCCCGAACGCACGCCATTCCCTGACCGTCTGCGCCAGCAATTCCAGCGTCGGAACCAGCACCAGAACCCGCCCATGCGGGACCAGACGCTTGACGGCCGCCGCACCGATGAACGTCTTTCCCGTACCGCACGCACTGACCACCGTGCCCCGCAACCCCTGAGGCGGAATCCGTTTCCCTGGAGGAATATCCAGGCCCGTCACGATGGCGTCCACTGCTTCGATCTGGTGCGGACGGAGGGCGAATTCAGCCGCCATTGCAGGTGTCTCCATTCGGGAGAGGAGCGGTGGTCGTCTACTCGTGATCCTACCCGCTGCATCACACGATGCACAGGCCGGATGCATCAAAACATCAGTTCGGCCGATATCCGCCTCCATGGCAGGCGGAGTGTGCTACGGTCGGCGCAGTCACACGGGGTCGGAACAGTCCATGATGGTGAGGGAGGGTAAGGGGTGCCAGATATGACACGCTGTCAGCACATCGACTACTGCACCTCGAAGGTTTCGCGAGCCTGCCACATCCTGCCCGTCAGCGCTCGGCCGGCCTCCCGGGTGGGCGCTGACTCCTTCGTGATCCTACCTGGTAGCCGACTTGATACACCCTCACCCCTCCTACTGCTGCCGGTTTGTGACCGGGAGGGCGGGAGCGTAAGCGGACGGCCCGTTCACGATGACATTCGGAAGGTTTCGCATTGGAGCGTAAGCGGAAATGCTATTT
>NZ_JBHJVQ010000048.1:0-41731 GCF_042263835.1 Streptomyces sp. NPDC056128 | reverse complement strand
ACGAAACGACGGACCATCACTCCCACACCGACACCGCACCTATCCCTGACCAGCGAAAACGGAGTCGTCAGACTCGGAAAGACAACAACCTCTAAGCACCGCAAACCGTGAGGTCATCGCGCCCTTGCTGCCCTGGCGCCAGGTCACCTCGGTGAACCGGCCGGCACCGGCCTCGACCGCGAGGGCGGAGATGGCTCGCGGCGGGGTCCGGTAGCGAGGCAGCGTCGGCGGACCGAGCTCGCCGTAAGCGGGCTGGTGCGGCCCGGCATCCTCTGGGTGGGCGACTTCCTTCCCGATCAGGGCGAGAACATAGGACAGCCCTCGCTCCTGAAGACCGATCCGGAAGGGGGTGCTGACGCCGTAGCCCGCATCGGCGACCACGACCGGCGTCTTCAACTGCCAGTCGGTGAGCGTGTCGAGCAGTCCGAGCGCGAGACGCCATTTCTCCTGGTGGACGACTTCGTCGGGGACTCCCACCCTGCGGCATCGGTCCGGCTCGTCCGTCCACTCGCGCGGCAGATACAACTGACAGTTGGACGGGCATGACGCGGTGTCGATGGCGGCGTGGACGCTGACCGCGACCTGGCAGTTCGCCGTTTTGCCGACGGCTCCGCAGTACTGGCGTGCAACGCCGACCGGCGCTCTGCCGCACTTGGGGAACGACACGTCGTCGACCACCCACACCTCGGGCGTGATCACCTCGGCGAGCCGCTCGGCGATCCGCCGTCTGACCGGCAGCGGATCCGGCGACTGGCTCACGAACTGCTGCAGGGCCTGCATGTTGCCGGTCGCCAGCCGCTCGGCCATCGGCTGGACCGACTTGCGCCGCCCGTCCAGCATCAGGCCCCGCAGATAGCACTCGCCCCACCGCCGCTGATCCCGCCGCGGCAACGACCCGAACACATCGGCAACGAACTCCGCCAACGCGCCCCGGAGCCGTTGACTTCCCCCAACTTCACCCCGGGAGACTGCCCACCACCAGCCAATATCGCTCAGCGTAACGAAGCATTACTAGGTGGAAGCCTGGTTCGCGGCAGCCGTGAGGTAGGAACTGGCCAACATGACCGCCTCGTCGCGCAGCCGAGCCAGGGCCTCCTCCCCTGCGGACGGGAGTTCGAAGGTCGCGCGGACGAGGCCGGACACGGCTGAGAGAAGGGTGAAGACGACCGCGTCGACATCCTCGTACGACGCGTCACAGGCGTGTGCCAGCACCCGGGCCGACGCACCTCGCAGCCGTTCACGCAGGTTGATGATCAGATCGCTTGGCTCGATGACTCCCATGACCGGGTACAGCGCCCGCGTCTTGTCTGGCCGGGTCAGCTTCGCGGAAACGTAGGCGTCGGCGAGGCTTGCGGCCAGGTCCGCGATCGGCCGCCCTGGGCCATCTGCTTCGAGTCGCGCGACAGTGTCGGCCAAATCCTCGTACCCACCTGCCAGTTCGTCGAAATGACGCTCCACGATCGCGAAGAGAAGGGCGTGCTTGTTCGGGAAGTACTGGTACAGCGTGCCCACCGAGACCCCGGCGCGCTCGGTCACGCGGGTGGTGGTCAGCCGGTTGGGCCCCTCGGTGAGCAACACTTGGACCGTCGCTTCGAAGATCGCCTCCACGGTCGCCCCCGACCGCGTCTGGACGGGCTTCTTGCGTCGCCTCAGACTCTGCGGAACGGACGGTTCAGTCCCCTTAGCCATGCACACACCCTCGCACTTCGGCCTTCTGTCGTCATCGCGGCGGCCGCGCCGGAGAAGGCACGCTGCCTCGCCGCACCATCATCGTCCACGCTTCGCGGTCTTTATGCGCACCTGAAGGATCATTCAGGTACGCTCTGGGTCGCCGAGTATCTGGAAGGCCGTCAACGACAGCATGCGGAGAGAGGGAGGGGCACCCATGACGAACAACGGCGAGAGGCCGCCCAGCGGTGGCGTGGGCCGACGACTGTTCCTGGCGTCGGCGTCTGCCGTCACGTCCGCCGTGTTGCTGCCTGGCGCAGTAGCTCAGGCAAAGACGAGGGGCACCGCACCACGAACTCTCAGGTTTAGCGACCACGAACCACTGGGAGGCATGCGCACCCGGTTCCTCAACGACGTTGTCTTCCCGGCCATCGAGAAGGAGTCGAAAGGCCGCCTGAAGATCGAAGCTCACTGGAGCAGTGAGCTCGCCATCTCCTACGACGCCCTGCGTGCGGTCGGCGACGGTGTCGTCACGGACCTAGCGACGGTCGTGCCGGAATATGCGCCCGAGCAACTGCCGCTCCAGCAGATCTTCAAGGGCTTCCCCGTGGGCCCGGCCGGCAGCAGGCAGGTGGACTTCTTCCGCCGCGCCTACGCGGATGTCCCGGCTCTCACGTCCGAGTTGGAGACCAGCAACACCGTTCCGTTGTTCTTCGGGACTGGCTATCCGCTGGCGTTCTACGGCACCGCGCCCCTGCCCGATGTGGACGCCGTGCGGGGCGGCAGGTGGCGGACCGCCAGCTTCTGGCACCAGGACTTCCTGGCCAACGCCGGTGCGACACCGGTGACCTTGCCCTGGGGACCGGGGATCTTCGACGCTCTCGAGTCGGGCGAGCTGGACGGCCTCGTGGTGAATGTCGACAGCGGGTACATGCTGAACGCGCACGAGGCAGCCCCTCATGTGCTGGTCTCGAAGGACCTGTGGCTGGGGCACGTCTACGTACTCGCCATGAACAAGGGAGCCTGGGACGAGCTTCTTCCCAGCGACAGGCTAGCCATCCAACGGGGCACCGCTCGGGCCTACCGGACTCTGGGGCCGGTAATGGACCGCAGCTTCGACACTCAGCTCGACCATCTGCGACAGGCCGGCGCGAACGTGCGGCGGCTCACAGCCGGTGAGGTGAAACGCTGGCAGACCGCAACCCAGTACCGCGAAGTGCAGGAGAGCTGGGTGGACGAACAGAGGGCCAAGGGAATCGCAGAGGTGGACGCCGTCCACAGGGGCATCACACGAATCATGAACCGCACCCTGCCCTGAACCACAGAAGCAGCGACCGCACGATCGAAGACACGAGTGGTCCATCGGAGCGGACCTGGAGCTTCGCCACGTCCTGCGTCGGACCGACAATCGGGATTATGGCCCGCAGCGCCGAAGTCACCCAAAACACGGGGCTCATCCAGCACTTCCCCGGCATCTTCATATCGAGCGCTTTGTCTCCGTCATCACAACGTCCGGCCCGGTGCACGATCCAGGTTCCGTCGGGTACCAACTGGCAGGACACGTCTGACGGCATAGATGATCGTCCCGGCTGCCGGGCCCTGTGGGGCTGTTCCGAAACCGTGCAGCAGCGATCTTCGCCGACGAAATCCTCCCGCACGCCTTCCGCCTCCAACACGACCCCATGGTCCGCGCCGGCGTGCGCCTCAGCATGGACCAACACCCCAAGGCCTCGACCGCAACGGCCTCTTCCTCCGCTGGAGCCACATCTCCGCCACCGCCTCGAAGCAGCCCGCACCCAAGGCGAACCCCTCCCCACGTCGACCCGACCATCACCGCCGACGTCATGGTCGGCACCTTCGCCAGCATCCAGTCGATGTCCCAAACCGTTACTGACTACCACTAAATTACCCAAACCACCACCACGTAACCCACCCCCACACCCTCAGACGCCCGCCCCCACGCCCCCGGCGGCCGACTGCCCCGTCGACCCAAACGGCCCGCCCGGCCCGCGCCCGAGATACCGCACCAACACGCCCTCCAGCCGGGCACCCTCGCCCTCGGCACTACAGGCGCCCCTTGGCCCGGACCGGGAAGCGGCTCCGACCGCCCACGCCACATACCCGTCCGGCCGCACCAGTACGGCATCACACGCCACCTCATCCACCGGCTCCGCACGCACCAGCCGCACCACATCCGCCCACGCCCCCGCCCGGCGCCCATACGCAGCGCCCCGCTCACCAAAAAGCAGCAGCAGCCACCCGCCCCCACGCAGCAGAGCCACCACATCCGACGGCCCCTGCGCCGTACGCAGCGCCACATTGGGAAGAAACCTGCGCTCCGGTACCCCGCCACCCCCCGCAACAGGCGGAAGCACCACATCCTGACCGCTGATCAGATCACTCAGATACCGGCTCCCCCCACCCCCCGCAGCCACTACTCCCGCGAACACCGACCGCAACGCCTCAGCCTCCGGCCGCGCACGCATCAGCGCCAACTGCGCCAGCGTCACCTCGATCACCCGCTCAGCCGCCGGACGACGCTCCTGGTCATAAGTGTCCAGCAGCCCCACCCCCGCACACCCTCGCACCGCCAGCGCCAGCTTCCACCCCAGATTCAGCGCATCCTGTACACCCAGACTCAGCCCCTGCGCCCCCACCGGGAAATGCAGATGCGCCGCGTCCCCCGCAAGAAAAACCCGCCCGCGCCCAAAACACTCCGCGAGCCGCGAGAAATCACTGAACCGGCTCAGCCAGCGCACCTCCCCGAACCCCACCTCCCGGCCCGCGATCCGCGCCACCTCCCTGCGCAACTCCGCACCCGTAGGCGGCACACCACGCCCGGCATGAGCGTCTGAGCAGTCGAGAGTCCTGATGTGGGTGCCCTCCCCAGGGATGTCGTGCGCGACGATCCAGCCACGCGGAGTGTGGTGCCACCCCAGGCCCGGATCGTCCGCGTCCTCCAGCCTGACCAGTCCGGACAGCCCGGACGCCGTGGCCTCGTAGGTACGCGCCGCAAAGCCCGCCAGCTCACGCACCACACCACGCCCCCCGTCCGCCCCCACGAGGTACAGAGCAGTGCACTCGACAGACCCGAGCGGCCCCTCCGCCAGGACCCGCACACCGTTCAGGTCCTGGAACACCTGCGTGACACGGTGCTCACGCAACACCCGCACCCCCACCGCGCGCGCCCGCTGCTCGAACAGCCGCTCCAGGTCGGCCTGAGGCCGTTTCAGAACGGGCCCCGGCTCCGAGGCCGAAGCCGTGATCGTCAGCCCGGCTACCCCACCGAAGCGGAAGGGCACTCCGACTTCGGCAGTGCCCGAAATCCCGCGCGGCACAAGCTCCGTCAAGTACCCCCGCCTGGCCAGGCCCTGCAGAGCCCTTGCGTGCAGCACCCTCGCCTTGGGCCGATCACAGACCGAGGCCCGGGCCTCCAGCACGACGGTGCGGACCCCCCGGCCACCGAGCTCGGCCGCCATCAGCATGCCGACCGGCCCGCCACCAACGATCACGACCTGAGCGCGCAGACGACTTTCCACCGCAGGACCTCCCCCTTGGCCTCTCAGGCAATACGTCGAGGCCGGATCGACGCCCCAGCCTCCGGCCCGGCGACATGAACCCACACTCCACGCTCTCCGCTGCGCGGCGAACAGACAATCGCCCCACAAACCCCCACGAGACCGACGGACGCGACCAGAAAATATACCGAATCGGCGGTTCTTTACAAGACGCCCGCATCATGAAGATGTAGCAACCCTGGCCTACATCTCGAGCCTGCCGCCCGTGCCAGTGCTCCGCCCTCCAACAACTGCAACACGCGGTATCCGCCACCAACTCGAAGGCCGAAAGGACCTCCTTGAGGATGGGGTACAGCCTGACCGGGATAGATCGTCGCCCTCTGATGTCCGGAGTGGCAACCGTTCGGATTCTGTTACTGCGCCGTCGGCAGCAGTATCGACGAGTCCGGTTCCAGCCCGGTGTCGAAGCCGCCCACCAAGGCGAAACGCTCCATATCGACCACGGCAACGCTGTTGGTGGCCAGTTGGGAAACGAGGCCAGCGGCCCGACTGGGGTGGAAGGAGGCGGCAGCCGGGATGCTGTCGAGTTGCAGCATGCGGATCGGACGCAGTGCCGTGCTGTACAGGGTGAAGGTGTTAACGACGATGTCCGTCACCAGTAGTCGGTCCTCATCGACCGCGTACACCCGCAGCGGATCACCGCCCATCCTCCGGCTTCGCTGAACCTTCATGGTGCGCGCGTCGACGGCAACCAGGGAGGAACTCCGACGGGCTCCGACGAACAGCGTCTTCGTGTCCCGACTCAGGCAACTGCTCTCGGGCAGCTGGCCGGGCGTCACCACGAGGGGTGGCGCGGAGGCGTCGTGCGGGCGCACGAGGTTGACCGTGTGGGACAAGAGGCCTGTGGCATAGGCTCGTTCGCCTCCCCTACTGAGGGTGAACAGGTGGTTTTCGCCCCGTGTGCGGGAACGGCCCTCGACGGCGCCTGGTCGGTCGACGGTGCTTCGAAGCCGACCAGCGTCGCCTTCTCCTCGCTCAGCGCGTAGAGCCGGTCCCGGTCGTCGATACCCATGCCGTGGACGCGATTGAACGGCCGGGTGTCGATCGTGCGGGCACTCCGTAGTGTCCGACGTACGCGAACCGCCTGCGGGAGTCGACCACCAACTCCTGGGGGTAGTCGGGCAGTTTCACCCTCTGAAGACGCCGGCCCGACGTCGTCTCGTAGAAGCCGACCGCGTGGCCACTCTTCTCCACGACTACCAACACGTCGCTCCCGGCGGCCCTGGGTGCACCGGAGACAGACGTCGTCACGCCGGACGCCAGAGTCCCGGCACCGGCTGCCATGATCACCGCGCGACGCGTCGCCATAGTCCTTCACCTCAGTCTCTTGGTGGTCGTCGTCCGTCTTGCGGAGCACCACTGCCCCTCCCGGCCGCGAACGAACCTGCTGCCCCGGGCGGACCTGGGTGGGGTCAGGCCAAGTGCGCGCTGACGCCGTATGCGAACGCGGTCCTGTCGGGACTGAACGCCATCAGGGACAGGGTCTCCCGCGGCATGCGTTGGCGTAGGTGCGCCCGTCCGGACTGACTGCAGGGCCTTGCGCAAACGTGCGCAAGGTCCTCAGAAGTCGCCGCACGGACGATTCCGCGACGGCTCCACTCAGCCACCCGACGCGCCAGGAAAGCAACTCGCCCAGCGGTCCGGCGGAGGACCGTCAGCTCGCAGCCTGCTTCACCAGAGCCGCAATCCGCTCCTCCACCTCGGACGTCACCTCGGCCAGAGCGAACCCGGCCGCCCACATACTGCCCTCGTCCAGTTTCGCGTTGTCACTGAAGCCGAGCGTCGCATAGCGCGCCTTGAACTTCGCCGCGCTCTGGAAGAAACAGATCAGCTTGCCGTCCAGCGCGTAGGCGGGCATCCCATACCACAGCTTCGGGGCGAGCTCCGGGACGCTTGCCAGGACCACCGCGTGAACACGCTCGGCCATCACCCGGTCCGAGTCCTGCATCTCGGCGATCTTCGCCAGCACATCCTTCTCCGCCAAAGCCGCCTTGTCCGCGCTCGAACCGCGCCGTGCCGCCGCCTTCTGCTCCTTGGCGTGGTCCTTCATCGCGGCCTTTTCCTCGGCTGTGAACCCCTCGTACGTGCTCTTCTTCGCGCTGCTCATGATTCCTCCGTAGCCCGTGGGTCACGCTCGCCGGACCCGATACGCCTCGACGAGCACGGTCATGCCTTCCAGTACAACACCTCACACACCCAGTCCCCTTGACACTCGCTCAAGAGACACTCAAACCGATCCCGTACCCGTCCACCTAGGCAGTTTCGTTTGGATCACCGCGCTGACCAGAGGAAGATGCCCGCGATGTGGAGTCCGGCCAGGTAGATGGTCGCGGTCTTCTCATAGCGGGTGGCGATACCTCGCCACTGTTTCAAGCGGTTGATGCAGCGTTCGACGGTGTTGCGCTGCTTGTATGCCTCGCGGCCGAATGCGGGTGGCCTGCCGCCCCGGCTGCCGCGCCGCAGTCGGTGACCGCGTTGATCGGCCGGGACGGGGATGACCGTCCGGATACCGCGCTTGCGCAGGTGCTCGCGGATCGCGCGGGAGGAGTACGCCTTATCGGCCAGGACAATGTCCGGCCTGGTGCGGGGCCGGCCTCGCCGTCGAGGAACGCGAAGGCGGGCCATGACGTGAGCGAAGGCGGGGCGTCACCGGCCTGTCCGGCGGTGAGCACGAAGACCAGTGGCCGGCAGTGGGCATCGGAGGCCAGGTGAATCTTTGTGGTCAGTCCGCCGCGGGACCGGCCGATGGCGTGGTCTGCCGGTTCGCTGGTTGGGGCCCCTTTTTGCGGGCCCCAGCCGCGTGTTGGTGTGCGCGCACGATGGTGGAGTCCACCGAGACGGCCCAGTTGAGATCGTCGTCGGCGTCAGCCTGTGCGACCAGCGTGGTGAACACCTGTTCCCACGTGCCGTCGATGGCCCACATCCTCAGCCGGTTGTAGACACCTCGCCAGTTGCCGTACTTCTCCGGGAGGTGGATCCACTGCGATCCCGTCTGGGACTTCCAGGCGATCGCGTCGATCACTTCTCGGTGGTCCCGCCATCGGCCACCCCGCCGTGGTGTCCGATCTGGGAGTAACGGCTCGATTCGCGCCCACTGCGCGTCAGTCAACGGCACACGAGGAACAACGACTGGCGGGGCTGGTTGGAACGGCGCCGCTGTCAGGTGGTCGGCCCAGTGCGGAGCCGCCGCGCGTCCCGCACGAGCGTGTACGAAGCGCTGAGGAAGATCACGGCTCCAGCCACGAGCCAGAGAACGGAGGCCCCAGAGCGGTACTCACGAGCGCCAAAAACGAGCAGCATCACGCTGGCAAGAACACCGAAGGCCGAGATCAGAGCGCTGATGCGGTTAGTCACCTGGACATCATCAACGATGACCTCGGCCAACGGAAGTGATCCAAACGACAGACCCTAGGCCGTTCCTCAGGACTCCACGGCGAACAGCGACTTGAACTCCGCGAAACCGCAACCGGTCCTGACCTCCGGTGACCAGGAACGCGGCGTGGAGCGGCTGCGACACGAGAAACGTCTTGGCGAGTCACCTGCCCCTACCCGGCTGGTCCTTCTCAGTTCAGGTCAGATACGGCCTGTCCGATGCGGTAGCGCACGTCCTTCTTCCGGAGGCGGTCGAGTGCCGTGGTCGCGTGGGGCGACGCGAGCACTGCGATGTCGGCGGCGATGCCGTTGGCGGCGCAGAACTGGACCATCGCGGCCGCCATGCTCCCCGAGGCCGCACCTCTACCGGCGACCTCGACCCGCTCCCTGCCCGCAGGGTCCTTGCTGACATCAGAAGACGGCCAGCGGGGTGACGGGAACGCCGGTGGCTCCGTGGATGGCTGGTGGGGCGAGGACGAGCAGGAAGCTTGTCCGGTTCAGGGTGCGGCAGGTGTGGGCGAGGTCGTCGACGGCGGCGTTGTCGACCAGGGGCAGGCCGAGGCGGGCGAGTCCGACCTGGTGGAGCGGCAGGGGCCAGGCGGGGTCGGGCTCGACCGGGGGGTGGGCGTCGCCGACGTCGCCGAGGTAGAGGCTGATTCGGTGGTGGTCCAGCCATCTGATGGCGTCGAGGGTCATGCCGGGGGTTGGCCGGTGCCCGAGGTTCTCCGCGGCGGACCAGCCTCCGCGCACGACGAGCCCGTCTCCGGGTGCGACAGCGATCTCGGCGCGCTCGGCGGCGTGGTCGAGATCGGCGGCGGTGATCGGATGTCCGGGGGGCAGCCCGCCCTCGGGGGCGAGGTCGAGCAGTACCCCGCGGGTGAGGATGCCGCCGGCGAACGCAGTGGTGGAGCTGTGCTTGAGTCCGTGGCTGGTCGCGACGGTGCTCAGGTCGTGTCCGGGATAGACCTGGCCCTGCTGGGGGATGTGGCCCAGGGCGTCGAGGTGGGTCAGTGCGGGGTGGTGGGTGTTGATGATGAGCAGGTCGGTCAGGGCGCCGGAGGGGCTGCCGGTGAAGGTCATGGCTTGACTGATCGCGGCGGGCGCGAGCGCGGGCAGTGGCGCGACGGGGCCGCTGGTCAGTGGGGTGGGGATCGCCGGCCGGGCCAGGGATACGACCTGTCCCAGTTGTGCCTGGCCGACGGCCCGCGCGCGGACCTCGCCGGTGATGTGGTTGAGGGTGCCGCGCTCGTCGTCGCTGCCCCAGCGGCCCCAGTTCGACGGTACGGGCGAGGAGGGCCTCGGCTCGGGGGCGGTCATCGCGTGATCTGGGCCAGTGCCCGGTCGAGGTCGACTCGGTTGGACCCACGGGCGGCGACGTAGCCGTCGGGCCGGACCAGCAGCCATCGGGTCGTCGTGGAGTCGCCGGACGGTGTGGTGTCGGGGGGCCCGGTGCGCAGGCCGAGCTGGTCGGCGGCCAGGCCGTCGACCGGGCAGAGCGTCGGGGCCGGCCACGTCGCGCCCAGCCCGTGATGCAGTTGTGCGCTGGCAGGGTCGGTGACCGCGGCGAGCAGGGTCCAGTCGGGGTCCCGAAGAGCGGCCAGCACGAGCTGCCAGCTGGGATCGGTGGCGTCGTCGTGGCGGACTTGGGCGAGCCGCTGCCCGGGGCGGGGCCCGGGACGGGTGGTGTCGTTGTCGTGCACTGTCAGGGGGCTGGTCGGGTAGGCGATTCCGAGTCCGGACATGCCTCCGAGGAAGCTCTGGCCCAGTGCGTGGAAAAGCGGCGGCAGGGCCTGCAGGCTCTCGAAGACCGCCGGAAGATGCCGGTCGACGGTGGTGTTGCGCAGCTCGACGAGCATGGTGGCGGTCCGGGTGCTGGAGAGCAGCGCCTGCCCGACCGGAACCCGTTCGGCGCTGTAGCTGGCCAGAAGCGCCTCTGCGGCCGGGGCCTGGACCTGCTCACGGGCAGCGTCGGCGAGCTTCCAGGCCAGGTTGACCGCGTCTTGCAGCCCGGTGTTCAGGCCCTGCCCGGAGGCCGGGGAATGCACATGGGCGGCGTCGCCGACCAGGAAGCACCGCGAGGGCCGGCAATCGCCGGGGTGGGACTGCATGGTCGGTGCCGCGCGCTGCTGGATGGTGAATACCGATACCCATGAGGGGGTGTCGACGGTGACCCGGTACCCCAAGCCGCGGGTGAGCTTGTCGGCGAAGCGCTTGGCGATGGCGTCGGGGTCGCCATCGTAGGACACCTCGACGGTGTCGAGCAGGCGCCACCGGCGCTCTCCCACCAGCGGGAAGAGCATCACGGTTTCGCCGCCGGCGCGGATCCACCGGATCCTGTCGTGGCTCAGCGGCTGGGCGGTCTCGATCTCGGCGTCGGCGATCAGCCAGGTCTCACTGGACTCGCCGGCCAGGCGCACCCCGAGTTGTTTGCGGACCACGCTGTGACCGCCGTCGGCTCCGACCAGCCAGGGAGTCCGGCTCTGCTCCGCGGTGCCGTCGGTATGCTGCAGGTCCGCGCTCACCGCGTCCGCCTGCTCGGCGAGCCCGGTGAGGCGCACTCCCCATTCGGGGGTCACACCGCGCGCGGCGAGGGCCTCGCGCAGCAGCCCTTCGGTGATGGCCTGGTCGATGAACCACACTCCCTCGAATCGGGTGGCCTCATCAGTAAAGCGTGCGTCCATGCGGGCCAGCTCGGTCCCCTCGGACCAGAGGGCGATCCCGTGGCCCTGGACCGCGCGTGCCGCGAAGGTCTCGTAGAGCCCGACCTGATCGAGGACCTCCTGGCTGCGAGCGTGGATCGCCGCGGCCCGGCTGGTCGTCGCGGGGCCGTCGGCGGCATCGATCAGCCGCACGGTCACCCCTCGACGGGTCAACTCCAGAGCGGTCATCAGCCCCACCGGGCCGGCGCCCACCACCAATACGTCGACCATGGACGCCTCCTCAAACCGTCAATTCAGTTGACGGTTACGATAGGGCGCCAGGAGGTTCAATGTCCACTCACGACCGACCCCATCCAGAGCGGCTCCCCACGACCGAAGCCCCGAAGGCCACCTCGCTCTCCCGCCACAGACGGAAGGACTCGCCGGTGCCAGTGGCGCAGCCGCTGTTGATCATGGTGCTGCGCGAAGGGGTCCGGTGGTTCAACGAGCGCCTCAACGACACCGCCGCCGCCAATGACGAGCCGCGTATCAGCGGCGCCGCAGCGATCGTCCTCTCCTTCCTGCAGCCCGAGGGCAGCCGACCCGCCGAGATCGCCCACGCCATGGGCGTCAGCCGCCAGCACGTCCACACCGTGGTCCGCGAGCTCACCACGGCCGGCATCCTCACCACCGCCCCCGACCCCACCTCCGGCCGCGACCGGCTCATCGTCCTCACCCCCGACGGGGAACAGCGGCGCCGTCGAGCGGTCACCCAGCTGGCCACACTCGAGGACGAACTCGCCCAGCGCCTCGATCCCGGCGAACTCGAACAGGTCCGACAAACCCTTGCCCGACTCTGGAGCCCGACCTCCAATAGCAAGTCCGGACAACGGCCTGACGTGTCATGAGGACGAAGCACTGGCGGTCCGGGGCCGAGACCGACTCGCGCGCCATCTTCGTTGAAGAACCCCTGACCGACCTTTGCGCTCGTGGCGCACGTCCGTAAGAGGTCGTGAAGGCACGTTCGGCGTCTGTCCCGCCCACAGGCAACGGTCACTACTCTGCCCGGAGCGCTGCCTCACGGAGGGTCTCGTGGTGAGGCTCCCTACCGCGTCTGGAAGGCAGGACAGCCCTCAGCCACGTGCCGCCAGCCGCAGCTGGGCGTCACCCCAGTCAGCGTGGTCGAAGCTGACGCCGTCGCCTCCATCCGTCGCCCGCAGCGTGAGCCGCTGGACACCCAGGATGTCGACATCGATCAGGTAGGCGTCGTCCGAGGGCGTCAGCACCCCAGTGGTAGCCAGTACCCGCCCGTCGCCGATCACTTCGAAGACGACGCTGCCTTCGCCAGCGACCATGTCATCAATGCCCACTTCGCTGGTGAACCGGTCGTAGGCGCCCCCGATATCGACGGAGACCTCGCCGTCAGCGTGCATGCCGAGACCTTTGTCGTACGCGGTGCCGCGGATGCGCAGTGGACCCCCGTCACCGGCCCTGTTCTCGCCGTTGGACATGTCACGCTCCACCGGCCCCCAGCCGTTGCGTTCGGCGGCGAACGGCAGGTCGCTCACAAAGTCGACCCCGGGTGGTGAGACGAAGACCCGCACCGTCCTCTGTATACGCAGGGCAGCGCTCCCGCCCGGAACGCGGTAGCCCACGGTGACCGCCACGTCGCTGTAGCCGTACGCGGCATCCGTAGGCACACGAACCGTCCAGCGGGCATCAAGGGCCTTGCCCGTCGGCAGTTGCCCGGCTTCGGCGCCTGAGCCCTCGAGAGTCCAGCCCTTCGGCCCGGTCGCGGTGAGGGTGACGTCATTGGCGGGACCGAACTCCTCGACGAGGAACCGGCCGTCGACCTGAAAGCTCGCTCCTTGCTCGGCCAGGATTTCTCGCGGCTCGACTGTCAGTGTCGTCAGCGGCATTCGATCCACGGGACGATCGCATGTGGTGCGGCCGGGCTTGCTACGGCAGACCAACGCGGCGAATCCGCCGTTCTGCTCGGTCGGCACCGACAGCGTGTCGTGACGGTCGACCACTTGCGATTCCCGGACCAGCCCGGCATGTCCGTCGCGTACGACATCCACCCGCCAGTGTCCCCCATCGAGGAAGTCCAGGGGCACCCGCTGTGTCGCCGCCGCCCCCGCCGTGACGCTGCCGAGGAACCAGCGGTCGCCATGCCGCCGTGCGAAGGTCGCTCCGTCGCCCGGGTGGCCGGACAGCAACCGTGACTCGTCCCAGACGGTCGGTACCTGATCGAGGAAACGCTCCAACTGCGGGCGGTCGCGGTAGGCCTTCACCGAACCGGCGAAGTTCTGGAAGCCCGACTCGTAGACAACGGAGAGCGCGAGTTCGGCGGCCTCAGACGTGTTGCGCGTGCCGAACTGGAAGCCCATCGGCGTGTAGTCCATGGACCCCACGACGTTCCGGGTGAACGGCAGGGTGGCGACGTCTCGGATGGGGACACTGCCCTGCTCGGCGCCATACACCGCCTCCATCGTCATCACGTGCGGCCAGGTGCGCTGGATGCCGTGCGGGATGGTCGAGCCGTGGAAGTTGACGAGCAGTTTCTGCTGCGCAGTGGCCTCGAGCATGTCGTCGTACCAGCGGAAACGGGCCTGCGAGTCGGAATCCATGAAGTCGATCTTCAACCCGGCCGCGCCCCACCCCTTCACCTTCGGGAGGATCACCTCGCGCTCGGCCGCAGTGTCCAGATCGCGCCAGTGCATCCACAACAGCACCTTCACTCCGCGCTGTTGCGCGTAGGCGATCAGCTCTGGCATCCAGTCGGTGGCCTTCCAGCCGTCGTCGACCAGCGTGTACTCCCAGCCGTGCGCCGCGCTGTAGTCGACGAACCGCTGCTGGGTCTCCAGACTGCGCTGTGCCGCTCCGAACCCGGCCAGCCAGGACCACGCGACCTTGCCGGGCCGTATCCAGGAGGTGTCCTCGATACGCGACGCCGGGGCCAGGTCGTCGACGAGCGTGGACTCGGTGACGGCGGCGAGGTCGCCGATGATTGCCGTACGCCAGGGGGTGACCAGCGGGCCCGGCGAGGTGATCCGCTCATCGGCAAGCTCCACCGTGTACCGGCCGGTTCCAGCCTGATGGACCAGACGGCTGCCGGCGTACCGCCCATCTACGTCCGACTCGGTCAGCAGCACATAGCGCTCGCCTACTTGGAAGAGTGAGGGATAGCCGAAGTCGCCGGCGGGCGCTGCCGCGGCGGTCGTCTCGGTGTGGAGACGCTCATAATTGAGGGTGTAGGGCTTCAGCCAGGCGGGCGAGGCCGCGGGCAGCTGGAACGCGGAAGCCTCCCTGAGCACCGTCACGTCGCCCTGCTCCGGCAGCACGTAGCGGTAGGCGACACCGTCGTCGGAGACCCGGACAAGCAGCTCGAGCCGTGCGCCGTTCTCGCCCTCGAAGGAGAAGCGCGTCTGTGTCATTCGTGTGCTGCGCCGGCGCTCCTTGCCGGTCGTGGTCTCGTACTGCTCGGTGACCTCCTGGGTCCGCTGACCACGCAGACGCAGGCCTGAGCTCAGATCTGTGGCGGTTGTGACAATGCCCAGTGGCGCGCTCTCCAGCACGGCCGTCTCACCACTGCTGACGCTCAAAGACAGCGCGCCTCGGGAAGCGTCTAACCGTATGTTCGCTGCGAGAATGTCATTCTTGCTTCCACTAGGCTGAGTGACGGTCCAGTTTTCGATCTTCCGTTCAGCGGCGCTGGTCGGCACTGTGAGAGCGCCGACTCCGAGCGCGGCGCTCAGTACGACGGCAAGCCAAGTCAGAAATCTGCTGTGTGATCCGGGTGACCCTATGAGCACGGAAACCTCCGCTCAACCTGCCTGGCATGGTCGTCAGCCCCGCTCCCCGCCTTCATCAGGGCGGTGGCCGTGGCGGTACTTGTACTGTCGGCGTTTCAGGACGTACACGCGTAGGCGCCACCGACCGACTGTCCGCCCACCCCGCCGCTACCACGTCAACCCCCCGGGAGTGTTGACGTGCGGCCTCCACTGGATTGACCGAGGCGTCGACCGGATCAAGGAGCTTGGCACCCCCGAACCGGTCAACAAGCACGATGCCGAGACGGCGCACCCAGCGTGTCGCGTCGGAACTCCTGCGCGTGCCCTACCGATCACACGAGCTTCCACTTCTGGTTGGGGCCGCCGTGGCAGTCCCACAGCACGAGGGGGGTGCCGTCGGCGCTGGAGCCCGCAGAGGCGTCGAGGCACCGTCCGGACGCGGGGTTGCGGTAGCCGCCGTCGTAGGTCTGCCAGACCTGGTTGCCGCCGCCGTTGCAGTCCCAGAGCACCGTCTCGGTGCCGCCTGTCGTGCCCGCGCCCTTGACGTCCAGGCACTTGCCCAGCGCCCGCAGCGTGCCGTCCGCCGACGCGGTCCACCGCTGCGCCTCGGTGTTGTTGCAGGTCCACAGTTGAACGGCGGTGCCGTTCTCCGGCCTGCCGCCGTTGACGTCCATGCACTTGCCGGCGAACGCCGATCTCATCTGCCCGCCGATGGGGCCGGGTTCGCCGATCCAGCCGGCGGCTTCGGCGGCCAGGATGCCGTCGTGGAAGGCGGCGGCCATCTTCCGGTAGCCCGCGTCGTTGGGATGCAGGCCGTCGGCCAGGTCACCCGTGTTCAGGCCGCCCATGTCGACGTAGCGCACGTGCTTGCCCGCCGCCTGCTTCGCCTGGACCATCCCAGGAATCCGCTGGTTGAACGCACCCCTGTGTGCCTCGATCGTGGAGTTCGTGGAGACGGTCAGCGAAGCGACCAGCACGGTCGCGTCCGGGGCGCCCGCCACCACCTGGGCGATGAGCGCGTCGAGCCGGTCGGCCGCGGTGGGGACCTGGTGGTTCTGGCCCAGGTCGTTGGTGCCGATCATCAGGGTCACGACGTTGGGCCGGTAGCGGGAGAGCGAGGAGTCCGCGATCGAGGCGATCTGGTCGATCCGCCAGCCGGAGTGGCCTTCGTTGTCGGGGTCAGACATGGAGCCCGCTCGGGACGTTCCCACGAAGTCCAGTGCGTAGCCCCTGGCACTCAACTGGTCCCAGAGCGGACCTCGGTAGCCGTTGCCGGTGTTGCTCCCCATGCCGTCGGTGATCGAGTCGCCGAGCGGCATGAGGCGCAGGGCGGACGCCGCGGGCTCCTGCTCAGCCGCCGAAGCGGACAGCGTGCCGCCCCAGAACAGGCAGGTGGCGGTCGCCAACGCGGTGGAAAGGGTTGCGACGAGCCTCTTCATCGGCCATTCCTCACAGTGAGGTCGAATGACACCGCTCCGACGACCGCGCATGCGGACAACGTAGTCGGAGGCGGCGCGGCGAGATGGTCGAACCAGGAACCCAAGGAGAGCGCTCCGTGAAGCTAGCCACTTCACATGGTCACGTCAATAAAGCTGACGAAGAGTCATTCGACATCTATGCGACTGCCGTGATGGTGAGTTATGTTCAGCAAAGTTGTGTACTGAGCATTTCCTGTGCAGTTCCGCGTTCAATTCGTGGACAGACAGCTGGCCGAGCACGCCGCATGCACTGGAAGGTGAGCACAGATGCCGTACCTCCGATCACTGCGCAGACTCGCCGCACTGGCGGTCGCGGTGGCCTTGAGTGCCCCACTGGCCCCGGCAGCGGCGGACACTCCGGCGGCGCCCCCACTCACGGACGTCTACTCGTTGCTGGAGGACCCCGAGGCGACCGGCTACGGCCAGGAACCGCCGCACGCCGATCTGACGCCGTACACCACCGTCACCGAGGCCCGCGAGGCCGGTGGGACGAGCGCGTTCACCATGTCGCTGGACGGCGACTGGGAGATCCACATGTCCGACCGTCCGGACGAGGTTCCCGAGAACTTCTTCGCGGAGGGCTACGACACCGGCGGCGAGGGCTGGCGCAGCGTCAGCGTCCCGCACACGTGGCAGACGGACGGCCTCGACCATCCCGTCTTCCGCAACATCCCCACCGAGATGTACCCGGACAACCCGCCCAAGGTCCCGCACGACGTCAATCCGACCGGCGCCTATGTGCGCACCTTCCAACTGCCGGACAGCTGGCGGGAGCGGGAGACCTTCCTGCGGTTCGAAGGGGTGACCAGCGGCTACCTGACGTGGGTCAACGGTCACTACGTCGGCTACGACCAGGGCGGCTACACGCCCGCCGAATACGACATCTCGCGCTATCTGCACGCCGGCAGGAACACCATCGCCGTCCAGGTGCACCGCTGGGGCTCGGGCTCCCACCTGGAGGACGTCGATCGGTGGCGGTTCGCCGGCATCTTCCGTTCCGTCGGCCTGTACTCGACTCCGGCCACGCGCATCAGCGACATCACGGTCCGCACCGATCTCGACGATGCCTACCGCGACGCGAAGCTGACCGCTGACATCGATGTCACCACCTCTGCCTCACGGATCGGGAAGGCGACGGTCACCGGCACCCTCTATGACCAACAAGGCCGCGCGATCACCCGTGTGTCCGCCGAGCCGGATTCCCCGGGGGGAACCACCGCCACGGCCACTCTCCAGGCCGAAGTGACCGATCCCGCCAAGTGGAGCGACGAGGCACCGAACCTCTACACCCTCGTAGTGCGGCTGGCCGACGCCACCGGCAAGATCATGCACACCACCAGCCAGCCGGTCGGCTTCCGGGAGATCGAGGTCAAGGACAAGAAGCTCCTGGTCAACGGCAAGCGCATCCTGATCAAGGGGGTCAACCGCGCGGAGACGGACCCGGAGACCGGCCGCTACTCCACCCGGGGACGCACCGCCTCCGACGTGTCCTTGATGAAGCGGCTCAACATCAACGCCGTACGCACCTCGCACTACCCCTCCGACCCGTATCTGTACGAGCGGGCCGACCGTGAGGGCCTGTGGATCGCCGACGAGATCGACGTCGAGACCCATCACCACGACAGCTGCCCCGACAACTGTCTGGCCGACAAGCCGGAGTGGCAGAAGGCGTTCCAGGACCGGGCCGTGGCGATGTACGAACGAGACAAGAACCATCCCAGTGTCCTGATGTGGGACACCGGCAATGAGGCCGGCCTCGGCAAGGCCCACTACACGATGGCGGACTTCCTGAAGAAGAACGACCCAGGCCGTCCCCTCTACCACCAGAGCAACACCCCGGACGGCGACGCCCCGTTCGCCGACATATGGGGCCCACGATACCCCTCTCCGGCAAGTCTGGAGGAGGAGGCGAAGACCACCCGCAAGCCCATCGTCATGGGTGAGTATGCCCATGCTCAGGGAAACTCCCTGGGTAACTTCCGTGAGTTCTGGGACGTGATGCGCAAGTATCCCGAAGCCCAGGGAGGGTTCATCTGGGACTGGGCGGAACAGAACATCACCCAGCCGCTGATCGCCACCCCCGACTCCTCGGGGAACGGCATCCTCGCCTACCTGTCCGGCAAGCCGGAGCACGTCGACGGACACCGGGGCAAGGCACTCGCGCTCTCCGGGCTCGACGACTTCGTGGAGGTCTACCGCGACCCGGAACTGGACAAGGTCTCCAGGGCACTGACCGTCGACTCGTGGGTCAAGCCGGACGACTGGACCGGCGACTTCACCATCGCGGCCAAGGGCCATCACTCGTACGCCCTGCGGATGCGTGACAAGGAAACGCTGGAGTTCGCCGTCCAGGGTGACGACGGGCGACGGCACACCGCGTCCGCCAAGGTCCCGGCCGACTGGTACGGCTTCTGGCACCGCGTCGCGGGCACCTTCGACGGCAAGGAGCTGAAACTCCTGATCGACGGCGAGGAGTCGGCCAAGACCGAGTGGGAGGGCACCGTTGCCTACTCGGCGCAGCCGGTCAACGTCGGCCGCAATTCCGAGACCGGCCAGGAGAACATCAGCACGCGCATGGCGCACGGCGTCATCGACCAGGTCCGCGTCTACCACAAGGCGCTGGCCCCGTCGCAGCTCGACGCCGACCCCGCCGGGGAGGCCGTTCTGGCGCTGGACTTCGAGACCCTCGCACGAAAGGGGGAGTACGCGTCGTACGGCTCAGGTCCGGGCGGTGTCGACGGCCTGGTCAGCACCGACCGCACTCTCCAGCCCGAGACGCGCGCGCTGGCCGCCGTACACGCGCCGCTGCGTATCTCGCAGACCAGGGACGAGGACGGCGGCATCGTGACGGACAGTGTGACCGTGCTCAACGAGCGTTCCTTCCTGGGAACCGACGACCTGACCCTGCGATGGACGCTCACCGAGGGAGCGCGCACCCTCGCCAGGGGCACCCGGCCACTCTCTCTCGAACCGGGGCAGGAAGCCGCGATACGGCTGCCCCGGGCCCCGGGCAATCCCAAGGACGCCGACCGGCAGCTGACGGTTAGGGCCGTGCAGACGAAGAAGACCTCGTCGGTACCCGCAGGACACACCGTCGCTGTGGAGCAATTCGACGTGGGTGGCCGCCAACTGGCTGGGGTGGTCCGCGCCGAGAAGCCGGGCAAGGTACGGGCGGGCGCGTCGGGAGACCGCCTCACCGCCTCCGGGGACGGCTTCTCCTACACCTTCGCCCGGCGCAGCGGCGATCTGCTCTCCATGAAGTCGGACGGCCGTGACCTGCTGAGCCGCGGACCCGAACTGGACGCCTGGCGGGCTCCGCTGAGCAATGAGTACAACTCGGAGGACCGACCGTGGCGGGAGGCGGGATTCGACCGGCTGCGGACCGAACCCGGGAAGGTGGACGTCGCCGAGAAGGACGGCGCGGTGGTGCTCACCGTGGACAGCACCGTGGCGGCTCCGGGCGTGAAGGACTCCTCCTTCGTCCAGCGGCTGCGCTACACGGTCACCGGAAGCGGCGAACTGACCATCGACCACCGCGTGGAGGCTCGGGGCAGGGCTCGCACGGTGCCCTACCTGCCCCGGATCGGCCTCTCACTCCAGGTCCCGGACCGCTACGACCGCTTCAGCTGGTACGGGCGAGGCCCCGAGGAGAACTACAACGACCGTGAGGACGGCGCCCCGGCGGGGGTCTACTCCACCGATGTGGGCAAGCAGTTCTCCGGCTACACGCGCCCGCAGGACTACGGCAACCACGAGGAGGTCCGATGGGCGTCGCTGACCGACGGCAGCGGCGGGCTGCTGGTCTCGGGGGACTCCTCGATGTTCTCCGCCGGGGTGACCCCGTACCCGGACATCGACCGCGCCGCCTACCCGTTCGCACTCCAGCGCGCCGCGAAGGGCAACACGCTACATCTGGACCACGCGGTGAGCGGCGTGAGCGAGACGTTCCACACGGTGCTGCCCGAGTACCAGGTCCGTCCGGCGCAGGAGTACGTCCACCGGCTGCGGCTGCGCCCGCTCACCCGGACGGAGGCGCGTGACGGCACGCCCCGGGGGCCCGTCGTCTGCGCTCCCGAAGCGAAGCTTGCGGCCACCGACACCTCGGTGGCACCGGAGGAGACGACCGAGGCGACCCTGAAGGTCCGCAATCCCTGCGACCGTCCGCTGAAGGACGCCGTGGTGAACGTCGATCCGGTCACCGGCTGGAGTGCCGATCCGGCCACCTCGCGCATCGGCGACCTGCCCGCCGACGGGGAGAAGACGATGGGGATCGAGCTGACGCGCGGCAAGGAGAGCCCGAACGGCCGGCACCGGACCGTTGCCACGGTGACCGCCACTTCCACGGGCGGTGCGCGGGCCGACGGCCGCGCCGTTCTCGAACTGCTGGGCACCCCGCCGGCGCCCACCGGCACCACCCAGTTGTCCGCACTGGAGCTGATCACCGCCGACAACGGCTGGGGTCCCGTCGAGCGGAACCTCAGCAACGGCGAGGCGGGGACCGGTGACGGCGGCCCCCTCACCATCGGCGGTGTCATCTACCCGAAGGGCCTGGGGGTCCACGCGGACTCCACCGTCGAGGCCTACCTGGGCGGTAAGTGCACACGGTTCACTGCCGACGTCGGCCTGGACGACGAGACCGGAACGAGCGGCAGCGTCCTCTTCCAGGTCCTCGCCGACGGAAAGACCCTGTACACGAGCCCGAAGATCACCAACGATCTCGACGCCGTCGCCGTGGACGCGGACGTCAGCGGCGCCGAACGGCTGACCCTTCGGGTCACGGACGCCGGCGACGGCAACTCCCTCGACCACGCGGACTGGGCCGAGGCGACCGTGCACTGCCGCACGTGATGCGGTGAGCAGCCGCACCCCCACAAAGGAGAGACGAACATGATCAATCGTAGGACGCTTCTCACCGCGGCGGCCGTGGGCGCGGTCGCCGCGGTCGGCGGGACGGCCACGCAGAGTTCCGCGGTGACAAGGAAGCCTTCTCCGGGACAGGCACCCGCCTCCATGGCAGCGGGGACCGCCAATATGGACGCGGCTTTCGCCGCGCTGAACAGCGCCTTCCTCATCTCCAACGGAAACCAGCGGTACTACAAGGAGTCCCTCAACAAGACGTGGAAGGACTACTTCTGGCGTCAGGCGCTGGACATCCAGGCGGTGCAGGACGTGCACGACAGCGTCCCACGCGCGGAAACCCGTGACCTGACCGGCCGCCTGCTCGACACGTTCCTCGAGCAGAACCAGGGCTCGGGCGGGCTGTATGACTGGAACTGGAACGAGTACAACGACGACTTACTGTGGGCCGGACTGGCCTTCGTGCGCGGCTACCGCATCACCGGCAACCGCACCTACCTCGACCAGGCGCAGTACGCCTTCAACCGGGTCTACGACCGGGGGTGGGACAGCGCCCTCGGTGGCGGCATCTGGTGGAGTATCGAGAAGCGCGAGAAGAGCGCGCTCAGCAACAGCCCGGCGACCATCCTCGGCTGCCTGATCTACGAGTCGAACGGCGACCGTGGATATCTGGACAAGGCACGGGCGGTCTACGACTGGGTGTGGGCGAAGCTGCTGGACCGCTCGACCGGCGGCGTGCACGAGAACATGCGGGCCGACGGAAGTGTCGCGAGCGGCCAGACGGTGTACTCGGCCGGCGCCTTCGTCAGCGCGGCCCAAGCCCTGTACCGCAACACCCGCTTGCAGACCATGTTCAACGACGCCAAGCGGACCGTCGACTGGGTCATCCGGGACCGCACCGTCAGCGGGATCATGACGAACGGACAACGGGAGGGGACGTGGCAGTCCGAGTTCGCCCGGGGAATGGGCGAATTCGTTCGCGAGAACAATCTGTGGAGTCAGTACTACGACTTCATGAAGCGGAACGCGGATACGGCGTGGAACGCCCGGCGCACCGACCTGAACCTGACCTGGAACCGCTGGGACGCACAGACACCGCGCGACGACACCCGGGCGGTCGAAGCCATCGGCGCTGTGATCATGCAGGCAGTCACGCCGGCCACGCGGCCGTGACGGCGTTCGTGGGGCGGGATCCTGGGCAATCCCGCCCCACGACGTGGTAACTCGGCATCACGGTCAGCGAGTTTGCGTAGCCAGCAACCATGGGACCGTGGCGGGGCGTTGTGGCAGCCACAACGCCGTGCGCGCCCGTGACCCATCACATTCGGACAACTGGCGATGTGTCCCCTGCCGCAGGGGCGCGAGCCGCCCTACGCTTAAGTGCAGTCGGTTCGTGCCTCCTGTCCGACCGGACATCGGGCGGCGCGGCGCAAGAGGGAACCCGATGGGCATCCGGGACTGTCCCGCAGCGGCGAGTGGGAACGAATGCCCCCAACAGCACTCTAGGACCTTGTCTGGTGGGTCCAGGGAAGCGACTGCGAGTAGGTGCCCGCCGGATCTCCGGTGAGCTTGCCCACGAGTCCGAAGACCTGCCACTGCGCCCGCACCTGGCGTGCGCGGTGTGCACGGTGACCTCGAGGACTGGGTTGGCGGTACGGACGGCTGTACGGCGTACACGGCGCCCCGCCTCCTTCCCGGTCCTCATTCGGGGCTCGGGACCAGGAGGAGGAAATGTCCGTGCCCAAGCGAGCTCCCGTCATCCGTGCCGGATGCCGGTCGGCCTGCTCCTCGACGGACCGGACGGGACGGTGTTGACGCCCGCCAGGGAGGCGGGCGAGACGCGGCAGCACCAGGACCGCACCGCGTCCGGCGTCTGCCACGCCATTCTGGGCGAGCGAGCTGTACAGGGGCCCGCTGCGGGCGGAGTCCGACCCGGACATCGCCGTGGTGTCCTTTCCGGTGGACCGTCATTCCCGGGTGCACTTCACCCCGGGGGCGGAGGCGCCGAACCAGCTTCCCCTACCTGATCACCACCGTCTTCACCGACCACCGGCAGCACATCCACTTCAGACACACCATCGAAGGCGCCGCCTGGGAGGTCGGCGCCCGGGGCGCCCCCACCGCGATCACCGTGAACGACGGCTACGCCAATGTTGACTTCGGCGCGTGGCACTTCCACCTGTGCACCGCCTCCGGCCCCGAACTCGGCCGCGATGAGCAGATGATGACCCTCCTGGTGCCCAACCCGCTTCTCACCGACCGCCAGGAGATCCTCAACGCCCCCCGACCTCACCCGGCTCAACGCGTGGGACACACTCCACGACCACTTCCTCGGCCTTGCTCCCGACCCCCTGGACCGCACAGGCAATGTTTCGAGCACAGCGGTTGACCGCTATCCGAAGCACTTCCCTGCCGGTGCGCAGCGGCCCGGATCTGTTCAACCCGCCCAACCTGCCCACTGTGCGGATGCCGTTGATCGTCGAGGGGGTTCCTGACGCCCGCCGCGACGCGGCTCACGAGCCGTCCAGGACGTCATAGGACTTCCCGAATACGTCCGTGCGTGCCGACATTAGAGCTCGATCCAGCCGCTCACGGTCTGACCTGACCTCACTGAACCGCTTCGCTTTTCGGGCGCAGTGCGTCGACGACGAGGTCGAGCAGTCGACTGGTCCGCTCGGGCATGTTGCTGGCCGAGGTCGAAAGGAAGACGCCGAGAAGCATGGCCGTAACGTCTTCGGGATCAATGTCCGCCCGCAGGGAACCCGCGTCCGCTCCCTTGGTGAGGATCGCCGCGATCGCGGCGGTGATGCGCTCCCGGGTGGCCGGTGTGGCGATCCTTCCCGAGGCCCAGCCAGCGCGGAGGGTGTCGACCATGCCGCGTTTGGTTGCAACGAATGCCGCATAGCGGTCCATCCAGGCACGCAGCGCGACGTCCGGCGGGAGCTGAGCGAGCAGATCGGTGGCACTGGTGGCGATGTCGTCGAGTTCGGCGCCGTAGACGGCTTCGACAAGGGCCTCACGGGTGGGGAAGTGACGGTAGAGCGTGCCGATGCCGACGCCGGCTTCTCGGGCTATGCCCTCCAGCGGGACGGTGTCGGTGGACGCGGCGAAAGCCGCCCGGGCGACGGCGACGAGCCTCTCGCGATTTCGCCGGGCGTGGGCGCGGACCGGGCGGTCGGCGGCCCCGGGGGAAGCGTTCGGGTCTGGCGAGCTCAAAGCGGAGGACCCTCCGGTAGTGCTACCGTCGATATGGCGGAGGCTCCTCCGCTTTCCCCATCATCGCATGAGGACGGGACATCCATGCCTTCCAGCACTCCCCGCCATGACAAGACAGCCACCGGCGCCCTGCGCCCCGCGGGTCCCGGGCTGCTTGCCGGCCGAACCGTCTCCCGGATCGGGTACGGCGCGATGCAGCTGAGGCGTTTGCACGACGACCGTGCTGCCGCCCTTGCCGTCCTGCGCCGGGCGGTCGAACTCGGCATCGACCACATCGACACCGCGCAGTTCTACGGCAACGGCTTCGTCAACGGGCTCCTGCGCGAGGCGCTCCGCCCGGAAGACGACGTCCTGGTCGCCACCAAGGTCGGCGCCGACCCGAACCCGGGCGGGCCGCTCCCGATGCGTCTCGCACAGCGACCGAAGGAACTCCGGGCAAGCGTCGAAGCCAACCTCACCGGCCTCGGCATGGACCGGATCCCCCTGGTGAACCTGCGTCGCATGGACGCCGCGCCAAGGATCCCCTTTGACACGGACCCGACGGTCGACTTCGATGACCAGCTCGCCGAGATGACCGCGCTGCGCGACGAGGGCAAGATCGGCGCGATCGGGCTGAGCAGTGTGACCCTGGCGGGGCTGCGCCAGGCGATCCCGGCGGGCATCGCCTGTGTGCAGAACGCCTACAGTCTCGTGGCACGCGGCGACGAGGACCTGCTCCAGCTCTGCACCGCCGAGGGCATCGCCTGGGTGCCCTACTTCCCGCTCGGCAGCGCGTTTCCCGGCATGCCCAAGGTCAGCGACGAACCGGCCGTGCAGGAGGCGGCACGCACCCTGGACGCCACCCCCTCCCAGGTCGGGCTGGCCTGGCTGCTGCACCACGCCCCCAACGTGCTCCTCATCCCCGGTACCGCCACCGCCGACCACCTCAAGGCGAACGTCGCGGCAGGCGCGCTCAGGCTCGACGAAACCATTCTCGCCACACTCGACGCAATCCCCTCCCGCGCCGACGACATCTCTCTGAGCTGATCCTCCTGCCTCCGCACAGCAACCCGAACTCAGCGAGGGCACATGACGCTCAACGACACCGAACGTCACCGGACCCATGACGAACTCGGACGCAACCTCGACCGGGCCGGCTTGAGCACCCACGAAGTGGCGGCCGACCTGCACTTCACACCCCAGCGACTCCGCTCGGCGCTGAGCGTCGACCCCACCAGTGATCCTGTCGACGTGTGGCAGCTGCGCTACTACCGCCCCCGAAGCCGCTCGTAAATGGCATCGGCATCGTCGACTTCCAAGGCCATCCGAGTGATACCCACTTGATTCATCTGTCGATAGGGGCCATCACCGACAGAAGTCTCTGGGTGGACGAACTCGATGAGGTCGATAACGGTGGCATTTTCACTGAGCCTGCCACGCAGGTGGTTGGCGTGGATTTCGACCTCTTGCCCTGGAAACCCAAGCACCGCACCTTCCGACTTCTCGTTCCGGAGGCTCCCAATGGATTCAAGGCCCAGCACTCCCTCATAGGACGCGAGCGCTTTCTCGATGTCCGGAACCACGATGCACACGTGAAAAATGCGGTTGATGTACCGATCCACGAAGTCTCTTCTCCATTCCTCAGCGCTGGTCTGGGAGTGGTTCGGTCATCGTGACGAACACTCCGAATGGATCCGTAAAGCTCTTGCGAACGCTTCATCGACATTGTCCACCAGCAGTGCCAGCCGCGTGATGCCCACGTGGTTCATTTGCACGTATGGGCCGCCATTGACCACAGTCTCGGGTTGAGTGTGCTCGACCAGGTTGATCGCTGTAGCTGTTTGTGCGTCTGCGCCGACAGCCAGGACATGGTGAACGCTGATACTTACTTCGTCCGTGTCGAATCCCAGAAGCCGACCGTCTGCCTTGTCGTTCCGAGTCTCAAAAACAGACTCAAACCCCAGGACGTCCCGATAGAAGTTGAGTGCCTGGTCGAGGTTCGGAACGGTGATGCACACATGCATCAGTTGCTTTACCAGCGCGCTCACTGCCAGCCTTTCTCTTCTGCCCCAGCATCAGATTCGGACTCGGTGCCACCGCCAGTGTAAATACCCGTATATTTAGGGTGGTAAGAGAACGTAGTCCCGGGTCCTGCCGCCTGTCAAGGACACACTTCGGCGCAGATGAATCCGTTGACCAGCCACGGATTGCGCAGAGTACGAGCCCCTTGCACGCCAGACCCACGACCGAGAGGCTAGAGGTGGACTGTGCGTTGGTGACGGACCCAATTCACAACTCACGCTATTTCTGGCAGCACTGCTTTGCCTACTCGCTGGGTGCCGGCCGGCCGCTGTCGCGCTCCTACCCTGAGGCCGAGCCAGAACGGCTACGGAAGGAGGACGATCTTGCCTCGGGTGTGGCGATCGGCGAGCTGCCGGTAGGCCGCGCGTACTTCGGCGAGAGGGAAGGTAGCCGCGATGGGGATGTCGAGCTCCTCGGAAGCAGCTAGTTCTGCGAGGTGAGCCAGCACCTCCGCGTTGACGACCTGGCTGGATCCGACCGTCTGGGCGCCCAGGCGTTCAGCGGCCGCAAAGTCGATGACGGAGTTCATACGTCGGGGCTCGACGCCGAGCCCGACACCCAGATCGAGGTATCCGCCGCCGTAAGTGTCGATCAGAGCGTCTACACCCTGGGGTGCCGCTGCCCGGATGCGATCCTCCTGGCCTTCACCATATGCAACTGGGACGATGTCGTGCTCACGTAGCCAGGCATGGTTGCCCTCACCCGCCAGACCGATGACAGTGGCCCCAGCCCTCTGTGCGAGTTGCACCGCCACGCTCCCGACACCGCCGGCCGCCGCCGAGACCACGACGGTCTCACCTGGCATGGGATTGACGGCAATGACACTTGCGTATCCCGCCACCGGCGCCACGAACATCGATCCGGCCACCTCCCAGCTGAGCGAAGGCGGCTTGCGAATGACCTGCTCGGCGGGCACGCACACTAGCTCGGCGTGGCTGGCACGTTCGTCCGTCCACCCCAGCACGGGCTCTCCAGGAGTGAGCCAGTCCGCGCCGGTGCCGGTCGCCGTCACCGTGCCCGCAAAATCGCTGCCCTGTCCGGAGGGGAACATTGCGGGCCAGACCGAGTCCATCACACCTTGTCGAATCGCGGCCTCCCCCGGATTGATCGACGCCGCCTTCACCCGTACGACGATCTGACCCGGGGCCGCGACCGGGGCATCTATCTCCCTGACCTCCAGCACGTCCTCATCCCCGTACTGATCGAATTGCACTGCCTTCATCTCTGCGCCCTTCTCGACGAGCATCGCTTTTCAGGACATCTCACCTCATCCACATGACCCTTGCCACCGGCGGGTCGTGCTCGGCCCGTTTGCGGCGTGCTCAACCTTCTCGTCGCGGCGGAACGCGTGACCCGCCACCCAGGCGGGCGGCGGACGCTGACCAGCCCCTGCGAGGGCGCCGGACGACCGTGGCGGTCGTCGAACCCGATCGCCTGTCTGAAAATCGCTCACTCGGATGAGTGGACAAGTGCCGAAGAAGCGATCTCCCTCAATCCAACGCAACCTCCGGCTCGTCAAGCCGACGCATCGCCGCACGTCGTGGGCGCCCCTCGCCCACACACCCGCCCTTATCACGTACATGCGTTCGAGTGATGGCATTGCGGCGAATGCGGGGCATCTGGCTACTCGTCAGTTTGTCAGATCACTTCCCTCAACTATGTGACTAGGATGAGCCCGTGCCGGGTCGGAAGATCACCCTCCTCTTGTGGCCCCGATCCTGGCCCGCGGCCGTCATCGGTCGCCTGTTTCTTCCACTCTCATGGACCGAGGGACCGCAGAATGTCCGTGCCTGCACCTCCCAGCCAGCAGCGCCCCGCCAAAGCGCCGTTGGCCATGTCATTGGCCGTGCTGTCGGTCAGCGCAGTCGCCGCCGGCGCCGCAGCTGCCCTGGGACCGGCCAACGCTCAGGCCTGGACCCTGACGGTGACGGTCTCCGCCTGGGCGTGTGTGGCGGTAGCCTTCCTCGTCAGCAACAGACTGGTACGGCAAGCCCGCAGTGCGACCGCCCAACACGAGGCCGAGGCCGGACGCGTCAGGACGCAGGCGGCGCAGCAGTCCGCGGAGACCGCTCATGCCCTCAACGTGACGCTGCCCACGGTGGCCAAGCTGTTGTGGGACGGCACAACCGTCGCCGACGCGCTGACCAGTTCGCCACCACCGGCCGACCCACAACTGCGGCGTCTCGTCGACACCTTCGCCGCCTCGATCGAGGAAGGCGTCAAGCACGCAGCGAGGCTCAACGACGAGCGCGCTCACGTCGCCCATGAGCTCGAGCGGGTGGTGATCGAGCTGGAACAGCTCACCCAGGAGACACTGCCCCACGCGATCGCACGCCTTCGGGAGGGCCGTTCCGCAGACACGGTGTTCGCGGAGATCGAGCTCCCGCGGCTTCCCGTCGTTCGCCTGCCGGCCGAGTCCTTCGTCCGGGAACTCGCCCGCAGCGAGCGGCGGGCGTCCGCCGCACAGGCCGCGTCCGCCAAGGCACTCAGCCGCGTCCAGGCCAAGGCCGTCAGCATGCTCGCCGATCTGCGCGAGATGCAGGACCGACACGGCGAGGAGGTCTTCGGTGACCTGCTGAAGCTCGACCACAGCACCTCACAACTGGGGCTGATGACCGACAGGCTGGCGTTGCTCATGGGTGGCCGGTCCAGCCGTGCCTGGAACAAGCCCATCATCATGGAGAGCATCCTGCGTGGCGCCGTGGGCCGGATCGCCGCATATCAACGAGTTCGCCTGAACTCCTCCACCACGGCCGCGGTTTCAGGTTTCGCAGCCGAGGGCGTCATGCACCTGCTCGCCGAACTGATGGACAACGCCGCGAACTTCTCGCCGCCCATCGACGAGGTACAGGTCTACGTGGAGGAGCGCAGCGCCGGCATCGTCGTCACGATCGAGGACAGCGGTCTGCGTATGGCGGACGCGGCGATGCGCCGGGCAGAGGAAGCGGTATCCGGCCAGTTGAGCGACCTCGCTTCGCTGCAGGGCACCCGACTCGGCCTCGCCGTCGTCGGTGGTCTCGCGCAGAAGTACGGCATCAGCGTCAACTACCGTCCCTCGTCGCGCGGTGGCACCGGTGTCGTCGTTCTGCTGCCTCCACAGATACTTGCCCAGCAGCGCGATCCTGCACCGCACCAGGCCTACCGCAGCCCGCCGGCCCCGGCCCCGCGCCAGCCAACTCTGCCCACGCAGCGCTCGACGCGCACCGAGTCACCGGAGCCGGAACGGCGTCCCAGCGTGACCACTTCGACTTCGACTCCGAACGGCCTTCCCGTCCGGGCCCCCGGCCGCACGATGGCGGAGGCGGAGCGGGAGCGCGATCAACGCCGGTCCGAAGCAGTCACCGACGGTGCGAACGAGAACCGTCCGAGGCGAGACGCGGGTTCCCGGTTCGGCGCCTTCCACCGTGGCCGCCGAACCGGCGCCGAGAACACGGGAGCCGGGCCCGAGCCCGAGTCCAATCCCGAATCCGATCCTTCTGTCGGACCGTAGCCACCACGTCATTCCTCAGCGGCGCAGGCCCTTGCGGCCATCTTCCGCCCGACTTAGCGAGATTGGAGGAAGGGGCAGGTGACCGGCCAGTCCGGCACCAACGTCCCATCACCCATGATGCAGACCACAGACAACAGCCTCGTCTGGCTCCTGCAGAACCTTCTGGAGCGCACCCCCGGAACCCGCCACGCCCTGGTCCTGTCCCGGGACGGCCTGAAACTGTGCTGGACCGAGCACCTGACACTCGACCAGGCCGATCAGCTTGCGGCGATCTGCTCAGGCATCCAGGCACTCGCCCAGGGCGCATCGGTGGAGTTCGGCGACGGATCCGGTGGCGTACGGCACTCCATGACCGAATTCCACGGCGGCCTGCTGTTCATCGTGGAGGCCGGGGAGGGGGCGCACCTGGCCGTGCTCGCCGCGGAGGAAGCCGATCCAGGCGTCGTGGGTCACCAGATGACGGAGATGGTCGAGCAGATCGGGGAGCATCTGCGCGCCGCGCCCCGAGAGTCCGCACAGGTTACGGGTACGGGCGCGCCGTGAGCCGCAAGCCGGTGGACATCGGTGACCCCGACCGGCTCTTCACCGTCACGCGGGGACGCAGCACCGCCGACGACACCTTCGACCTGGTGACGCTCATCGTCAGCGAGTCCCAGTCGACGGCGGGGATGCAGTCGGAGCACGCCAGGATCCTGGATCTGTGCCGGCACCCCACTGCCGTGGTCGAGATCGCTTCGGAACTGAGGCTGCCGATCACCGTGGTACGGATTCTGCTCGGTGACCTGCTCGACACTGGCCGGATCACCGCTCGCCATCCGCGCCCGACGCGTTCGCGTGCCGCTCTCCCCGATACCGCCCTACTTCAGGAGGTGCTCCATGGACTCCGCAACCTCTGAGCTGCCTGCCCACCGCACGCCTCTGGCTGACGCGGCCGACACTGGCTTGAAGATCGTCGTGGTGGGCGGCTTCGGTGTCGGCAAGACGACCTTGGTGCGCTCGGTGAGCGAGATCCGGCCGCTGAACACCGAGGAAGTGATGACACAGGCCGGCGCCGGCGTCGACCAGCTCGAAGGGGGGTCGGCGAAGACCACCACCACGGTCGCCTTCGACTTCGGGCGGATCAGCCTGTCCGAGCGCATGGTGCTGTACCTGTTCGGGGCGCCGGGCCAGCAGAGATTCTGGTTCCTGTGGGATCGGCTCTTCTCGGGAACGCTCGGGGCGGTGGTGCTCGTGGACACCCGCCGCATGGACGATTCCTGGTACGCCATCGACCGCCTCGAACACCACCGCACACCTTTCGTGGTGGCCGTGAACCGATTCGACGACGACACCGCCCGGCATTCGTTGGATGAGATACGTATGGCACTCGCACTGCCCGCACACGTGCCGATGGTGGACTGCGACGCCCGAGTACGGCAGTCGGGCAAAGACGTACTGATCACGCTCGTCAATCATGTCTACCAACTGGCCATGGCCCAGGAGGCCAACCCGTGACCGACATCGGTTCTTCCCCCACCCACCCGACTGCCCCGGGCTGCCCCGTTCAGCACGACGCCGTGAGCCTGTCGGGACTCGAGTACCAGCAGACTCCGTCGCAGCTGTACCGGGAGTTGCGCCGTGAACGCGGCCCGGTCGCGCCCGTACTGCTCGACGGGGACATCCCGGCCTGGCTGATCCTCGGCTATGCCGAAGTCAGCTACGTGACCAGTCACGACGAGTTGTTCGCCCGGGACTCCCGGCGCTGGAATCAGTGGGGGGCCATTCCAGCGGACTGGCCCTTGCTGCCGTTCGTCGGATACCAGCCTTCGGTGCTGTTCACCGAGGGCGACGAGCACCGCCGTCGAGCCGGGGTGATCACAGACGCACTGGAGGGTGTCGACCAGTTCGAGCTGTCCCAGGAGTGCCAGCACATCGCCGATCAGTTGATCTCGTCGTTCGCCGGCAGCGGCCAGGCGGAGCTGGTCAGGGACTACGCACACGCACTCGCGATGCGAGCGGTGGTTCAGATCTGCGGGATGCCCACGTCGGGCTCCGACACCCAGCAGCTTGTCGATGATCTCCGCATGTCGCTGGACGCGGCGGAGGGCGACGACCCGGTGGCGGCGTACACGCGCGTGGGTGAGCGGCTGCGGCAGCTGGTGGCGGACAAGCGGCAGCGGCCGGGCCCGGACGTCACGTCGCGCATGCTACTGAACTCCGCGGACCTGACGGACGAGGAGATCGTCCAGGACCTCATCTCAGTGATCGCGGCGGCGCAGCAGCCGACGTCCAACTGGATCTGCAACACCCTGCGCCTGCTGCTGACGGACGAGCGGTTCGCCGTGAACGTGTCGGGAGGCCGGCTCAGTGTGGGCGACGCGCTCAACGAGGTGCTGTGGCTGGACACTCCCACGCAGAACTTCATCGGGCGCTGGGCGGTGCGGGACACTCAGCTCGGTGGTCGGCTGATCCGGGCCGGTGACTGCCTGGTACTCGGGTTTGCGGCGGCCAACACGGATCCGCAGATCTGGCCATACGACCACGTCGGTTCGGGAAACTCCGCGCACCTGTCCTTCAGCAACGGCGAGCACCGGTGCCCCTATCCCGCACCGCTGCTGGCGGACGTGATGGCGCGCACCGCCGTCGAGACCCTGCTGGAGCGCTTGCCGGATCTGGTCCTCTCGGTGGAGCCGGAGGAACTGGTCTGGCGTCCGTCGCTCTGGATGCGAGGTTTGACGTCGCTGCCGGTGCAGTTCACTCCGGTGGTGATGTAGAGCGAATGTGATGGGCCCCAGGCGGGGCCCGTCAGGGCGATCACAGCACGAGTTACGCGGTCACGGGGGTGAAGCGCACCGGGAGGGCTTGCGGCCCGCGGGTGAAGACGCCCTGCTCGGCCGTGTCGAAGCCGTCGTCGAGACGCATATCGGGCATGGCGTCGAGGAGCTGACTGACGCCAATCTCGACCTCGGCCTTGGCCAGCAGCGCGCCGACGCAGAAGTGGCGGCCGAGGGCGAAGGCGAGATGATCGGCGGCGGCCGAGAAGGCGGTCGTGGTCGTCAGATCGTCGCGCAGGATGTCGAAACGGTCGGGATGGCGATAGCGGCTCCCATCACGGTTCGCGGCCCCAATAAGGCAGGTGACGGTGGCCCCGGGCGGCACGGTGCCGCCGCTGAGCGTCACCTCGGTGGCGGATTGCCGCATGATCATGTGGACCGGCGGGGTGAAGCGCAGGGTCTCGGCGAAGGCCCGCGGGATCAGGGCTCGGTCCGCGCGGACAGCGGCAAGCTGCTCGGGGTGGCGCAGCAGGTTGGCGAAGATGCTGGCTATTGCCTTGTCGGTGGTCTCACCACCCGCGGCGAGCAGCAGGCTGCAGAACGCCTTCACGTCCTCGTCACTCATCCGGACTCCGTCGACCTCGGCCGCGCACAGCGCGGACAAAAGGTCGTCCCCCGGATGCTCGCGGCGTTCACGGATGATCGGCAGCATGTACTCGGCGAACTCGACCCGAGTCCGCTCCCCCGCGGCCGTCACGTCGGCGTCGCCCGAGAGGTTGCCCAGAAAGGCTATGACGCTCGTGTACCAGCCGTGGAAGCGGGCATGATCGGCCTTGTCGAGGCCGAGCATGTCCGCGATCACGTTGACCGGGAAGTGCGTGGCGTAGTCGGCCACCAGGTCGGCGTAGCCCGAGTGCCGGAAGGTGTCGATCAGTTCACGTGAGTTGCGTTCGATGACGGGCAGGAACTTCTCCTGAAGGTCGCTGCCGCGGAAGGCCGGCGCCACCAGGGCGCGCCGCACCGCGTGTTCCCTGCCACTCAGCTGGAGGATCGTCTTCCCGTGCACCGGCTCCAGCTGCCAGTCGTAGTTGTCGGTGGTGAACTCGCCGGCCCTGTCCTTGAAGACGTACTCAACGTCCTCATACCGGGAGACGATGTAGCTCTGCGTCGCCTCGTGCCAGATCAGGGGTGCGTCCTCACGCATCACCTGGTACGCCGGATAGGGGTCAACCGCGAACTCGGGTGAGAGGATGTCGGGCACCTGCTGGGCGGTGGACATGCGGATCACTCCTCGTGCGTTCCAACTGGTCAAGACCAAAATTTAGTTGATCGCAGCACGGATGTGACAGTCTGCTGGTGACTCAATCGCTCACGATGCCGCCCTTGTCCGAAAATCAGTGCTCACCGGCCTGGGCGACGTTCGGCACAGGTGCGATGCGGAGGTGACCGCGCGTGACCACCCGACGCACTGGGTAGTGACGGCCATGGCCACACAGACCGACCGGTCGGCGACCGCACCGCCGCGGGTCTTCACGTCGATGGCGTCGATGAGGACCACTGGATGGACGGCGTCGAGCGGGCGTCTCTGCACCTCGCCGACCGCTTCTGGACGATCTTCGGCTCGAAGGAGCCGCCGCGATCGCGGGGCACGGTCATCTCAGACTGGACCGACGTCCGTCACACCGTCTTGGAGGGTGTGCCGTTCCGCGAGTTGCCGCCGTTCCTGCCCGCCGGGTCGCACGGGTCATAGCCGCGATGTTCGGTGATCTCGCCCTCCAGGGCGGGCCGATGCAGCAGCCCGCCCTCACCGGTCGCAGACCCCCGACGCAGCCTTCTCGCGCTCGGCGTCTCGGACTCGGGCACGTTCTCACTGGGCGTCGACGCATCTTCCATGATCGGGAGCTGAACCCAACGTCTCACATTCCCAGCCGGCGCGGGCTGCGATGGCGGCGCGCCAGGGCCGTAGGGTCTTGGACGGCAGCCCCACGGACAGCGCGCCCACGATCTTCCGGCCTGTGCGATAGGCGACCAGGAAGGAGCCGTGTGCCGGGTCTCCCTCAACCACCCGTGCCTCTTCGTGGCCGCGGAGGTGACCAAAGGCCTGGATCTTCATCCCGTGCTGGTCGGACCAGAAATAGGGAACAGGGGCGAAGGGCCGGGCCTGTTCGGGGCGCAGCAGGTTGCGGGCCGCGGCCATGGCCTGCTCGGCGGCGTTGGTGCGGTGCTCGATGCGCATCGACGTGCCGAAGAGGGGGTTGTGCCATCGGGCCACGTCGCCGGCCGCGTACACGCACGGCGCTGCGGCCGTGTAGGCGTCGCACACCACGCCGTCATTCAGGCGTAGTCCGCTGCCTGCGAGCCATTCGGTGTTGGGTTCGGAGCCGACGGCGACAAGGATTTCGTCGGCGGGGATCCGTGTACCGTCTGTCAGGTGGACTCCGGTGGCTCGTCCGGCGGCCGTGTCGATGCCGACGACGGCACTGCGCAGGCGCAGGTCCACCCCGTGGTCGCGGTGCAGCTGGGCCAGATGGTTGCCGACGTGCTGGCCGACGGCGTGAGCCAGTGGGACGGGAGCCGGTTCGACGAGGGTCACCGAGAGGCCGAGAGCCCGGGCGGAGGAGGCTGTTTCCGCGCCCAGGAAGCCGGCTCCGATCACCACCAGACGGCTGCCGGGCGTGAGCCGGTCGCGCAGGTTGAGGGTGTCCTCCAGGTCGCGCAGGACGTGCACGCCGGGAGTACCGCACTGGGGCAGTCGCCGAGGTCGTACGCCGGTGGCGATGATCAGCCCGTCGTATCCGATGCGGTCACCGTTGGCCAGGGTGACCGTGCGATCAGTAAGGGACAGAGCTGCCGCGGCGACACCCAGGCGCAGGTCGAGGTCAAGCCTCTCGAGGACTGCGATCGGACGCAACGTCAGCCGCTCGGTGGGCCACTCCCCCGCCAGGACCTGCTTGGACAACGGCGGCCGGTCGTAGGGCAGGTGCGATTCCTGGCCTACGAGAGCGATCGAGCCGTCGAACCCTTCCCGGCGCAGTGTCTCGGCAGCCGTCAGACCTGCCACCGAGGCGCCCACGATGGCGACGCGGCGCATTGCCGGGGTGGTCACCTCTCCACCACACGGATGGCCGCGGCCGGGCAGATGGCGGCCGACTCCCTCACGTCTGAGTGGAGTTCGTCGCGGGGTTCGGCATTGAGCAGTTCGACGATGCCGTCGTCATCCTGATCGAAGACGTCCGGCGCCAGCAGGACGCACTGGCCGGAGGCGACACATTTGGGCTGGTCGACTTCTACGCGCATGGGGGGACTCACTTCTGTGTGCGGAAAGGAGAGGGATGAGGAGGTCACCAGGTGACGGGCAGTTCGTAGACCCCGTAGATGAAGCTGTCGTGCTTGAACTCCAGCTCGTCGATGCCGCAGGCCAGCGCCAGGGTGGGGATGCGGGAGTACAGCGTGCTGTAGACGGTCTGGAGTTCGACGCGGGCCAGGGGCTGTCCCAGGCATTGGTGCACGCCGAAGCCGAAGGCCACGTGGCGGCGGGCGTCTCGGGTGACGTCGAGCCGACCGGAGTCGGGGAAGACGTCCGGGTCCCGGTTGGCGATATCCGTGGCGATGATGACACCGTCGCCGGCACGGATGACCTGGCCGTCGATCTCGATGTCCGCCACAGCGGCGCGACGTCGCCCGGTATGCACGATGCTCAGGTAGCGCAGCATTTCCTCCACCGCGCTCGCCACGACCTTGGGGTCCTCGGTTTCCCGCAGAAGGGCAAGCTGGTCAGGGTGGTGCAGCAGTGCCAGAGTGCCCAGCGCAATCATGTTCGCGCTGGTCTCGTGGCCCGCGATCAGCAACAGCACACCCGTCATCGCGGCATCATGCTCAGTCATCTCGCCTGTGCTGACCCGCTCGGTCGCGAGGGTGGAGAGCAGGTCGTCCTTCGGCTCGGCGAGCTTGGCCTTCACCAGTTTCTCGAGATAGTCGCTGAGCGCGCTGGTCGAGGCCTGCAGTTCTTCCGGCGTCGAAGTCCGGCGCACGATGGTATTGCTGTGGCGCTGGAAGAAGCCGTGATCGTCATAGGGCACACCCAGCAGTTCGCAGATGACCAGGCTGGTCACCGGCAGCGCGAACTCCCCCACCAGGTCTGCCGGCTTGGGCCCGGCGAGCATGCCGTCGATGCGAGCGTCGACGATCTTCTGTACCGCCGGCCGCATCGCCTCGACCTTCTTGACGGCGAAGGGCGCGGTCACCATCCGGCGCATCCGGGCGTGCTCGGGGCCGTCCATCGTGGGGAACCCCTGACGCGTCCTGGAAGCGCGCTTGCGGCCCTCGTTGCCGTGCGGATAACCGGCGTTTTGGGGGTCGGCGCTGATGCGCGGGTCGCCGAGCAGGGCCCTTACATGGTCGTGCCGGGTGATCAGCCACGGGTTGCTGCCGTCCCAGATGCGCACCCGCGAGACGGGCCTGTCGGCTTGCTGGGTCTGCAGGGCGGGAGGCGGGTCGAAGGGGCAGGCCGACGCCCGCGACATCGGGTACTCGGGCAGGTCCGTCGGCGTTCGCGTGCTGGTGTCCGTCATGGCTGCCTCCTGGGAATGTGAGCTTCCGCGAATCACCTAACACCGTTAGTTGATTGCGTTGCCATGGTAAGCGGAGTGATCGACACGTCAATCAGTAGGGCCGTCCCGACGGTGCTATTCGGTCACGATGCGGTCGACCAGAGTGTCCACCCTGGCGGTGAGGCCGTCGGCCTCACGTTCGAAGGGCAGCGCCATGGCGAGGGCCGCCATCCCGTGCAGCGAGGACCAGAGCAGGATCGCGTCCTCTTCGTCATCGACCTGCGCGTATCCCGCTTCGCGGCATGATGCGAGGGCGTCCTGCCAAGCCCGGAGCACGAGCGTCACCGGATGCCTCGGCGCCTCTCCTCGAGGTACGGCGGCCCACTCGACGGCGAACATCAGCCGGTACCGGCGGGCATTTTCCAACGCGAAGGAGCAGTAGCGCTGAGCCATCGCACGCAGTGCCTCTCGCGGACCCTCGCCCTCCGCCTCGGCCCAGGCTCGGCGCAAGTCGTCGACCATCCCTTCGTACTCCCGCTGCGTCACGGCAGCCACCAGGGACGAGCGGTCCTCGAAGTGCAGGTAGATGCTGGGCGCCGAGATTCCGACCTCTCGGGCGACGGACCGAAGCGACAACCCTTCCTCGCGGCCCGCCTCCGCCAGCATCCGCGCGGCAGCCGCCAGGATCTCCTCCTTGAGGGCGTGCCCCTCACCCCACTGGCTCGGCGTACGGCGCTTGAACGTATCGGCCACTTTCCGACTCCTTCCGGTCTCCCCTCGTGCATTATCGGAGATGGCCGGATTTACGCCGCGCCCCGCTACCCATCGGTCGTCGCCGGGCACGGCAACACCGCTCAGGCGGTCGACGACTCAACCCGATGACAGCCGGAGCGTCAGTCAGGTGGAGGGTCAAACGCCCAAGCGGTGCGTCCATGTCCTCACCGCCGGCGGGGTACCGGTCCGTCGTTCGCGTGTGGACGGCCCGCCGACGTCATGTGCCGGGTACTAGCCGAACGGGATCGTCAGTGTCGAATCGGCCGTCCCGGTCCGGAGCTTTGCCGGGGCGTTGCCGATCGCCGGCCAGACCTCCAGGCGGACCGTCCCACCCTTCAGGTTCCCCAGTGAGCCCGTCTCCGACTTGAGGCCGCTGCTCTCGCTGTACGTCTCCCAACCGGTCACGGGATCAGTGGCGAAGTACCGATAGGTCTCGGTCCTTTCGAAGGTGCCGTCACCCGTGAGGTCGTAGCTGACCCTCGCCTGCTGGCCCAGGCCGACCGCGGTCCCCGCGTCCACCTGGATGCGGAAGGCCGTGGACGAGCCCGGCGCGAGAGTACCGTTGATCTTCTTCGCCTCGTAGACCAGCGGCTGGTACGGCGTGCCGTCGCGGTTCGTGCCGCCCGCCGACGCGAGGGTGTCGCTGCCGGGCGTCGCCCCGGTCGCCGTGGTGAGTGCGCCGCCGGTGCGTAGCTGGAAGACGTTCCCCGTGGGCGGATCCGGATCGGGATCAGGATCCGGACCGCCGCCCGTTCCGGTGCCGGTCGCCGTGGAACGGGCCGGGACCGTGAGGGTCGCGCCGTCGGAGAACGTGACGGTGCGCGGGGAAGCGCCGAAGTTGTGCGCCGCGTAGGTGTGTACCGTCCCCTTGCTGAAGACCGCCGATGTGGGGATGTCGCCCGTCACCGTGGTGTCGGGGGCGCCGAGCGTGTCCAGGGTGCCGATCCAGTGATAGGTGTGCGCCTTGGACTCCCCCTGCTCAGGGGTATAACCGGCTTGGCCCGCATCCCACTTGGCCTTGGCCGCAGCCGGGTCGGCGAGCGACTCGAATTCCCAGAGGATGTCGCGCCACTCGACGGCTGGGCCTCCGTTCTCCCGCACCAGTTCGGCGAGGTTGCGCCGGATGGCGGCCTTGTGGCCGGACAGGTGGAGTGAGCCCCCGGTGACAGGAAGGACGTTGATGCCGTGGATCTCCTCGGGGTTCGCCGTCCACCACGTCGCGTACGCCGCTCCGCTCCCCCACACCATCCCGGCGGTGTCATGACCGAAACCGGAGGGGAACACCTGTTCATCTGCGTCGAACCAGTACTGGGCGATCGCCTCCGATTCGGTGGTGAGCAAGTAGGCGCCCAAGTCGCGAAGTTCGGTGTTCTCCGTGGCCGATCCCCAGAGCACCAGGGCTGCGCTGAGGTTCGTCGACTCGGACGATGATTCCTGGTTGTTGCCCGCGGCGAAGCCCTGGTGGCCGGAGGCCCAGCTGTGGCCCGCGTAGACGTCGAAACCGCGGAGGAACGGGAAGGCCGTGTCGTCGCGGGCGGGATTGGCCGCGTCCTTGATGAGGGTCTTCACCATGCCGCCCCACGCCGCGTCGGCTGCCCAGGCCCGATCGTACTGGGCGATGATCGCGGCCGCGTAGACGTAGTAGCTGTAGTGGAAGTGGTGGTCGTTGAGTTCCGTGTCGCTGCCGTACGACGCCGGATAGCCGGTCAGGGTCTTCCAGTCCCTGTCGTAGGAGAACTCGCTCGCACCACCGGCGGTGAACCACTCCTGAAGCCGGCCCTTGAGCAGGCCGAGGAGCTTGTCGCGAGTGGCGGTCTCCCCGATCTGGTCGGCGACGGGAACGAGCTGGGCGAGTCTGCCGAGCGCCTTGCCCGTCCAGTACGTGTCGGTCGCCCCGGAGAACGGGTCGGCCGCGTTCGCCACTTCGTCGAGGTGGGTCTTCAGGCGCGCACGGTCGACGCCCGAGGACTTCGGGAGGACAGGCAGGACGGGCGCCGACTTCTGAGTGGTCGTGAACGTCGCCCCTTCGCGCACCTTCATGCTGCCGCGCGACGACACATACGTGTAGGGGGTCAGGGGATCCGTCGTGTGCAGCCACTGGTGACGGTAGAGCGCCTGGATGGTGCCGGTCTCACTCCCCTCCTGCGCCTGGGTGGTGAGGCTGTAGCCCGTCTTCACCGAGCCGGCCGAGTAGGACCAGCTCGCCTTGGAGCCGGTGACGAAGCTGTACGCGTACTTCTTGTACGTGGCCAGCGCGTCGGCCGACGGCAGGACGGCCAGCGAGAAATAGTCCTTGGCGCCAAGAGCTGCCGTGACCGTGGAACCCGAGAGATTCCAGTCGCTGCCGCTGGGGGCGAAGAGGGCGTAGTGGTGGCCGCCGACCGTGATGCCAAGGACGTTGCCCTGGTCGGCGAAGACGCTCGGCGTGGAGGCGGTGGTGATCTGGGCGTTGCCGCCGGCGCCCTTGGCGTACACGAAGGGAAGACCGTGGCCGATAGTGGTGCGCAGGGTGCGGGTACCGTCGGACCAGTAGGGCGTGACGGTCCAGTCGGACCAGGCGTCGGCCTTCGTGTCCGGGGAGTTCAGGCCGGTCAGGCCGAGGGTGAGATCGCGCTTGTGCGCGTACTCGTACTGGCGCCCCTCACCGACCACCGCGGGGGTGGTGGGGTAGCCGATCTCCAGCCCGCCGGCGGTTGCCTGGTAGGTGAGCGGATGCCCGTACATCGGGGTGGAGTAGGGATTGTCGCCGTACCTCTGGAAGGCCAGGGACGACCACCAGTCGTTGGTCGGGACCGGTTTGCCCTTGGCGCCCGGAGTGACCTTGGGGGTCACCGGAGCGCCCGTGTTGGTGGTTGGCCCGGAGGTACCGGCGGGACGGGTGTCGGAGTAACTGCCCGCACCCACCGGCACGGTGGCTGCCGCCGCCGGAGTCGCGGCGGGACCGAGACTGACGGCGGCCAAGGCGGTGACCAGCACCAAGGCGGCAGCCGGCCTGCTGTGGGGGGCGGATCGTGAGCGGGAGTCGGGCGAGGAGGAAACGTCAAAGTCTTGACGTAAGCGACGACGTGAGAGCGCTCTCATGTGAAGGAAAGTAAAACTCTCACAAACAAGCGTCAATAGCTGTTGCACGAGTGACATCAGAGCGCCGCCATGATCGCTTTCAGCGGCGGCTGTCGCTGCCCCGCGAAATGCCCACATCGGACGCAACACCCAACTACCACCCTGGACCGGACAACCAGGATCGATCCAACTCATTGCGTTAACTGTGGTGAGAAATTCCCTTACGAAACACGACGTGGTGATCAGTTTTAGGACAGCCTTAATTTATACCTTGACTGACACGCTAAATCTGCTGACATTGAATAGTCCAAGACCCCCACGAGTTACATCTTGGGTAGACAGAGGAGCTAGCCTCGCGCTTTCATCAAGCGGGCTGTCCGGCAGACGGGCAGGAAAGCAGAAAGTGCCTCTGACCAGCAAGAATGAGGATTGTCGAGGTCC
>NZ_JBHJVQ010000047.1:0-46300 GCF_042263835.1 Streptomyces sp. NPDC056128 | reverse complement strand
CACCCCCCAAGACATGCGATCGACAGGGGGAGAAAGTCATGCCAACTCCGAAGGCCGGGCGCCCCATTGCGGGGCTACCAAGAAGGTAATGGGGGAGCGGAACCCCCACTGCGTGAGTCCGATGTATCGCCGAGAGCGCACCGGGGCAGGGTGTCCATGGTGTGCTACGTGCAGTGCGCGTGGCGGGTGTGAAGAGCCGGCCCCCCCGGCCTGCGGGGGCGGGGAGGCCGGGGTGAAATCCGGTCAGCTGATCATTTGGTAGTTGCCCCAGTCGCCGCTGAGGTCCACAAGGGGTCGGTCACCCTTGTTGACGCGGGGGACGAACCACAGGTGTCCGGTCTCGCGTGTGATCCACAAGTCGGGGTAGCCGTCGTGGTCCGCGTCTCCGGGGGATGTGACCAGGGGGGCGTTGGCGGTGGTGAATCCCCAGCCTGTCTTGATCTTCGTGACTTGGTCGGCCAGTCCGTCACCGTCGTCTCCGGTGCCGGTATGGATGTAGAGATCGCCTGTTTCGGTGTTGCGGGCGAGGAGGTCGACTCGTTCGTCGCCCGAGATGTCTCCCGGAGCGGCGAGAGTGTACGAGGACCAGCCATCGGGGCCGATCAGGATGGGTTCGCGGGTGGAGTCGAGGCGGTAGTCGAGAGTGCCGAAGTACAGCCAGAGCAGGTCCCCCTGCCGGACCAGCAGGTCGGGGTAGCCGGGGATGTCGTCGGTGCCGTCGCTGTCGACGTCGAGGGGGCCGTCGACGTCGCCGATGGCGAGGATCTCATCGGCTCCTTGCCAGTGGTTGTTGGACGGATCGTAGACAGTGAGTTCACGCTGATCGTAGTTGGCGTCGGTGCAATCGGTGCAATTTGACCCGTAGCCGGTATTGGGGTGCATCCAAAGGCGGTCTGTGTTGCTGGTGCTGTCGTGTTTGAGGGAGACGAGATCCTCGTAGCCGTCACCGGTCCAGTCGCCCCGGTGAGTGATCTTGGCGCCACTCCAGGAGGTGTCAGAGGCCAGAGTGGATGTCTTGGTTAGGGTCCCGTCGCCCGCCCCGAAGAAGCGGTTGAGAGTGCCGTCACCTGCGATTCCATACATGTCCGGGTTGCCGTCACCGTTGATGTCACCGGGCTTGTCTGCCTCGGCGGGGCCAGTGGCGTAGAAGAGGTAGGCGGCGCGGTCGGAAGCGTTACCGCCCCGGTCGATGCTGCGGGCGTACAGGACGTGCGAGCCTGCTGACGGTGGTTCCATGTTCACGTCCTTCGACCCGCCGACGGCTGCGGGAGTCCCTGTGCGCACGGTGGGATCCCAGTCCGTCCAGTACTCGTATTTGGCGACGTCGGTGATGCCGCCGTTTCCGAGGGTGAAAGTGCCTTCTGTTCGGACGGGGCTGGTGTTCTCCGGCCAGCCGTCGGAGCCGTCGGGGAACTGGGTGGAGGAGACGGATGGTGGTTTGCTGGGCCGAGTGCCGTCGAAGTGAAAGTGGCATTGCGCGGTGAAGGCGCTGTTGCCGGTGCCGTCTTCGGCTCTGGCCCACCAGGTGAAGGTGCCGACTCCGGTGACGCCGGCGTCGTTGAGCAGTGTGGCCAGTTTGGTTTTCGAGACGATGAGTCTCCCGACGGTTCCGGATGCGGCGGACACGGTGGTGTTGACTTCGTTGGCCGCCCCCCCATGGCCGGTGGGCCACAGCACGAAGCGCGCCCTGACGGTGCCGCCGTCGGCGTCGCGGAACGTGCCGCCAAGGGTGATGTCTGTGTTGCCGACCACGGTGTACGGGGCGGTGGTGCCGCACTTGGAGCCGGTGCCTGGCGAGGTGTAGAGGCCGGTGGGGACGTTGGGCACGGTGTTGTATTCAGTCGACAAGACAGCGGACTTGGCGTCGAACTTCTTCCAGCCGAACACGTCGCTTTCACTGGCTGCCTGGAGGAGCAGCGCCAGGGTGTGCCAGTGGCTGGCGGCCGCGTCCTTGGCCGCTGCCGTGGTATCGAAGGCGAGGTTGCCCGCGGGGCAGCCTGATCCCCAGCCCTTCGCGTCGGTCACGGACGAGAGGTGCTCGTCCTTGCCGGGCTGGTTGTTCCAGGTGGTTGAGGAGCTGAATACCCCAGTGCGGTAGAGGTCCACTTTACGTTTGGTGCAGGACCAAGACCAGGTGTTCTTGATGCGGAACGTGGACTTGGTGATGACCTTGTTGGTATTCCAGAGGTTTGTCGTGCTCATCCGGAAGTACGACCGGGTGACACCGTTGGTCTCGTTCTCGTATCCGGCGCGGGCGGTGGTGGTCCCCTTGCTGCCGTCGGAGTTGATCCAGCCCGCACCGTTGTAGAAGGAGTTGTTCGGGTGCTTCTTGTTCACAATGGTCCAGGAGTACCTGGAGCCGCTGATTGAGGGGTCGATGTAGACGGGGTACTGGGTGTTGTCGCCGGTCAGCAGGTCTCGGTCGGGGGTGAGGCTGATGGTCTCCCCGTCGGTGTCAAGCTGGACGGGGGACTGCTGGCTGCCGGTGGGCGGGGCGAAGGCGTCGTCGGTCGGCTCCTCATCTGCGACCTGGGAGGTGCCTGCAGGGTTCTGCTGCTTCGCGGCTCTCTGAGGGGTGTCGTTGGTGGTGCTGTCCCACATGCGGGGCGCGGGTCCGGTGAATACTTCCTGGCCTGCTGGGTTGAGTGCTGTGAGGTTGTCGTGGGCGTCCTTTTCGAGCTGGACGCCGTCGCTGGTGACTCCGAAGTTGAGCTGCTGGAGTTCGGGGTTGGCGGCGGCTTCCGCGTTCTTGACGATCAGGGCCTGGCCGAAGCCGGTTGGTGTGGCGTGGAGTTTGAGGTCGACGCCGGGAAGGACTTCGGGGTAGGTGGCGGTCTCGCCGGCGATCTGTGGGGGAGGGAGGGTGCCTGGCCAGGAGAAGGCGAGGCTCCGTCCGTCGCGGACGACCGTCGCCAGGGGCCCGGTACCGCCGCCGGAGAAGGTGACGCCGGTCTCGGTGGCTTTGGTGGCGTATCCCTGCGCCGTGGCATGCAGCGTGGGGTCGACATCGACGAGGTCGTTCCCTTTGCGGACCCACTGGGGCAGCGCATAGCGCTCCTCGGTGAAGGTGCCCGACGGGTTGGCGAAGACCTGCGAATTCTCTGAACGCTGCCCCAGAATCTCGACCGGCTCTCCCGCTTCCCTGGCCTCGGCGAGCGCCTGACGGCTCTGCGCATCGAGCGGGGGTGCGGGCTTTTGCGTCTGTGGCTTTGCGGTGGTGGCGGCGCTGGCGGCTTGTGGCGCCAGCTCGACTTGTGTCAGTGCCATCGCGGCGAGCGCGATGGCCGCGGGTCCGGCCCGGAGCATCCGTCTCTTGGCGCGGTGAGCCCATGTCATGGTGCGGTTTCCCCTCCCTAGTGGCAATGCAACTACGCACCGTAGAGAGCAGGGCTTTCGCAAAACAAGCCTTCACTACATACATCCCGTATGTCGCAATAGTCATGCGCTGAATGACCGCACAATCCCATTAGTGGCATTCGTCAAAACGGTGGGTAGACGCATGAACTGCCGAAAGGTTGCCCTCGCGGCCGGTAAAGAAGCTCTCTTTTCTTTCCGGGAGTTCTCAGATGAGGTGCAGCGAATTGCCCATGGTCCTCTGCCGTCGCCCGGTCATGGAGTGTTAAGTTCCTTCGGATCTACGTTCGGATCTTGTTCCTGACGACTTCCCAGGGGGGGAACCTTGTCTGGTGTGCGGGCGAACTCTGCCCAAAAGCCGCGCGCGTTGAGACACCGCAGACGTCTGCTGCGCGGTGTCGCGGTGACCGTGGTCGGCTATCTGGCGATCAGCATGCTCACCGAGCCGGTGGCAGCCGCCGCGGACCTCGCGCTGCGCGAGCTGAGCAAGCCCGACCCCGTGCCCACGGCCCCGGTCGAGGCACACAAGCTCAACCGCCCGGACCAGACGGCGCAGAACGCCTGGAAGGGCGCACCCAAGGTCACGTGGCCGAAGCCGGGCAGCTCCACGGTTTCCCTCCCCGGCGCGGGCCTGGCCAAGACCGGCGACCCGTCGGTGCGGGTGGGCAAGAGCGCACGCACCAGCCAGACCGGCAAGGCCGCCACGCTCGCGCAAGCGCAGGTGCAGGTACTCGACCAGGATGCGGCCAAAGCCGTCGGTGTGGACGGCGTTGTGCTCGCCGTCCGTTCCGCAGACGGGTCGGCCGGCCCGGTCGATGTGCAGGTGGACTACTCCGGCTTCCGTCACGCCTACGGCGGGGACTGGGCCTCCCGGCTGACCCTCAGGCAGCTGCCGGCCTGTGCCTTGAGTACGCCGGACAAGGCCGCGTGCACCAAGAGCACTAGCCTGCCCACCCGCAACGACACCAATAAGGCCACTGTGGCCGCTGCGGTGAACCTGCCCGCGGCGGCCGGGAAGACTGCCGGCTCCAATCCCGTGTCGAAGGCTCCCTCCGCCCGTTCGGGCAGCGGCCTCACAGCTTCTGAGGGAACGGTCCTGCTGGCCGTGGCGGCTGCAGCGTCGGGCGCCTCCGGCGACTTCAAGGCGACCCCCCTCTCGCCCTCCGCCGCGTGGACGGCCGGCGGCTCCAGTGGCGGCTTCACCTGGAGCTACGACCTCGATACCCCAGCGGTAGCCGCGGGCCAGGGGCCGGGCCTGAGCCTTGCCTACAGCTCTCAGGCCATCGACGGACGTACCGCCGCTACCAACAACCAGGCCAACTGGGTCGGTGACGGATGGTCCCTCGACGTCGGATCCATCGAGCGCCGCTACGTCTCCTGCTCCGAGGACACCACCAACAGCAACGGCACCGACAAGAGCGGCGACCAGTGCTGGAAGAAGGACAACGCTGTCCTTACCCTGGGCGGGCAGTCCAACGTCCTCATCAAGGACGACGACACCGGAAAATGGCACCTCGAGGACGATGACGGCACCAAGGTCGAGAAACTCACCGACACTGCCCGCGCCAACGGTGACAACGACGGCGAATACTGGCGAGTGACCCTTCCGGACGGCACCCAGTACTACTTCGGCTACAACCGCCTGCCCGGCTGGTCCTCCGGCAAGACCGAAACCAACTCGACCTGGACTGTCCCTGTCTTCGGCAACCAGAGCGGCGAGCCCTGCCACGCCAGCGCCTACAAGGACTCCTGGTGCCAGCAGGCCTGGCGATGGAATCTGGACTACGTCGTCACCCCGCACGGCGACGCCAGCGCCTACTACTGGAAGGCCGAGGAAAACTACTACGGCCTCAACGTCAACCCCAGCACCGGCGCCTCCACCGCCACCGCCTACGACCGCGGGGGCTACCTCGACCACATCGATTACGGCCTGCGCGATAACAACACCCTCTACACCCAGAAAGCGGCGGGCAAGGTCGACTTCACCGTCGACGAGCGCTGCCTGAGCGACTGCGGCACCTTCGATTCCGCACACGCCAAGAACTGGCCCGACGTCCCCTTCGACCGCTACTGCGCCTCGGGCAAGGAGTGCAAGGACCGCTACTCGCCGTCCTTCTGGACCCGCCAGCGTCTCACGCAGGTCGACACCAGCATCCTGACCGGCGGCGCCTACAAGCCGGTCGACACCTGGAAGCTCACCCACCAGTTCCCCGCCACCGGCGACGGCACCGACCGCGCCCTGTGGCTGGCCTCCCTCACCCGCACCGGGCACACCGGTACCGGCGACATCCAGATGCCGACCGTGACCTTCAAGGGCCAGCAGCTGCCCAACCGCGTGGAAGGAGCCACCACCGGCGGCGCCCCCGACCCGGTCCCGCCGATGACCCGCTACCGCGTCTACGCCATCAACACCGAGACCGGCTCCACCATCGGCGCCACCTACTCACCGGCCGACTGCAAGGCCGGCGACGTCCCCTCACCCGCCAGCAACAAGCGCCGCTGCTACCCGGTCATCTGGTCCCCGCCGGACGCCCCGGCCGCCGACTACGAGCCCTACCTGGACTGGTTCCACACCTACGTCGTCACCCAGATCCTGGAGAGCGACAACACCGGCGGCGCCCCGGCCAAGGAGACCGACTACAGCTACCTGGACGGCATGGCCTGGGGCAAGGACGAGGACGAGTTCACCAAGTCCGCCCACCGCACCTACGGCGACCGCAAAGGATACGGCCGCGTCCAGGTCCGCACCGGAGCCCCCGCCCAGGGCAAGCAATCCTTGGAAGAGCACCGCTACTTCCGCGGCATCAGCGGAGCCAAGGTCGCCGACCATGAAGGCACCGACGTCACCGACCACCCGGCCTTCGCCGGCATGCCACGCGAAGACGCAGTCTTCAGCGGCGACGGCGGCACCCTGCAGCAGACCACCAGCTACACCCCCTGGCGCTCGACGGCCACGGCCACACAGGCCCGTACCGGGCTGAGCGCGCTGCAGGCCTACGCCACCGGCACCGCCCAGGACAAGTCCCGCACTGCCGTAGGAACCGGCTGGCGCGCCTCCCAGACCGTGCGGACCTTCGACCGCTACGGCCAGGTCCTCACCGAGTCCGACCTCGGCGACCTCGCCAAGAGCGGCGACGAGGAATGCACCACCACCACCTATGCCGCCTCCTCCACCGGCATCCTTGACCTGCCCAAGCAGGTCAAGAACGTCACCGTCGCCTGTGACAAGACCCCCACCCTGCCCAAGGACCTGATCTCCGACGCCCGCTACTACTACGACGGCGCCACCAGCCTCGACACCGCCGCCACCAAGGGCGACGTCACCCGCCTGGACGAGCAGGATGCCAAGGGCACCGGCAGCCTCACCACCGCCCGGCACACCTACGACCAGCACGGCCGGGAACTGACCGACACCAACGCCGCCAACCTCACCAGCACCACCGCCTACAGCCCGGCCACCCTCGAGGCCCCCACCTCCAAGACGGAGACCAACACCCTCAAGCACGCGGTCACCACCACCTACGACCCCACCCGCAGCGCCGTCACAGCCGTCACCGACGCCAACGGCAAGCGCACCGACGCTGTCCTCGACGGCCTCGGACGCACCCTCAAGGTATGGCGGCCCGGATGGGCCAAGGCCGACCACGCCGACCAGCCCAGCACCGAGTACACGTACACCGTCTCCCAGACCGCCCCCAACGCGGTGGCGACCAAGACACTGCAGCACGACGGTACCTACACCACCAGCTTCCAGATCTACGACGGGCTGCTGCGCGAACGCGAAACCCAGGCCCCCGCCGTCGGCACCGCCGACCGGCTCATCACCGAGACCCGCTACGACACCCGCGGCCTGGCCTCCAAGACCTACAGCGCCTACTACGCCGACGGCGCCCCCTCCACCACCCTCGTCACTGCCATCGACAGCGCGGTACCGGCCATGGTGGAGAACCTCTACGACGGCCAGGGTCGCGTCACCGATGCCATCGCCCGCCACAACGGCGATGAGGCCTACCGCACCAAGACGCTCTACGGCGGAGACCGCACCACCGTCATCCCGCCCTCCGGCGGCACCGCCACCACCACCATTACCGACGTCCAGGGCCGCACCACCGAACTGCTCCAGTACACCAACGCCGACCGCACCCAGCACCAGAGCACGCGCTACACCTACGGCAAGTACGACGAGCCCGACACCGTCACCGACCCGGCCGGCAACACCTGGACCTACACCTTCGACGCCCGCGGCCAGAAAACCGACGCCGACGACCCCGACAAGGGCAAGACCCACACCACCTACGACACCCTCGGCCGCGCAACGACGGTCACCGACGCCCGCGGCATCACCCTCACCAGCGGCTACGACGACCTCGGCCGCCAGCGCACCCTGAAAAAGGGCAGCACGCTGCTGGCCGAGTGGACCTACGACACCGTCGCCAAGGGCCAGCTGACCAGCAGCACCCGATACATCGACGGCAAGGCCTACACCACAGCCACCACCGCCTACAACGACGCCTACCAGCCCACCGCCAGCACCGTCACCATCCCCACCGATGCCGGTGCCCTCGCGGGCAGCTACACGTGGACCTTCGGCTACAACGCCTACACGGGTGCCCAGGAATGGATCAAGCACCCGGCCGTCGGCAACCTTCCTAGTGAACGCCAGACCACGATTTACGGTGACCAGGATCTGCCCCTGAAGACCACCGCGGGAGCGGTCTCCCTCGTCAACGCCACCCAGTACGACGTCTTCTCACGCGTCAACCGTCTCGAATTCGGCACGCTCGGCAAGAAGCTTTACCTCAGCCGCGACTACGACGAGTTCACCGGGCGCCTCACCCGGCAGACCTCCGACCGCGACCTGGCCCCGAAGAGGATCGATGACACCACCTACACCTACGACGACGCCGGCAACGTCACTGGCCTGACCACCGCCAGCGGCCAGGACGCCCAGAAGACCACCGACAGCCAGTGCTTCACCAACGACGCCCTCCAGCGCCTGACCGAAGCCTGGACCACCACTACCGACTGCTCGGCCAAGCCCGGCAGCTCCACCGTCGGCGGCCCTGACCCGTACTGGCAGACCTTCACCTACGACACAGTCGGCAACCGCACCAAACTGGTCGACCACAGCACCAACCCCACGACCACCACGGACGCCACCACCAGCTACACGCACAACACACCGGGCAGTAGCGTCCCCCATGCACCACAGACCACGACCACCAGCGGCGGCCCGGACAACGGGCAGACAAGTGCTTTCACCTACGACGACGCCGGCAACACCAAAACGCGCACGATCGGCTCCCACACCCAGAACCTCACCTGGGACGACGAAGGCCACCTCGCCACCGTCACCGAAGCCGACAAGACCACCAGCTACCACTACGACGCCGACGGCAACCGCATGATCGCCCGCGACGCCGACGGCACCCAGACCCTCACCCTCCCCGGCAACAACGAACTCAAGATCACCCCCGCCGGGACTAAAGAAGGAGTGCGCTACTACACCCACGGCGACGAAACCATCGCCGTACGCACCAGCACCGGCTTCTCCTTCCTGATCAACGACCACCAAGGCACCGCCATGACCGCGGTCGCCATGACCACCCTCGCCGTCACCCGCCGCCGCCAACTCCCCTTCGGCCAGCTCCGCTCGGAACAGAGCGAAACCATGCCTGGCACCCGCGGCTTCGTCAGCGGCACCGAAGACCCCACCGGCCTCACCCACCTCGGCGCCCGCGAATACGACCCGACCCTTGGCACCTTCATCTCCGTCGACCCCCTCATCGACATCGACGACCCCCTGCAGATGAACGCCTACGCCTACGCCAACAGCCGTCCCATCACTGCATCCGACCCAGACGGCAAGATGATCTACGACGACTTCACCGGCCTCGGCTACGGCAACACGAAGTCCATGAGGCACGCCTACGAAAAATGGGGGTATCGCGACAGCAGCGGCCGCACAACCCAGAAATACAGAAACAAACTCGCCTCACTCAACAAGAGCTACAGCACCTACTACAAGTCAAGTTATTACAAGAGGCTTATGAGGGAGGCGGCGCGAGCCGAGGCTGCTGCGCAGGCGGCTGCTCGCAAGAAGGCTGCGGAGGCTGCGAGGCGCAAGCAAGAAGGCATCCGAGGATCCATAATGAGATGGGCCCTGGATCACATGAGCGACGATCAGAAGATAGCTGCCTACACGCTGAAGCAGGGTGGAGAATTCCTGTGGAAGCATGGATACGTTTCCTTTACTGGCTGCTTGATGGTGTGCGCCAACGTCGGCTTCCAAAATGGAACCACTAACTTCGGTATCACTGGAGGAATGACGTTCGGTGGAAGTAAGGGGATCGTCAATGGGTCAGCCGGAAGATTCTTGGGTATGTCCGTGGGAATAAACTCGGCTACACCGGATGACCAGGCATTCCAGCTGGCCAATGTAACGGTGGCAGACGGATTCGTTGGAGGAAATGCGGCTGTCGGCAGACGCAAGTCGGGTGGCAACTACTACCAGGCCGGTTGGGCGGGAGGTATGGGGTACGCCCTGCAAGGCCCTGTCACGTTGGGCGGCACCTGGTCGCCAAGCGGCGGTCTGTCCTGGATTCCTTACAGCGACTGAACTGGATGAGGATTCCGAAGGACCGTTTCTGGGGTTCGAGTTGCGCGTTCGGTTCGAATGGGGAACGTTGCGGTGTCGGATGAGCTTTGGGATTCTCGGAGCCGTTGCTGCCGCAGCGTGAACGCAGGTTCTGGTATCTCGGACGCGATCCGCTCTCTGACCAGAGTGCGATGTGCGGGACCTTGTAAGTGCTGTACAGCCGGGGCCCAGTGGGAGTACCTCCCGCTGGATCCCGGCTTCGGCTCAAGCATGACGTGCTGGCGGCGGCTGCAGTACTGGACCGAGGCGCCGTGTGGCAGAGGCAGTACAAGGTCCTGCTAGCGGAGCTCAACGCCGCCTCGCGGCTGGGCTGGTCCCGCTGCATAGGCGACTCCTTAGGGGAGGGATACACGCAGGCTCCGCGCAGGTATACCGGGGCCTGCCGCTCGAAACACCACCTGATCAGCGACTGGCTCGCCGCCCTGTTGACTGGCGGCAATCGAGCGTTCCTCAGACTCGCCTGCTGTCTCATCACCCACCGCCAACTGGGCGCATTTGTCAGCCGCTGTCAGTTGCTCATGACCAGTAGGCGCAGGTAATCTGATCATGGCGCATCATCAGGTTCGCAAGGAAGCCCAGGAGTGCAGTGACTCTAATATATATGACCCTAATCGCTATACCATTTGTCCTGTTCGGTTTGGCGCTCGTGAAAAATTTCCGAGGCACGGCAGACTTTTTTAACACCGGCAGGCGTCGTGATGTCGGTACGCTGGCTAAAATTGTGGGTTGCGGCTTCATTGTGATTCCTCTTTATCCTGTGCTTTGGGAAGCGTTTTCCCTGTTCTAGATTGTTACTCGAAAGGGGCGACTATTGAGGTCGGCTGGACGTGTGATGGTTCGTTTCACGCGCTGACAGCGTCGTGGGGCCAGCGCCAACGACCTGGGCGCGGACGCCAGCCTGGTCGCGATCACGGCCCGCTCGAACCGGTCCAAGTCTCGCCAGGAGCCCGCCCAGTGAGCTTTTTCCAACCTGCGGCAGAGCGTGGCGGGTGGCGTGATCGCCTTGCTCGACTGCTTCACGTGGCGTCAGCGTCCAGCAGCTCCGCGGACTTGAGCAGGTAATCAGGCAGTTTTGACCTGGCGGCCAACACCTCGACGCCAATGAGGCGGCCGTGCTCGAAGTCGAGGTTGATCATGCCGTCGACGTCCACCGGATCGCAGGGGTACGTGTGCGCAGACCTTACGCGGGCCTGGGGTTCGGTGAAGTACACGTACGCTGCGTCCACGGACTTGTAGTAGGTGACTCTGACTTCTGTCGCAGTGAGCCCTTTCCAACCCGGTTGAGGTGTTGAGCAGTTGGGCTGACAACGTGGTCATGGTGAGTGGCGCCACCGAGGCCGTGGCCATGCGCGCCCTGCCTTGGCACGAGGCGTCCATCCAGCTGTGAGCGGTCTGGCACCACGTCGATCTGCGGCCGGTCGTCGCCCGTTCCGTGAGACCGTGCTGTTGCACGAACGGGAGACGGGCGCGGTGGTGCCGGCCGCAGGCCTCGCCCCCCGGGGTGTGAGATCAGCCGGGGAGCTCACACCCCGGGAATCGGAGTGGCGAGACGTCGAGTGGCGACGCCTCCAACGAGGCCACGGCCGTGACCAGGGTGGTGAGCCTCGCATCCCGTGCCGCCAGACCGACCGCCTCGCGCAGGGTGCCTTTCTACGCCGGCGGGGTCTGGCCGAGCAGGAGCCGCCCGGCCTCAGTGACATTGGGGTAGGTCCCGCGAGGCACAGGTAGCGGGAGAAGAGTTCGCGGTCCTCGAGCCGGACGACCAGCCGGGTGGTGGCACTCTGGCTGAGGGTGGCCGCGTTGGCCACCTGCTTCATCTGCAGACGGCCGTTGTCTCCGTCGTGCTGTCGGCTCAGGCCGTCCAGTACCGCGTACTCGCGGGCGCTGAGTCCATGGCGCGTGTGGAGATCTCCCAAAGGCACCCCTGGATTTCGATCACCCTGACGGCCCCCGCCCAGAGCAGCGGCCCGTCGGGAATTCGCGGTAACGCCTTGCCACTTAACGCCGCTCGAGGGCGACGCTCCGTATAACATGGAGAGAGGGTCGGGTTGATAGGGGGGAACCTGATGGCACCGTTCGAGACGCAGCATGTCCTGATCCAAGGCGGGCAAGCAGGCGGCCCGTCTCTACCAGCAGGCACTCGGAGGAACGCCTCATTCCTGGCTAATGCGCTCACCGACCCGGAGGCCGCGGGCGTTGACCCGAAGAGGTGCCACACACTCTTCCCACAGACCCGGACGGACGTCCTGCACAGGCTCGCGGAGAGCGCGGCGTCGGAAGACGGACTGCTGGTCTACTGGACAGGGCACTGCCGGTTAGAACGGGACGGATCATTGCACCTGGTCGTGGCAACGCAGCCCGACCACGAGACTACTGAATGGCTGTCTGCCCGCGACCTTGTTGAGATGATGACTGGATCCCGCAGCCGGGACCGGTTGCTCATTCTTGACACTTGTCTGGCACCGCACACTCTGGACGGAGTCTCTCAGGACCTTTTACGACGAGAGATCGACCGGCTCAGCCGATCAGGCATCGCCGTCCTGTCATCGATCGGTGCATCGCCCCTAGCCTTCGCCGCCAACGGTCACACCCCCTCCGTCTTCACGCTGCAACTGGCTACGCTCCTCCACACGCCGCCGGAAACATCGGCGCAACAGATGGACCTGCGGGAGCTGCATCGGCTACTCACCACTGCCATGCGAAGTAGCGGGTACCTCCGCCCGACCCTGCGCAATGCCCAGGGCTTCAACCGGCCTGTCATGACCGTCAGCGCCAAGAGGCGGCAACAGCGGCGCAGCGAAAATCTGCCGGTCAGATGGCGCGCTCACACAATGGACCACCGCCCAGTGCGGCGCTATGCGTTGGCCGTCGCAGGTGCCAAGCTGGCCGCTGCTCCGGCACATACTGTGGCATATGAGCCTGCCGATGACGCTGCCGCGGTGCACCAGGCCCTACTGGGCAGCTACTGCGGGTTCACACATGACACCGCTTCGCTGCTTAGACGTCGTTTCTTATGGCTGTCAGAGCGGCATGAGAGCCTCCTGGCATGAGCTACGACCTTGCTGTCTGGGAAGGCGAGAGACCAGCGGATGACAAGACCGCCGGCCGGGTCTTTGACGACCTGTACGACCGCTACATCGACAGCGACGTGGAAGAGCCTCCGTCTGAGCGCATCGCGGCCTACGTGGCTGCGTTGCTTGAGCGGTGGTGCGACCTCGCTGAGGACGAGGAGGACACCTCGCCCTGGTCAACCGGGCCATTGATCGGCGAGGCCAGCGGTCCGCTGATCTACTTTCCCATGCGCTGGAGCATGGCCGAGGAGGCGTCGGCCTACGCGGCAGCCGTGTCGGAGTCCATGGGGTTGGTATGTTTCGACGTGCAGCAGAACCGGCTCAGGCCGTGAGGAGAGCCGCCAGTCGGCGGTAGCTGATGAGGGCTGCGGCTATGCCGACGAAGGCGAAGAAGTGTTCGGCCTTGCGTTCATACCGCCGATGGAGGCGTCGGCAGCCCGCCAGCCAGGACACGGTTCTCTCGACCACCCAGCGATGCCGGCCCAGTCGCTGCGAAGACTCGACACCCTTGCGGGCGATGCGAGGACGGATGCCCCGCTCGCGCAACCATCGGCGCAGGTGGTCGTAGTCGTAGCCCTTGTCGGCGTGTAGCTTGGCCGGCCGTCGGCGCCGGGGGCCGCGGCGAGAGCGGATGGGTGGGATGCCCCGCACGAGGGGCTCCAGGCCCTGACTGTCGTGCATGTTCGCGCCGGAGATGCCCAGGGACAGCGGCAGTCCCTTCCGGTCGCAGATCAGGTGGATCTTCGATCCCAGTTTGCCGCGGTCGGTCGGATTCGGTCCGGTCAGCGGCCCCCTTTTGCGGCCCGCAAGCTTACGGAGTCGATCGCGCATCGCGACCAGTCCAGCTCGCCTCGTGCTCCGAGTTCGTCGAGGATCGCGCGGTAGAGACGGGCCCAGACCCGGTCCCGGGTCCACTGGGCGAACCGGCGATAGACCGTGGGCCAGGCCGGGCCGAACACCGGCGGCAGCTGCCGCCACGTGCAACCCGACGTCGCCACGAAGATGATCGCGGCGAGCGCCTCCCGATCACCCGCTCGACGTCGGCCGCCGCCCTGCGGACGTATCACTTCAGTCGGCGGCACCACCCGCCGGAACACCACCCACAACTCGTCCGGCACCAGACGCTCAACCAGATCCGTCATGCACGGTTCAATGAACGATCACGCCATAAGAAACGACGTCTAAAAGAGCGTTTTGTCCCGGAAAAGTTGATTAGTGGCGTTTCGCGAGCCGATCCGGTGTGGGACCTTTGGGGCAGACGCGCCTGATGGCGGCGGCTACCGCGGCACCGGCCTGGTCAGCCCGCATAGCCGCGAGAAAGGGCAGAGGGATCTCCCGGCATGGAAGGAAGAACACAACGCCTCCCACCGCAAGGTCCGTGCCCGCGTCGAGCACGTCTTCGTCCGCATGAAGGGGTGGAAGATCCTCCGCGACTGCCGGCTGAAAGGCGACGGCGTCCATCACGCCATGCTCGGGATCGCCCGCCTGCACAACCTCGCTCTGGCCGGCTGACGGTCACTATGACCGAGAACCGCGGTCCCGCAGAGCGCTGACGCCGCTGCCATCGGCGAAATGCTGAGAAGCATGGGCCTGGCGGCGCGCATCACGAAGCCCCCGGGTAGCTGCCGCTTCGATCCGATGCGCTTCGGGACTGAGTGGTATGCGCCGTCGCTCCCGACGTACAAGCACGGTCATGGCCACGGCCAGGATTGACGCCACGACCGCCAGCGTCGCAACCAGGTAACCCATCGTCCCCCACAATCGCCTCAGGCGGTCGTCGTGATCGAAGGACCCGGCTTCGCTCGCCGAAGACTACCTGGCAACGGTACCCACCTGGTTGCTCGACGTGAAAGGTATGTTCCGGCATCAAGAATCGGCTGAACTTTGCCGCCTTCCGGCAACGCCTAGTCTCCCAGTCTCACTTCGCATCGCACCCGATGAGATGTCGGACGGGACAGCCTTTGGGATGTCATCGAAGGAATAACCAACTCACGGCCATTGATGGCAAGACGCCAGCACGCAGCGCCTCCTTCGAAATCTCGATTGAGCTCTGAACCCGGCCTAGCTCGTATCGGAAGAATGGCCTCTGCGCAGCTTCGGTCCCGAGGCGAAGGAGGGGCGCGCATGTTGAGGACCGCCACCCAGGCAAGGGAGCTCGAGCGAACTTCCCGCTGGCCCCATCAAGCGAGGTATCGGTGCCCTGGTGCACTCATGGAGAGGTGACGCTGGTGCTGCCGCGGCCAGGGGGCGGCTCCGGCGCACAATAGGGCCAGGGTGGCGCCCCGCCGTATCTCGCCGTTTCCGGTGTGGGTACCGGCTGACTTCAGAAGGGGCTGTTCATGCAGGTGAAAGCTTCTGCGACGTACATGCGGCAAGAGGGACCTCGGCTCGGTCCGATGCCGATCTCACGGAGCCGAGCTCGCATACAGCGAGGTCAGCACACGGAAGGCTGTCGGCTGCTTTCCAGCCTCTCCCTTTGGGTGGCCGTGGCTGGATGGAGTCGTGCCTGGTCAGGCGAGCGCGGGGTGCTGTCAGTGCCCGCTGTTACACCAATTCCTGGGACGGGACGCACCCGGCGTCCCGCGCCGATGGGAGGGGAAGCATGGCAAAGGTAGCGGACGGATTCCACCAGGTGCGCGCGCACATCCGCCGTAACCCGAAGCCCAAGAGCGCCAGGCGGATGAGCGGATGGATGATCGCCGGCCTGTTCGCGGGGGCCTGGCTGTGGGGGCAGGTATTCGGCTTCGGGACCGCGGCCCCCGCTCCGGCCGACCCGAACCCGGCAGTCAGCACACCGGCGGGCCGATGAGCCGAGGATGGCGCCTGCGGCGGCCTCGCGGTCCGCTCGAAGTGGCATCAGCCGCCGTCGTGGCACTGGCCGTGCTGGTGATGGCCGCCCGAACGGTCACCGTGACGGCCGGTGCGCTGTTCGATGCCTGGCCGGTACTGCTGGCATTCGTCACGGCGGGGGGAGTCGCGGCCCTGTGGAGGGTCAGGAGGTCTGTCGGAGGGCGACGGCGGAATGGCGCGCGCCTGGCTGCCTTGCGGGTCACGCTCGCCGAGTTCGACAGCATGGACGACCGGCGTTTCGAAGGCGTGCTGAGGGACCTGCTTGTCCGAGACGGCTGGACGGCCCGAAGGGTAGGAGGCGGTGGAGACCAGGCCGCCGATGTCATCGGCGACCACACTGTCCTGGGGCGGATCGTCGTGCAGGCCAAGCACACCCGCGTCGGAGGGAAAGTCGGATCCGCGGTGATGTACGGAGTGAAAGGGACGGCCGGTCCCGCCCACCGGGCCGACCACGCGGTGGTCGTGACCAACGGGTTCCTTACCCGCGATGCCATGACGTGGGGAAACCGGCACACCGTCCACTGGGTCGACCGGGAGACGCTGCAGCGCTGGGCCGAGAGCGGGGCCGCGCTGCACGAGCTCCTCAAACTGCCCGCCCGCTCGCGCAGCAGCTGGTTCAAACGGGCCGCATGACCGATCCGACTCGGTTCACGGCGGCGAGAAATGGGGGAGTGGTGTTCGACGAAGACGGATCCTTGGACCCCACACTGAAGTTCCTGCTGTCCGCCGTCCTTGTGCTGGCTGTCGGCAAGATGATCTGGGAGTGGCTCACCGAAGACGTCAGCCGGTGGATCACAGACGATGTGTGGGGCCTGATCACCGGCCACCCCTGGTGGACGGGACTCGCCGTTGCCGGCGGCCTTGCTGCGCTCATCGCGCTCGGCGCGATCTTGTCATTCCGGTCTGGTGCATCCGTGTATGCGGGCTACGACGAAGCTTGCGCCGCGCAGTCCGACGACGTGGGCGAGCCGGAAGGGCTGACCTTCCGGATGCGGGAGCTCGCGGCGATGAGCGCGACAGGCTTCGAGCAGGCGTGCGCCGAGCTCCTTAAGCGTGATGGGTTTCTGCGCACCGTGCGGGTCGGCGGCGCCGGCGACCTCGGTGTCGACGTCAGCGCACGTGACGGCGAGGGCCGTCTCCTGATCCTGCAGTGCAAGCAGTACCAGAACCCGGTCGGCTCCGGACACGTGCAGAAGTTCAACGGAACAGCCCGGCCGCATCACGGTGCTGACATCCCCGTCATGGTTGCGCTCAACGGCTTCACCCAGCCTGCCATCGACTTCGCGCAGCACCATCGGCTTATCCTCGTGGGCCGGTCAGAGCTGAAGAAGTGGGCCCACGGCCAGCACTTGTACGACGTCGTCGGACTCCAGAACGCCGCGCTGTAAGGGGCAGAAGCCCGGCTGACCAGGGGGACCAGCGCACCGGGGCCTTCATCGGACGACTGGAAGGGGGAAGTGGCCACATCCTGTCTTGCCGGGCTCCGCTCAAGCCTGCAGGGATCGCGGCGGCCGTCCCGCCCGCCGCCCGACTCCAGCGATCGGCTCCGCCATCCGTCCGTCCGGAGCCGAGGCGTAAGCCTGCACGGCAGGAACGAGGTACTGGATTTGCGCGTCAGCGGCGTACGAGCGGCGAGTCGGTACAAGTGGTGGAAAACGTGCGGTTGTTGTGAGGGATACCTCTAGTATGACCCTCTGCGCTGGTGTCTCAAGCGCCTCGCCTTCCCGTCCAACACCGCACGTCACCCCTTACCGGCCGGGGAAGGGGAGATTCGGAGCACGCCGACTGTGTACCTCACCCGCTTTTCCGCACGCGGCTTCCGCTCCCTGGCCCGCATCGAGGACATCCCGGTCAGCAGTCCGACGATCCTGGCCGGCCACAACGACGGCGGGAAGAGCGCCGTACTGACGGCGCTGGCCTTCCTGCTGGGCGACCACCGGCTCACAGACGAGGACCGCACCTACGAGCAGGCGGAAGGATCGGCAGGCGGCCGCCGCTGCTCCAGCACCTCGGCCGAAGGGGACTTCCGCCTAGACGTCGCGGAACAGGCCGCCACCGGCCTGCCGCAGACGGTCCGGATCCGCCGTATCTCCGAAGAGGGGCAGCCGCCCCAGTGGCAGTACTTCGGTTCCCGGCCGGCCGACAGCCGGCTCCACGACATGAGCCGCCTGCTGAAGGGCCAGCTTGCCGAGCTGGCAGCCGAGTTCTCCGTCTCCCCGGACGGCCCCCGCAGAGACGACCTGCTGCAGGCCCTCACCGCCTACGCGGCCACGGCGCCGCAGGCGGAGCAGTGGCAGCCGCTGCCCAAGGAACTCCAGGAGCGTCTGCCGCGTCTGCTGCCGTTCGGAGGCAAGGACGAAAGGCCCGACGACGCGGTGCGGACCGCGCTGAGCAGCTGTTACGAAACCTACCTGGAGGACGAAACGCTCCAGGGCCGGGTCCGGGAGATCGAAACGGAGATCACTCAGCGCCTGGAGAAGGAAGCCGACTCACTGTGCCAGCACATCCGCCAGCACTGCCAGGAGTTCGTGGGCGTGCAGGTCAGGCCCGAGGTCTCCTTCAAGGGAGGCTTCAAGCGCGCCCCTCTGGAAGTCTCCAAGGCCGACGGCGAGCCGGTGGACCTCACCCGCTCCGGGCAGGGCAGCAACCGCCGGATCGCGCTCGCGGTGTGGGAGTGGACCAGCAACCTCCTCGAGAACAGCGAACTCGCCACGGAGCAGGGGAGCGATGCGGAGCCGACCCAGACCATCGTCGTCTACGACGAACCCGACACCCACCTGGACTACCGCCACCAGCGCACCGTCATGGACATCATCCGCAAACAGTGCGCCCTGCCCCACGTCAGCGTCGTCGTCGCCACCCACTCGATGAACCTCATCGACGGAGTCGACATCGCCGACGTCGTCCACCTGCGCCTCAGCGAGAGCGGCCGCACCCTCGTCGAACGCCTCACGGACCAGTCCCACGAAGGGATCGACTTCCACCTCGGACAGATCGCCTCCGCCGTGGGCCTGCGCAACTCCGTCCTGCTGCACGAACGGTGCTTCCTCGCCGTCGAGGGCCCCACGGAACAGCAGTGCCTGCCCCTGCTGTTCCGCCTCTCCCAGGGCCTGCCCCTCCAGGCGGCGGGCATCGCCCTGTGGGCCTGCGGCAACAACGAAGGCGCCCTCCACCTGGCCGGGTACCTCGTCAAGAACCGCCGCACCGTCATGCTGATGGTCGACGCCGACAGCCGCACCAACAAGCACTTCAGGACGGAAAGACTGATCAAGGCCGGACTCGACCTCGACACCCAGGTCACCTGGATCGGCGAGGCAGAGGGGTTCAACGAACTCGAGGAACTCTTCACCGACGCCCAGTGGGCCACAGCCGCCAACACCCACTGGACCCGCCCCGAAGGCGTCCAGTGGACGGCCGAGGACTTCACCGCACACCGCGGCGGCAAATTCAGCGCCCACGTCCTGACCATGATCAAGGAGAAGGCCGAGCACACCAGCCCCGACGGCAAGGACGACATGCTCTTCGGCCTGGTCACCACCCTCAAAACCGGCGAAGACGTCCCCTCGCAGCTGACTAAGGCCTTCAGCGACCTCCGGGGCCTGGCTTCCTGACCGGCCTCACGGCGCGCCGCTGCAGCATCCGCTCCTTGCGCAGCTGCAGTGTCGGCGCTGTCCAGGTATGCCAGCCCACCCCCACGACGTGCTGCCGGCCGTGCCCGCGCGCCTCAATCCCACACCAGCGGCACCCGCTTGGCGCAGCGGTGGATCCCGTACCGGTAGAACGCGATAACGACATCACATCCTCCTTCCCCCCACCGCATATCTTGCCGCCTGCCACTGACAATCGCCCGGTGGCACAGCAGCCCGCAAGCCCGCGGCACGGCACGCGAAGAAACCGTTCCTCACGCGCACCGCACACCCACTCTGGAACACCGTTTATCAGGAAAACCACCCACAGCACTCCCCACAGTAGTTACCGTCTGTGCTCATGCGGTTTCTGCACACTTCGGACTGGCACCTGGGCCGCCGGTTCCACACAAAAGACCTGATTCCCGCCCAAGAAGCTTTCCTCGACCATCTGGTCGACACAGCCCGGAGCGAGAACGTCGATGCCATCCTCGTGGCCGGCGACCTCTACGACCGCGCCATCCCCAGTCTGGACGCCGTGCGCCTGTTCAACCGCGCCCTGCACCAGCTCGCTGACCTCGATGTACCGATCATCATGATCAGCGGCAACCATGACTCGGCCCACCGCCTCGGCGTCGGATCCGGCCTTTTCGCCCGCGCAGGGATCCACCTGCGCACCGATCCCGCTACCTGCGACGTGCCGGTCGTTCTCCACGACGCCGACGGCCCGGTCGCCGTGTACGGCATCCCCTACCTTGAGCCGTCGATGGTCCGCACCCAACTGGAGGCAGAAGCGACCTCCCACCACGCGGTGCTGACCGCAGCCCTGGACAGGATCCACAGCGACCTCACCAACCACCAGCCGGCCGGAACCCGCTCGGTGGTCATTGCCCACGCCTTCGTTACCCCCAGCAGCAGCCCGAGCGAAGACCAGCAGGTGACGGAGTCCGACAGCGAACGCGACCTCAGCGTCGGCGGTGTCGCCCACGTCGGCGCGGACGTCTTCGACGGCATCGACTACGTCGCCCTCGGCCATCTCCACGGCCCCCAGAAGGTCACCGACCGAGTCCACTACAGTGGCTCCCCGCTGCCTTACTCCTTCTCCGAGGCCACCCACACCAAGTCCTTCACCCTGGTCGACGTCACCTCCTCCGGCACCGCTCCCGCCGTCAGGCGCCTGACCTGTCCGACCCCTCACCGCCTGGAACGCGTCGAAGGCATCCTCGAGGAGCTCCTCACCAGCCCCGTCCACGAACACCTGAAGGACGCCTGGCTCGAGGTCACCCTCACCGATACAGCCCTGCCCTTCGAGGCCATGGCCCGGCTGCGCCGCCGCTTCCCCGACACACTCAGCCTCAAGCACGAGCGGGCTTTCATCCCTGCCCAGGCCACCGACACCCCGACGTACACCGAACGCCTCCGCGGCCGCAGCGAAATCGACATCGCCTGCGACTTCATCGCCGACCTCCGCGGCACCGCCCCCACCCCCGACGAACACGCCCTGCTCCAGCAAGCCGTCGACGCCGCCCGCGTGAACGAACTGCAGAAGGAAACCGTCTGATGCGCCTGCACCACCTCACCCTGCAGGCATTCGGCCCCTTCGCCGCCACCCACACCGTCGACTTCGACGCCCTGACAGCCGACGGCCTGTTCCTCCTGCACGGCGACACCGGCGCCGGGAAAAGCACCCTGTTCACCGCCATCTGCTTCGCCCTGTACGGCGAACCCCCGGTCGACCGCGACCTGATGCTGCGTAGCCACCACGCCCCGGCTGACCTGCTCACCCAGGTCACCCTGGACGTCACCATCGCCGGCCAGCGGCTGCTCATCGACCGCGTCCCCCAGCAGATGCGCCCCAAGAAGAACGGCACGGGTGACACCGTCCAGAAGGCCGAGACCCGGCTCAGCCGGTTCACGACCGACGCCCTGGGCCAGGGTCACTGGGAGGCCTCCAGCAAGTCCCACCAAGAGGCCGGCAAGGAGATCAAGGACCTGCTCGGCATGAGCCGCACCCAGTTCTGCCAGGTCGTCCTCCTGCCCCAGAACGAGTTCACCAAGTTCCTCTACGCCGACGCCGGCAAGCGCCGCGAACTCCTCGGCAAGCTCTTCCACACCGACCGGTACGCCTTCATCGAACGCTGGCTGAACGACCACAGCCGCACCACCCAGAAGAACCGCGACGCCGCCCGCGACGAGGTACTGCACCTGGCAGCCCGCATCCACCAGGCCGCCGGCCCGGACCTGAAATCGCAGTACGACGCCCCCACCCCCGACGCCGCGCACGCCCTGACCGACCCCGCCCTGGCCTGGGCCCAGGACCTCATCCAGGCCAGCCAGGCCGACGCTGCCACCGCCCACGCCGAAGCCGAGAAGGCAAAGAAGAACCAGCTCACCCACCAGAACCTCGAAGCCGCCACCCGCGAACTGCACGGGCGGCAGACCACCCACGCCACCGCCCGCACGCAGCTGAACCGGCTGGACGAGCAGGCCTCCCACCAAGAAGCCCTCGGCCGGCGCCGGGAACAAGCCCGACGCGCCCAGCAGCTGGCACCGCTGCTGCACACGGTCAGTGCCGCCCGCACCGACCACACCCGAGCCCAGGACAGCGAAAGCGCCGCCCGCACCCGGCTGCTCCCCGAACACGCCACGCTCCAGGCCGCCGACCTTGCCACGGCCGGGCAGCGCACGCGCGACGACATCGCCGTGCTGAATACCCTGCTTCCCGAGGAAGCCACCCTCAGCCAGCTCACCACCGACCTCAAACGCATCGACACCGAGCGGCAGGACTTCACCGTCCAGCAGCGCACCGCCCACGACTGGCTTGAGCAAGAGACCACCCGGCGCACCACCCTGCAGGCCCGCCGGGAAGCCGCCCGCGAGGCCGAGGAAGAAAGCCGCCGCCACCAGGCCCAGCTGGAGAACCTCAACGGCCGCGTGGCCGCCGCTGAACGCCGCGACGCCCACCTCGCACAGATCACCACCACCGAGCAGCGCCTGGCCGCCGCTCAGAAGGAATCCGAACAGGCAGCCCAGGATCACATCGGCATCCGCCGCCGACGCACCGAGGGCATGGCCGCCGAACTCGCTGCCGGCCTCACCGACGGCGCACCATGCCCGGTCTGCGGCTCCTGCTCCCACCCGGCTCCTGCCCAAGCTCCCGACGGGCATCCCACCCGCGAGGACGAACAAGCCGCCGAGGAAGCCGACCAGCGCGCCCAGCAACAGCTCGACAAGATCGCGGCCGAACTGCAGCAACTTCGCGAGAACGCCGCCGGCGCCACCGGCGAAGCCGGCGACACCCCCCTGGCCAGCCTCAAGACCGAACACAAGGCACTCGCCGCGCAACTGGCCGAGGCCCTCGAACGTGCCACCGACCGCGGAACCGTCGAGGAGGAACTCCTCGCGCTGGACCGCGAACACATCAGCATGACCGAGCAGGACAGCGTCGCCACCGCCGGCCTGTCCGCCCGCAACGCCAGCTACGACACCCTGTCCCAGCGGCAAGCAGAGCTCACCGAGAAACTCGATGCCGCCCGCGGCACCGCCCCCACCCTGGCGGCCCGCATCGACGACCTCACCCGCGCCGCCGACCACCTCGAGCAGGCAGCCGAGGCATCCCGCACAGCCGCCGCCACCACCCAGGTCCTGCACACCCGTACCAGCGAAGCCACCAACGCCGCCACATCCCAAGGCTTCGACACCCTTGCTGCCGCCGAACAAGCCGTGCTCAGCGAGAAGGACCTACACGACCTCGAGGAAGAGATCAACCAATGGCGCGAGGCCCGCGCCTCCCACCAGACCGTCTTTAACGACCCCGTGCTGCAAGAAGCAGCGGCCCAGCCGGCCGCCGACATCGAAGCTGCGACAGCCCTGCGCACGGCCGCAGACGACCGGCACGCGCTGGTGGTCACCACCGCCAGCACCGCCCAGGCCCGCACCACCGACCTCACCGACCTCACCACCACCCTCGCCCAAGTCGTTGAACGCCTGGAAGCACTCGAGCAGGCCCACAGCACCGCCCGCCACCTCGCCGACCTGGCCACCGGCAACGCCTCCGGCACCCGGGTCCGCATGCAACTGGAGGCCTACGTCCTAGCCGCCCGCCTCGAACAAGTCGTCGCCGCAGCCAACACCCGCCTGAGCCTGATGTCCGAAGGCCGCTACACCCTGCGCCACTCCGACCACCAAGCCGCCCACGGCGCCCGCTCCGGCCTCGGCCTGGAAATCACCGACTCCTGGACCGGCCGCCCCCGCAAGACCGACACCCTCTCCGGCGGCGAATCCTTCTTCGCCTCCCTCTCCCTCGCCCTCGGCCTGGCCGACGTCGTCACCCACGAAGCCGGCGGCAACCCCCTGGACACCCTCTTCATCGACGAAGGCTTCGGCACCCTCGACGACGACACCCTCCACAACGTCCTCGACGTCCTGGACTCCCTGCGCGCCCACGACCGCACCGTCGGAGTCATCAGCCACATCCCCGAACTGCGCCGCCGCATCACCCAGCGACTGCACGTCCGAAAAGGCCCCACCGGCTCCACCCTTGCCCACCTGACCGAAGCAGCCGAATAACCTGCACCCCAGGAGAGCGGAGCCCCGCCCTCCTGAACACCCAGCCGACCCCACGGAGCCCCACACCTCCATGGCCCCCGACATCGAGCTACGGCCCCACCAAAAAGAGGCTGTCGCCGCCGCTGCCGCCACGCTGCGCCACCACACCCGCGCGAGCGTGATCGCCGCCTGCGGCACGGGCAAAACCCTCATCGCCGCCCGCACCACCGCCCGCATCGCCCCCCGCGGTCGGGTCCTGGTCCTGCTGCCCACACTGGACCTGCTGTCCCAGACGATCCGCTCCTGGCACGCCGCAGGACGCAAAGGCACCACCATCGCCGTCTGCTCCGCCCGCCAGGCCCTCGACCACGAACCGCTCGGCGCCGACACCTCCCTCACCACCGACCCCGGCGAACTCACCGCCCTGGCCACACCACCGCGCCCCGGCCCGGTCACCGCCTACGCCACCTACGCCTCCCTGCCCGCAGTGGTTACCGCTCACCGCGACCACCACCTGCCCCCCTGGGACCTGGTGGTCATCGACGAGGCCCACCGCACGGCCGGACGCCTCGGCAAGGCCTGGGCCGCAGTCCACCACGACGACCAGGTCCCCGCCGTCCGCCGTCTCTACCTCACCGCCACCCCTCGCATCTGGGACGCCGGCGAAGACCGGGACGGCCAAGAGGAGACGGCAGCCTCCATGGACGACGAAACCCTCTTCGGCCCCGTCGCCTACCGACTCACCCTCTCCGACGCCATCGACCTCGGCCTCCTTGCCGACTACCAGATCCTCGTCCCCGTCGTCACCGACGCCGATCTGCGCGACTGGCTCGCCACCGGCCCCGGCGCCGGCGTCGACGGACTTCGCCTGGCCGGCCGCCAGGTCGCCGCCCTGCGCGCCATCCACGACCACAAACTGCGCCGCATTTTGACCTTCCACCACCGCGTCGCCGATGCCCGCGCCTTTGCCACCACCCTGCACGCCACCGCAGCCACCCTCCCCACCAGCCTCAGACCCCAAGGCCTGTGGGCGGACTGGATCAGCGGTCACCACGACCCCCAGATCCGACGCCGCCTGCTGCTCGAATTCGCCTCCCACACCCACCCCCACAACCCGGCAGTCCTGTCCAACGCCCGCGTTCTCGGAGAAGGCATCGACGTGCCAGCCATCGACGCCGTCGTCTTCGCCGACCCCAAGAACAGCCCCGTCGACACCGTCCAAGCCGTAGGCCGCGCCCTGCGCCAGCAACCCGGCGCCGGCAAAAAAGCAACCCTCGTCGTCCCCGTCTACCTCACCCCCGGCGAAGACCCCGACGACCTCCTGGGCGCCGATGCCTACACCCCGCTGTGGCACACCATCCAAGCCCTGCGCGCCCACGACAACCGCCTCGAAGCCCGCCTCGCAGACCCCCGAACCCACCGCCCCACTACACCCCCCGAAGATCCCGAGGCCTGGCTGCACTTCGACCACCCCACCAGAGCCGAAGAAGTCGCACTCGCCCTCTCACTGCGCGTGCTGGCACCCAAGAGCGCCGAATGGCGCCGCGGCCTGCGAGCCGCCCGCCGCTACCACCGCACCCACCACCATCTCGACGTCCCCCAGACCTACCAGGACCCGACCGGCCACCCCCTGGGCCGCTGGCTCACCTGGCAGCGCCACCTCCACACCACCGGCGCTCTCGACCCGGCCCGCGCCCAAGCCCTCGAACGCCTTGGCATCATCTGGGACCCCCGCCAACAGGCCTTCGAACGAGGACTCGCCCACGCCGCCGCCTACGCCGCCGATCACGGACACCTCGCCGTTCCCGTCGATCACCTGCACGACGACTTCCCCCTCGGCCGCTGGCTCGCCACCCAGCGAACCCGCGCCCAGAACCTCACCACAGAACGCACCAACGCCCTCACCGCCCTGGACCCGTGGTGGAACCCGCCCTGGTCCATCACGTGGCAACGCGCCTACCACACCGCCCGCCAACAAGCAGAACAGAAGAACACAGCAGCAGCAGCGGGGGAGTGGCACATGGCCCAGCACAGGCGAGCCCACCATCTCCACCCCGAGCAGCGCCGGCTCCTGACGAACCTGGCACCCGACCTGCCGGACACATCCACCCCGCACGCCAGGCACCTCCCGCAGCCTGCACGGGAGCGTGCCTTTGAACGCGGGCTGGCCGCCGCACGCGCATTCCGCAAACGAGAAGGCCACCTCAACGTCCCCCAGCGGCACATCGAAGAGATCGACGCCGAGCAGGTACGCCTAGGACAGTGGCTGAGCAACCTGCGTCGCCGCGCCTCCACCCTGAGCCCGCAAAAGCGAGCAGCACTGGAGGAGCTCGGCCTGTAACGCACCGCCTCGCAGGCCTTCACAGCTCCCTTGGGCTGGCCGACAGCAGGCACTCGGCGCCCGCGGGCGGACACCAACCGGTCCGAGTCCGCTACAAAGATGCTGGTGGCCAGAACGTCGTGGTCTTGTGGGACCGTCCGGCATGATCCACGGCGTCGTTCCCACACCGGGGCGGAACGCTCAACTCGAACCCCGGACACGGCAACCAGGGCCGATACGCTTCACTTCGCTGGCCGCTGTGAGTGGGCGGCCGCTCGACAGCACAGCGGTGTCGGCGTACGGACTTCTTGATCCAGTCGCCGGATGAAGGTCCACACCTGTCCCTGATCCTGGTGCGCCCTGCTGACTCCAAGACAAGCAAACGGTGGGGATAGCGGCCGTGGCCTGGAGCGTGTGTGCTGGGAACAATGGTGTGGGTCGGGACCCTCGAGTTCGCGTGACTGGGGCTGACTGAACCCTTCTCATCCTGATCGCCAGACGGTCTCGATGGCGTGAACAGCGGCGATGGCACGGCTGATCCGGTTCGGGCTGCAACGGGCCTTATGGAAGATCCGCCATTGCTTGAGGCGGGCGAAGGCCCGCTCACCGGGCGCTCTCAGCTGGGCGTGGTCCCCATTGAACTGGGCGTATTGCTCGGGCAGGTCGCGACCGTAGTAGGGAGTGCGGACCGTGGCGCCGGCTCCGCGGTATGCGCGATCGGCGAGTACGAGGATCTGCCTGGTCAGGCACGCTTGGATCACGCCGTGGGCGCGGGCGGCTGTGAGGTCGTGGGTGCGGCCGGGCAGTGCACGCGAGTACCACAGTGCGGTGCCGTCCGGACGGGCCAGGACCGCGACGTGGCGGTGCTTTTGCGAGTAGTACGGCTCGTCGGCAGCCACCCGGTCGGTCCTGATCAGGGTGCCGTCAAGGATGAGAAACTCGTTCGGGTCATGGTCTTGCAGCGCGTCCAGCAGGGTGGGCGCCTGATCGGCCAGGATGTCGACGGCCTCGGTCACGTACCGGCCGGCAGTGGCGGTGGAGACACCGAACCCAGCTCCCACCTGGTGCAGGGTCTCGTTCTTGCGCAGGTGCACCAGCACAAGGAGAGCCTGCTGGAAGCAGCTCAGCCGCCGCCAACGCGAACGCAGTTCACGCCTTCGGGTGTAAATGAGCCAGGAAACATGCTCAACCACCTCGTGCCGGATGTCGAGCATGGCACGATACGGGTCCGATAGGGCTCCTGTGTCGAGATGTTGATGAGTGAGATCACCAACCGAACGACCAGGAGCCCTGCCACGTCACGAACTCCCGTCAGCCCTTCGTCATCAGCCTCAGGCCCCAGGATGAGAAGGGTTCACTGAGGACGAAGACCATGTTTGTTCTTCGCGGTGGCAACTCAAAGGCGGGGGCGGGGAGGACGCTACGTCGAGTGCTTTGGTCAGCTTGTGAATGGTGTGAGCAGGAACACAGTGACGGTTCGTCATGGCGGCAGCAAGGGGAGATGGCGCCTGCCGCCAGCACCCGCAACCTTCAGTTTTGTCTCTGCTGTTGCCTCCCAAAGCTGCGGCGCTGACTGTCTGTCTCGCATTGAGGTCCGGTCGTCAAGGGAAGCGGCAGAGCACGCCAAGTGCCTATTTGGGGCCCTGTCAGGGAACAGAGGGCGGATCGGGGAACTGCGCCAAGTGGTCCTGCAATTGACGGTGCCGGAACTGGTGACCGAGGCCCGCCGGGCGCAGCAGACCGGCCTCTTCACACGTGCTCAGGAAGGCGGTGAGCCGGTAGGGAAGCCGTCGTGCCATGGCGAAGCGCATCGCCGTGTAGCGCAGCCAGGCGCCGCCCGCCCATCCGCTGGTGAGCGAGAAACAGAGAACTAGCACGCCGGAGATGAGGTAGGAGACAACGGCCCCCAGCCAGTCGGTCACCGGTGTCCAGCGGCCGAGCATGATGAGGAAGGGCAGTAGTACGACGGCCGTGACGATGGCCGTTCCGATCCCGAAAGCAGCGGTGACCGCAACCCCTGCCGCGAGCGTGGTCACCACGGCGGGCGCCAGGGCCGGGACGGTGTCGACCGTGAGGTTCAGCAGAAATTCAGCGCCCTCACGTATGATGACCGTCCAGAAATCTCCCAGCAGCGCCAGTTGCATGCCCAGGCACAGGGCAAGCGCGGCCGGAAGAACCGTGTCCAGGTCGAAGCTGGCGAGGAGGACGAACGCGCCGCCGGCCAGGGCCCACAGAGTCAGCCACCATCCCAGGTCGTCGCGGAGCGGCTGGCGTGGCTTGGTGAAAGGTTCGGCAAGCGCGCTGTCGAGCAGGAGAGTCAGACCCAGCCCCGCGCCCAGAGCGACAGCCGGTGCGGCGCCGACGACGCCCCATGCGGCGCAGGTCAGGGCGACGGCACACGCCAGCCGTAAAACTCCCGAACGACGGCCTGGGGGCGTCCGCAGCAGGCCGAGTCCGCTGGTGGCAGGACCAGGTGGCTGCTGACGCACCAGCACGCCAGGACCGATCAACACGACCCAGGCCGTTCCCGCAAGGGCTAAGGCGTCGCTGCCCAGCAGAACGGTTGGCACGATCACGATGATGGCGGTGAGGACGGCGACAAGGGCGAGTTCGATTCGCCGCACTCGGGCGTAGCCCCCGATGGGCCACAACTGCCAGCCCGTCATATTGATGTCGTCGTCAGGATTGGCGGACGGATCGTTGAGATAGGCCGCCAGTACGTGGAGCCTGCGCCACGTGGCGACGGGATCAAGGCGGGCAGCGCGACTGCCTGCGGGCGCCGTGGCCACAAGGGCGGCCGGGTACCGGTTCAGTAGATGCTCGCGCAGGCTTCCGGCCCCCGCGTGCAGCAACAACTGCCGCGGATCGGGCGCGACGTTGCCGCGCGGGCGCCTGTACACGGTGGCCGCGAGCGTCAGGAGCCATGGCGTGCTTAACGCCCCCCGCAGCTGAAGTGCTTGGGGCGGTGCGCCGGAGCCGGTCGGCGGGCGGAGTGCATCGAGCACCGGTCGCCACCTGGCCAGATCGGGCGTCGTGTCGGCGACACGGTTCTCCAGGTACTCCCGCGCCATCGACGGCGTGACCGGGCGGAGTTGCACGACGGCCACCGTACGGGCCGCCGCTCCGGCTCGGTCCAGGGCGCTATACGCCCCGGCGCGGCAGGTCACCACCGCCGCCCCGCGCGTTCCCGCGCCTTGGAAGTCGTTCACCGCCTGTACCAGCAGCGCCGAACGGGAATGAGGGCCCGGCACCTCGTCGGAGTCGGTTTCGTCGATGCCGTCGATCACAGGCAGCACCATGTGCGCCTGCATGAGCAGTTCGGCCTCGGCCGGTGGCAGAACCCAGACCCGCACCAGCTGGTCACGGATCCACTCGTGAAGCGGCGTGCCTGGCCAGTCGGCTGCGGACAGCGGTACTGGCACCGGATGGCCGGGGGCGCGGTTGCGGGACAGGGCGAGCAGCAACGTGGCCGCCGTCAATGTCTTGCCCGTCCCCGCGTCTGCGGACCGTCCGCCGGTGAGTGTGTGCCCAGTGACGACGACTCGGCCGGGGAACAGACCGCACTGGAAAGCGGCAAGTCCGGTTAATCGCCCACTCAGCGGCTCGGCGGAGCTGATCCGGCCCGACAGTCGTGCCGTCCAGTCCAGGTCGACGAGTCCTCCGAGGTCTCCGCCCAGAAGAGCCGTGTAACGCCGCTCGGCCTCGACAGCGACGTGCAGAGCGAGGCGGCGGGCCACCGACTCGGGGTCACGTTGACCGCGCAGTGCGGCCAGCGCCGCCCAGAATGAGGCGGCCCCGACGAACATGCTGACAAGGCCGGCACCGAAGGAGAGCACCCCAGCTGTGTCACCCGCGTTCAGCCCGCCGCGCCCGAGTACGACCCCCGTCCACGTCAGTCCCGCGAAACACACCGCAACACTCAGAGTGACCCCGGCCCGCAACAACCCACGCCCCATGGAGATGCATTCTTCCAGGTGGTAGCGATCCGGATGGGGGGAACGTGGTCGCTCGTGCGTCTGACGCCTCTCACCGACCAAGCAGCTGAGTGCCGAGCAGCACGTCTCACCGGTCCTCTGCAGCTCTTGGAATGGCCTGCCGGGGAAGCAATGGACCGGCTGCGTCGTCGCCATTCCTGAGCCCACGAAGCCGGCAGAGGTCATTTCGGCCTGCCTGAGCCGCAGGTGCGTGCCGCGGGCCTGGCCTTTGCTGCAGACCACTGTCAGACGCCCGTCCCCGGCCGAGCAGCCGCACCGATTCCTCCACTCAGAGACAGCGTCGGTTGAAGACCAGCCCGAACGAGCAGCACCCCGACGAACATCCTGCAGCCCTCACACCTGGGTGCTGCAAACACACAGGCCTGCTCAGGCCGATACCACGTGGCGCAGGTCCGACAGAAGACGATGCAGCTGGGCCTCCTCGTGCACGGCAAGAGCGTGATGCGCCATGGCCGACGCAAGATCAGGATCCCAGGGTGTGGCCGCAGCCGGTCCGGCCAGAGGGAGGACCTGGTCGGCGGACGCCTCAGCCAGGGCACTGAGGTAGTCCGCGGCGTACATACGCCAGGGACGCGCCCCGGCCCGCATGATGCGGCCCGCGATCAAGACGCCAGGCCAGTCGAAGTCGCCGTGATATGCGACATCCACGCCGTCGGTGACAAGACGCTGCAGCAGTTCCCACCCGGCTGCGGAGGGATTGCCACTGCCGCACACCAGGACGTTGGGCAGACGGTAGCGGGCAGCGGCCTGGAGCACTTGCGGGTTCTCGCAGAAGTACACGGTCTGTCCCCGCTCGGCCAGCGGCACCCTGGAGGCAGTGTGCAGTTCCTGCAACGTCAGATGCGTCACCAGGGCGAGGTCGCATCGGGTGCGCATCATCCGCGCCCAAGGATGCTCTCCCGGCGGCGAGAGCCCCCACACGAGAACGGTTCCCGACAGAGAGTCCAGGCTCACCGAAACCTGTTCCCACAGGAGACGACGCCCTGCCGCGGAGTCCGCTTGTGGCATGCCGCAAGCGGCCGCCACGCCCTTGAGGACGAGGAGGCCGACGAGTCGTCCTTCGTCGAGTCCGTGGGCGTCCCCCGTCGTGTGAGCGGCGAGCTCGCCCAGCTCCCACTGCCTTCCCGGGCCCGGCTCAGCGCCCGCCCCCGGGTACAGAGGGGTGTGCGAGAGGGCGGCGAAGACACGAACGGTGCTTGCGAGGGCGGTGGCCGCGGCACCGGCACCGGCCCGGGTGAGGATGCCGGTGCTGCGCAGCTCGGCAAGCCAGTCCGGGACCCACCGGGCGTGACTCAGCCCGGCACGAGTCAGATCTTCATCCAGCCGCTGCCACACCGCCGTCCATGCCGTCTGCTGTGCTTCCTTGGCCGATGTCCGGTCCTGCAGGGGCCGGCCGGTCATGTCCGCCACCACGCTGACGAGTCCGCACTGGGCGGACGATGCGCGCAAGGCGGCGTCCAGCGCACCCAGCTGGATGCGGCGCACGCCGGGCTCGAGCCGGGTGCCGAGCAGCCCTCCCAGCCGGCTGGCGCCTTCCGCGTCGAGCTGGGCCTGCACGGTTCCGGTGGGCGCCAGACGGGTGCGTTCCAGCCGCCGACGGGTCGCCTCCCACAAACTGGTCAGGCTGGGGTCGCTGAGGTAGCTGCGGATCGGGCCGGGCAGGCGCGGGACGGAACCTGTGCTCATGACGCAGCGCGCAGATGCCGGGTATGGCCGTCCCAGTGCACATGCGTGGTGACAGCCGCTGTGCCTTCCGCACGCCGCACCTCATACGTGTCCAGCGCGGGGACCTCCTCGAAGAAGCCCCACAGGGCGTGACCGGTCATCACGAAGTCGAGATCCATGCGCACCAGGAGGGCCATCAGCTCGCCGATGGTCCGCTGGTCGACCTTGGCGAAGGCGTCGTCCAGGAGGATCAGCCGCAGCGAGCGCCCGGTGTCGGGCAGCCCGCTGAGGTAGGCGTCGGCGGCAGCGAATAGGGTCACATACGACACGAAACGGGTCTCGCCCTGTGACAGCTTGGCCCGCCGGCTGAGCTTGCGTTCCTGGCCGGGGCCAGGACCGGTGATGTAGGCCTCCACAACATGCCAGGCCCGGTAGTCGAGAGCCGAACGCAGATGGGTGGCATACCCGGCCTGCGGATCGGTGCTGTAGTCCGCATCCACCAGCGCCTTGAGCCGGGTGATGAGTTCCTCGGACTCCTCCTCACGAAGCACCCGCACATCGCGCTGCAGCAGCTTCTTGATCCGCGTGACGTGCTCACCGGCCGAGTCCGCCAGACGCCACCGGACCTGCACACCGATACCGTGACTGGTCGTGATGGGCCCCAGCGACTCGTTCATCGCCCCCACCAGCCGTTCCGCCTCAACGACGCGATCACGCAGCTCCTCAGCCATCCCGCCCAGGACGAAGGACGAGAAAGCCGTACGTTCCCGCTCGGTCAGTGCACTGCGCCCCCGGTCGCGCCGCTCACGCAGATCAGCTGCGGCGTCCGCGACGTGGCGCCGCCCGCTGGCATCCGTCAGCTCCACCACATGCAGACCGTCCTCGACCGTCACCGTCACGTCGTAGGCGCCGACAGTATGGCGTTCCAGCACCGACTGGGCCCGCACCAGCGCCGTCGCGTCAGCCGTGCTGTCCGGCCGGCGCACTGCCGCCCGCACCTCGCCCACTGCCGCCAGAACATCGTCCGGGCTGCTGCTCGTCGACACCAGCGCCGGGGGAGACGCTGTGCCCGGCTCCAGGGCCACCGCCAGAGCGGGATGACTCACACGCCGGTGCAGCACCTCAGCCTGCAACATCAGCGCCTGCCGCGCCTGGTGGGCCGCCTCCCGCGTACCGTGGGCCTTCTCCTTCGCCGCGGCCACCTCGCCGGTCAACGTCAGAACGTCACCGTGCGCGCGCTGCAGCGCTTGCCCGGTCTGCTTCAGTGCGCGCTCGGCCGCGTCCAACTGCTCGTGCACTTTCTGAGGACTGGAGCCGAGGCTCTCCCGCAGAGCAGCAAGTTCCGAGGCCTCCCTCGACCAGGCCGCGCAGGCCGCCTCGGCCTCCTGCTCGGCCCCGCCGCGCCCGTCACGGATCATGTCCAGCTGCCCGCTCAGCCGCTGATGGCGGGCGAAATGCTTCCCTGCCGCCGCACCAACCCGTTCCAGATCCCGGCAGGCGGCCTGGGCCTGCTCCGCGCAGCTCTGCACGGCCCGCAGCTCTTCCGCGTCCTCGGGCATCCCCAGGGCCGCACAGACTTCCCGGTGACCGAGATGACGGGCTGCCCATGACCGCTGCAGCCGCTCCGCCTCCTGCGCAAGGATGCCGGCCTGCCTGAGTCCGGCGACCGCGTCCCGGCGCACCGCGGCAGCCCGCAGACGAGACGTGGCCAGCTCAGCGGACCGTGGGGCCTGCACCAGGTACTCCTCCAGCTCCCCAAGCCAGGCGTCCAGAACATCCTGCTCCTCACTGCGGGCCTGTGCCGCCTGCTGCAACTCCTCGAGCAGCAAATCGATCTCGGCCAGACGCGCCGCACGGGCGGCCGCACGAGCAGCAGCTCCGATGTAACGGGCCGCCGACGGCAGATGACGGCCGGACAGCGGCCCGTTCCCCCACGCACCGTCGAACGACACCCAGGTGGGATGCCCCGGCTCCACGGCGATCTGGTCCAGGACGGCACCGACCCGTCGTGCATCGGCGGGATCGCTGCAGGCCGGAGCCAGCACGGCGCGCAGCGAGTGCAGCGCCGCCGGACGGCCGACGCTCAGCAGCAACTGCCCCTCATGGGCGACGACATCACCGTCCCGGGTGAGAACGCCGTGCAAAAGCCCCGAAGCGATCAGGGCCCCCTCGATGCCCGCCCGTGCCCCGGCATCCACCTCAGGGCGAAACTCCAGCAGCTCCCACAGAGCCGGCCCCCCCTCGGGCGGACTGCCCATCCAAGACGGCACTGCGGGCAGCACGTCCCGCTCCCGGCGCAGATCCCCCGCCTCGGCCAGCAGCTCCGCACGCCGGGCCGTGTCCTGCTCAGCCTGGGCCGCCACAGCGGCCACCTGCTGCGCGTGCCGGGCCCTGGCCGGCGCGGCCACCTGCTGAGCCAGCGCATCCAAACGCGCAAGCTCCCTCTCGGCCTCGGCACCGGCCACATCCCCCGCCAACGCCTCGACGTCATCCAGGAGCGCGGCCACAGCCGTACTGCTCCAGTCGACAGAGCCGAACAGACGCCGAGAGAAAGGCCCGCCAGCCCACTGCCGCCATGACAGGGCCAGCTGCGCCGCCGCCTCGTCGCGTTCCGTCTCCGCCTGTTCGGCCCGCCCTTGCACCGCTACGGCGTCCTCAGCCGCGTCCTCCGCCCGGTCCTGTGCACGCCGGACCTTCTCAGCCAAGGACGCCAGTTCCCCCGCCTCTACGGCACGCGCCACTGCCTGCTGCGCGCGACTGACCGCGGCCGAACGCAGAGCCGGAATTGCCGCCACAAACGCCTCCGCCCCCGCGCCGGCCTCCTCAGCGCTGGGGAGCAGACACCGAGCCGTCGGGCGGGACACAGGCTCCGGGTCAGAATCCACCGCCACACGCACCGGCTCGACCACGGGATCCGGCGCGACCACCTCGACCCGCACCGCGTCTGGCACAGGAACCTTCAGCCCCGCCCCGGCCAGCAGCCGACGGGCCTGCCCCACGACCTCGGCCATCTCACTGACGGCCCCCGCAGCGTCCTGCCCCGCTTCATCGCACGCGTCGGCGGCGCGCTGCTCCTCCGCCCGGGCACCCTTGGCGGTGACCACAGCAGTGCGGGCGGCCCCCTCCATCGCCTTCAGCGTGTTGAGACGCTCGTTCAGCTCCCGCGCCGCCTTGTACTCACTCGAGGACCGGATCCCGGCGACCGTGGCCTCCAGCTCCTCCCGGTACCCCTCCAGCTCCCGCGCCCGGGCGACCGCCTCGGCATGATCGCGGACGAACCGCAGATGAGCCTCCTCCTGCCGCGCAGCCTTCAAACCCCTCTCCCGGGCCCGGATTGCTGCATCCCTGGCCCGGTCACCAGCCGCCAGACACACCCCCGTCGCGTAGCGGGTATAGACCCGCAGGAAGTCGGCGACGTGACCGTAAGCAGTCTCCAGCCGCTCCAGTGCCGCCCGGGTCTCTTCCAGCCCGTCCAGTTCCTCACCCGCCGTGGCGATGGCCTTGTCGGACAGCGGAGGCAGCGCATCGGAAAGAATCTGGGGCAGACGGCCCTCGTCGATGCGGTTGCCCACGTCCGGCGAACGCAACGTGTGCAGCAACTGCAACAGCCCCGCATACCGCTCCCGCCCCTGATCACCATGGAGACCGAAGACAGCCGCACGCACCCGGTCCCGGTGAACGTCCGGGGACGAGGTCAGCCGATCGGTGCCGATGACGGCACCCAGGCCCTCCCTCGACAGCGGCACGCGGCTCGCGTCCAGGAGCACCAGTTCCTCGTCCACGCGCAACGGGGTAACGAAGTACCAGGCTTTCGCTTCCGAGGTGCTGTGCGAGAAACGGATCAGCGCCCCGACGGTCAGGTGCTCCTCGTGCCGCCCATCGCCTGCCGGATCCTCCACAGTGCGGGCGAGCTCGAGCCACACGTAGCCGAGCCGGTTGGTCTGTCCCGCGCCCCCCGCCCGCATCAGATCCTCCAGCCGGACCTTCCCGGACCCGGTGGCGTCCATCCGGCGCCGGTCCGCGTCAAGGACGAACGGCAGCAGCATCTCCAGGGCCCGGGACTTCCCGGACCCGTTCGAGCCCCGCAGCACCAACCGGCCACCCGAGAGGGTGAAACGCTGATCGAAGTAGAACCACACATTGACGATGCCCGCCCGGTTCAACCGCCACCGGTAGGGGCGCGGGCCGGCAGACGGCCCGTTGCCTACAGCGCCGTCGTGCCTGCGCGGGCCGGGAACGAGGGAACTCACAGCGCCTCCTCGGCAAACAGAACATCGCAAGGAGCCTCACCGGCCGCGCTGCCACGGGGACCGGCGAGCCGCTGCGCGGCACGCGTCGGCTGGGCGTGCGGCTCGGGACGGTACCGGGCCGCCGCCGGGTGCAGCGCCAGGCCCTCGGGCAGGCTCCGCGCCAGCGACATGGACTCGAGCAGGGCGACGACCTCCTTCTGCAGCCGCTCGGGATCGGCGACGAAAGCACCGGCCCAGGCCTTGGCATGGCGGGTGGCCAGATCATCCAGCTCGGCGCGCACCGTCTCCCACGGCGCCACCAGGCCGGGGGAGTCGCCCGTCGGCCTGAGCAGGTCGGTGAGCGCATCGGTCAGCAGCAGCGCCGCCTGGCGCACGGTGCCCGGGCCGGGATAGGCCACGTCGCTGAGGGTCCCCTCGGTGTCATAGGCCAAAGCGCCCTCCGCCCTGACTTCCAGCGAGAGCCCGAAGTGCTCCTCCAGCAGCCGCGTCAGCTCCGATCGCTCCCGGGACAGGACATCACGCTCGTCCTCGGGCAGGTCTTCCCGCCTTACCAGCGGGTTCTCCACCAGACGCCGCCTCAGGCTGCGCCGGGGCTCGGAAACCGCTGCGGCAGGCGTGGGATCCGCCAGGTCGGCCAGACAGACCACGTTGCGCAGCGGGCGGGGCAGCACATGCGGCAGCAGAGGGCGATGGACCTGCAGCACCCCTTCCTCACGCCGTTCATTCCACGCGGACAGCGATCCGTCGGTCTCGGTCAGCACACCCCAGTCGATGAGCAAGCCCACGGCCTGCACCAGGCGACGGTTGTCCGCGGGCGTGTCCCGCAGCTCGACGCCGGCGGTGACAGCGTCGGCTCTGACCTGTTCCACCAGCGAAGAGATCAACAGCCATTCCCCGGTGCCAGGCGTGAGCAGCGCAGCACACGACAGCGAGAACAGCGCATACGTGTGCGGTGTGAAGGGCGGGCTGTCCCCGCGCCGGACAGCCCGCAGGGGGCTGCCGGCACCCGGGGGCGTCTTCACCAGACGGGCGAACGATGTCTCGACGATCAGGTGATAGCCCAGCAGTCTGGCGAACATCGACCGCAGCGCAGTGGCATGCCGGCGGACCAAGGCCAGATCGTCCGGCTGCCGATGCGACGTCAGCACGGGGCGAGACAACAGCGTGCGGGCCGCCTGGCGACGCTCCGCCGCCTCATGCTGTGCCGTGGACCCCGGCCGGTCGAAACCTGCGCTCACAGGGAGCCTCCCGCAGCCGGCGGCGGCCGGCTGTCCCCATCCGGCCAGCCGTCCTGATCCTGGCCGTCCCCCCAAGCGCTGCTGCGGGCCGCGTCGCAGACGGAGGCTGTCAGCGCCAGCCGCAGGAAGGTCGTGTCACCGTCGGCCGACCTGACGACGGTGTTGCTGTCCGACGGGGCGATGGCCACGGCCACACCGAGATCAAAGTCCTCCGCGCGCACCGACCCGGGCAGGTTCTTCCCCCTGGCCAGCGCTGAGGACACCAGCTCAAGCAACAGGTCGCGGGCCGCTGGAGTGAGATGTACTGCATCCAGCGCGCCGGCCGCGGCGAGTTCGGCTCCCGCCGTCCGGCGGGCTGCCAGTTCCCGCGCAGCCTCTTCCTGCAGGCGGGCGATGTCCATGCCCGGATCGGGAACACGCGAGGCCCGCCCCCGCGCCGTGCGGTCCCCCCGTTCCCGCAACGAGACCGGGACGTCCACCGGGGCGGCGTCCCACCACGAGGTCGAGGGCGTACTGCGCACATCGCCTTCCTCGGGACCAAAACTCAAATGCCGCGCGGCGTAGGCACCGAAGGCATCCGAGAAGCCCCGGTGAGCCTCCTCCACACTCGCCTGGGCGAACAAACCGGCTAGATGCAGCAGCTCACTGCGCCGAGCCCCTCCGGTACCGCCAGGAGCGAGCATGCGCCGCGCGTTGGCCAACAGCTGCCCAAGGGCCGACTCCGCCGCAGACCGCAACTGCGCCGGACCGGACATGCTGCCGTCCCCGCCGCTGTACCAGGACAGCAGCTGCGCCCAGTCATCGGACCTGCGTCCCGGTAGCCTCTCGACGGGGGCACCGTCCGCGGAGGCCAGGCCCGGAAGACTGTCCAGAGCACTCAGGACACGGCCAAGCACGGGCTGGAGTTCTTCCAGACATTTCAGGACCGCGGGAGAGTGGCGGGAGACATCGGTGTCGATGAGATGGACATACTCCAGCAGCAGCCCCTTGAACGACGCGTACTCCTCACCGGCCAGGTCGTAGCGCACCAGCACCGACGACAGGTAGGCGTAGAAATCCCGAATGCTGTCGGCGAAGTAGGCCTGATTGGTGAAGACGGTCGTGACATCCGCTGCCAGTGCCTCGGCGTCGACGCTGCGCGGCTCCTGCGCCTGGCGCAGGATTCTCCTCAGCAGCACCGCCATGCTGCCGAGGAGCTCGCGTGCGACCTCGCGTGCGCCGTCGCGCATACGAAGGACCTTGGTGACCTCCCGGTGGACCGAGCCGCCGAGCCGCGTGATCTGGAAACGCGACCTCGTGTGGCGCAGCGCAGCAACGGTGGGGACGCGGGGGTCGCGCGCGGCGGGCATCAGGTTCGTCCAGCGCACCAGACGGCCGCAGCGTTCCTCCGCACTCTCGGGGGCCAGGGCGATGCCCCGCTTCGCGAGGGCTTCACTCACCTCGGCAGCAGACAAGTCCGTCAACAGGGACTGCGTGAACAGGTCCATGATTGCGAGGTACTCGGTTGCGTGATCGGCCGTCACGTAGCGGAAAAGGTCGCGCCGCTCGTCCTGCTCCTGGGCAGGAGCTGCCCAGCCCTCGAATTGATCTTCCCCCACGCCTGCCCGACCTCCGGCTCGTTCCCGGAGTCATGAGCCGGGAGGCACCAAGAATCAGACTAAAGCGAAAAGCTTCTCCTGCTTGGCAGTTGAACACTAAAGACCAAAAACAACTGGTTCTGATCGGCTGTCGCGGGTCTAGCGGAGAAACCAGGAGGCGTCACCCGGTATGGAGAGGTACCGGCCGGCATCCCGCATCTCCCGGATCAGTTTGTAGGCGTCGGTGGAGGAGATCTCATGGGTGCTGCACCCGCGGGCCAGCACATCCTGCGTCTCCAGCGTGGTGATGCCCAGGCGACGCGCGTGATCGCACGCCGCCCGGTCATCGCTCAGCCACAAGGACCCCCCGTAGCCCGGCCAATGTCGGAGAATGTGCAGGGTCTGGGCCTCTCCCAGGTGCTGCAGCGGCGCGCTTGCAGAACCGCCGAACGCCGCCCGCCGTACCCGCTCAACGGAGTCGGCCTCGTCCTCCTGGATCTCCAGCGGCTCTCCGAGCCAGCCCTCTTCCTCCAGCCGGACGAGCGAGGGGAGGACGCGAGCCGACCTTGCAGCCTCGAACGCGACGGCCTCTGCCCACCGCCCCCGTCCGTCCAGAATGCGCTCGAGCAGGCTCAAAGCACTGACGCAGGCAAAATTGCACAGCACCGTGTTATCGGGGAACCACCAAGAGGTCACGGGAAGAAGGCCAGTTCTGCTGGGCTGGATGCCGGCGCAGCGGGCTGCGCGGCCTCGTTCTGTGCTTCGGAATCCGGGTGGAACAGGTCTAGCAGACGGTTCGAGTCCAGCCCGGTCACTGCAGCGACCAGCCGGATGCTGATGTCGCCGCGAGCGTAGGCCGAAATGGCCAGCTTAGCCAGACTCGCCGAGTACCATCCGTCGCCCGACTGTTGGGCGTACTGCATGTGCCGGTCAGGATCCCCTACGTACTGGGCTGCTTCTCGGGTGGTAGCAGCGGACCACGAGCGTCGCTGACCATCACTGATGACGCCCAGCGTGCGAAGACGCGTCGCCATCGCACTGGGCGAGACCTGATACTCCCAGGACAGGGACAACAAAGCTTCCCTGCTCATGGTTCCGGCAGCGGCGCTCTCCGGCACCTCTGCTCGCGGCATGAGCAGTTCGGCGGCGAACGCGTTTGCTCTGATCTCCGCCTTGCCCTGATCAACACTGGGGACGACGTGCTCAGTCAGCGGATGCTCCGTTGCGTCACCTGCCAGGATGTGCCCCAGTTCGTGAGCAAGCGTAAACCGCTGACGCGTCCACGCGTCTGTTCGCCCCACCAGGACAAGCCGGAAGTCACCGGTGTCCCACGACAGCCCGTCGAGACCGTCAGGCAGATCGATGGCCGCAGCCACAAGGCCGAAAGTCTTCTCCCACTGCTCGGCGAGACCACGCGCAGGAACACCGCGAGGGCTCTGACCCACCACAGTGCAGGCAGCCTCCGCCAACCGGGACCCCTGCTCGATGAGACCGGCCTCGTCGGGCAGGGACGGCAGCTCGGGCAAGTAAAGCCGGTGCCCCACACCTGCCAGCGCATCGATCCACTCCGCATAACCGAGCGCTGCCGCCTTGCTGTCATCGGGTGCTGCCGCGCCGCGCTCACGGGTGCGGGCCGCCATCGCGGTGACCCGGCGCGGTTCGGTGCCGTGCAGCAGCCACTCGACGGTCGTGAGCCCCTGCTCGGCGATCAACGCAAGTTCCAAAGAGGTGAAGCGACGAGTACCTTTGAGTGATTTGCTGAGCTTGTCTGCGCTCATCCCTATACGCCGCGCGAACTCCGCCTGGCTGTCGCCGACGCTTTCGAGCACTTGGCGCACCCGCGCATTCAACGAATCAGTCATCACTCCACCTTAATCGGGCGTTGCGAAAATCGCAATGATTTGATCGCGAGTGATCATAATCGATCTTCTTCACTCAGAGTGAAGCTTCCAGCGCACGGCTAATTAAGCACTCGCCCGATGTAACGACGACCGACGCGCCGTGTAGCGCAAGCGGCACCAGAACAACCACACCGAGCCAACACGCCGCCCGGCAGGAGCACCGCCGAGCCAGTGAACCGTTGCCGACCGCTATGACGAGGGCGGGTGCGCCTCCTCGGCACCGTAACGGCCGCCACCCTCCTCGACCGGCCCTGCTTTGGAACCAGAGGCCCCTACGGCACGAGGTCGTGCGAAGGCGAAGGAGCGCTGACCAGCGACCAGGCCAGTTGCGACTCCAACGGCTGACTCCTTGGGGCCCGCCCCGAACTAGGACGGTGACGTGCCAGTACCTCACCCCGAGGCTGCAGCCGGGGTTGCGGGCCTGTCCTGGGCCTCGGCCATGCCCTGGCCACTGAGCTTCGCAGGGGCAGGCACTGACTTTTTCGCCGCCACCTTGCGTGCTGCCTTCCGTGCCTCTGTCTTCTGCCGACGCTCTGAGAATTTCTCGTACTGCACGGTCAGCACGTAGATGTGCTCCAGCAGTGCCTCGGTGAACACCAGGGCGTCTTCGGCGTCCTGACGTTTGACCGCGTCACCGTGGGCGCCGTCGTTTCCGACGAATCGCAGGGCGGTAGCCCAGTCCAGGAGCCGGCCCTCGATCTTGTTGTTCTGTTGCAGCCACTCGATCTTCTTTGCCAGGGTGCCGTTGGTTGCCCCCTGGTCTTTGCAGACCAGTTCCAGTGTCCTGCGGGCCATCGTGGCCGTCGCTGAGTAGGCATTGGCCTGATGAAAGCAGCGGTAGGCCTCCTGGAACGCGCGTTGGACCGGGTACGGCGCGTCTACCACCGGCGCACCGTTGGGCCAGACATTCTCCGGGCTCTCCCACTCGTCTGGCCCGTGCAGATAGGCGCTGGCCAACACCATGGCCGTCTGGCACAGGGTGCAGGCGACCAGCAGCACCCGCCAGGGATCCTCTCGGCCGATGTCGTCGTCCGGCGGCTCCACCACCTCGCCGCGGACAGCGGCGAGTACCTTCTTACGGCACACCGGGCAGTCGGCTATGAGCAGAGTTTCGGCTGAAGGATCTGTCCGTGTCACAGCCCGGAGGTTATCCCCGGCCAGCGCGGCCGTGCGCTCGAACAGCTGATTTACCCCCGATCGGGGCGAGACAGAGCCTGCAGCCGTTCGCCCCCCCGCCGGTTACGCCTGCGCCCTGATCAAGATCCGCTTGCGATATGGCCCTGGTCCCGAAGCCCGCGCAGACGCCATCCACCTCTTCGGGCACGGTCACCATGGGGCGGCAGGACTGCCCTCGGCCGTCAGCCCGTTCGCCAGCAGCGCCTGCCACTGCCGGTCGGGATCATCATCCTTGCGCCGCGTGGCCAGCTCTTCCAGTGCTTGCCGGTCACCCGTGTCGGCAGCCTGCCGGGCGAGGCGCTCGGCCTCGACGAACTCACCTGCCTTTTCCAGGCGTTCGGCGAGCATGCCTGGCGCCCACGCCAGAGCCTCGTCGTAGGCGCGCCGCAGCAAGGGCATGGCCTGCTCCCCGGCACGGTCCTGGGCTAGGCGCCGCAGCGTCCACGATCGCTGGCCGGCCGGTGCCCTCCAGGCAAGCTGCTCGGCCTCTTCCAACAGGCCGGCCTTCTCGCGGCCTTGCACCAGCTTCCACAGCGGCGTGGTGTAGCCGCGGGCGGCGGCGTGTAGCGCCCACTGGTCGGCTTCCTCCCGCCGCTCGGCCTGCTCGGCCCGTTCCATCAGCATTCTCACCGCCTGGCCTACACGGGCAGCTGCCGCACGCTCCAGCAGTGTGCGACGGACGTCGTCGGGGACGTTCTCGTCGTGCACAGCACGGTGCGCCTGCACCCACAGTGCCCATGGGTTGCCCCGCTCCACCTCACTGTCCAGCAGCGCTTGTGCCTCCTGGTCCTGCCTGCGCTCGCGCAGCCGCCGCAGCAGCCGTTCCAGCGCCCAGGAGTTCCCGGCCCGGGCGACCTGCCCGAGCGCATCGTCGCCCGCGGCTTGGCCCTGCGTGGCGTCCAGCAGGGCCACCAGCTGGCGCAGCGCCCAGGTTTCCCCGGGCGGCATGGGCAGCACGGCAGGATTGAGGTAATCGAGCAGGGACCGAGGGCCCGCTTCGAAGTCGATGAGATCAACGCCCTCCTCCCTCTGCCGACGCCGGCGTTCGAAGACGCTGATCGCGTTCCCGTACAGCCGCTCCGCGTCAGCGGCCCGCTCCTCGACCTCGGCCCGCTCGGCGAGGTCCTTCAACGGGGTGGCCTCGCCCGCTGCGAAGGCCTCCCTGGCAGCCGCCTCCATCTCGGCCGTCCCCGTCGCGAGAGCGGCCAGTTCCCCCATCGCGTGGCGGTCGCCCGCCGAGCGCAACGCCGCCCGCGCACCGTCCTGGTCCCCTTGCTCACGCAGATCGGCGGCGTAGGCGCGCAGGATGTCCGGATCGCTGCACTGGGCGACCTCCGCATACCAGCGGGTGGCCTCCTCGGACTTTCCGTCCAGCATCAGCGCACGGGCCAGGTGGAGCTGGGCGGTGGGACTGCCGCGGCCGGCGGCCTCTCGTACCAGCTGTTCGGCCTGCTGGTACTGCTCCTGCTCCAGCATTTGTTCCAGCAGTTCCTCCAGGACCTCGCCGTCCCCGGCGAGTGCAGTCTGCTCCTGCACACGATGGGCTTCCTCGGCCCGCTGACGCTCCTGCCACAGCCAGGCCAGCTCATGCCCCGCCTTCACATCCCCCAGGTCCAGCGCCCGCTGATACAGGCCGACGGTCTCGGCATCACGCCAGCGTGCCTCTGCCGCCTGCCCTACTGCCCGCACGATGTGAGACTCGGGTAGGTGCTCGCGCGCCGCAGCCCAGAACGAGGCTGGGGGAGCGGCATAGCGCCGTTCGATGCGGCCGATGTGGTCCATGTAGTCGGACAGCCGCCACCCGCCCCTGCCACCCGTTCCCGGGCGGGCCCGCACGCGGCTCAGCAGTCCGCGTACTCCCTTGCTGGGCTGCTGCGTGTAGGCGAGAGCATCCTCAAGCCACTCCTCGCCGAGCGCGTCGTAGTCGTCGTCACTGAGGTAGCCCTCGGCGGCCGCCTGCAGAAATTCCCGCCCTACCAGCGCTGCCCCGCCCAGCCTGCTGGCGTCCATGGCCGCGCCGATCACCGCACGGGCCGCGGGCGGCGCTGTCCGGTAACGCTCGAGCAGCGCCGGAGCCCCCGCCATGTACTGGGCGATCCGCCCGCCCACGGTATGGGCCAGAGCATCGGCCAACCGCCCATCGTGGCCGCCCACCGTCCGCGCATCCTCCAGCTCCTGCGCCTCGAACGCAGCCGGCACGTACACACCCTTGCCCTCGAGCAACGTCCGCGCCTGCGCGTGCCCAGAACTCCGGCCTGGGACCGCGGGCGCGGTCAGCCTGCTCCAGAACTCCGGCCAGACGGTCCCCAGGACGAGCACCGGTCCCGTCGTGCTGTCCTGCAGCAACGCCCGCAGACCGGCCGCCACCTGCCCGGCCAATGCGCCGGCCTGATCGCCGACGTACTGCTGCAGCTCGTTGAGCCAGATCGCGGTGCGCGCAGCGATCCCCTCCTGCAACGCGTTCGCCAGTGCCTGGGCGGGCGCCGGATCGAGCGGATGCCACAGCCTCCACCCGGCCGGCAGCTCTGCCACCGCCTCCCAGCACGCCCTCGTCTTGCCCGAGGACGACTCACCGACCAGCACCACCATCCGGTTCGCGCCACCAGCGGCCTGGCCCACCACCGAACGCAGAACCTCATCGTGGGCACGCCGCACGTACAACGGCAACACCCCCGGTACCGCCGCCGTCACATCGACGGGCCGGTGCACCTCCCACTCATCGAACGCCTCCTCATCCCGCAACTCGGCGACGAACCGGCCACGGACAGGCACCTGGCTCTCAGGCATGTCCGCCACAGAACGGCCAGGACGTCCGCCGCGCCGCTGCCGCCGCTCCTCAACCGCCGCCTCCCACAACCTCACCCACCCTGCAGGAGCACCCGCACCACCCACCTGACGAGCCTGTTGGGAGAGACAGACGATCAGGAACTGCACCACTGACTGCTGCGACGGCACAGACCGGCCCGCCAGCCAATCACTCAACGAAGACGTACTCAGCACCACGGACGGCTGCCGCAACCCGCCCTGACGCACCAGCGCCGCCAGCGTCGGCGAACCCGCCCTCTCATACAGAGCCTTCACCATGGCCGCGAAAACCCGTACAGCCGCGCCCTCTTCCACCACACCCCCCTGCACCATCCGCCCACCCCTGCACCGGAAAACCCGTCAGACGGGCCCTGGCCAGCGTAGACGCCTGACAGCCTCCATCCAGAACATCGCCGGAAACCTCCCGGACGAGCGCCAATAGGGCCACCAAGGACTCCGCCGCGCGGCGGATCCCACACCCAAGGAGGCCCACCCTTGTTCCACCACCTGATCGCCCTGCTCAACAGCCCCTTCATCACGACGTTGTTGGCCACGCACTACCTCACCATCGCCGGACTCGCCCTCACCGCTGTATGCGCTCCGACGGCCTGCCGCCGGCAGGCGGCGCTCAAGGCACTGGTCGTGCTGCTCGGCCGTCCACCACGCCCCCGGATCTGAGCAAGGCCCGTCTCCGCACGTGGGCTCATGGCCAGCCCCGGCCATGAGCCACGTGCCCCCTCGGACACCAAAGCAAAGTCCCTGCGTGCCGACTAGTCAGGGCCTTAAGCCCCCAGGCACCACAACCCCAAGTGCTGGCGCGCCGCCAGGCGCATCCTCCACCGGAAGACAGCCGCACCCGGAAACCACAACACCCATAGTTTTCAAGGAGACTGACACCCAACCAGTCCGGCGACAGCCGGACACCACCCATTCAAGCTCCCCGGCAGGGGAGCGCAGACAACTCAAATATCTGTGCAACCACCCCGTTATGACATCACCCGGCGCCGCCAGGCGCCGGTGGCCGACATCTCACCCTCCCCGACAGGGGAGGGGCGCATTTTCCATCGCCCTGCCGTCAGGCAGGACGGCATCCCTCTTGCTGAGCGGGCCGTCAGGCCCGCCAACTCCCACAGAAACCAACCAAGTTGGCCCGCCAGGGCCAACCCCGGTACCTAATACACAGTCGTGCCGCCAGGCACGACGACAGTACCTAACGGGCCGTCAGGCCCGGAGTTGGCCGTCAGGCCAACTCCAGAGCCGACACGC
>NZ_JBHJVQ010000046.1:12279-46963 GCF_042263835.1 Streptomyces sp. NPDC056128 | reverse complement strand
GACTTCCCCGCGGGGACGATCGGCTGCGTCGCGCCCTGACCCTTTCGAGTGAGGTGGGGGGGGGCCCCCCCCCGGCCCCCCCGCCCTCTTCGTGTCGCGTGCGCGTGTGCCGCGCGGCTCAGCTGAAGGAGTCGCCGCAGGCGCAGGAACCCGTCGCGTTCGGGTTGTCGATCGTGAAGCCCTGCTTCTCGATCGTGTCCACGAAGTCGATGGTGGCGCCGCCCAGGTACGGGGCGCTCATGCGGTCGGTGGTGACCTTGACGCCGTCGAAGTCCTTCACCACGTCGCCGTCGAGCGAGCGCTCGTCGAAGAAGAGCTGGTAGCGCAGGCCGGAGCAGCCACCGGGCTGGACGGCGACGCGCAGCGCGAGGTCGTCACGGCCTTCCTGGTCGAGCAGGGCCTTGACCTTGGCCGCGGCGGCGTCGGTCACGATGATGCCGTCGGTGACGGTGGTGGACTCGTCCGATACGGACATCTACATCTCTCCCGGGTTGTACGGAGACTGCTTGCCGACGGTTTCAACCGGCGGAGCCGCGGATTCATTCCGGGCGGGCCCGAGTCTTTGTCCTCGGTGTTCCCTTCATGCTCGCACACGCCCCCGCCGACGGTAAGCGGCACCGGGATTCACGTCACACCGACACAATGGGCATCGTCAAACTGACGTGAAGCGGTTATGATATATAGCGTCAGTTAGACGAAAAGTAGAAAGGGTGCGTGTCGTGACCACCGCCCAAACCCAGGAGCTCGACGTACAGCCGTCGCCCCTCGCCCTGCTGCTGCTCGGCCGCGAGGCCGACCCGAGGAGCGAGCGCGGCGTGGAGTGCCCGGGCGACCTGCCCTCGCCCTCCGACCCGGATCTGGTCGCACGCGCCCGCGCGGCCAAGGAGAAGCTCGGGGACAAGGTCTTCGTCCTCGGTCACCACTACCAGCGCGACGAGGTCATCCAGTTCGCCGACGTCACGGGTGACTCCTTCAAGCTGGCCCGGGACGCGGCCGCGCGCCCGGAGGCCGAGTACATCGTCTTCTGCGGTGTGCACTTCATGGCGGAGTCGGCCGACATCCTGACCTCCGACGACCAGAAGGTGGTCCTGCCCGACCTGGCCGCCGGGTGCTCCATGGCGGACATGGCCACCGCCGAGCAGGTCGCCGAGTGCTGGGACGCGCTGACCGAGGCCGGGATCGCCGAGCAGGTCGTGCCCGTCTCGTACATGAACTCGTCGGCGGACATCAAGGCGTTCACCGGCAAGCACGGCGGCACCATCTGCACCTCGTCCAACGCCAAGCGGGCCCTGGACTGGGCCTTCGAGCAGGGCGAGAAGGTGCTGTTCCTGCCCGACCAGCACCTGGGCCGCAACACCGCGGTGCGGGACATGGGCATGACGCTGGAGGACTGCGTCGTCTACAACCCGCACAAGCCGAACGGCGGGCTGACCGCCGAGGAGCTGCGCGACGCGAAGATGATCCTCTGGCGGGGGCACTGCTCGGTGCACGGCCGCTTCAGCCTCGACTCGGTGAACGACGTGCGCGAGCGCATACCGGGCGTGAACGTCCTCGTGCACCCCGAGTGCAAGCACGAGGTCGTCGCGGCGGCGGACTACGTCGGCTCGACGGAGTACATCATCAAGGCCCTGGAGGCGGCCCCGGCCGGTTCCAAGTGGGCCATCGGGACCGAGCTGAACCTGGTCCGGCGGCTGGCGAACCGTTTCGCTGCGGAGGACAAGGAGGTCGTCTTCCTCGACAAGACGGTCTGCTTCTGTTCGACGATGAACCGCATCGACCTGCCGCATCTGGTCTGGACGCTGGAGTCGCTTGCCGAGGGCACGCTGGTCAACCGCATCGAGGTCGATACGGAGACCGAGGCGTTCGCGAAGCTGGCGCTCGAGCGGATGCTGGCGCTGCCGTAGCCGGTTCCATCCCACCCACCCGCCCGTGCGGGGTGTTTGAAATGGCGGAGGTCCCGCCCGACCACCTTCGGTGTCGGACGGGACCTCCGCCATTCGGCGTTCTCAGACCTTCGCCGGCTCCGGCTCGTCCGAAGCCGCCGCCTGCGGCGGCACGTCGCCGCCGCCCCGCTTCGCCGCCCGCTTCTTCGCGCGCCGCTCCTTGCGGAGCTCCAGCATCGCGTACAGCGTCGGGACCAGCAGGAGGGTCAGCAGGGTCGAGGTGACCAGGCCGCCGATCACGACCACCGCGAGGGGCTGGGCGATGAAGCCGCCCTCGCCGGTGACGCCCAGCGCCATCGGGAGCAGGGCGAAGATCGTCGCCAGGGCCGTCATCAGGATGGGCCGCAGCCGGTGCCGGCCGCCCTCGACGACCGCTTCGACCACGCCGTAGCCCTGCTTGCGGTACTGGTTGATCAGGTCGATCAGCACGATCGCGTTGGTGACCACGATGCCGATCAGCATCAGCATGCCGATCATCGCCGGGACGCCCATCGGGGTGCCCGTGGCGATCAGCAGGCCGATCGCGCCGGTCGCCGCGAACGGGATGGACACCAGCAGGATCAGCGGCTGGGCCAGCGACCGGAAGGTGCCGACCAGCAGCATGAACACGATCGCGATCGCCGCGAGCATGGCGAGGCCCAGGTTGACGAAGGCCTCGTCCTGGTCCGCCGTGACGCCGCCGATCTCGGCGGTGGCGCCGGCCGGCAGGTCCAGCGCGTTGATCTTCGACTGGAGGTCGGTGCTCACCGCGCCGGTGTTGTCGCCGGTCGGCTTGGCGGTGATGGTCGCCGCGCGCTGACCGTCGATCCGGGTCATCGAGACCGGACCGTCCACCAGTTGCACGGTGGCGATGTCACCGAGCTTGGCCGGGCCCAGGTTCAGGGCCTTCAGTTCGGCGATCGTCTCGGCGGGCTGCGCCGACCGGATCACGACGTCGCGCTCGGTGTCCTCCAGGGTCGCCTTGGCCGCGGGCGTGCCGCGCACGGCCTGGGCGACGGCGGCGCCGAGCGTCTGGTCGGTGAAACCGGCCTCGGCGGCACGGGCGTTGGCCTTGACCGAGATGCGCGGCACGCTCTGCGCCAGGTCGCTGGTGACGTCGGTGACGTCGTCGAGCCCGGCGACCGTCTTGCGGACCTGCTCGGAGGCGTCCTTGAGCACCTTCGCGTCGGCCGCCTTGACGACGACGCTCAGGTCCTGGCTGCCGAAGCCGTCACCGGCGGCGACCGTGGTGGTGCCGATGCCGTCGAGCTTCGCGAGACCGTCCTCGATGTGGTCCTGGACGTCCGCGGAGGACGCGGAGTCCTCCAGCATGATCTGGTACGACGCCTGGTTGGTGTCCGTACCGCCGCCGAAGGCGGCCATGAAGCCCGACGAGCCGATGGTGACCTGGTAGTCCTTGACGCCCTCGGTGTCGCCGAGGAGCTTCTCGACCTTCTTCGCCTGGGCGTCGGTCGCGCCGAGGCTGGTGCCCGGCTTCAGCTCCTGCTTGACGCTGAGGACCTCCTGCTCGCCCTGGTCGAAGAAGTTCGTCTTCAGCAGCGGCGCCATGCCGAAGGTGCCGATCAGCACGACGACCGCGATGGCCACGCTGGTCAGCCGGCGGCGGGTGGCGAAGCGCAGGACCGGGACGTAGAAGCGCTGGAGGCGGCTCTTGGCCTCCTTCTCCTCGGCCAGCCTGCGGGCCTCGGCCGCGTCCTCGGGGGTGCCCTTCGGAGGCCGCAGGAACCAGTACGACAGCACCGGGACGACCGTCAGCGACACCAGCAGGGACGCGAGGAGCGCGGCGGTGACGGTCAGGCTGAACGAGCCGAACAGTTCGCCGACCATGCCGCCGACCAGCCCGATCGGCAGGAACACGGCGACCGTGGTGAGCGTCGAGGAGGTGACCGCTCCGGCGACCTCGCGGACGGCCTGGAGGATGGCCTCCCGGCGCTCCTCGCCGTAGCCGAGGTGGCGCTTGATGTTCTCCAGGACCACGATCGAGTCGTCGACGACCCGGCCGATGGCGATGGTCAGCGCGCCCAGCGTCAGCATGTTCAGCGACAGGTCGCGCGTCCACAGGACGATCAGCGCCAGCACCACCGACAGCGGGATGGAGACCGCGGTGACCAGGGTGGAGCGGACCGACGCCAGGAAGACCAGGATGATCAGGACGGCGAAGAGCAGACCGAGCCCGCCCTCCGTGGTCAGACCCGAGATGGCCTTGGAGACCGCCGGGCCCTGGTCGCTGACGACGGTGAGTTCCGCGCCGGAGCCGAGCTGCTCGCGCAGGTCGGGAAGCTTGTCCTCGACGGCGTTCGAGATGGCGACCGCGCTGCCGTCGTGGTCCATCGTCACGGCGACGGCGAGGGACGGCTTGCCGTCGGTGCGGGTGAGGGAGTCGGCCTTGGCCTCCTCCTCCTTGACGGTGGCGATGTCCCCGAGGCGGACGGGCTTGTCGACGCCCTCGCCGGTGACCATGAGGTCCTGGATCTGCTTCAGCGAGGTGAAGCCGCCGCCGACCTGGACGGTGCGGTTGGCGCCGTCCTCGTCGAAGGAGCCCGCGGGGACGGTGGCGCCGCCGGCCTGGAGGGCTTGGGCGAGCACCTGCGGGCTCACCCCGGCCGCGGCCAGCTTCGCCGGGTTGGGCGTGACGGTGACCTCGACGTCGCGCACGCCGTCGACGGTGACCTGGGCGACGCCGTCGATGTCCTTCAGCTCGGAGACGACCGTCTTGTCGAGCCGGTCGGCCAGCGCCTGCTGGTCCTCGTCCGAGGTGACGGCGAGGACGACGGTCGGGATGTCGTCCGTCGAGCCGGAGATGACCTGCGGGTCGACATCGTCCGGGAGCTGTGCGCGGGCCCGGTTGACGGCCTGCTGGACGTCGGCGACCAGCTGCTGGGTGTTCGGGCCGTAGTCGAAGGACGCCATGATGACGGCGTTGCCCTCACTGGCGGTGGCGGTGACGCCCGATATCCCGTCGACGGCTTCGAGGCTGTCCTCGATCGGCTCGACGACCTGCTTCTCGACCACGTCCGGCGAGGCACCCTGGTACGGCGCGAGCACGGACACCATGGGCAGTTCGATGGTGGGCAGCAGCTGCTGCTTGAGCTGGGGGATCGCGATCGCCCCGAAGACGAGCGCGACGATCGACATCAGCCCGATCAGGGCCCGTTGCGCGAGGCTGAATCTCGACAGCCAGGACATGGGTCAGGGTCTCTCTTCTGTGGCCGAGCGGAGGGGACGGGGCACATCAGTACGCCCACCCCAACACCCTGGGCCATGCGCGGCCCCGGTTCCCTAGCCCGCAGGTCCAGTTCCTTATCCCGCGCCTACTGCCGCCGCAGTACACGCGGGTAGAGGTTACTCCACCCTTGGACGTACCAGCCCGGATTCGTACGCGATCACGACCAGCTGGGCCCGGTCGCGGGCGCCCAGCTTGGCCATGGCCCGGTTCACGTGGGTCTTCACGGTGAGCGGGCTGACCTCGAGACGCTCGGCGATCTCGTCGTTGGAGTGCCCGCCGGCGACCTGGACCAGGACCTCGCGCTCCCTCCCGGTCAGCGTCTCCAGCCGCTCGGCGCGGGCGGGGTCGCCGTCCTCCCCGGCCGTGCCGTCCTGGGCGAGGAAGCGGGCGATCAGACCCTTGGTGGCGGCCGGCGACAGCAGTGCCTCCCCGCCGGCCGCGACACGGATCGCGCTGAGCAGCTCGTCCGGTTCGGAGCCCTTGCCGAGGAAGCCCGAGGCGCCCGCGCGCAGCGACTGCACCACGTAGTCGTCGACCTCGAAGGTGGTCAGTATGACGACACGGACGTGGGCGAGGTCGGGGTCGGCGCTGATCAGGCGGGTGGCCGCGAGGCCGTCGGTGCCGGGCATCCGGATGTCCATCAGCACCACGTCGGCCCGCCGCTCGGCGGCCAGCCGGGCCGCCTCCGCGCCGTCGGACGCCTCCCCCACCACCTCCATGTCGGGCTCGGAGTCGACCAGCACCCTGAAGGCGCTGCGCAGCAACGCCTGGTCGTCGGCGAGCAGGACACGGATCGTCATACGGGGTCCTCCGCGGCATCGGTGCGGCTTCTGACCGGAAGGATCGCATGGACCCGGAAGCCGCCTCCGTAGCGGGGACCGGTGGTGAGGGTGCCGCGCACGGCGGTGACGCGCTCGCGCATGCCGAGGAGCCCGTGGCCGCCGCTGTCCGGGGCCGTGCCGTCCCCGCCGCCGTCGCCGGTGCCGTCGTCGAGGACGGTCACCTCGATGTTCGGCCCCACCCGTACGACGCTGACCTCGGCCTTCGCCCGCTGTCCCGCGTGCTTGCGGACGTTGGTCAGGGCCTCCTGGATGATCCGGTAGGCGGCCAGGTCGACGGCGGCGGGCAACTCGGTGCCCTGGTCGGCGCGGGCCACCTCGACGGGCAGCCCGGCGTGGTGGAAGGTGTCGACGAGTTCGTCCAGCCGGTCGAGGCCGGGGGCGGGTTCGGTCGGCGCCTCCGGGTCGCCGGACTGGCGGAGCAGCCCCACGGTGGCCCGCAGTTCGTCCAGCGCGCTGCGGCTGGCCTCCCGTACGTGGGCGAGGGCCTCCTTGGCCTGGTCGGGCCGCTTGTCCATGACGTGCGAGGCGACCCCGGCCTGGACGTTGACCAGGGCGATGTGGTGGGCGACCACGTCGTGCAGGTCGCGGGCGATCCGCAGCCGCTCCTCCGCGACCCGGCGGCGGGCCTCCTCCTCGCGGGTGCGCTCGGCCTTCTCGGCCCGTTCCCGGATGGCCTGCACGAAGGCCCGTCGGCTGCGGACGGCGTCCCCGGCGCTGGCACCGATGCCGGTCCAGGCGAAGACGGCGAGGTTCTCCTGCGCGTACCAGGGCAGCGTCCCGAACAGCATGGCGGCGCCGGTCAGCACCGCCATCGTGAGCAGGCCGACCCGCCAGGTGGTGGGGCGGTCGGTTGAGGCGGCGACGGTGTACAGGGCGATGACGGCGGACATCACCACGGGTGCGCGGGGGTCGCCGGTGATGCTCTCGACGACGGAGACGCAGCCGGTGACGCCGAGGACCACCAGCGGGGCGCGGCGGCGGAAGGCGAGGGCCGCGGCGCCGACGGCCATCAGGACCAGGCTCATCACGGCGGGCGTGCGCAGGCTCCAGGTGACGCCCTCCGGGCCGTGCGGGTCCGCGAAGGAGCCCGCGACCATGCACACCAGGACCGCCGCGGCGAGGGCGGTGTCCAGTGCGGAGGGGTGGGCGCCGAGGGTGCAGCGGGCGCGGGCGAGGGTGCTCACGGCTGTTTACGGTAGCTGGAGTGGGCGTGTCTTCTTACTGGGCCCGCGTTCAGTGGGCGTCTGCTGGGGGCTGCGCCCCCAGACCCCCGCCTTCGGCCTGACGGCCTCGTCCTCAAACGCCGGACGGGCTGAAAGATCCAGGCGGGCTCAAAGATCCAGGCGGGCTGAAAGAGCCGGGCGGGCTGGAAGGCGAAGCCAACCGTTCAACCGCCCGGGATGAGGCCGTCGTCGCTCAGGAGTTCCTGGACCTCCTCCAGGGTGGCGTCCGGGGAGGGGAGGATGAGGTCCGACGGCTCCAGGGAGTCCTCCGGGAGGGGCTCGCCGAGGTCGCGGACCTTGGTGAGGAGGGCCTGGAGGGTCGCGCGGAAGCCGGGGCCGTCGCCGTTCTCCATTTCGGCCAGGAGTTCGTCGTCCAGCTTGTTCAGCTCCGCGAGCCGGTCGTCGGCCAGCGTCAGCTGTCCCTCCCCCATGATCCGTACGATCATGTCGGCCCTCCTAGGCGCGTGGGCTACTGCTTGTCGAAGCGCGGAGTGTCCTGCGGCTGCTGCTGGGACTGCGTCTTGCCCTGGTCCTCGCCGCCCTCGATGGCCTGCCGGTCGGCGGTGCTGCCACCGGCCAGCTCGGCCTTCATGCGCTGGAGCTCCAGCTCTACATCCGTACCACCGGAGAGCCGGTCCAGCTCGGCCTGGATGTCGTCCTTGTGCATGCCGGACTGGTCGTCGAGGGCACCGGAGGCGAGCAGCTCGTCGATGGCACCGGCCCGGGCCTGGAGCTGGGCGGTCTTGTCCTCCGCCCGCTGGATGGCCAGGCCGACGTCGCCCATCTCCTCGGAGATGCCGGAGAACGCCTCTCCGATGCGGGTCTGCGCCTGGGCCGCCGTGTAGGTGGCCTTGATGGTCTCCTTCTTCGTGCGGAAGGCGTCCACCTTGGCCTGGAGCCGCTGGGCCGCCAGGGTGAGCTTCTCCTCCTCGCCCTGGAGGGTGGCGTGCTGCGTCTCCAGGTCGGTGACCTGCTGCTGGAGGGCGGCCCGGCGGGAGAGCGCCTCGCGGGCGAGGTCCTCACGGCCCAGCGCCAGCGCCTTGCGGCCCTGGTCCTCCAGCTTGCCCGACTGGGACTGGAGCTGGTTGAGCTGCAGCTCCAGGCGCTTGCGGCTGGTCGCCACGTCGGCGACCCCGCGGCGCACCTTCTGCAGCAGCTCCAGCTGCTTCTGGTACGAGTAATCGAGGGTCTCGCGCGGGTCCTCGGCCCGGTCCAGGGCCTTGTTGGCCTTCGCGCGGAAGATCATCCCCATACGCTTCATGACACCGCTCATGGGCTTCGCGCGCCCCCTTCTGGCCGACTCCGGCTCCAGCGACTGCAACAGAACCCACAGTACGGGCCCTGCATCCATTACCGCACTGTTCGGGGACGGATGCGCTCATCCCCAAGGACGACTGCGTACGCTCCCGATCCGGCGCAAGGAGTAGGTGCTCCCCGGGGTTGTCCGGAATGACCGGTGTCCGAGGGCGTACGCAACGTCCCCTCTGTCCCCTTACTGACGACCGGCGTTGCCGGATCGTTCCCCACCGGACTGGGTCCACACTCCGGCACCCCGTACCCTTGGGTTTTGTGTTCCGTAGCCGTGCCAAGGATGAGAAGGCCCAGAGCGCCAGCGCGCCGGTGACCGACTCCACTCAGCCCCGTGACCCGCAGGCCCCCAAGGGCAGGCCCACGCCCAAGCGCAGCGTGGCCCAGTCCCAGCGCCGCAGCGTCGCCAATACGCCGTTGACGCGCAAGGACGCCGCCAAGCGGCAGCGCGAGGAGCGGCGGACCGCGATGGCGCGCCAGCGCGAGGCGCTGGCGAAGGGCGACGAGCGGTACCTGCCGGCCCGCGACAAGGGCCCGGTCCGCAAGTTCGCGCGCGACTTCGTCGACTCGCGGTTCAACATCGCGGAGTACTTCCTGCCGATGGCCGTGATCATTCTCGTGCTGAGCATGGTCCGCGTGGCCTCGCTGCAGAATGTCGCGCTGCTGCTGTGGCTGGTCGTGATCGTGCTGATCGTGCTGGACTCGATCGTCACCGGCGTCCGGCTGAAGAAGCGCCTCGCCGAGCGCTTCCCCGACGAGCGCCGGCGCGGCGCCATCGCCTACGCCCTGATGCGGTCGCTCCAGATGCGTCGCCTGCGGCTGCCCAAGCCCCAGGTCAAGCGCGGAGAGCGGCCCTGAGCACGACGCCTTTCGCCGGTGACGCGGCCCAGACCTGGACAGCGGGACTGCCGGGTCTGCGCAATGTCGTACGGCAGGAGATGGTGGCGCGACAGCTGGACGAGCAGATAGCCGGCCGTTTCGCCGTGGGCAGGCGCCTGCGGGTGCTCGACGTCGGCATGGGCCAGGGCACTCAGGCGCTGCGGCTGGCGCGGGCCGGGCACCAGGTGACGGGCGTGGAGCGGGACGCCACGATGATCGCCGCGGCGCGGGACGCGCTGGCCGGGCAGCCGGAGGGCATCCGGGAGCGGATGCGGATCGTCGAGGGCGACGGCCGGGACACCGGCGTGCACTTCCTGCCCGGCAGCTTCGACGTGGTGCTCTGCCACGGCGTGCTGATGTACGTCGAGGAACCCGATCCGCTGCTCGCGGGGCTGGCCCGGATGCTCGCGCCGGGCGGCCTGCTGTCGCTCCTGGTGCGCAACGGCGACGCGCTCGCCATGCGCCCGGGACTGCACGGCGACTGGGCCGGCGCGCTGACCGCCTTCGACACCACGAACTACCGGAACCGCCTCGGCCTCGATGTGCGTGCGGACCGGCTGGCGACGCTGACGGCGAAGCTCGCGAGCATCGGCGCCCCGCTGCACGTCTGGTACGGCGTCCGGATCTTCACGGACACGGCGACCGACGAGACCGCTCCCCCGGCCGACCTCGAACCCCTGCTGGCCGCCGAGGAACGGGCCGGCCGGACGGACCCGTACCGCGGGATCGCGGCGCTGCTGCATCTGTGCGGGGTGCGCGGCTAGGGGGTGTCGTTTGGATCAGGCCGGCTCCAGGCAACGGTGCCTTGTCATCAACCCGAGCGGGGTCTGGTGCGTGCAGCTGCAAGGCGGAGGAGGGCGACAGGGCGGAGCCCTGGCAACCGACGACAACGCCGCAGATGTGCGTGCCAGACCCCGCGACCCCGGCAAGATCCAAACGACACCCCCTAGAGCCTGAGCGGCACCCGTCCGGCGCCCCCGTTCGGGTGTTCACCGGAAGCCGCCGCCGGGGTGCGCGGTGAGACTCGGGGCATGGACGCTTTCCGTACCCGTGTGCCACGTCGGCTCGGTCCCGTCGCCGCGTCGGCCTGCGCCCTGCTGCTGGTGACCGGCTGCTCCGGATCCGGCCGGGGCTCCGACGGCGCACGGGAGGGCGACACGGCGCAGGCCGCCGCGCCGCACGCGGCCAACGACCTCCAGGCCGACTACGAGCGGGTGATCAAGGACGTACTGCCGTCGGTCGTGCAGATCCAGGCGGGCGACTCCCTGGGGTCGGGGGTCGTGTACGACGACAAGGGGCACGTCGTGACCAACGCGCACGTCGTCGGGGACCGCGAGTCCTTCCGGGTGACGACGGCCCGCAGCGAGGGCGCCCTGGCCGCACGGCTCGTCTCCTCGTACCCCGAGCAGGACCTGGCGGTCATCAAGCTGGACCGGCTGCCGGACGGGCTGAAGGCGGCCCGTTTCGGTGACTCCACGAAGGTCGCGGTCGGGCAGATCGTGCTGGCGATGGGCTCGCCGCTCGGCCTGTCCTCCAGCGTGACGCAGGGCATCGTGTCGGCGACCGGACGGACGGTCACCGAGGGCCGCAGCGGTGGCGGTACCGGTGCGACCATCGCCAACATGGTGCAGACGTCCGCGGCCATCAACCCGGGCAACAGCGGTGGCGCCCTGGTGAACCTCGACGGTCAGGTCATCGGCATCCCGACGCTGGCGGCGACCGACCCGGGCATGGGCGACAGCGCGGCACCGGGCATCGGGTTCGCGATCCCGGCGTCGATGGTGCGGACGGTCGCCGACCAGATCGTCGAGGACGGCCGGGTCACCGACTCGGGCCGGGCGGCGCTGGGCATCACCGCCCGTACGGTCGTCGACGACGACTACCGTCCCGCGGGCGTGGCCGTCGTCGAGGTGAGCGACGGCGGCCCCGCGGACGACGCGGGAATGCGTCCCGGCGACGTCATCGTCAAGGTCGGGGACACCGGCATCACCACCATCACCTCCCTGGCCGAGGCCCTGGCGTCGATGGCGCCGGGCGACCGGACGAAGGTGACCTACACCCGGGACGGCGACGAGCGCACCGCCGAGGTGACGCTGGGCGAGCAGTGACGGGGACGCGGCCGCCCCCGCCCGCTCCCCGTGCCTACGCCTCCGAGCTCTCCGACGCCTCGGCGTCCTCGGCGCCCTCGGCGCCCTCGGCGTGCAGGCTCATCGGGCCGTAGATCTCGGTGGCGTCCTCGAAGAGCCGCACCTGGTCCGCGCCGCCCTCCTTGAGCTGCTGCCAGTACTCCCCGATCCAGGACTCGGCGTCCCCTTGCGTGGTGAACTCCTCGGGCTGCACCGCGGGCTGGACCTCCGTCCCGTCGGCCGTCTCGAACCGCCACGTCCATGCCGCCATGTACGCCTCCAAGATGTGAGCACATGCAGAGCGGAAGCCGGATCTTGGTCCGGCCTCCGACCGCAGCCTATGCGCTGAGCGGGGTACGCCGTACAAGGCGGTGCGTGCTCCTTGGGGGGCCTCGGGCGCGCACGTCGCCGGGCGACCGGCGAAAATCGGGTGCGTGGACGTGACTCTGCTCGGCACCGGTGCCCCCGCGGGACTCCCCCGCCCCGACTGTCCCTGCGCGGCCTGTGCCGCGGCGCAGGGCGAGCAGGCGCGCGCGGCGACCGCATTGCTGGTCGACGGTGCGCTGCTGCTCGACCTGACGCCGGGCGCCGCGTTCGCCGCGGCCCGCGCCGGGCGCTCCCTGACCGGCGTACGGCAGGTGCTGCTCTCCCATCCGCACGACGGGCCCGCGGTGGAGGTGCCGGCCGGGCTGCCGCAGCCGGGGCGGGTGCCGGACGGGCGGGAGCTGGCGCTGCTGACCGGGCACCGGGTGCGGGCGGTGGCGCTGGACGCGCCGGGCACCGGTTACGCAGTGACAGGGCCGGACGGCGGGCGGCTCCTCTACGTGCCGCCGGGCGGCGCCCCGGCCGGTCTGGAGGAACCCGCGGAGCCGTACGACCTGATCATCGCGGACGTGGTGGGGCGGCCGGACGCGCTGGCGAAGCTGCGGGCGGTCGGCGCGGCGGGCCCGACGACGGACGTCGTCGCCGTCCACCTGGACCACGACGTGCCGCCCGGCCCGGAACTGGCGCGGCGGCTCGCGGCGGCCGGGGCGAGGGCCGTGCCCGACGGCACGACCCTGACGGTGGGCGCCTACGAGGACGTGCCCGACGTACCCCGGCGCACCCTCGTCCTGGGCGGCGCCCGGTCGGGCAAGTCGGTGGAGGCCGAACGCCGCCTGGAGTCCTTCCCCGACGTGCTCTACGTGGCCACCGGCGGCTCCCGCAACGGCGACACCGAGTGGGCGGCCCGGGTCTGCGCCCACCGGGAACGGCGCCCTGGTTCGTGGCGTACCGCGGAGACCTGCGACCTCGTCCCACTGCTGAAGGACGACGGCCCGCCGCTCCTGGTCGACTGCCTGTCGCTGTGGCTGACGGACGCGATGGACGCGGTCGGCGCGTGGGACGACGCGGAGTGGGCCGGCGGGGGCGAACGGGCCCTCAGGGACCGGGTACGGGAGCTGACGGCGGCGGTCCGCGCCACCCGGCGCACGGTCGTCGCGGTGTCGAACGAGGTGGGCTCGGGCATCGTCCCGGCCACCGCGTCCGGCCGCCGCTACCGGGACGAACTCGGGCGGCTGAACGCGGCGTTCGCGAACGAGTGCGAGCAGGTGCTGCTGGTGGTGGCGGGCCAGGCCCTGGTGCTACGCGGCTGACCCGTCCCGGCGCGCGACGACCCGTTGCCCGCGGGCGCCGCCGAGCACAGTGCAGCCCTGGGCCACCAACTCGGCGGCCAGGCCCACGGGATGCGCGGGAAGGACCCGGCGCGGATCCGCCACACCGACGAGCAGGTGACCACCCGGCCGCAGCACCCGCACCGCCGCCCGCAGTTCGGCCCGCGGGTCGGGGACGCTCTCCAGGTGCTGGAAGAGGCTCACGACGTCGTAGCGGGCACGCAGCCGGGACGCGATGTGCGGGTCCGTCAGCCGTCCCACGAACGCCTCCTCGACCCGCTCCACCGCACGGGCCCGCAGCACGCGGTGGGTGGCGTCCAGGCCGTCGAACGAGGTGTACGGGAAGTACGCGCGGGCGGTGTGCGGGAAGTCGGCGTCGCCGGTGCCGACGTCCAGCCAGCTCTCGGGCTCGGGGCAGTGGCGGAGCATCGCGCGGGCGGCGAGCGCGTGTCTCAGCCGGATCCCGGCCCGGAGCGCCGGGTGCCCGGTCTCCGCCGGGACAGGCGGATTCCTGAACCCGTGCCGGCAGTCCGCACACCGTTCGAGAACGGACCGGCCGGGTTCGCCCTGCCGCGGCTCCTCGCGTCGCGTCCGCGCCCGCAGCCGACGCGAGCCGCACCAGGGGCAGTCCGCGCGGGACGGCCCGTAGCGGGGGACGGGAGGCACCGAGGGGGCGGGGGGTGCGGACATGGGCGGCTCCCGAGACGAGTGCGAACGACAATCCAGGCAAAACGTTACGTAGGTGATCGCGTTCCGGGGTGCAACGACGCCGCCCGGGCGCGCTGCCCACGGGCCCTCCTTGGTGTTCGACCGGGGCCGGTACTGTTCGGCGAATGAGCTCGCTGAATCTCGACGACTTCACCGACCTGATCGAGCGCCCGGACGGCGGCGTACGTCGCGACGCGGAGGCGCGCCGGGAGCGTCAGGTCGTGCCGCCCGGAGCGCTGGGCCGCCTGGACGAACTGGGCGAGTGGCTGGCCGCGGCGCAGTCCGCCGTGCCGGTGCGGCCCGTCGAACGGCCCCGGGCCGTGCTCTTCGCCGGCGACCACCGGATCGCCGAACTGGGCGTCTCGGCGCGGCCCGCGGGCGGTGCGGGCGAGTTGGTGCGCGAGGTACTGGAGGGCGGCCGGCCGGTGTCGGTGCTCGCCCGGCGGCTCGGTGTACCGGTCCGCGTCGTCGACATGTCGCTGGACTGCGACCCCGAGACGCTGCCGGCCGAGGTCTCCGGTCACCGGGTACGGCGGGGCGGCGGGCGCATCGACATCGAGGACGCGCTGACCCCGGAGGAGGCGGAGGCCGCCTTCCGGGCCGGGATGGCGGTGGCCGACGAGGAGGCCGACTCGGGCACGGACCTGGTGGTGCTCGGCGATGTGAGCGTGGGCGGGACGACGGCGGCGGGCGTGCTGGTCGCGGCGCTGTGCGGGACCGACGCGTCGGTCGTCACCGGGCGGGGCGGGCTGCCCATCGACGACCTGGCCTGGATGCGGAAGTGCGCGGTGATCCGGGACGCGTTGCGCCGCGCCCGGCCGGTACTGGGCGACCAGTTGCAGCTTCTCGCCACGGTGGGCGGCGCGGACCTCACCGCCATGACGGGCTTCCTGCTCCAGGCCGCGGTGCGGAAGATGCCGGTGATCCTGGACGGCGTCGTGTCGGCCGCGTGCGCGCTGGTCGGACAGCGGGTCGCCTTCCGGGCGCCGGACTGGTGGCTGGCGTCGCACGACAGCGGCGAGCCGGGCCAGGCGAAGGCGCTGGACCGGATGGCCCTGGAGCCGCTGCTGTCCCAGGGTGTGACGGTGGGTGAGGGCACGGGGGGTCTCCTGGCCCTGCCCCTGGTCCAGGCCGCGGCGGCACTGGCCGCGGAGCTGCCGGAAGAGTCGCCCGCCGACAAGGCCATCATCGCCGCCGAGTGAAGCGCGGGGGTAGGTGACACGACCCGGCGTTCACGTGGCACCCGGCGTGGGTGTGGGCCGGGGGGGGGGTGGGTGACGCGACCCGGCGCTGCCCGGGTGCCGCTGCGCCCACCCGTGCCGCCCCAGCGGCACGACTGCCCGCAGCTGGGGCGGAAGCGACTACCGCAGCTAGGGGGACGGCCGGATAGCCGCGTACGGCGAGAAGGGGTCGTGTCGGGGGGTGTCCGCCCGCAGCGGTTGGCGCGTCAACACAGTTCACTTCTGTGGCCGACCGATTCCGCGCCGTTCCGAGGACGGACACCCCCCGGCGCGACCCCGACCCACCACCGAACCCGAAGCGCTACGCGCACCCCCACCCCACCCGCGCAGGCCGCCGCAGGCGTCAGTGGTCAGGGTCCGGGCGGCCGCCGATCCAGTCCTGGAGGGCGCGGCGGGGGCCGGACCAGCGGCGGTCGTGGTGGTAGGCCCGCAGGCGGGCGCGAGCGCGGGCGCGCGGGCGGCCGGCGTAGAAGCGGCGGGCCCAGGGCGATCCCGGCCGGGCCAGCCGGACCGCGCCGATCAGCGCGATGACGGGCACGATCACCCCGAAGACCGCGAGCCGTGTCTTGCCCTTGGCGAGGGCGAGCAACGAGAACAGGAAGTTCCCCGCGACGGTCGTGACGACGCTCGCGCGGCCCTGGAACTCGTCCTGGTCCACCCCGTCGACCCCGAACGGCGTGAACCCGGCGAGGACCAGCCCCACCAGGGCCGCCGTGAGCACCACGACCTCCACGCTCTGGCGCCCCGCCTCGGTCCAGTACACGTCGTCGAGATGCAGGATCAGCGCGAACTCGTCCAGGACCAGCCCCGCCCCGATGCCGAAGACCACGGCCGCGAGGGCGGACCCGAACCCGTGCCGTCCACCCGCCACCGCCCCGAACCCCCCGATGACGGTCAGCAGGACCCCCGGCACCACGTGGTGGATGTGCACCCCGCCCGCCTGGACGTTCCCGAACGGCCCCTTCCCCGCCCGGATCAGACGAGTGATGACCCGGGTGATCACGAACGTCAGCACGAAGGACCCCAGGGCGAGCAGCAGCGGCAGCTTGCCGGGTTCCACGATGTTCCGCTGCCACCAATCTCCCATATGCGCACTTTATCCCCGCCCCTCGTCAACACCCTGCCAACCACCTCCGGGTACTCTGCGCCGGTGTCCAGGACCCCCTCCCCCGACGGCCTCCGCTTCGCCTTCGGCACCCTCACCGTGTTCCCGGTCAAGGTGACCCGCTGGGACAGGGAGGCGGCACGCGCCGGAATGCTGTGCGCGCCGCTGGCCGGGCTGGCCGTCGGCGCCGCGGCCGCCGGCACCGGGCTCCTGCTGCTGTTCCTGGGCGCCGGCAGCCTCCTCGCCGCCGTCGCCACCGCCGCCGTACCCGCCGTACTCACGCGGGGACTGCACCTGGACGGCCTGGCCGACACCGCGGACGGACTGGGCAGCGGCAAGCCCGCCGAGGACGCCCTGCGGATCATGAAGCAGTCGGACATCGGGCCATTCGGCGTACTCGCCCTGCTGTTCACGCTCCTCGCCCAGGTCGCCGCGCTGGCGCAGGCCTACGACGGCTCCTGGACCCGGGGCGCGCTCGCCGCCGTGGTCTCGGCGACCGCCGCCCGGCTGGCGCTCACGCTGGCCGCCCGCGCGGGCGTACCCGCCGCCCGCCCGGAGGGCCTGGGCGCGGCGGTCGCGGGGGTGGTCCCGATCGCCCCGGCGCTGGGTGCGGCCGCCGCCGTCACCCTGGCGGCCGCGGGCGCGGGCGCGCTCCTGGGGCCGTACGACGTCGTACGCACGGCCCTCGCCGTACTGTGCGCCGTGGCCGCGGCCGAACTGCTCCTGCGGCACTGCGTCCGCCGCTTCGGCGGCGTCACGGGTGACGTCTTCGGCGGCGTCGCGGAGACGGCGGCCACCACGGCACTGGTGGTCTCGGTCCTCGGCTGAACCCGGAGCAGGGGCGAGGAGGCACCCCACCGGCGTCAGCAGGCCTCCCGCCACACCCCCAGCTCGTACTTCTTCAGCATCGAACTGAGCCGCATCTCCCGGGACTCGGCGCAGAACCGCTCGGTGGGCAGCTCGTACTCGACGTGGAAGACCGCCTTGTCCGCCTCGATGAACGGCTGGTTTTCACCGCACTCGTCGTACTGCGCGCACTGCTCGTTGACCGCGAAGTCGAAGTCGTCGACCAGTTCGGGGATCTGGTCGAGGTCGTTCTTGAGCCCGACGGCCATCCCGCGTTCGTGGGCGAGTTCGGCGATCAGCCGGTTGTAGCGGAGCTGGTCGTCCGCGGTGAGGGGGAAGCCGGTCTCGTTCCGGTAGCCGTCCATGTTGTCCGGCTCGACGGCGTCGAAGCCCTTCTCCCGGCACATGTCGAGGCGTTCGGCCATCAGCGGCTCCAGGACGTCCGTCGCGCGGATGTCCAGCCACCGCTCGCCCTCCCACCCGTTGCCCTTGCCCAGCACGGACTTGGGGAACTTCGCCGCGTCGGGCCGGAAGTCCTCCCAGGCGCCGGTGGAGAGGTAGCAGATGACCTTGCGGCCGTCGTCGTGCAGACCGGCGACCGTGGCCTTCGTGTGGTCGAAGCCGTCGATGTCGTAGACCGGCACGTCCACGGAGGTGTCGAGCTTCCCGCTGAGCTGCCACTGCCAGGCGGTGCCGGGCCGCGGCCGCCAGTGGTCCGCGGCGTCCCCACCGTCCGCGCCGCCCCCGCCGTCAACGGGAGACGAGGTGCAGCCCGCGAGCAGCAGGAGGAGGGCTATCGACAGGACCGGGCGTCTCACGGGGGTGCTCCAGGGTGTGGGGTGGCGCGGTGGCGTACCCCAGGAATGATCTCTCATCCCGGGTACCCGGCGGGAAACCGCGGCCCCGCGGGAGCGGACGCGCGCGGGCGCGAGCGTAGGCTCGTCCCGGGTGTTCGCCCGCCCGGGCGAGGACCGCGTCGCAGGAGGGATCCAGGGTCGGATGTCGGGCCCGGTCGACCCACCCGCATTCGGCCACACCAGACTTCATACGGAAGCGAGAATTCACCACCGTGACTGCTCTCACTCTCAGCACCGCAGCGGCGCCCGGCCTCCGGGCCGACGCGATCGTGATCGGTGTCGCCAAGGACACGGCATCCAGGTCCGCGGGGCTGGTCGTCGCACCCGGCGCCGAGGCCGTGGACAAGGCGTACGACGGCCGGCTCGCCGGCGTCCTGGAGACCCTCGGTGCCTCCGGCGCCGAGGGTGAGGTGACGAAGCTGCCCGCTCCGTCCGGCTTCAAGGCACCCCTCGTGGTGGCGGTGGGTCTCGGCGCCCAGCCCGAGAAGGACGCCGCCTTCGACGCCGAGGCGCTGCGCAGGGCGGCCGGTGTCGCCGCCCGCACCCTGGCCGGCGCCAAGAAGGCCGCCTTCGCCCTCCCGCTCACCGAGGCCGCCGACGCCGGCGCCGTCGGTGAGGGTGTGCTGCTCGGCGCGTACTCCTTCGACGCCTACAAGGAGAAGGGCGCGGCCAAGGCCAAGAACGGCAAGGTCCCGCTGGCGGAGGCCACGCTGCTCGGCGGCAAGCCCCGCGACAAGGCGTACAAGGCGGCGATCGAGCGTGCCGCGGCCGTCGCCGAGGAGCTGAACCGCGCCCGCGACCTGGTCAACACCCCGCCGAACGACCTCGACCCGGAGGCGTTCGCGGCGGTCGCGCAGGCCGCGGCCAAGGAGCACGGCATCAAGGTGCAGGTGCTCGACGAGAAGGCGCTGACCAAGGGCGGCTACGGCGGCATCCTGGGCGTCGGTGCCGGGTCGGCGGCGGGTCCGCGGCTGGTGAAGCTGTCGTACACGTCGTCCAAGGCGACGAAGTCCCTGGCGTTCGTCGGCAAGGGCATCACCTACGACTCGGGCGGCATCTCGCTGAAGCCGGCCGGGCACAACGAGACGATGAAGTGCGACATGGCCGGTGCCGCCGCCGTGTTCGCCGCCGTCGTCGCCGCCGCGCGCCTGGGCCTGGAGGTCAACGTGACCGGCTGGCTGGCGCTGGCCGAGAACATGCCCTCGGGCTCGGCGACGCGCCCGGGTGACGTGCTGCGGATGTACAGCGGCAAGACGGTGGAGGTGCTCAACACCGACGCCGAGGGGCGGCTCGTGCTCGCGGACGCGCTGTGGGCGGCCTCGCAGGAGAAGCCGGACGCGATCATCGACGTGGCGACGCTGACCGGCGCGATGATGCTGGCGCTGGGCAGCCGGACGTACGGGGTCATGGCGAACGACGACGCGTTCCGCGCCGCGGTGCACGAGGCGGCGGAGGAGGTCGGCGAGCCGGCCTGGCCGATGCCGCTGCCGGAGCACCTGCGCAAGGGGATGGACTCGGCGACCGCGGACATCGCGAACATGGGTGAGCGGATGGGCGGCGGTCTGGTGGCCGGCCTCTTCCTGCGCGAGTTCGTGGGCGAGGGCATCGTGTGGGCGCACCTGGACATCGCGGGTCCGGCGTTCAACGAGAGCGGTCCCTTCGGGTACACGCCGAAGGGTGGCACGGGGACGGCGGTGCGGACGCTGGTCCGCGTGGCCGAGTTGACCGCGTCCGGCGATCTCGGCTGACGTTCGCGTGAGAGCCCGGGGGGTGCGGGGTGATCTTGCGGCTGCGGGTCCGTCGTGGCTCGTCGCGCAGTTCCCCGCGCCCCTGGCGGCGTCGCTCTTCTCTCGGCCGCGCAGAACGTGGGGCGTCTCACACCCCGGCCCCACGTCTCGTTCGCCTCTCACAAGTGCGAAGATGGAGCCCGGCAGGACAGGGCCCACCCAAGGGCCGAGAACAATGAGCGGCCGGACACCAGCCGCCGACCGGTCACTGGAGACCGGCGTGGCGCACATGCATGGAGGACGTGACGTGGCGAACGACGCCAGCACCGTTTTCGACCTAGTGATCCTCGGCGGTGGCAGCGGTGGTTACGCCGCGGCCCTGCGCGGGGCGCAGCTGGGCCTGGACGTCGCCCTGATCGAGAAGGGCAAGGTCGGCGGTACCTGCCTGCACAACGGCTGCATTCCTACGAAGGCCCTGCTGCACGCGGGCGAGATCGCCGACCAGGCCCGCGAGAGCGAGCAGTTCGGTGTGAAGGCCACCTTCGAGGGCATCGACATGGCGGCCGTCCACAAGTACAAGGACGACGTGATCTCGGGCCTGTACAAGGGCCTGCAGGGTCTGATCGCCTCGCGCAAGGTGACCTACATCGAGGGCGAGGGCCGGCTCTCCTCGCCGACCTCCGTGGACGTGAACGGTCAGCGGGTCCAGGGCCGGCACGTGCTGCTGGCGACCGGCTCCGTGCCGAAGTCGCTGCCCGGCCTGGACATCGACGGCGACCGGATCATCTCGTCCGACCACGCCCTCAAGCTCGACCGCGTGCCGAAGTCCGCGATCGTGCTGGGCGGCGGCGTCATCGGCGTCGAGTTCGCCTCCGCGTGGAAGTCCTTCGGCTCCGACGTCACGATCATCGAGGGCCTCAAGCACCTCGTCCCGGTCGAGGACGAGAACAGCTCCAAGCTGCTGGAGCGCGCCTTCCGCAAGCGCGGCATCAAGTTCAACCTGGGCACCTTCTTCGAGAAGGCCGAGTACACCCAGGACGGCGTCAAGGTCACCCTCGCCGACGGCAAGGAGTTCGAGGCCGAGGTCCTGCTCGTCGCCATCGGCCGCGGCCCGGTCTCCCAGGGCCTGGGCTACGAGGAGGCCGGGGTCGCCATGGACCGCGGCTTCGTCCTCGTCGACGAGTACATGCGGACCAACGTCCCGACCGTCTCCGCCGTCGGTGACCTCGCTCCCACCCTCCAGCTCGCGCACGTCGGCTTCGCCGAGGGCATGCTGGTGGCGGAGCGGCTCGCCGGCCTGAAGACCGTCCCGGTCGACTACGACGGCGTGCCGCGGGTGACGTACTGCCACCCGGAGGTCGCCTCCGTGGGCATCACCGAGGCCAAGGCCAAGGAGATCTACGGCGCGGACAAGGTCGTCGCCCTGAAGTACAACCTGGCCGGCAACGGCAAGAGCAGGATCCTCAAGACCGCGGGCGAGATCAAGCTCGTGCAGGTCAAGGATGGTGCCGTGGTCGGCGTCCACATGGTCGGCGACCGTATGGGCGAGCAGGTCGGCGAGGCTCAGCTGATCTACAACTGGGAGGCGCTGCCGGCCGAGGTGGCCCAGCTCGTCCACGCCCACCCGACGCAGAACGAGGCGATGGGCGAGGCGCACCTGGCGCTGGCCGGCAAGCCGCTGCACTCCCACGACTGACCCCCTCGGTCATTGGGCGCGACGACACAGACTTCCGCAATTCGTAAGGAGCAACCGAAACCATGGCGGTTTCCGTAACCCTTCCGGCGCTCGGCGAGAGCGTCACCGAGGGCACCGTCACCCGTTGGCTGAAGGCCGAGGGTGAGCGCGTCGAGGCCGACGAGCCGTTGCTCGAGGTCTCGACCGACAAGGTCGACACCGAGATCCCGGCGCCCGCGTCGGGCGTGCTGTCCTCCATCAAGGTCGCCGAGGACGAGACCGTCGAGGTCGGCGCCGAGCTGGCGCTGATCGACGACGGCACCGGCGCCCCGGCCGCCGAGCAGGCGCCGCAGGCCGAGCAGGCCGCCGAGCCCGCCCCCGAGCCCGCCGCTGCCGCCCCGTCCACCGAGCAGGCCGCCCCGGCGCCCGCGCCGAGCGCCGAGCAGTCCGGTGGCGGCGCCGCCGAGGGCACGGACGTCGTCCTGCCCGCGCTCGGCGAGTCCGTCACCGAGGGCACCGTCACCCGCTGGCTGAAGTCGGTCGGCGACAGCGTCGAGGCCGACGAGCCGCTGCTCGAGGTGTCCACCGACAAGGTCGACACCGAGATCCCCGCCCCCGCGTCCGGCACCCTGCTGGAGATCGTGGTCGGCGAGGACGAGACCGCCGAGGTCGGCGCCAAGCTCGCCGTCATCGGCGAGGCGGGTGCCGCTCCGGCCGCCGCCCCGGCCCAGGAGGCTCCCGCTCAGGAGGCCCCCGCCAAGCCCGAGCCCACCCCGGCTCCGGCTCCCGCGCAGGCCGCCCCGGCTCCGGCCGCTCCGGCCCCGCAGGCGCCCCCGGCTCCCGCCCCGCAGCCGGCCGCCCCGGCTCCTGCTGCCGCCCCGGCCGCTCCGTCCGCCGCCCAGCCGGCGGACGACGGCGCCTACGTGACCCCGCTGGTGCGCAAGCTCGCCGCCGAGAACGGCGTCGACCTGTCCACCGTCAAGGGCACCGGCGTCGGCGGCCGCATCCGCAAGCAGGACGTCATCGCCGCCGCCGAGGCCGCGAAGGCCGCCGCTCCGGCGCCTGCCGCTGCCGCTGCCGCCCCGGCCACCGCCGCGAAGAAGGCCCCCACCCTGGAGGCCTCCCCGCTGCGCGGCCAGACCGTCAAGATGCCCCGCATCCGCAAGGTCATCGGCGACAACATGGTCAAGGCGCTGCACGAGCAGGCCCAGCTGTCGTCGGTCGTCGAGGTCGACGTCACCCGCCTGATGAAGCTGCGCGGCCGGGCCAAGGACGCGTTCGCGGCCCGTGAGGGCGTCAAGCTCTCGCCGATGCCGTTCTTCGTCCGGGCTGCCGCCCAGGCGCTGAAGGCGCACGCGCCGATCAACGCCAAGATCAACGAGGCCGAGGGGACCATCACCTACTTCGACACCGAGAACATCGGTATCGCGGTGGACTCCGAGAAGGGCCTGATGACCCCGGTCATCAAGAACGCCGGTGACCTCAACCTGGCCGGCATCGCCAAGGCGACCGCCGACCTGGCGGGCAAGGTGCGGGCCAGCAAGATCAGCCCGGACGAGCTGGCCGGTGCGACCTTCACCATCAGCAACACCGGTTCGCGCGGCGCGCTGTTCGACACGATCATCGTGCCGCCGGGCCAGGTCGCGATCCTCGGCATCGGTGCCACGGTCAAGCGTCCGGCCGTCATCGAGACGGAGGAGGGCACGGTCATCGGCGTCCGCGACATGACGTACCTGACCCTGTCCTACGACCACCGCCTGGTGGACGGCGCCGACGCCGCCCGCTACCTGACGGCGGTCAAGGCGATCCTGGAGGCCGGCGAGTTCGAGGTCGAGCTCGGCCTGTAGTCCCTCGCCAGTGGGCCTGTACGGTGCCCCCGCCCGGAGTTCTCCGGACGGGGGCACCGTCACGTTTCGGCGAGGGCACGCTGTGTAAGTCTCGTCTCACCTGCGCCAAAGCGCCCCCGTGCGCCCTTCCCGCCCGCCGCGACGGCCGTATTGTTACTCAACGTCAAACGCCCCAGGGGGCCGAAGGGGCCCCTCCCGAAGGAGCTCTCATGACCGCGCCCGTCGTCCACTCGCTGCGCGAACAGATCCGCGAGCACATCCTGGAAGGGATCATCAGCGGACGCTGGCAGCCGGGCGAGCGGATCGTGGAGCGCCGGATCGCCACCGAGCTGGAGGTCAGCCAGACGCCGGTGCGGGAGGCCCTGCGGGAGCTGGAGTCGCTGCGGCTGATCGAGTCGGCGCCGAACAAGGGCGTGCGGGTGCGGAACCTGACCGCCGCCGACCTGGAGGAGAGCTACCCCGTCCGGGCCGGCCTGGAGGCCATCGCGGCCGAGCTGGCGGCGGACCGGCTCGCCCTGGACTGCTCGGCCCTGGAGCCGCACGTCGCCGCGCTGTACGAGGCGGACCGGGTCTCCGACGGGACGGGCCAGGTGCGGCACACAGTGGGCTTCCACCGGGAGCTGGTCCGCGCCGCGGGCAACTCGGTGCTGCTGCACACGTGGGAAGGCCTGGGCATCGAGGTCTTCACGGCCCTGTCGATACGGTGGCTGGGCACGGTGCAGCAGTCCTACGCGGAGGAACACGAGGAACTGGTCGCCGCGTTCCGTCGCCGGGATCCGCGGATCCCCGAGATCGTCAAGGCCCACGTCCTCGGCTGTGCCCCACGCGCCTAGTCTTCGCCCCCGCCGCCCCTACCCTTCCCGTCCCTGGGGGCTCCGCCCCCAGACCCCCGTTCGCGCAGTTCCCCGCGCCCCTGAAGACGGGCGCCACCTGAAAGGGGCGCGGGGAACTGCGCGATCAGCCACGCCGCACCCGCGGACGCCACCCCACCGCACCCCCCGAGCTCATCCGCGCCCACCCCACCTCACCTGCACAAACCCCCCGACGGGCACCGTCACTCCGTGCCATCGCCGAAGGCACCCCGTGCCGACTTTCTCGTAATCAAGAGGTTTTGCCCCTCAACCCTTTGATCGATCATCGATCAGCGAGTTACAGTCACCGACGGGCTTCCACCCAAGCCTCACGCCCTGTCCTGCCAAAGACCTAGGGCACCCCGAACCCTTGCCGATGAGGGAACCCCCTTCGACTGAGGAAGGCGGCGACATGACCGACCCCAAAGCCATCCAGCCGAGCGAGCTCGACCAGCTCCCGGACCGCGACCCCGAGGAGACCGCCGAGTGGCAGGCCTCCCTGGACGCCGTCACCAAGGCGGCCGGGCCGCACCGTGCCGCGTACTTGATGCGCCGCACGCTGGAGCGCGCCGAGGGCGCCGGCCTGGCGCTGCCGAAGCTGCTGGAGACGGACTACGTCAACTCCATCCCGACCGCCGACGAGCCCGCTGTGGACGGCGACGAGGACCTGGAGCAGCGGATCACCGCCTGGAACCGCTGGAACGCGGCCGCCATGGTGACCCGCGGCAGCAAGCACGGCGTCGGCGGCCACATCGCCACCTTCGCCTCCGCGGCCTGGCTGTACGAGACCGGCTTCAACCACTTCTTCAAGGGCAAGGAGGGTGACGGCTCCGGCGACCAGCTCTACATCCAGGGCCACGCCTCCCCCGGCATCTACGCCCGTGCCTTCCTCGACGGCCGGCTCACCGAGGACCACCTCGACAACTTCCGGCGCGAGTCCGGCGGCAACGGACTGCCGTCCTACCCGCACCCGCGCCGCCTGCCCTGGCTGTGGGAGTTCCCCACCGTCTCCATGGGCCTCGGGCCGATCTCCGCGATCTACCAGGCGCGGTTCAACCGCTACCTGACCAGCCGCGGCATCAAGGACCTGACCAACTCCCACGTGTGGGCGTTCCTCGGCGACGGCGAGATGGACGAGCCGGAGTCCACCACCGCGCTCACCCTCGCCTCCCGCGAGGGCCTGGACAACCTGACCTTCGTCATCAACTGCAACCTGCAGCGCCTCGACGGTCCGGTCCGCGCCAACTTCAAGATCGTGCAGGAGCTGGAGGCCCAGTTCCGCGGCGCCGGCTGGAACGTCGTCAAGAGCCTGTGGGGCACGGCGTGGGACGAGCTGTTCCAGCTCGACACGAACGGCGCGCTCGTACGCCGCCTGCGCGAGGTACCCGACGCGCAGGTGCAGACGTACCAGACGCGCGACGCCGCCTACATCCGCGAGGACTTCTTCGGCAAGGACCCGGAGCTCGCCGCGATGGCGAAGCTGCTGTCCGACGACAAGATCCTCGAGTGTTTCCACTACTCGCGCGGCGGCCACGAGTCCCGCAAGGTCTACGCCGCCTACCGGGCCGCGCTCGCCCACAAGGGCGCGCCGACCGTGATCCTGGCCCAGACGGTCAAGGGCCACACCCTCGGCACCGGCTTCGCCTCCAAGAACGCCAACCACCAGATGAAGAAGCTCTCGGTGGACGAGTTCAAGGACATGCGCGACCTGCTCGGCCTGCCGATCAAGGACAGCGACTTCACCGACGGCGTGGTCCCCTACGGCCACCCGGGCGCCGACTCCCCCGAGGTCCGCTACCTCCAGGAGCGCCGCGCCGCCCTCGGCGGTCCGGCCCCGGCCCGCCGCGTGCACCCGGTCGCGCCGCTGCCCGCGCCCGCCGAGAAGGCGTTCGCGTCCTTCGACAAGGGTTCCGGCTCGCAGAGCGTGGCCACCACGATGGCCTTCGTCCGCCTGGTCAAGGACCTGGTCCGCGACAAGGAGTCCGGCAAGCGCTGGGTGCCGATCGTCCCCGACGAGGCGCGCACCTTCGGCATGGAGAGCCTCTTCCCGTCCCTCGGGATCTACTCCCCCAAGGGCCAGACGTACGAGCCGGTCGACCGCGACCAGCTGATGTACTACAAGGAGGCCAAGAACGGCCAGATCCTCAACGAGGGGATCACCGAGGCCGGTTCGATGGCCGACTTCATCGCCGCGTCGACGTCGTACGCGACGCACGGCGAGACGATGATCCCGTTCTACATCTTCTACTCGATGTTCGGCTGGCAGCGCACGGCCGACCAGATGTGGCAGCTCGGCGACCAGCTCGGCCGCGGCTTCCTGGTCGGCGCCACGGCCGGCCGGACCACGCTGACCGGTGAGGGTCTCCAGCACGCGGACGGTCACTCCCCGGCGATCGCGGCGACCAACCCGGCCGCGATGACGTACGACCCGGCCTTCGCGTACGAGGTCGCGGCGATCGTCAAGGACGGTCTGCGCCGGATGTACGGCGAGGCGGCCCCGGGCGAGGACCCGAACGTCTTCTACTACCTGACCGTCTACAACGAGCCGATGCCGCAGCCGGCCAAGCCGTCCGGCGCCGGTGTGGACGAGGGCATCGTCAAGGGCCTGTACCGCTTCAACACGGCGGAGTCGGCGGGCCTGACCCCGGCGGCGAACGCCCCGCGGCTCCAGCTTCTGTCCTCCGGTACGGCGATCCACTGGGCGCTCAAGGCGCAGCGGCTGCTCACCGAGGAGTGGGGCGTGGCCGCCGACGTGTGGTCCGCGACCTCCTGGACGGAGCTGCGCCGGGACGCGATGGACGCCGACGCGGCGCTGCTGCGCGGCGAGGAGCGGGTGCCGTACGTCCGCCGGGCGCTCCAGGGCGCCGAGGGCCCGGTCCTCGCGGTCTCCGACTACATGCGCCAGGTCCCGGACCAGATCGCGCAGTGGGTCGAGCAGGACTACTCGTCGCTCGGTGCCGACGGCTTCGGCCTCTCGGACACCCGTGACGCCGCCCGCCGGCACTTCGGTGTCGACGCCGAGTCGATCGTGGTCGCGGCTCTGGCCCAGCTCGCCCGGCGCGGCGAGGTCAAGGCGACGGCCGTGAAGGAGGCGCGCGAGCGCTACGGCCTGTAGGGCCGGGCATGACCCGAGGAGGCCCCCGCCGCGGCGGGGGCCTCCTGCATGATGTGGGGATGCGCGCTGCCCGCCTCATCAAGATGGTGCTGCTCCTCCAGTCCCGCCCGGCCATGACCGCCGCCGAGCTGGCCCGGGAGCTGGAGGTCTCCGAGCGGACCGTGACGCGGGACGCGCAGGCGCTGTCGGAGGCCGGGGTCCCGGTGTACGCCGAGCGCGGGCGGGCCGGGGGCTACCGGCTGATCGGCGGCTACCGGACGCGGCTGACCGGGCTGGCCCGGGGCGAGGCCGAGGCGCTGTTCCTGTCCGGGGTGCCGGGCGCGCTGCGCGAGATGGGCCTGGAGGACGCGGCCTCGGCGGCCCGGCTGAAGGTGTCGGCGGCGCTGCTCCCGTCGCTGCGGGACGCCTCCCGTACGGCGGCGCAGCGCTTCCATCTGGACGCGCCGAACTGGTTCCGGGAGCCCCGCACGCCCGAGCTGCTGCCGGCGGTCGCGGACGCGGTCTGGGACGACCGGCGGATCGCGGCGCGCTACCGGCGTGCGCGGGACGAGGTGGTCCGGGAGCTGGAGCCGTACGGGCTCGTGCTGAAGGCGGGGGTCTGGTACCTGTGCGCGCGGGTCGCGCGGGAAGCGGACGGCGGGCCGTACCGGGTGTACCGGATCGACCGGTTCACGGCGGTGGAGCCGGGTGAGGAGCGTTTCGCGCGGGACGACGACTTCGACCTGCCGGCGTTCTGGGCGGAGCGGGCCGAGCAGTTCGCGCGGTCGATCCTGCGGGCGCGGGTCGTGGTGCGGCTGTCGGAGCGGGGGGTGCGCGGGCTCCGGTACGCCGTGGACGCGCTGTCGGCGCGGGAGGCGCTGGCGGCGGCCGAGGGGCCGGACGCGGACGGGTGGGTGACGGTGACGCTGCCGGTGGAGTCGGAGGAGGTCGCGCACACCCAGCTGACGGGACTGGGTGCGGAGGTGGAGGTGCTGGCGCCGGAAGGGCTGCGGGACCGGTTCGCCCGGGACGCCCGGCGGCTCGCGGGGCTGTACGCCGGTGCGGGGCAGGACGGCGGCTGACGGTTCCCGCGCGGTGATTCCCGCATAACGATCCGCCGCACTCCACGTGCGTGGCACCCCCACAGGGCCGATGCTGGACCCGTGATGGACGAGACGGAGTTCTGGGAGCTGATCGACGCCGCCCGGCAGGGCGCCGACGGCGATCCCGAGGACCAGGCCGACCTGCTGGTGGACCGGCTCCTCACGATGGACCCCGACTTGGTGCTCGACTTCGCCCGCCACTTCGAGGCCCGTTACAACCGCGCCTGCACCTGGGACCTGTGGGGCGCGGCGTGGGTGCTGCTGGGCGGTGCCAGCGACGACGCGTTCGACTTCTTCCGCTGCTGGCTGATCGGCCAGGGCCGGGAGGTGTACGAGGGCGCGGTGCACGAACCCGACTCGCTCGCCGAGCTGCTGGAAGACTTCGACGAGGAGCTGGACGGCGACGGGGAGGAGCTGGGCTACGCGGCCGACGAGGCCTACGAGCAGCTCACCGGCACCGTGGCCCCCGACCTCGGCATCGCCCCCGCCCCCGCCGAGCCACTGGGCACCGCGATCAACCTGGAAAACAACCAGGCCCTCGCAACCCGCCTGCCCCGCCTGTGGGAGCGCTTCGGCCCGGAGTGACCCGGCGGCGCGGGGTGCGCCCGGGCGACCCGGGGGCCAGCCCTCGCGGCCGGGGGCCGGCCGGTGCAGCCGGGGCCAGCCCGTGCGGCCGCGGGTCAGCCCGCGCAACCACACCGGCGGCGCCCGACGCACCCGCGCGACCCGGGGGCCAGCCCGCCCCAGCCGGGGCCGCCCGCGCAGCCGGAGGCCGGACGTTGCAGCCGCGGGTCAGCCCGCGCAACCACACCGGCGGCGCCCGACGCACCCCCGGGACCGGGGGGCCAGCCCGCCCGCCCCCGGGGGGCCCGCCCGCGCGGCCGGAGGCCTGCCGGTGCAGCCGAAGGGGGCAGCCGGCGTGGTCGCAAGTCAGTCCCCGCAACCACGGGCCAGCCCGCACAGCTTCGCGCCAGCCCGCCCACCCCCGGGCCAGCCCGCCACAGCCGCGCGCCAGCCGCCACGCCGCGAGTCAGCCCGTGCGGCCCTGGAGATGGGCCGCGGTCTGGCGGATTTCTGGGAGGCGGTCGGAGAGGGCGGCGCCCGGGCAGCTGGTCTGGTAGCCGTCGTCGTGGCCCGCGACGGCGGGCAGGGTCGCCGTGGCGCCCGCGGCGTAGCGGCTGAGCCCGTTGCTGGAGACCAGGGCGACCTTCGCGCGCGGGTCGGTGTCGGTCTCGCCGAGCTTCCAGGCGGCCACGGCGGCGATCGCGTCGGTCAGCGCGTCCGGCACGGGCACGCCCGCGGTGAAGGTGCCGAGGGCGGCGATGCCGGTGGTGCGGTGGTTGAAGCCCTGGGTGTGGGCGCCGGTGACGGGGCGGTCGGCGCCGCCGGCGCGGCCCTCGTAGACGGTGCCGCAGCGGTCGACGATGAAGTTGTAGCCGATGTCGTCCCAGTCCCGGGCGCCGGTCTGGCCCATGTACACGCCCCGCAGGATGGCCGGCACGTCGGCGCAGTCGTAGCCGTTCGGCGTGTCCGTGTGGTGGACGAAGACGGCGAGGATCTTGTCGTCGTAGCGCGGGGCGGGCTGCTCGCGGGCGGCCCCGCCCAGCCATTCCGACCGGGGCACGATGGCCGGCCGGGGCGCCGTGTGCCGGTCGGCGGCGACCGGACTGGTCTGTGTGGCCGCCGCCTGTTCGACCCCGTTGGCGCAGAGGAACAGCGCGGCGACGGCGGCCAGGCCGGGCAGCGCGCCGAGCACCGCCCGCAGCGCACGCGGCATCCCGGCCGCACCGGGGGTGGAGGCGCGGGCGGCACCCGGTGCGGGAACGGCACGCCGCTCCCGGGCCCCGCGCGGTCGGAGGGGACGCATGGTCCCACTGTCCGGCGGATCGGGTCCGCCCGCGATGTGTGCTGTGCCACCCGGTGGAACCATCGTCCAGGTCCACGACGTTTTCCGGTTGTCGGTCGAGATCGCACATGCTCGCTCGGGTGACCGTTCCGGTCGGTCGCGCGGCGCGGTCTGATCATCGGGGCCGTACGGCACGTACTGAGGGTTCCCGGGGTCCGGTGGTGGAAAGGCGGCTCGCGTGGACCTGCTCGACGTTCTGCTGGTGCTGGTGGTGCTGGCCTACGCCGCGTCCGGATACCGGCGCGGACTGGTGGCCGGCTGTGTCTCGCTGGCCGGTTTCGTGGGCGGTGCGGCGCTCGGCGTGTGGATCCTGCCCTGGGTCACGGATCTCGTGACGCCGGGCTCGACGTCGGCGACGGTGCTCGCGGTGGTCACGGTGCTGCTGCCGGCGATCGTGGTGCACGAGCTGGCGGGGCGGCTGGCGCTGCGGCTGCGCCGGGAGCTGGACGCCGGCCCGCTCAGGGTGGCCGACGGGGTCGGCGGGGCGGCGGCGAACGCGGTGGCGGCGCTGATCGTGGCGTGGGTGGCGGCCAGCGTGCTCGCGGCGTCCTCGTCCTCGCTGCTCACCTCGGCGATCCGGGACTCGACGCTGCTGGGCGCCGTACAGCGGGCGATGCCGGACACCACGCCGGCGTGGTTCTCGGGGGCGACGTCCGCGCTGACCGAGGCCGGGTTCCCGCAGGTCTTCAACCCGTTCGAGAACGAGGCGACGGCGCAGGTCGCCGAGCCCTCCGGGGACAGCGTGACGGCGGCCGCGACCCGGGCGGCCCAGCGCAGCACGGTGAAGGTGGAGGGCGTCACCGGCACCCAGGGCCGGGAGGGCAGCGGCTTCGTGTTCGCGCCGGAGCGGGTGATGACCAACGCCCACGTGGTGGCCGGCATCGACGACCCGACCGTGCGGATCGGCGGGGTGGGCCCGTCGTACGAGGCACGCGTGGTGCTGTTCGACCCGGGCAAGGACGTGGCCGTGCTGTACGTCCCGGACCTGTCCGCGCCCGTCCTGCGGTTCGACGACGACGCGGAGCGCGGGGACCCCGCAGTGGTGGCGGGCTATCCGCAGGACGGCGACCTGGACCTGCGGGCGGCGACGGTGGCGAACCGGATGCGGGCGACCGGCCAGAACATCTACAGCGACGCGAACGTCACCCGGGAGATCTACTCGATCCGCTCCACGGTCCGCCCCGGCAACTCGGGCGGACCGCTGCTGACCACCGACGGCCGGGTGTACGGCGTGGTGTTCGCCCGCTCCACCTCCGACGCCGGGACCGGCTACGTGCTGACCGCGGCCGAGGTGGCCGCCGACGCGGAGCGTGCCGCGGACGCTACGGAGGCGGTGGACACGGGCGAACCGGTCACGTCGTGACCGGCGACGGCTCCCGCTCGGTCAGGAACCGGCCCATCGTCACGTCGTCGACGTAGGCGCCGCCGAGGTAGAACTCCTCGGGCTGCACCCCCTCGACGACGAAGCCCTCGGACTCGTAGAGCTTCCGGGCGGCGGTGTTGTGGCCGAGGACGCGCAGGGTGATGCGGCGGGCGCCGAGGCGGCGGGCCTCCTCGACGGCGGCGCGGACCAGCGCGCGGCCGACGCCGCCCCCGCGGGCGGTGCCGGCGACGGCGAGGCCGCGGATCTGGCGGACATGGGCGTTGGCGGCCAGTTCCGTGGGGAAGCCGAGGCGGACGTAGCCGACGACGGCGCCGTCGAGTTCGGCGACGAGGTGGTCGGCGGGGCCCGAGTGCGGGCGGAAGAAGGGGTCGTCCGGTCCCGGCGGGGGTGAGACGGCGTGCAGGAGCGACCAGGTGTCGCGGTCGAGCCGGCGCAGCGGCTCCTCGTCGTCGGACCTGGCGGGACGTATGTGCGGGGCTGGCATGACGGTCACTGTACGACGCGGACGCGGGCTCCGGTCCGCCGCTTTTCCCGGCCCACCCGGCAGGATGAGCACATGGACTTGGAACGTTCCCGCATCGTGGTGGCCGGCGCGTCCGGTCTCATCGGCAGCGCACTGGTGCGGTCCCTGACCGCGGACGGACACGAGGTGGTGCGGCTGGTACGCCGTGCGCCCCGGAGCGCGGACGAGGTCCGCTGGGACCCGGAGAACGGGCGGGTGGACGCGGCCGGGCTCGCGGGCTGCGACGCCGTGGTCAACCTGGCCGGCGCCGGGGTGGGCGACCGGCGCTGGACCGACGCGTACAAGACACGCATCCGCAGCAGCCGCGTACACGGCACGACGGCGCTCGCGGAGGCCGTCGCGGCGATGGAACGGCCGCCGCGGGTCTTCGTGAACGGCAGCGCGATCGGCTACTACGGGGAGACGGGCGACCGGGCCGTGGACGAGAGCGCGCCCGCCGGTGAGGGCTTCCTGCCGGCCCTGTGCGTGGAGTGGGAGGCCGCGGCGGCGCCCGCCCAGGAGGCGGGCGTACGGACCGCCTTCACCCGGACGGGTCTGGTCGTCGCGAGCGGCGGCGGGGCCTGGGGGCGGCTCTTCCCGCTGTTCAAGGCCGGGCTCGGCGGACGGCTGGGCGACGGGTCCCAGTACTGGTCGTTCGTGGCGCTGCACGACGAGGTGGCGGCGATCCGGCACCTGTTGGACCACGAGGACCTGTCAGGACCGTTCAACCTGACGGCCCCGCAGCCGCTGACGAACCGTGAGATCACCGTGGCCATGGGGCGGGTGCTGCACCGCCCGACGCCCTTCCCGGTGCCCGCGCCGGTGCTGCGCGCCGCGCTGGGTGAGATGGCCGGCGACGTCCTGGGCAGCGCCCGGGTCCTGCCGGCCCGCCTCCAGGAATCGGGGTTCCGGTTCGCGTTCCCAGAGATCGACGGGGCGATCCGGGCGGCGCTGTGAAGTGCGGATGCGACCACTCCGCGCCGCTGTGCGACCGCCGTGCGACCGTGCCCTGCCCCTGCGCGACTCCATCTGACCGTTTCTGGTCCTAACCTCGTCTCGAACTCGGGTATCCCTCAAGCCGGTTGGGGGCATCACGTCTCCAGCGGCCGCGCAACCTCGAGGAGGGGCACGTGCTTGAGCCCGCGTACCAGGCGGACGTCGTCGTCGTGGGGGCCGGGATCGCCGGACTCGCCGCGGCGCATCGGCTGACCAGCGCAGGAGTGACGACCACGGTCCTGGAGGCCGCCCATGCGGTGGGCGGCCGGCAGGCGACCGAGAAGGTCGACGGATTCCGGCTCGACAGAATCGGACAGCTGCTGTCCACGGCGTATCCCGAACTGCGACGCACCCCCGGGCTCGACGGCCTCGCGCTGCTGCCCTTCGCCCCCGGGGTCCTGCTGCACAGCGAGGGCCGGCACCACCGCGCGGGCGCCCCGGCGGGTGTACGGGGCGCAAGGGGCGCACTCCACGCGGTGCGCGCCCTCGCGAGCGCCCCCCGGTCGATCCCCGCGCCCCGGCGCACGCTCGGCCCTCCCGGGGCGTACGGCAGGCCCGCGCCGACGCCCCGCGTCCGGGCCGGCGCGCCGCTCGGTACCGCCGTCGACCAGGCCCGGCTCGGCGCCGCGCTGTCGCGGCTCGCGAGCACCCCGGTGGAACGGCTGCTGGCCCGCCCGGAGCTGCCCGCCGCCCAGGCCCTCGCCGCGCGCGGACTGCCCGCCCGGACGGTGGACGGCTTCCTGCGTCCGCTGCTCGCCGCCCTGCTGTGCGACCCGGACCTCACCACCTCCAGCCGGTGCGCGGACCTCGCGCTGCGCGCCTTCGCGGCCGGACGGCTCGGTCTGCCCGAGGGCGGCGCCGAGGCCCTGCCCGAGCACCTGGCCCGCTCGCTGCCGCCGGGCACCGTGCACACCGGCGTCCGGGTCACCTCGGTCGCCACCAACGCCGTGACCACCGCGGAGCACGGGGTCATCCGCTGCCGTGCCGTCCTGGTGGCGACGGACGCCCGCGCGGCGGCCGCGCTGCTGCCGGGACTGCGGGTACCGGACTTCCATCCCGTGACGGTGGTGCACCACACCACCGACGAACCCCCGGCGACCGGCGCGTCCCTGCTGCTCGACGCCGACCGGGGCGGCCCGGTCGCCCACACGGCGGTGGTCAGCCACGTGGACCCGACCAGGGCACCGGCCGGACGCGCCCTGGTCTCCTCGACGGTCCTCGGCCCTCCCCCGTCCGACGTGGACACCGCCGTCCGCATCCACCTGTCCCGCCTCTACGGCACCCCGACCACCCGCTGGGAGACCCTCGCCGTGCACCACACGCCCGAGGCGGTCCCCGCGATGCGCCCACCGCACGACCCGCGCCGCCCGGTACGCCTCCTGGCCGGCCTGTACGTCTGCGGCGACCACCGCGACACCAGCACCGTCCAGGGCGCCCTCCACTCGGGCCACCGCGCCTCGGCGGCGATCCTGACGGACCTGGGCGCGGGCCGGCCGATGCACTCGGCGGAGTCGGTGGGGTCGGCGCGGGCGGCTTGACCCAACCGGGGGGGGGGCCCCAGGGGGCCCCCCGCCCCCCCAATAACCCGGGGTACCCTCACGCCGATGGCGTATAAATAATTCAAGAACACAAACCAGAGCAGA
>NZ_JBHJVQ010000046.1:0-12269 GCF_042263835.1 Streptomyces sp. NPDC056128 | reverse complement strand
TGTTGTGGGGGGTGGGGGGGGTTGGGGTGGGGGGGGTGTGGGGGGGGTGTGGGGCGGTGTGGGGGGGGGCGGGGGGGGGGGCTTGCCCCACCGGGGGGCGCCGCCGTGGGCGGCCCCCCACCAGCTATTCCCCTGGCTGACCAATCCGGTCGTCGAGAAAAGAGATCAGCAGGATAAACAGCTGAGCGACTGCGCGACGCTCCTGGTCTTCGTTCAACTCCGACCAGTGCACGTTACTGCCAGGGAATGCCTCCTCTAGAACAAGCACCCTCCAGCCGAAACTAGAATCCTCACCCTTGCGAGCGAGGAGCCATTCAGTGAATCCGTCGAGCAAAGCGCCCGAGCAGCCCAGATCATACCCCTCAAGAAATGTCACAGTTGGATAGTAGGAATCATCCAAGCCGTACATCTCGGGTCGGGCACGAACCTTTTCTATGAAGTGGAGCACACTTGCTCTAGAATCCGAATTCAATTGCATCACCGTACAACCACTTGGACTTGTAAACATCGATGGCTTCACCACCCGACGGAGTGAAGGCATCGTAGACACGACCGTCTCGGACAACAACATAGTGGTGGGTCCAGCTCATGGTGTCCTGACCTCGATAGGGGCCGAAGTACCTTGGCGGGTCGAACCGCACTACCTCACCCCCTCCGAGACTGTCACGGATTCTTTCCGCACATGCCTTGCAGTCACCAGTTCGCGGAATTGCCGTTGCAGGACGCGGCATTCCTGGCACGTCGTGGGTTCCGCAGGGCAGCTCCGCAGAGGCTGCTCCCACTACCGCCGCCCGCATGGCGGACTTACTTGCTATCTTACATCCACGCTTGAGGAGTTTGAGTTTGTCGTAGGCGGCGTGGAGTGCTTTGAGTTTTGCGCCGATGAGGGCGTCTACGGCGAGGCTGCCGCAGTTGTCGAGGTCTTTCTTGGCGAGGCAGGCGGTGTAGTTGCTGAGGCCGGTGAGTTCCTTGGTAATGCCCCAGAGCTTTTTGCCTGCGGCGCCGATGGCGGGGCCTGCGGCTTCGATTTCGCAGAGGATTTCGTTGTGCTGGCACCAGCGGGCGTGTTTGACCGGGTCGCAGGGGATGTAGGCGTTCTGGCAGCGGTACTGTTCCCGGGCGCGGGCTCCGTTGTCGTTGATCGCCTTTTCCTTGGCGGCGACGGCGGCTTTGCGTCGGGCTTCTGCTTCTTCTTTCGCTTTGGTGACCGCGGCCTTGAAGGCGGCTGTGGCGTCGGCGAGTGCGGCGTCGGCGGACTTGCCGGCGGCGAGGGCGGACTGGCGGGCCCGGCTGGCGGCGTAGGAGGCGCTTGTCGCTTCGTTCTGGGCCCATTCCGCGGACAGGGTGGCGTCGGTGGCGGACCGGGCGGCGTCAGCGGCGGCGATGTCGGCGCTGTTGGCGGCGTTGCGTGCCGTCTTCGCGGACGCGGCGGCCTTGGCGGCGGAGCTTTCGGCCTCCTGGGCGTACTGTGCCGCCTGGTCGGCGTGGTCCTGCGCCTGTTGCGCGGAGTCCTTGGCCTTGTCGGCCCAGTCGGCTGCCTCGGTGGCCGCCTTGCGGGCGAGGGCGGCAACGCGCTGTGCCTCCGCGGCGTTCTTCTGCGCGGTCGCCGCGACACCCGCCGCGTCGCTGATCATCTTCTGGACGATCGCGACGTGGGTGGCCGCAAGCTGATCCTTGTTCATCGCCGTGTAGTGGCCGGAGACGATGAAGGCGTGCAGCATCTGGGGGGAACCGGCCAGCGCGACGCGGGCCGCGGCCTGCACTTCGGGGCCACCTGACTCGACCAGCTGAGCTGCCTGCACCCGCTCGTCCTCGGTCCGCTTGGCGAACTGGGTCTCGGTGAGGAACTCGCTGTGCTTCTTGGGGTCGTTGCTGTTCAGGGCGGCCCGGCCGGCCTCCTTGAGGATCGGTCCGGCGGTGGAGATGATCTGTGCGATGCCGGTTCGCATGTACTGGCTGCTGATCTCGTACTGGCCGTTGTCCACGAACTCGGTGACGGTGGCCGCGTCGCCGTCGAGAGCGGCCTCGGCGGCCTCGCGTACTTCCTTGACCGGGCTTTCCTCGGCGAGCCGCTCGACGTAGGAGCGGTCGTCCTGCTGTTGTGCCGTCCGCCAACCGTTGCGGAGCCAGTCGATGACGACCTCGTCGGGCCCGGCGAGGGCCGCCTCCGCCGCCGCGCGCCCCCACGGCGTGCCGTTCTTCATGGTGAGCACGGCAAGAGCGCGGCCCTCCTTCGCCACCGAGGGAAGGTCCGCACCGGGCTGTCCTGCCGCGGTGACCAGACGGTCGCGTTCGGTCTCCCGGTCCCGGTCGCCTTGTTCCAGGGCGGCTTCCGCCGCGGTCTGCTGCTCGTCATCGGCCTTGTAGTCCTTGGCCCGCTCGATACCGGCGTTCATCCGGCCCAGAAGCTCTTCGACCTCGACCTCGCGGGCAAGTACGAAGACCTGCCGCGCCTTGACGACCGCGGCACTGGCCGCGTCGGCGGCCTCGGTGGCCGCGTTGGCGTGCTCGGTCGACTTCGCGGCGGCCGTCGCTGAGTCACCGGCGTGATCGGCGGCGTCCTCAGCCGCGTCCGCGGCCTTCCTCGCGTGCCCGGCCGCTGATCTGGCCGAGTCCCGCGCCTGCCGCGCGGCCGTTGCGGCCTTGCGAGCCAGGGACTCGGCAGCCGCAGCGGCGCGGTTCGCCTCGGCCGCGTGCCTCTTGGCGGCAGCGGCCGCAGCACGAGCCTCGCGAGCCGCGGCACTCGAGGCGTTGGCAAAGCCGCCGGCCTCGACGGCCGCGTCGGCAGCGGCGTTCGCGTTCGAACCCGCGCTCAGCGCGGCCTTGGCCGCGTCACCGGCCGCCGTTGCCGCCGTCGATGCCTGGTCAGCCGCATCGGCCGCCTTGTCAGCACCCTCGGCGGCCGCACGCGCCGTCTTCGCCGCCTGACGCGCCGCGTCTGCCTTGCTCGCATCCGTGGCAGCGTCAGCCGCCGCACTGCGGGCACGAGAAGCCGCCTGAGAGGCACCCGCCGCCGCCGATGCCGCCTGGGACGCGGCGCTGGCCGCGACCCGTGCCGAACTGTTCGCGGCACGTGCCGAGTCGATGGCCTGCTGAGCGGCCTTCGCCGCCTGTGACGCAGCCTTGGCCGCACGAGAAGCGGCCCGGCCCGCGGCATCCGTGTCGTCCTTCGCGGCCTCCGCCTCACGTGCGGCAAGCAACGCGGCTTCCTTCGCCAGCTTCGAAGCCTCGACCGCCTTCTCCGACTCGGCCTTGGCCGCCTTGGTCTCCGCGGCAGCCTGGCGGCCCGCCTCCTTCGCCTGCGCGGCAAGCTGCTCGACAGTGGCGTGTTCCTGGTCCTTGGCCCGCGCCACGAACTGACCGACCTCAAGGAACTCAGAGATCTCCTCCGCCGTGCCGTTCAAAGCCAGCCGGCCGGCCGCCCGCACATTGGAGCCGCCCACACTCATGATCTGAACGAGCTGGACCCGCTCGTCCTCCCGCCGCTGCGTGTACTGGCCCTCCGTGAGGAACTTGCTCACATCCTCGGCCGAACCCGCCAGCGCGGCACGCCCCGCCTCCTGCACCTGAGGACCGCCCGCATCAACCACCCGCGCGGTCCACACCCGCTCATCCTGCTCCAACGGCGCCTCCCAACCCCAGGCGACGAAGGCCTTCACATCTTCGGGAGTCCCGGACAGTGCAGTCCTCGCGGCCGCGAGCGTCTCGGTCCCACCGAGGGACGCCATCTGAGCGGCATTCACCCGGGCTTCCTGCGTGACCAGTTCGTCGGCGACGGCCAGAAACGCTTGCAGGTCGGCGTCCTCACCCGTCAGCGCGGCTTCGGCCGCGGCCTTCACACCGGGGCCTCCGGACCTCCAGTAGTCGACGACTCGGCCCCGGTCCGTGGGAGACGCCTCCGCGAGTGCCGCCAGTGCCGCGTCAGAACCGATACTTGTCGCAGCTGAGGCGGGGCCCTGCCCAGCGCCCAACAACCCCATGACGAGCGCCAAAGGCAGGAGTGTCAGGGCGAGCACACGTGCCACTGGCAACCCTCTTCGGCGACTTTTCGGCACGCCATGTCCTATATACACAAACCTTCCCATCCGTCATGTCGCGCCCTTGGATTCCACACCAAGCAACCCCGACTACTCCATCAAGGCTTCACAACCAACGTGACAGCGTACTGTGTTGACGGACAATCACATATGCGACATACAGACTATGTAAGTAGATCTCCGACCAATGATGCCCGCCCGGGAGCCTCTTATCGGCCATCTGTGCAGGCGGCGTGAACAACAGGTGCGTATCGAATGATTGTTTGATACTCTTCAGCCCGATTGCCAGGGGGGCATCGAATGGCGGCGTTGAACGGTTGACTGAAAAGGCGGAACATTTCGCCGACGTGGAGCCAACTGCACAAGATGCACGACCATCCAGAGAATTGCTGTGGCTTCAGCATGCCTTCCTGGACCATGTCACTGACACTTTCGTTGCCAGAGTTCCTGCAACGAGAGTCAGCCCTGCATCCCAGGAGAAACCGCAATGAGACGCCGTACCAGGGGAGTTCTGACTTCCCTTCTCATCGCCGCTGCAGCAGTCACCGGCCTATCGTCCATGGCCTCGGCAGAAAACGGCACCGCTCCACTCGCGGCCGACGAGAAGATGCCGAGCGTCGTGGAAGACTTCAACTACCCGGGCGCGGACAGGATTCTGGCCGAGGAGGGTATCAAGCTGAAGCGGGGAGACGGCCGGATCCAGATGACCGAGTGCGACCAGACCCCTGACCAGATCATGGTCTACACCGTCGCGGACTCATCCGTCGGCCGCAAGGGAACGTACTGCTTCCGCGCCACGGCGACTTCTGGCTATCTCACCTTGGAACTGCCCCGTGTCTTCGCCTTGGAGACCAGCGAGCACCCCATCAGCGCGGACCTGACCGCAGAAGGTCAGACCCAGACGGTCAGCTTGGCCGAAGACGAATTCAAGAGTGTGGGTGAGGGGACGGTCGGCGGCGCTCACTCCGTGTTGGTCGAGATCCGTGTCACAGGCTGATGCACTTCTCGACCATTCCCCACACCACTTCGGATAGGAACGAGTACCGCATCATGTCCGCACCACGCTCACGCGTATCCCTGACGGCGGGTCTGGTCGCCACCGCGATCGCGGCCACCTGCCTCACGGTGGGTACCACGCAGGCCGCCACCGGCCCGGCCAGTACGGCCAACGCATACGGCTTCTCCGCACGTCTGCAGATAGGTGACGATCAGCGGGCCTGTACCGGCGTGCTGATCTCATCCCAGTGGCTGGCCACGGCAGCCAGCTGTTTCGCCGACGATCTCGGCAGCGGCGCGGTCGCGGCGGGGAAGCCCAAGTGGAAGACGACGGCCGTGTTTCCCGTCGACCCGAATCCCAATCTCCCCGGCATCAGCTGGCCCGTCGAGGTCGTCGAACTCGTCCCCCGCACCGACCGTGACATGGTCCTGGCCCGTCTCGAATCCCCCATGGGCGGTTCGCACACCGTCCCGTTGGCCACCACCGCGCCCACCCCCGGTGAGGAGCTGACGGTCGTCGGGTTCGGCCGGACCAAGGACGAGTGGGTGCCTCGCGCCCGGCACACGGCCAGCTTCACGGTCCAGTCCGTCTCCGGCACCACGGTCGCGATCGACGGCAAGACCGACGGCGACGCCATCTGCGCCGGCGACGCCGGCGGCCCTCTCCTGCGGCAGAAGGACGGCAAGTTCGAACTGGTCGCGCTCGCCAGCCAGTCCTGGCAGGGCGGCTGCTGGGGCTCCGACCCGGCCGAGACCCGTAACGACGCCATCTCCGCGCGGCTGGACAACATCGCCGGCGGCAACAGCCTGGCCCCCGGCGCCACCCTGCGCTCCGGCGACAGCCTCCTCGCCAACGCCGCCCGTCTCACCATGCAGGCCGACGGCAACCTGGCCGTCGTCTCCAACGCCGGCAAGGCCGTGTGGTCCACCGGCACCGCGGGCCACCCCGGCGCCACCGCCCGCTTCGACACGAACGGCAACCTCGCCGTCCTCGACGCCGACGGCAGCACCGTCCTGTGGGAGTCGAAGACCACCGCCCCCGGCGGCAAGGTCGTCCTCCAGAACCGCGGCAACCTCGTGATCCACAACGCCCAGGGCGCCTCCCTGTGGGCCGCCGGCACCGAGGTCCGCCACGACTACGACGGCGACGGCCGCAGCGACATGGCCGACTGGTACGACTACAGCAACGGCAGCGACGAGCTCCACACCTTCCGCGCCAAGGCCGACGGCGGCTTCAACAGCCCCGACCACGCGTGGAACACCGTGGCCGGAAACTACTCGGCCCAGAACATGAAGCGCTTCACCGGTGACTTCAACGGCGACGGCCGCGGCGACGTGGCAGCTTTCTACGGCTACTCCAACGGCGACGTCGGCCTGATCACCTGGCTCGGTCTCGGCGGAGGTTCCTTCTCCGAGCCGCAGCACTCCTGGAAGACCACCACCGGCTGGACCTTCGACCGCATGACGGCGAACTCCGGTGACTTCAACGGCGACGGCCGCGACGACGTCGCCGTCTGGTACGACTACGCGGACGGCAGCGACAAGCTGCACACCTTCCTCGCCAAGGCCGACGGCGGCTTCAACAACCCCTTCTCCTCCTTCACGCGCACCGAGGGCTGGTCGGCGTCGAGCATGAAGTTCGCCACCGGCGACTACAACAGCGACGGCCGCGACGACCTCGCCGCTCTCTACGGCTACTCCACGGGTGAGGTCAAGCTCATCACCTTCCCCACCACGGCCAACGGCGGCTTCGACAACACGGCCGTCCACGGCTGGAGCACCACCGGCTGGAACTTCGACGCCGCCAGCCTCCACTCCGGCGACTTCGACGGTGACGGCCGCGACGACCTCGCCGCCTGGTACGACTACGGCGACGGACACGACACCGTGATCGGCTTCACCGCCGACGCCACCGGCAAGTTCGCAGGCCGTACCGACCTGTGGACCACCGCGGCCGGCAACTACGACCGCAAGCAGATGAAGATCATCACCGGTGACTACAACGGCGACGGCCGCGACGACCTCGCCACCCTCTACGGCTACTCGGACGGCAAGGTGAAGACCATCACCTGGACCGCCAAGGCCGACGGCACCCTCAACTCCCCGCTGCACAGCTGGGAAGCCACCAGCGGCTGGACCTTCGACCGCATGCACGCGATCGAGCGCTACAACAGCCCCGCCTGATCAGCCCCACCAGGCAGCCCTCGGGCCCCGCCACCCCGCCAGGGGCCGGCGGGGCCCGTCGCCGTCCGCGGCGATGGCGGCGCCGCCATCACCCCAGTGCGGCGACCTTGTCCCGGTACCCGCGTGCCGGGGGCGCGTCGCGGTACGGCTCCAGGCGGCGTTCGAAGTCGCGGACGTACTCCGCGGCCCGCACCGAGCGCATCTCGGCCGCCTGCCCGGCTGCCTCGGCGGCCAGTTGGCAGGCCTGGTCGAGTTCGCCGAGGCCGAGGCGGGCGGTGGCCAGGACCACCCGGCAGAACAGCCGGCTGCGGGCGTAGACGGGTGCGCGCAGCTGCAGCGAGCGTTCCGCGTGCTGGGCGGCGGCGCGGAACTGCTGGAGGTCGCGGTGGCAGTGCCCGAACTCGTCGGCGAGCTGCGCCTCGTCGAAGAAGCGCGCCCAGTGCGGCACCTCGTCGCCCGGCCGCGCGGTCTCCAGCGCCCGCTCGGCGCGCACCAGGGCGGCGGTGCAGGCCCGCACCTCGCCGAGCACGCCGTGCGCCCGCGCCTCGGCGGCGTGCAGCAGTGTCTGCACGACCGGCGGCGCCGAGGTCCCGACGCCCTGCTGCGCCACCCGCGCGAGCTGCACGGCCTCACGCCCGTGGCCCAGGTAGACGGCCTGGCGGCTCATTGTGACCAGCACGTACGAGCCGTACGCCCGGTCGCCCGCCGCCTGCGACAGCCGCAGCGCCTGCACGAAGTAGCGCTGGGCGAGGCCGTGCGCGGCGATGTCGTACGACGTCCAGCCGGCGAGCCGGGTGAGATCCGCGGCGGCGCCGAACAGCCGGCGGCCGGTCTGCTCGCCGTAGGTGCCGCGCAGCATCGGTTCCAGCTCGTGCTCCAGGTACCGCACCAGCGCCTGCCTGGCGTGCCCGCCGCCGTACCGGTCGTCCAGGCTGCGGAACAGCTCGCCGACCGAGCGCAGCGCGGCGAGGTCGCCGCCGGTGACCTTCTGGCCGGGGCCGCGCTCGGCCGGGGCCCTGCGCCGGGACGGGTCGAGCGGGACGGCCGGGAGCCGGGGAGTCGCCGGGCGGCCCTGCGCCGGGATGCGGAGGGGCACCTCGGCGCGGGCCACCTTGTCGTCGGCGCGGCCGATCAGCCAGTCCCGGCTGGGCACGACGAGCCCGGCCGGGGTGAAGGCGATCTTCCGCAGTTCGGCGTGGCTGCCGGAGTCCTTGCGCCACAGGCCGCCGACGATGTCGACCGCCTCCTCCGGGCTCCCGGCGAACTCCAGGCCCGCGTAGACCGGCGCGCAGGCGTCCAGGCCGAGGTCCTGGGCGGTGAGGCGGCGGCCCAGGCGCCGGGTGAAGACCTCGGCGATCAGCGCCGGGGTGGTGCCGCGGGGCTGCTGGCCGCGCAGCCACCGGGTGACGGACGTCTTGTCGTATCTCAGGTCAAGGCCGTGTTCGAGTCCGAGCTGGTCGACGCGACGCGCGAGACCCGCGTTCGAGAACCCCGCTTCGGCGATGAGCGCGGCGAGCTGGCGGTTGGGGGTGCGCTGCGCGGGTCGTTCCGTCATGGTGCGGTGCGGTCTCCTGCCTTCCGGGCCGATCTGCCCGGAGCGCCTGTGAGCAGCCCTTATGGCCTCGTGAACGGCGTGAATGTAGCGGAGAGTAAACGCCCGATCGCAGGCTTCGAGCGGCATTCATCCGATCGTGTGAGGATTGCCCGCCCGGCTGACGACGAGCGGGCGGTCGTACAGTGGCTTGGGCACGCTTCGTGCCTGACGACCTTCCAGGGAGGCACTTGCCGTGAGTGAGCTGCGGTTCGTCCGAATGGGGTTCGATGCCGAACGCGTCGAGTACCAGGAGGCGTGGGACGAGCAGCGCCGGGTGCACGCCGCGCGGTTCGCCGACGAGGTCCCCGACACCGTGCTGCTCCTCGAACACCCGCCGGTCTACACCGCCGGCCGGCGCACCGAGGAGAGCGAGCGCCCGCTGGACGGGACGCCCGTGATCGACGTGGACCGCGGCGGCAAGATCACCTGGCACGGGCCGGGCCAGCTGGTCGGCTACCCGATCCAGAAGCTCCCGCGCCCGGTGGACGTGGTGGCACACGTACGGCGCCTCGAGGAGGCCCTGATCCGCACCTGCGCGGAGTTCGGCCTGGAGACCACCCGGGTCGAGGGCCGCAGCGGGGTCTGGGTCCTGGGCGAACCCAAACAGGAGACGGCGCGGCGCCCGGCGCTCGGCGGCCTCTCCCTGGACTTCGACCCCCGTCTCACGGACGACGAGTTCGACCCCCGCATGAACGGGCCCGAGTACGCCCCCTCCAACGCCGGGCAGCGCCGCGAGGACCGCAAGATCGCCGCGATCGGCATCCGGGTCGCCAAGGGCGTCACCATGCACGGCTTCGCGCTGAACGTGAACCCCGACAACAAGTGGTTCGACCGGATCATCCCCTGCGGCATCCGCGACGCGGGCGTCGCCTCCCTGGCGAACGAACTCGGCCGCGACGTGACCATCGAGGAGGTCCTCCCGGTGGCGGAACGCCACCTGCGGGACGTCCTGGAGAACGCGGACCTCAAGCCCCGGGTGATCGAGAAGGCACCGGCGGCATAAATCCAGCCCGTCCGGCGTTTGAGGACGAGGCCGTTCAGGCCGAAAGCGGGGGTCTGGGGGCGGCAGCCCCCAGCAGGGCCAGCACCCTCGCCGGCCACCAAATCAACGGGCGTACCCTGGGGCACGCCGAAGAATCAAACGCTAGGGAGCCGGTCGTGTCCGCAGTCGCACCCGACGGACGCAAGATGCTGCGCCTGGAGGTCCGCAACAGCCAGACCCCCATCGAGCGCAAGCCCGAGTGGATCAAGACCCGGGCGAAAATGGGCCCCGAGTACACGAAGATGCAGAACCTCGTGAAGGGCGAGGGCCTGCACACGGTCTGCCAGGAAGCCGGCTGTCCGAACATCTACGAGTGCTGGGAGGACCGCGAGGCGACCTTCCTCATCGGCGGCGACCAGTGCACCCGGCGCTGCGACTTCTGCCAGATCGACACCGGCAAGCCCGAGGCGCTCGACCGCGACGAGCCCCGCCGCGTCGGCGAGTCCGTGGTCACCATGGACCTGAACTACGCCACCATCACCGGCGTCGCCCGTGACGACCTGCCCGACGGCGGCGCCTGGCTGTACGCCGAGACGGTGCGCCAGATCCACCAGCAGACGGCGGAGCGCGCGGACGGCCGCACCAAGGTCGAGCTGCTCGCCCCCGACTTCAACGCGGTGCCGGAGCTGCTGCGCGAGGTCTTCGACTCCCGCCCCGAGGTCTTCGCGCACAACGTCGAGACCGTCCCGCGGATCTTCAAGCGCATCCGCCCGGGCTTCCGCTACGAGCGCTCGCTGAAGGTGCTCACCGACGCCCGTGACTACGGCCTGGTCACCAAGTCCAACCTGATCCTCGGCATGGGCGAGACCCGCGAGGAGGTCAGCGAGGCGCTGAAGCAGCTGCACGGGGCCGGCTGCGAGCTGATCACCATCACGCAGTACCTGCGCCCCTCGGTGCGCCACCACCCCGTGGAGCGCTGGGTCAAGCCGCACGAGTTCGTGGAGCTGAAGGAGGAGGCCGAGCAGATCGGCTTCTCCGGTGTGATGTCCGGCCCGCTGGTCCGGTCCTCCTACCGCGCGGGGCGGCTCTACGGCATGGCCATGGAGCAGCGTCACTCCGCCACCGTGTGAATTCACGCACAAGGCACTACTCGCCAGTAATGGCCGAGATTCCGCGGCCCCGACCGTCCTCGCAGATGAGGACACCGGTCGGGGCCGCGCGCCCGTTCCGGGCCCGGCATCGCGGCTTCACGTCCGTTTGACCGGCGGGTCACGCCCTGGTAACACCAGTCAGTGACCCTGGAATCACACCACGTACACCCGTCTCCGTACCCGGAGCCGTACCGAGGGGGGACCTCCACGATGCAGGCCGCGCCCGTTCGCCCCACCGCCGTTCGCCCCACCGCCGTCCGCGCCACCGCCATCCCGTCGTTCTCCACCGCGCTGCGGGCCGTCGAGTCGCTGCTGATGAGCAGCGGCCAGCGCACCGCCCGGCGCAACGCCTGGACCTCCGTCCTTGAGGACCGCCGCCGCGCCAAGGAGCGCATCGAGACGGAGCGGGTGCTCGGGCAGTCCGTCGCCGGCCGCCCCTGACCCCGGCGCCGGCCTCCGCCCCGACTCCCGCCGGACACTGCCGTCGTCGGCGCTTTCGGGGGCACGTAGACTTCGTGCCATGGCGAGGAAGGAACCGGCAGCGGACGCTGCGAATCCAGGGCGACTGAAGCAGATCGCTCTGACCTACAAGATGACCCGCAAGGCCGACAAGAAGATCGGTCTTGTGCTCGCGGGTGTCGGCATCGTCGTTTTCGGTGTCCTCCTCGCGATCGGTTTCTTGATCGGTCACCCCATCTATGCCGGCATCCTGGGCGTGCTGCTCGCCTTCCTCGCGACGGCGATCGTCTTCGGGCGCCGGGCCGAGCGGGCGGCCTTCGGCCAGATGGAGGGACAGCCGGGTGCCGCGGCGGCCGTGCTGGACAACATCGGCCGGGGCTGGAGCACGACCCCCGCGGTGGCGATGAACCGCAACCAGGACGTCGTGCACCGCGCGGTCGGCAAGGCCGGCATCGTGCTGGTCGCCGAGGGCAACCCGAACCGGGTGAAGTCCCTGCTCGCGGCCGAGAAGCGGAAGATGAACCGCATCGTCGCCGACGTGCCCGTGCACGACCTGGTGGTGGGCACCGGCGAGGACCAGGTCGAGCTGAAGAAGCTGCGCACGACCATGCTCAAGCTCCCCCGCGTCCTGTCCGGCCCGCAGGTCACCGTGACCAACGACCGGCTGCGCGCGCTGGGCGACCTGATGAGCAACATGCCGCTGCCCAAGGGCCCGATGCCCAAGGGCATGCGCATGCCCCGCGGCGGCAACCCGAGGCAGCGCTGACCTCGCAGGACCTCCCGCAGGACCTCCCGCAGGACCTCCCGTAGGACTCCCGTAGGACTCCCGTAGGACTTTTGAGACGCCGGTACGGCGATGGGGCGCC
>NZ_JBHJVQ010000045.1:17725-47755 GCF_042263835.1 Streptomyces sp. NPDC056128 | reverse complement strand
GGCGGGCCTCCCGCTGCCCGCGGCCCCCTTTGCCCGGGGGGGGCGTGCGGGGTCTTTCGGCGGCGGCCGGGGGGGGGGGGGGCCCGCCCCGCGCGCCCCCCCCCCACCCCGTGTGACGCGTGGCTCGCACGGATCCGGACACCATGTGATGGCCGCGGGTGACGCCTCCCCGGCGCGAAGCGGCCCGAGAGGGAGTACGCAAAGGTGGTTGCACCTAAAAAGGGAAAGAATGCGAGCGCTCCGAGTAGGCCCGGGCGCTCGCTGGCCCTGATTCTGATCGCCATCGTGGCGCTCACCGGAGGCATGTTCGCCTCCGGACACACGACTCCGCGTCTCGGTATCGACCTGGCCGGCGGCACCAGCATCACACTCCGGGCGGTCCCGGAAGCGGGCCAGGAGTCCGCGATCAACAAGACCAACATGGACACCGCGGTCGAGATCATGAACCGCCGTGTCAATGGTCTGGGTGTCTCCGAGGCCGAGGTCCAGACCCAGGGCGACCGGAACATCATCGTCAACATCCCCAAGGGGACGAACTCCGAGGAAGCCCGGCAGCAGGTCGGCACCACCGCCAAGCTGTACTTCCGTCCGGTCGTCGCCACCGAGCTGTCCGGCGCGAACGCCACGGGCAGCCCGTCGCCGAGCGCCACCGGCAACCCCTCGGACAAGGCGAGCGACAAGGCCACGGACAAGGCCACCGACAAGGGTGACAAGGCGACCGGCACGGACGGTGCGAGCTCCTCGCCGTCCGACTCCGCCTCGGCGAGCGCCACCGGCCAGGGCCGCGCCGCCTCCGACGCCCTGAAGGCCGACCCCAGCCCGTCCGCGAAGACCTCCGACGGCGCCTCCCCGTCCCCGAGCGCCAGCGCCTCCGGCGACGACGCGAACGCCAAGCTCCAGCAGCAGTACGCGGCGCTGGACTGCACCGACGCGGGCGCCCGCGCCAAGGCCGGCGAAGGCTCCAAGCCGGGCGACTCGATGGTGGCCTGCGGCCAGAACGCGCAGGGCCAGTGGCAGAAGTACGTCCTCGGCCCCGCGGCCGTCGACGGCACCGACGTCGACAAGTCCGAAGCCGTCCTCAACACGCAGACCGGCGCCGGCTGGACCGTGACCATGAAGTTCACGGACGGCGGCGGCAAGAAGTTCGCCGACATCACCGGCAAGCTGGCGAAGAACCAGTCCCCGCAGAACCAGTTCGCCATCGTCCTGGACAACGAGGTCGTCTCCGACCCGTACGTCAGCCAGGCGCTCACCGGCGGCAGCGCGGAGATCTCCGGCAACTTCGACCAGGAGGAGGCCCAGGGCCTCGCCAACATGCTGTCCTACGGCGCCCTGCCGCTGACCTTCAAGGAGGACAGCGTCACCACCGTCACCGCCGCGCTCGGCGGTGAGCAGCTCAAGGCGGGTCTGATCGCGGGCGCCATCGGCCTCGCGCTGGTCGTCCTCTACCTGCTGGTCTACTACCGCGGCCTGTCCTTCATCGCCGTCGCCTCGCTGCTGGTCTCCGCGGGTCTGACGTACGTGATCATGTCGCTGCTCGGCCCGACCATCGGCTTCGCGCTGAACCTGCCGGCCGTCTGCGGCGCCATCGTCGCCATCGGCATCACGGCGGACTCGTTCATCGTGTACTTCGAACGCGTCCGCGACGAGATCCGGGAGGGCCGCACGCTGCGTCCCGCCGTCGAGCGGGCCTGGCCGCGCGCCCGGCGCACCATCCTGGTCTCCGACTTCGTGTCGTTCCTCGCCGCCGCGGTGCTCTTCATCGTCACCGTCGGCAAGGTGCAGGGCTTCGCGTTCACGCTGGGTCTGACCACCCTGCTCGACGTGGTGGTGGTGTTCCTCTTCACCAAGCCGCTGCTGACGCTGATGGCCCGCCGCAAGTTCTTCGCGAGCGGTCACAAGTGGTCCGGTCTCGACCCGAAGAGCCTGGGCGCCAAGCCGCCGCTGCGCCGCACCCGCCGTCCGTCCCGTCCCGCCGCCGGCCCCGTCGACCCGAAGGAGGCGTGAGATGGGAAAGCTCGGCAACCTCGGCGCCCGACTGCACCATGGCGAGGTCGGCTACGACTTCGTCAAGAACCGCAAGCTCTGGTACGGCATCTCGATCCTCATCACCATCACGGCCATCGTCGGCCTGGCGGTGCGCGGCCTGCACATGGGCATCGAGTTCCAGGGCGGCGCGGTCTTCACGACCCCGAAGAACATGAGCGCCTCGGTCTCCCAGGCGGAGACCTACGCGGAGGACGCCTCCGGGCACGACGCGATCGTCCAGAAGCTCGGCGACGGCAGCCTCCGTATCCAGATCTCGGGCACCGACACCGAGGCCTCGGACCAGATCAAGAGCCAGCTCTCCAAGGACCTGGACGTCCCCGCCGACCGGATCAACGCCGACCTGGTCGGCCCCAGCTGGGGTGACCAGATCGCCAACAAGGCCTGGCAGGGTCTCGGGATCTTCATGGTCCTGGTGGTGATCTATCTGGCGATCGCGTTCGAGTGGCGCATGGCGCTCGCCGCGTTCGTCGCACTGATCCACGACATCACCATCACGGTCGGGATCTACGCCCTCGTCGGCTTCGAGGTCACACCGGGCACGGTGATCGGTCTGCTGACCATTCTCGGATATTCGCTCTACGACACCGTCGTCGTCTTCGACAGTCTCAAGGAGCAGACGAGAGACATCACCAAACAGACCCGCTGGACGTACGGCGAGATCGCCAACCGCTCGATCAACAGCACCCTGGTCCGCTCCATCAACACCACGGTGGTCGCGCTGCTGCCGGTGGGCGGCCTGCTGTTCATCGGTGGCGGTGTCCTCGGCGCCGGCATGCTCAACGACATCTCGCTGTCGCTGTTCGTCGGTCTCGCCGCGGGTGCCTACTCGTCGATCTTCATCGCCACGCCGCTCGTCGCCGACCTCAAGGAGGCCGAGCCGCAGATGAAGGCCCTCAAGAAGCGCGTCCTGGCCAAGCGCGCCCAGGCCGCGGCCAAGGGCGAGCCGGCGCAGTCCGCGGACGAAGGGGAGTCCTACGCGGACGACGACCCCGACGACGCGGCCGCCGCGGTCGTCGGCCCCCGCAATCAGCCCGCGTCCCGCGGCCGCGGCCGGGGCCGTCCCTCGGGGAAGCGCCGATGACCGGCACGACCGACATCACGGAGCTGCTGCTCAGCCGCATCCGTGACGTGGCCGACTACCCGGAGCCGGGCGTGGTGTTCAAGGACATCACCCCGCTCCTGGCCGACCCCGCGGCCTTCGCCGCGCTGACCGACGCGATCGCCGAGGTCGCCGTGGAGACCGGCGCCACCAAGGTCGTCGGCCTGGAGGCCCGCGGCTTCATCCTGGGCGCCCCGGTGGCCCTGCGGGCGGGCCTCGGCTTCATCCCCGTACGCAAGGCGGGCAAGCTCCCCGGAGCCACCCTCGGCCAGGCGTACGACCTGGAGTACGGCTCCGCCGAGATCGAGGTGCACGCCGAGGACCTGGACGCGGGCGACCGCGTGCTGGTCGTCGATGACGTCCTCGCCACCGGCGGCACCGCCGAGGCGTCCCTGGAGCTGATCCGCCGGGCCGGCGCCCGGGTCGCCGGCCTCGCCGTCCTGATGGAGCTGGGCTTCCTCGGCGGCCGGGCCCGCCTGGAGCCGGCCCTGGCGGGGGCGCCGCTGAAGGCGCTGCTCACCGTCTGACCGCGCACACCGCGCACCTGAGGCGGGCCCGGAGGAATCCGGCGCCCGCCTCAGGCGTTTCCCGAGTTGACGGCCCTCACATTGGCCTGAAGGCGATCCCCCGGGGGCAGGATCGCTACCATGGGATCTCCGGAGCCTGACCGGGGGACCCGGATCGCGCACGAGGAGTCCTCTTGCCAGACGAGGCCCAGCCACTGACCGCCGCAAAGCCCGAGTCCGCCTCGGCGTCCGCGGCGAAGCCCGCGCCCAGCGCGCCCCAGGCGAAGAACGACACGCGTGGGCCGATCAGGCACGCCTCGTCCGGGCCGGTCGACAAGCCCGCCGAGCAGCAGCCGCGCCCCAAGCCGCTGCCGTCCGAGCGCCCGCAGAACGCGCCGGTGGTCCGCGCCCCCGCGGGCCAGCCCGCCCGCTCCGGCTCCTCCAACCGCGTCCGCGCCCGCCTGGCCCGCCTCGGTGTCCAGCGCGCCAACCCGTACAACCCGGTCCTGGAGCCCCTGCTGCGGATAGTGCGCGGCAACGACCCGAAGATCGAGACGGCCACCCTGCGCCAGATCGAGCGCGCCTACCAGGTCGCCGAGCGCTGGCACCGCGGGCAGAAGCGCAAGAGCGGCGACCCGTACATCACGCACCCGCTCGCGGTCACCACCATCCTCGCCGAGCTGGGCATGGACCCGGCCACGCTGATGGCCGGACTGCTGCACGACACCGTCGAGGACACCGAGTACGGCCTGGAGGACCTGCGCCGCGACTTCGGCGACGTGGTCACCCTGCTCGTCGACGGCGTCACCAAGCTGGACAAGGTCAAGTTCGGCGAGGCCGCGCAGGCCGAGACCGTGCGCAAGATGGTCGTCGCCATGGCCAAGGACCCGCGCGTCCTGGTCATCAAGCTCGCCGACCGCCTGCACAACATGCGCACCATGCGCTACCTCAAGCGCGAGAAGCAGGAGAAGAAGGCGCGCGAGACCCTGGAGATCTACGCGCCGCTCGCCCACCGGCTGGGCATGAACACCATCAAGTGGGAGCTGGAGGACCTCGCCTTCGCGATCCTCTACCCCAAGATGTACGACGAGATCGTCCGCCTGGTCGCCGAGCGCGCCCCCAAGCGCGACGAGTACCTCGCCGTCGTCACCGACGAGGTCCAGCAGGACCTGCGCGCGGCCCGCATCAAGGCGACCGTCACCGGCCGCCCCAAGCACTACTACAGCGTCTACCAGAAGATGATCGTCCGCGGCCGTGACTTCGCGGAGATCTACGACCTGGTGGGCATCCGCGTCCTCGTGGACACCGTCCGCGACTGCTACGCGGCGCTGGGCACGGTCCACGCCCGCTGGAACCCGGTTCCGGGGCGGTTCAAGGACTACATCGCGATGCCCAAGTTCAACATGTACCAGTCGCTGCACACGACGGTCATCGGACCCGGCGGCAAGCCCGTCGAGCTGCAGATCCGCACCTTCGACATGCACCGCCGCGCGGAGTACGGCATCGCCGCGCACTGGAAGTACAAGCAGGAGGCCGTCGCTGGCGCCTCCAAGGTGCGCACCGACGCGCCCAAGTCGTCCGGCAAGGGCAAGGACGACCACCTCAACGACATGGCGTGGCTGCGCCAGCTCCTCGACTGGCAGAAGGAGACCGAGGACCCCGGCGAGTTCCTGGAGTCCCTGCGCTTCGACCTCTCCCGCAACGAGGTCTTCGTCTTCACCCCCAAGGGCGACGTCATAGCGCTCCCGGCGAGCGCCACCCCCGTCGACTTCGCCTACGCCGTCCACACCGAGGTCGGCCACCGCACCATAGGAGCACGGGTCAACGGCCGGCTCGTCCCGCTGGAGTCCACCCTGGACAACGGCGACCTGGTGGAGGTCTTCACCTCCAAGGCGGCCGGCGCGGGCCCCTCCCGGGACTGGCTCGGCTTCGTGAAGTCGCCGCGCGCCCGCAACAAGATCCGCGCCTGGTTCTCCAAGGAGCGCCGCGACGAGGCGATCGAGCAGGGCAAGGACGCCATCGTCCGCGCCATGCGCAAGCAGAACCTGCCGATCCAGCGCATCCTGACCGGCGACTCCCTGGTCACGCTCGCCCACGAGATGCGCTACTCGGACATCTCCGCGCTGTACGCGGCGATCGGCGAGGGCCATGTCTCCGCGCAGAACATCGTGCAGAAACTCGTCCAGGCGCTCGGGGGCGAGGAGGCCGCGACCGAGGAGATCGACGAGTCGATCCCGCCGGCCCGCGGTCGCGGCCGCAAACGCCGGACCAGCGCCGACCCGGGCGTCGTCGTCAAGGGCGTCGAGGACGTGTGGGTCAAGCTGGCCAGGTGCTGTACGCCCGTACCCGGCGACCCGATCATCGGCTTCGTCACCCGGGGCAGCGGCGTCTCGGTTCACCGCAGCGACTGTGTGAACGTGGACTCGCTCTCCCGCGAGCCCGAGCGCATCCTCGAGGTCGAGTGGGCGCCCACCCAGTCCTCCGTCTTCCTGGTCGCCATCCAGGTCGAGGCCCTGGACCGCTCCCGGCTGCTGTCGGACGTCACACGCGTGCTGTCCGACCAGCACGTCAACATCCTCTCCGCGGCCGTCCAGACCTCCCGCGACCGGGTGGCCACCTCCCGCTTCACCTTCGAGATGGGCGACCCGAAGCACCTCGGGCACGTCCTGAAGGCCGTACGCGGCGTGGAGGGCGTCTACGACGTCTACAGGGTGACGTCGGCGCGCAGGCCGTCCTAGCGGCCCGCACAGGCCCGTAAGACCGGTCATACGAGAGGGGCTCCCGTACGGTGCGTACGGGAGCCCCTCTCGTCTGCGCGGGTGTCAGCCGCCGAACTCGTGCAGGCCCTTCAGCGCCTGGTCCAGCAGCGCCTGCCGGCCCTCCAGCTCACGCTCCAGCTTGTCGGCCTTGGCGTTGTTGCCCTGGGCACGCGCCTGGTCGATCTGGGAGCGCAGCTTGTCGACGGCGGCCTGAAGCTGTCCGGTCAGCCCCTCGGCACGCGCGCGTGCCTCCGGGTTGGTCCGGCGCCACTCGGTCTCCTCGGCGTCCTGGAGCGCCCGCTCGACCGCGTGCATCCGCCCCTCGACCTTCGGGCGGGCGTCGCGCGGGACGTGGCCGATGGCCTCCCAGCGCTCGTTGACCGAGCGGAACGCGGCCCGGGCCGACTTCAGGTCCTTGACCGGGACGAGCTTCTCGGCCTCCTCGACCAGCTCCTCCTTGAGCTTCAGGTTCTCCGCCTGCTCGGCGTCCCGCTCGGCGAAGACCGAGCCGCGGGCGGCGAAGAACACGTCCTGGGCGCCGCGGAAGCGGTTCCACAGGTCGTCCTCGTGCTCGCGCTGCGCACGGCCGGCGGCCTTCCACTCGGACATGAGGTCGCGGTAGCGCGCGGCCGTCGGCCCCCAGTCCGTGGAGTTCGACAGCGCCTCGGCCTCGGAGACCAGCCGCTCCTTGGTCTGCCGGGCCTCCTCGCGCTGCGCGTCGAGCTGGGCGAAGTGCTGCTTGCGGCGCTTGGAGAACGCCGAGCGCGCGTGCGAGAAGCGGTGCCACAGCTCGTCGTCGGACTTGCGGTCCAGGCGCGGCAGGCCCTTCCAGGTGTCCACCAGGGCGCGAAGCCGTTCACCGGCCACCCGCCACTGGTCGGAGCGCGCCAGCTCCTCCGCCTCGGCGACCAGCGCCTCCTTGGCGCCCCGCGCCTCGTCGGACTGCTTCGCCCGCTGGGCCTTGCGCTCCTCGCGCCGCGTCTCCACGAGGCCGACGAGCTTGTCCAGCCGGGCCCGCAGCGCGTCCAGGTCGCCGACCGCGTGGTGCGCGTCCACCTGCTCGCGCAGGTGGTCGACGGCGGTCTGGGCGTCCTTCGCCGACAGGTCGGTGGTCTTCACCCGCTTTTCGAGGAGGCCGATCTCGACAACCAGGCCTTCGTACTTGCGTTCGAAATAGGCCAGCGCTTCCTCGGGGGAGCCCGCCTGCCAGGATCCGACGACCTGCTCGCCGTCGGCCGTACGCACGTACACGGTGCCCGTCTCGTCGACGCGGCCCCACGGGTCGCTGCTCACAGCGCCTCCTCCACATGATGCCGACGGAGGGATTCGCTTCCCCCGGGCATCGTCCACAGTTTCGTCACGGCCAAGATAGGCGACCGGCGGGCGGCCTGTCCGCATCCCGCGCGACCGAACTTTCGCTGATGAGGGTCAGGATTTCGAGACGGTGGCCTTGTCGATCACGACCGTCGCGTTGGGTGCCCCGTCACCCGCGCCGGTGCTCTCGCCGGCGGCCGCGATCTTCTTGAGTACGGTCATGCCGTCCTCGGAGATGGTGCCGAACGGCGTGTAGCTGGGCGGCAGCGGACTGTCCTGGTACACGAGGAAGAACTGGCTGCCGCCGGAGTCCGGCTGGCCGGTGTTGGCCATGGCGATCGTGCCCGCCGGGTACGTGTTCTTCTTCAGGCTCTTGTCCTTGAGGTTCTCGTCCGGGATGTTGTAGCCCGGACCGCCGTTGCCCTGGCCCGTCGGGTCACCGCACTGCAGCACGTAGATCCCGTTGGTGGTGAGCCGGTGGCACGGCGTGTGGTCGAAGAACCCCTTGCCCGCCAGGAAGTTGAACGAGTTGACGGTGTGCGGCGCCGCCGACGCCTTCAGGGCGATGTCTATGTCGCCGCAGGTCGTCGCCAGCTTCATCGAGTACTTCGCCGACTTGTCGATGGTCATCGCAGGTTCCTTCTTCCAGGTCTGCGTCTTGACCTTGCCCTCGGCGGGCTTGTCGCACGGGTCTTCGGCCTTCTTGCTCGCCGAAGGGCTCGGCGTGACCTCCGCGTTGGCGTTCGTCTTGTCGTCGTCGTCCTTGAGGACCACTCCGGTCGTGTACAGCGCGACGCTGCCGATCAGAATCACGCCGAGCACCGACGCGATCGCCGCGTTGCGGGTGCGCGCCTTGCGTCGCGCGGAGGTACGTCGCTGCTGCTGCCGCAAGAACTTCTCCCGGGCGAGCTGACGCCGCCGCTGCTCCTGGCTGACCACCGGTTTCTCTCCTCATGCGTCTTCGTGTGCCGACCGGTACGCGTGGGTGCGATGAGCCGACCGTGGGCGTGTAGCCCCGTACCGTATATGGGTTCGCTGAGGAAACGGCACCGCCGGTAGGCTCTGACCATGGGCGCGGCCCTGTCGCAAGCCCACCCGTACCAACACAAACGAAGGACGATCGTGCTCATTGCCGGGTTCCCCGCCGGGGCCTGGGGGACGAACTGTTATCTCGTCGCCCCCGCCGCCGGTGAGGAGTGCGTGATCATCGACCCGGGCCATCAGGCGGCCCCCGGAGTCGAGGAAGCGATCAGGAAGCATCGGCTCAAGCCCGTCGCCGTCGTCCTCACCCACGGCCACATCGACCACGTCGCCTCGGTCATCCCGGTGTGCGGCGCGCACGACGTGCCCGCCTGGATCCACCCCGAGGACCGGTACATGATGAGCGACCCCGAGAAGGGCATCGGCCGCACCATCGGCATGCCGCTCATGGGCGAGCTGACGGTCGGGGAGCCGGACGACGTCAAGGAGCTGACCGACGGCGCGAAGCTGGACTTGGCGGGCCTGGAGCTGACCGTCGCGCACGCGCCGGGCCATACGAAGGGGTCGGTGACCTTCGGCCTGCCCGAGTCGGCGGACATCCCGCCGGTCATGTTCTCGGGAGACCTGCTGTTCGCCGGCTCCATCGGACGCACCGACTTCCCCGGTGGCTCCATGGACGACATGCTCGAGTCCCTGGCCCGCGTGGTCCTGCCGCTCGACGACGCCACCGTGGTACTGCCCGGTCACAACGACTACACGACCATCGGCCAGGAGCGCGCCACCAACCCGTATCTGCGGCAGGTGGCGGCCGGCCAGGGCGCCTTCGACGCGCCCCGACGAGGAATGTGACGAGTAACCACCCGTGAGCACCTTCAAGGCCCCCAGGGGCACGTACGACCTGCTGCCCCCCGACTCCGCCAAGTTCCTGGCGGTCCGCGAGGCGATCGCCGCCCCGCTGCGCAACTCCGGCTACGGCTACATCGAGACGCCCGGCTTCGAGAACGTCGAGCTGTTCGCGCGCGGCGTCGGTGAGTCCACCGACATCGTGACCAAGGAGATGTACGTCTTCGAGACCAAGGGCGGCGACCGGCTCGCCCTGCGCCCGGAGACGACCGCGCCCGTGCTGCGCGCCGTACTGGAGGCCAACCTGCACAAGGCGGGCCTGCCCGTCAAGGTCTGGTACTCGGGCTCGCAGTACCGCTACGAGCGCCCCCAGAAGGGCCGTTACCGCCACTTCTCCCAGGTCGGCGCCGAGGCGATCGGCGCCGAGGACCCGGCGCTGGACGCCGAGCTGATCATCCTGGCCGACCAGTCGTACCGCGCGCTGGGCCTGCGGAACTTCCGCATCCTGCTCAACAGCCTGGGCGACCAGGAGTGCCGCCCCGTCTACCGGGCCGCGCTCCAGGACTTCCTGCGCGGCCTCGACCTGGACGAGGACACGCTGCGCCGGGCCGAGATCAATCCGCTGCGCGTGCTGGACGACAAGCGCCCGGACGTCCAGAAGCAGCTCACCGACGCCCCGCTGCTGCGCGACTACCTGTGCGACGCCTGCAAGGCGTACCACGAGGAGGTGCGCGAGCTGATCACGGCGGCGGGCGTGGTCTTCGAGGACGACCCGAGGCTGGTGCGCGGCCTGGACTACTACACGCGTACGACGTTCGAGTTCGTCCACGACGGCCTCGGCTCCCAGTCCGCGGTGGGCGGCGGCGGACGGTACGACGGACTCTCCGAGATGATCGGTGGCCCGTCCCTGCCGTCCGTGGGCTGGGCCCTCGGCGTCGACCGCACCGTCCTCGCCCTGGAGGCGGAGGGCATCGAACTGGACATCCCGTCCGCCACCTCCGTCTACGCGGTCCCGCTCGGCGAGGAGGCCCGCCGGATCCTCTTCGCCAAGGTCACCGAGTTGCGCAAGAACGGCGTCGCCGCCGACTTCTCCTACGGCGCCAAGGGCCTCAAGTCCGCGATGAAGGGGGCCAACCGCTCGGGCGCCCGCTACGCCCTGATCCTGGGCGAGCGCGACCTGGCCGACGGCGTCGTCCAGCTCAAGGACATGGAGTCCGGCGAGCAGACCGCGATCGGCGTCAACGAGATCGTGGCCGAGCTGGAGTCCAGGCTCGGCTAGCGCGCCGGTACGTCCGGGTCCCCTTCCAGGGGCGCGCGTGTGTTCGTCCGCGCGTGCCCCCGGGGAACGGGTGTTGGCCGGAACGGGCCGCTTCGGGGTGATCGCCGGACCGTTCATATGTTCATCGAACGGTGGCCATACAGGGTGGTGCGGCACAATGGCCCTGCCCGAAGCAGGTCCGACTCACCAGTGACGGAATCGGCGTGATGAGCAAGACGACAGTGAAGGACGTCTCCACCGTGGCGGAGGAGCCCGCGCCGGAACCCGCATCCGGAACACCGCGCACCGAGGGCGGCAGCCGCGCCTTCGCGCTGCTGCTGGTGATCACCGGCGCGGCCGGAGTGCTCGCCGCGTGGGTCATCACGCTCGACAAGTTCAAGCTGCTCGAGGCCAAGGTCGCCGGTACGACGTTCACCCCCGGGTGCAGCCTCAACCCCGTCGTCTCCTGCGGCAGCGTCATGGAGAGCGACCAGGCGGCCGTCTTCGGCTTCCCCAACCCGATGCTGGGCCTGGTGACCTACGGCATCGTCGTCGCCGTCGGCATGAGCCTGCTCGCCCGGGCCCGCTTCCCGCGCTGGTACTGGCTCACCTTCAACGCCGGCACGCTCTTCGGTGTGGGCTTCTGCACCTGGCTGCAGTTCCAGTCCCTGTACCGGATCAACGCGCTGTGCCTGTGGTGCTGCCTCGCCTGGGTCGCCACGATCGTGATGTTCTGGTACGTGACGTCCTTCAACGTCCGCAAGGGCTTCCTGCCCGCGCCGACCTGGCTGCGCGGCTTCTTCGGCGAGTTCACCTGGGTCCTCCCCGTGCTGCACGTCGGCATCATCGGCATGATGATCCTGACGCGCTGGTGGGACTTCTGGACCAGCTGACCGGCCCCGCCGCGTTGTCAGTGCCGTGATTTAGGGTTCAGAGCGTGGAGCCCGACCTGTTCACCGCCGCAGCAGAAGAACGCCAGGAGAAGGACCCGACCGGCAGCCCCCTCGCCGTGCGGATGCGTCCGCGCACCCTCGACGAGGTCGTCGGCCAGCAGCACCTGCTCAAGCCCGGATCCCCACTGCGCCGCCTGGTCGGCGAGGGCGGCTCCGGCCCCGCCGGTCCCTCCTCCGTCATCCTCTGGGGCCCGCCGGGCACCGGCAAGACCACCCTGGCGTACGTCGTCTCCAAGGCCACCAACAAGCGATTCGTGGAGCTGTCCGCGATCACCGCGGGCGTCAAGGAGGTCCGCGCGGTCATCGACGGCGCCCGCCGCGCGGTCGGCGGGTACGGCAAGGAGACCGTCCTCTTCCTCGACGAGATCCACCGCTTCAGCAAGGCCCAGCAGGATTCCCTGCTCCCCGCCGTCGAGAACCGCTGGGTCACCCTGATCGCCGCCACCACCGAGAATCCGTACTTCTCGGTGATCTCCCCGCTGCTCTCCCGCTCCCTGCTGCTCACCCTCGAACCCCTCACCGACGACGACGTCCGGGGCCTGATCCGCCGCGCCCTGACCGACGAGCGCGGCCTCAAGGAGGCGGTGGGGCTTCCCGAGGACACCGAGGAGCACCTCCTGCGGATCGCGGGCGGCGACGCCCGCCGTGCCCTGACCGCCCTGGAGGCCGCGGCCGGGGCCGCGCTGGACAAGGGCGAGTCCGAGGTCTCCCTGACCACCCTGGAGGAGACGGTCGACCGGGCCGCGGTGAAGTACGACCGCGACGGCGACCAGCACTACGACGTCGCCAGCGCCCTGATCAAGTCCATCCGCGGCTCCGACGTGGACGCCGCGCTGCACTACCTGGCCCGGATGATCGAGGCCGGCGAGGACCCCCGGTTCATCGCCCGGCGCCTGATGATCTCCGCCAGCGAGGACATCGGCCTGGCCGACCCGAACGCGCTGCCGGTCGCCGTCGCCGCCGCCCAGGCCGTCGCCATGATCGGCTTCCCCGAGGCCGCCCTCACCCTGAGCCACGCCACCATCGCCCTGGCCCTCGCCCCCAAGTCCAACGCCGCGACCACCGCCATCGGCGCCGCCCTGGACGACGTACGCAAGGGGCACGCCGGACCGGTCCCCGCGCACCTGCGGGACAGCCACTACAAGGGCGCGGGCAAGCTCGGCCACGGGCAGGGGTACGTGTATCCGCACGACCTGCCGGAGGGCATCGCCGCCCAGCAGTACGCACCGGACGAGCTGAAGGACCGGACGTACTACGAGCCCACCCGGCACGGCGCAGAGGCCCGGTACGCGGACGCGGTGGAGTGGACCCGCGGGCACCTCGGTCGCAAGCGGTCCTGAGCAGCCTGTAGAATTGCTCGAAGTGCCGAGTCCCGTGCCGTCAGAACGGGACAACCGGCCGGAACCCCCAGCGGGTTCCAGGAGCGTCGCGCACCGTCGATGGTGTCGCGGGCAGCCCACCACCACCCGGAGCTCCGGGAGCGGTCGGTGGGCCACTCGCGTGCTGCACGTATGTGCCCAGACCAGGGGAGCGGCTGCCCGGCAGGTCCCGCGAGGGACCGGACGGGTTTCCCCGGCTGCGGATTGCGACCTCCCTCAACCCTGACAAGCCGGAAACCAGGAAAGAGACACAGACAGTGGCGAACCAGCCCCGCCCCAAGGTCAAGAAGTCGCGTGCCCTCGGCATCGCGCTGACCCCGAAGGCCGTCAAGTACTTCGAGGCCCGCCCCTACCCGCCGGGTGAGCACGGCCGCGGCCGCAAGCAGAACTCGGACTACAAGGTCCGTCTGCTGGAGAAGCAGCGTCTGCGCGCGCAGTACGACCTCAGCGAGCGCCAGCTCGTCCGCGCCTACGAGCGTGCCTCCAAGACCAACATGAAGACCGGCGAGGCCCTGGTCATCGAGCTGGAGCGTCGTCTCGACGCGCTGGTCCTGCGTTCGGGCATCGCCCGCACGATCTACCAGGCCCGCCAGATGGTCGTCCACGGCCACATCCAGGTCAACGGCCAGAAGGTCGACAAGCCGTCCTTCCGCGTCCGCCCGGACGACGTCGTGCAGGTGCGCGACCGCTCCAAGGAGAAGACGCTCTTCACCATCGCCCGCGAGGGTGGCTTCGCCCCCGACGGCGAGACCCCGCGCTACCTCCAGGTGAACCTCAAGGCCCTGGCGTTCCGCCTGGACCGCGAGCCGAACCGCAAGGAGATCCCGGTGATCTGCGACGAGCAGCTCGTCGTCGAGTACTACGCCCGCTGATCCCAGCCCCGGCGCCCGTACCACCAGCGGTACCTCAGCCCGCCGTCTCCCCACCCCTGCGGGTGGGCGGGGCGGCGGGCTTCGCCGTCCGCGCGCCCGGCGCGGACCGCGGCCCGGTCCCGCGCGGCGCCGGCAGCGAGGCGGGCACCCCGGGGCGGCGCAGCGCCCGCGACACCGCCTCCGGGCGGCCGAGCCGCGCCCCGTGCCCCACGCACTCCTCGTACCGCTCGTCACCCAACTGCTCCCGGGCGGCCGCCTCGCACAGCTCGTGCGGCGCGTTGTAGTGCGCCGAGCCGAACAACGGCAGCCCCACCGACGGCCACATCCGGCCCGCGGCGCCCTGGAGCACCGCGGCCTCCGCCGGGTCGCCCTCCGCCACCGTGACCAGCGCCAGCAGCTCCACCGCCAGCACCGAGCCCAGCTGGTCCCGGAAACCATGGGCGCCGTTCAGGCAGTCCGCCAGCAGCTCGCGGGCGCGCACCGGGTCGCCCTCGCTCCAGGCCGCGTACGCCAGCACGTACAGGGCGTAGCCCCGGGCCCAGCGCTCGCCGTGGTCCTCGCACACCCGGCGCACGTCCTCGCACAGGCGCACCGCGTCCGGCAGATCGCCCTGGAACGCCCGGGTCATCGCCAGCTCCACCTGGCCCATCAGGACGTTGCTGTTGAGTTCGCCGATCTCCTGGTAGCGCTCCAGCGCCGAGCGCAGCAGCCGTTCCGCGCGCGGCATGTCGTCCGTCACCAGCGCCAGACAGCCGGTGCGGTGCTCCGCGTACGCCACCGCCGTGGGGTTCGCCGACCGCTCGGCCTCCTCGCGGCACTCCTGGAGCGCCGCCAGCGCGGGCACCGTGTCGCCCTGGAGGATCGCCACGTAGGCGAGCACCCACAGCGCCTTCAGCCGGGACTGCTCGCCCGCCGTGGGCTCCGCGTCCAGCCGCACCGCCTGCTCCAGCCAGCGCCGGCCCTCCGACAGCCGCCCGCAGCCCACCCAGTGGAACCACAGGGCACCGGCCAGATACTGGCCCAGGTGCGCCGCGTCCGGCTCGGTCAGACAGTTCTCCAGGGCGCTGCGCAGATTCGGCAGCTCCGCGTCCACCCGCGCGGCGACCTCGCCCTGGCGCGGCGAGAACCACTCCAGCTCGCACCAGGTCGCCAGGCCCACGTACCAGTCCCGGTGCCGCCGCCGCAGCCGGGCCGCGTCGCCCATCGCCTCCAGCCAGCCGGCGCCGTACGCCCGGACCGTGTCGAGCATCCGGTAGCGCACCCCCGCCGGGGTCTCCTCGCGGGCCAGCACGGACTGCGCGAGCAGCGCCGAGAGCACGTCGAGGACGTCCCCGGCGGGCAGCCCGTCGCCGCTGCACACGTACTCGGCGGCCTCCAGGTCGAACGGCCCGGTGAACACCGACAGCCGCGCCCACAGCAGGCGCTCCTGAGGCGTGCACAGCTCATGGCTCCAGCCGATCGCCGTGCGCAGTGTCCGGTGCCGGGGGAGCGCGGTGCGGTCGCCGCCGGTCAGCAGCCGGAAGCGGTCGTCCAGCCGTTGCAGCACCTGCCCCGGCGACAGCGCGCCGAGCCGCCCCGCCGCCAGCTCGATCGCCAGCGGGATCCCGTCCAGGCGCCGGCACAGCTCGCGCATCTCGCCCCGGTCCCGGCCGTCACCGCCCTCCGGCCGGCGCGGCAGGTTCCGCTGCCTGGCCCGGACCGTCAGCAGTTCCACCGCCTCCTCGGGGCCCAGCGGCGCCAGCGGAACCAGCAGTTCCCCGGCCACGCCCAGCGGCCGGCGCCCCACCGCCAGCACCCGCAGCCCCGGGGCGCGGCCCAGCAGGTCGGACACCAGCGAGGCACAGGCGTCGACCAAGTGCTCGACCCCGTCCAGGAGCAGCAGCAGGTCCCGCTCGACGAGGTGCGTGAACAGGGTCTCGCGCGGCAGCCGGGTCGTGTGGTCGGTCAGGCCCAGCGCCTCCACGACCGCGTAGTCGACGAACTCCGCGTCCCGCACCGGTGCCAGCTGCACCCGCCACACCCCGTCCCGGGGTGCGCGCCGAGCACCCGCCCGCGCGGCGAGCCGTGACTTGCCGACGCCGCCGGCGCCGGTGACGGTCACCAGCCGCCCGGCGTCCAGCGCCCGGGCCAGCTGCGCGAGTTCCGTCCCTCTTCCCACGAAACTGTCGAGTTCCAGCGGGAGGTTGCCGTGCGGGACGCCGTCGCGCCGATGGTCTCGCATAAGACACGGAGCGTACTGAACCGTATTCACTCCGTACAATCGCTTCACGCAACTCGACCGGATCGCGCCGCGCGCGGACCAATCCGGTACGGAGCGCCGCGCGCGGCGCGATAGGCTCGGTGCACGACTTTCCCGATGTTCAGGCACGTCTTTCAGGGAGCGGGTGCACACAGTGTCCGGTGGCGAGGTGGCCGGGATCCTGGTGGCGGTCTTCTGGGCGATCCTGGTCTCCTTCCTCGCCGTCGCGCTGGCGAGGCTGGCCCAGACGCTCAGGGCGACCACCAAGCTGGTGGCGGACGTGACCGACCAGGCCGTCCCGCTGCTGTCCGACGCCTCGTCGGCGGTGCGCTCCGCGCAGACCCAGATCGACCGGGTCGACGCGATCGCCTCCGACGTCCAGGAGGTCACGTCGAACGCCTCCGCGCTGTCCACCACCGTGGCCTCCACCTTCGGCGGCCCGCTGGTCAAGGTCGCGGCGTTCGGATACGGCGTGCGCCGGGCACTCGGCGGTCGCAAGGACGACCTGCCCGCCGGGCCGGCCAGGGAACGGCGCACCGTGATCGTGGGCCGTACGATTCCGGCCGCGCGGCGGACGAAGCGGAAGAAGGACTGATCCAGCGATGTTCCGCCGTACGTTCTGGTTCGGCACCGGCATGGCCGCCGGTGTCTGGGCCACCACCAAGGTCAACCGGAAGCTCAAGCAGCTGACCCCCGACAGTCTGGCCGCGACCGCGGCCAACAAGGCGCTCGACGCGGGCACCCGGCTCAAGGACCGCGCGGTCGGCTTCGCCCTCGACGTCCGCGACAACATGGCCCAGCGGGAGGCCGAACTGGACGACGCGCTCGGGCTGAACGCCCCCGTCGACCGCGAACTCCCCGCACCCCGGCGCCACAACGCCATCGAGAACCGCGACAACCCGACGTATGTCGACAGGACGACGTACTCGTACAACCGGAATGAGGACCACTGATGGAGTCGGCCGAGATTCGTCGCCGCTGGTTGAGCTTCTTCGAGGAGCGCGGTCACACCGTGGTCCCTTCGGCGTCGCTCATCGCGGACGACCCGACTCTGCTGCTGGTCCCGGCCGGCATGGTGCCGTTCAAGCCCTACTTCCTGGGTGAGGTCAAGCCGCCCTTCGACCGCGCCACGAGCGTGCAGAAGTGCGTGCGCACGCCCGACATCGAAGAGGTCGGCAAGACCACGCGCCACGGCACGTTCTTCCAGATGTGCGGCAACTTCTCGTTCGGCGACTACTTCAAGGAAGGCGCCATCAAGTACGCCTGGGAGCTGCTCACCAGCCCCCAGGACAAGGGCGGCTACGGCCTCGACCCCGAGCGCCTGTGGATCACCGTCTACAAGGACGACGACGAGGCCGAGCGCATCTGGCACGACGTCGTGGGCGTGCCCGCCGAGCGCATCCAGCGCCTCGGCAAGAAGGACAACTACTGGTCCATGGGCGTCCCCGGCCCCTGCGGCCCCTGCTCCGAGATCAACTACGACCGCGGCCCCGAGTTCGGCGTCGAGGGCGGCCCCGCCGTCAACGACGAGCGGTACGTGGAGATCTGGAACCTCGTCTTCATGCAGTACGAGCGGGGCGAGGGGATCGGCAAGGAGGAGTTCGAGATCCTCGGCGAGCTGCCGAGCAAGAACATCGACACGGGTCTCGGCCTGGAGCGCCTCGCCATGATTCTGCAGGGCGTGCAGAACATGTACGAGATCGACACCTCCATGGCGGTCATCAACAAGGCCACCGAACTGACCGGCGTGGCCTACGGCGACGCCCACGACTCGGACGTCTCCCTGCGCGTGGTCACCGACCACATGCGCACCTCCGTGATGCTCATCGGCGACGGCGTCACCCCCGGCAACGAGGGCCGCGGCTACGTGCTGCGCCGCATCATGCGCCGCGCCATCCGCAACATGCGGCTGCTCGGCGCCACCGGCCCGGTCGTCAAGGACCTGATCGACGTCGTGATCGCCATGATGGGGCAGCAGTACCCCGAGCTGATCACCGACCGGGAGCGGATCGAGAAGGTCGCGCTCGCCGAGGAGAACGCCTTCCTCAAGACGCTGAAGGCCGGCACCAACATCCTCGACACCGCCGTGAGCGACACCAAGGCCGGCGGCGGCACGGTGCTCGCCGGCGACAAGGCCTTCCTGCTCCACGACACCTGGGGCTTCCCGATCGACCTCACCCTGGAGATGGCCGCCGAGCAGGGCCTCTCCGTGGACGAGGACGGCTTCCGCCGCCTGATGAAGGAGCAGCGGGAGCGCGCCAAGGCGGACGCCCAGGCCAAGAAGACCGGGCACGCCGGCGCCGGCGCCTACCGCGCGATCGCCGACCAGGCCGGAGCCACCGACTTCGTCGGCTACAGCCACACCGAGAGCGAGTCCACGATCGTCGGCATCCTCGTCGACGGCGCCTCCTCCCCGGCCGCCACCGAGGGCGACGAGGTCGAGATCGTGCTGGACCGCACCCCGTTCTACGCGGAGGGCGGCGGCCAGATCGGCGACACCGGCCGGATCCGCGTCGACACCGGCGCCGTGATCGAGGTCCGGGACTGCCAGAAGCCGGTCCCGGGCGTGTACGTCCACAAGGGCGTCGTCCAGGTCGGCGAGGTCACCGTCGGTGCCAAGGCCCACGCCTCCATCGACGACCGGCGCCGCCACGCCATCGCCCGCGCCCACTCGGCCACCCACCTCACGCACCAGGCCCTGCGCGACGCCCTCGGCCCCACGGCCGCCCAGGCCGGTTCCGAGAACCAGCCCGGCCGCTTCCGCTTCGACTTCGGCTCGCCCTCCGCCGTGCCGACGGCCGTGATGACCGACGTCGAGCAGAAGATCAACGAGGTGCTCTCGCGCGACCTCGACGTGCAGGCCGAGGTCATGGGCATCGACGAGGCCAAGAAGCAGGGCGCCATCGCCGAGTTCGGCGAGAAGTACGGCGAGCGCGTGCGGGTCGTCACCATCGGCGACTTCTCCAAGGAGCTGTGCGGCGGCACCCACGTGCACAACACCGCGCAGCTCGGCCTGGTCAAGCTGCTCGGCGAGTCGTCCATCGGCTCGGGCGTGCGCCGCATCGAGGCCCTGGTCGGCGTGGACGCCTACAACTTCCTCGCCCGTGAGCACACGGTCGTCGCCCAGCTCCAGGAGCTGATCAAGGGCCGTCCGGAGGAGCTGCCGGAGAAGGTCTCCGCGATGCTCGGCAAGCTCAAGGACGCCGAGAAGGAGATCGAGAAGTTCCGCGCGGAGAAGGTCCTCCAGGCCGCCGCCGGACTCGCCGGGTCCGCCAAGGACGTGCGCGGCGTGGCCCTGGTGACCGGGCAGGTCCCGGACGGCACCACCGCCGACGACCTGCGCAAGCTGGTCCTCGACGTGCGCGGCCGCATCCAGGGCGGCCGGGCCGCCGTCGTGGCCCTGTTCACCACGGTCAACGGCAAGCCCCTGACGGTCATCGCCACCAACGACGCCGCCCGCGAGCGCGGCCTCAAGGCGGGCGACCTGGTGCGCACCGCCGCCAAGACCCTCGGCGGCGGCGGTGGCGGCAAGCCGGACGTCGCCCAGGGCGGCGGCCAGAACCCGGCCGCCATCGGCGACGCCGTGGACGCCGTGGAGCGCCTCGTGGCGGACACCGCCAAGTGAACGGTCCGGAGCACCCTCAGGCGGGGGACCAGGCGGAGGGCCCGGCCATGCGCCGCGGCCGCCGCCTGGCCGTCGACGTCGGGGACGCCCGGATCGGGGTCGCCTCCTGCGACCCCGACGGGATCCTCGCCACGCCGGTGGAGACCGTCCCAGGACGCGACGTCCCCGCCGCGCACCGCAGGCTCAGGCTGCTGGTGGAGGAGTACGAGCCGATCGAGGTCGTCGTCGGGCTCCCGCGCTCCCTCAAAGGGGGCGAGGGCCCGGCCGCGGCCAAGGTGCGGCGCTTCGCGCAGGAGCTGGCCCGGGGCATCGCGCCGGTGCCGGTCAGGCTCGTCGACGAGCGCATGACCACGGTGACCGCCACCCAGGGGCTGCGCGCCTCGGGCGTGAAGTCCAAGAAGGGCCGGTCCGTCATCGACCAGGCAGCCGCTGTGATCATCCTCCAGCAGGCACTGGAATCCGAACGGGTGTCAGGCAGGCCACCCGGCGAGGGCGTCGAAGTGGTCATCTGATCGCGATACGGTAACGTTCCGCGCGATGCGGAGGCATTCGAACAGCCACCGCACAGCAAGAGGCGGAACGGAAGCAGGCCCTCCCTCACAGGCCCCGCCCCCCGTCCCCTCGCGGCTCTAGGGGATCGATGACTGACTATGGCCGGGGCCCAGGCTCCGAACCGTGGCATCCGGAGGACCCGTTGTACGGGGACGGCGGATGGGGAGGACAGCAGGCCCACGCGGGCGGGCAGTCCCCCTACGGCGGCCAGCCACAGTATCCGGAGCAGCAGCATGCCCAGCAGCAGTACGGCGACTGGAGCGACGGCGGCGGCCAGTCCGCGTACGGCAACCAGCCGCAGTACGACGAGTACGGGCGGCAGCACCCCGAGCCGCGGTACGACCAGTACGGTCAGCCGCAGTACGACCAGCGGCAGTATGACCAGCAGCAGTACGAACAGCAGTACGGCCAGCAGTACGCGCCCCAGGCGCACCCCCAGCAGGGTTACGACAACGGCAACTGGGACACCGGCGCGCATCCCCACGCGCAGTACCCCGCCGACCCGTCGGACCCCTACGGCCGGCAGCCCGCCGGTTACCCCGCCGAACAGCCCGACTTCTACGGCACCCCGGAGGCGTACCCGCCGCCGGAGCCGCCCGGCCGCCGGCGCACCGAGCCCGAGCCGCAGCGCACCGACTGGGATCCCGGACCCGACGAGGGCGAACACGCGTTCTTCGCCGGCCGGGACGCCGACAGCGACGACGACCCGGCGGACGACGGCCGCGACGACCGCAGGGGCCGTGGTGGCAAGCCGAAGAAACGTCGCAGCGGATGTGCCTGCCTGGTGGTCTGCCTGGTGCTGGGCGGCGGTGTGGCGGGCGTCGGCTATTTCGGCTACCAGTTCTACCAGGACCGTTTCGGCGCCGCCCCGAACTTCGCGGGCGACGGCAACGGCGAGGAAGTCACCGTCACCATCCCCAAGGGCGCCGGCGGCTCCACGATCGGCCAGGAGCTGAAGAAGCAGGGCGTGGTGAAGAGCGTCGACGCCTTCATCGCCGCCCAGCAGAGCAACCCCCGGGGCAAGAGCATCCAGGACGGCGTGTACACGCTGCAGAAGGAGATGTCCGCCGAGAGCGCGGTCGAACTCCTGCTCAGCCCCGGCAGCCGCAGCAACCTGATCATCGCCGAGGGCAGGCGCAACGTCGACGTCTACAAGCTGATCGACAAGCGCCTCGGAGTGAAGGAAGGCACCACCGCCAAGGTCGCCAAGACCGAGTCGGGCAGCCTGGGCCTGCCCGACTGGGCGCGGAACCACAAGAACGTCAAGGACCCCCTGGAGGGCTTCCTCTACCCGTCCAGTTACTCGGCGGCCAAGGGCCAGAAGCCCGAGGACGTGCTGAAGCAGATGGTGTCCCGGGCCAGCGAGCAGTACCAGCGGATCGGCCTGGAGGAGAAGGCGGAGGGCCTGGGCCTCAAGGGTCCGTGGGAGCTGCTCACGGTCGCGAGCCTCTTGCAGGCGGAGGGCAAGACCCACGACGACTTCCGCAAGATGTCCGAGGTCATCTACAACCGGCTCAAGCCCACCAACACCGAGACGAACCAGAAGCTCCAGTTCGACTCGTCCTTCAACTACCTCAAGGGCCAGAGCAACATCAACATCAGCGAGTCCGAGATCAACAGCAACACGGACCCGTACAACACCTACACCAACAAGGGCCTGCCGCCCGGACCCATCGGCAACCCCGGCGAAGAGGCCCTGCAAGCCGCCCTGAACCCCACGAACGACGGCTGGATCTACTTCGTGGCCACGGACGGCGTGGCCAAGACCGAGTTCGCCAAGACGCACGACGAGTTCTTGAAGCTGAAGGAAAAGTTCGATGCCAGCTCCGGCAACTGACCGTCGCCGGGCCGCCGTTCTCGGCTCCCCGATCGCCCACTCGCTCTCCCCGGTACTGCACCGCACCGCCTACGCGGAGCTGGGGCTCGCGGACTGGACGTACGAGAGCTTCGACGTCGACGAGGCGGCGCTGCCCGGCTTCCTCGAGGAGCTGGGGCCCGAGTGGGCGGGGCTGTCGCTGACGATGCCGCTCAAGCGGGCGGTGATCCCGCTGCTCGACGGCATCAGCGAGACGGCGGCCTCCGTGGACGCGGTCAACACCGTCGTCCTCACCGAGGACGGCCGCAGGACCGGCGACAACACCGACATCCCCGGCATGGTCGCCGCCCTGCGCGAACACAGCATCGAGAAGGTCGAGACCGCGGCGGTCCTGGGCGCCGGCGCCACCGCGTCCTCCGCGCTCGCCGCACTGGCCCGGATCTGCACCGGCGAGATCACCGTCTACGTCCGCAGCGCGGCGCGCGCCGCCGAGATGCGCGGCTGGGCGGAACGCCTCGACGTCGGTGTGCGCATCGCGGACTGGGCGGACGCCGAGGAGGCGCTGCGCGCCCCGCTGGTCGTGGCCACCACCCCGGCCGGCACCACCGACGCCCTCGCCGCGGCCGTCCCCGAGATGCCGGCCACCCTCTTCGACGTGCTCTACGACCCCTGGCCCACCGCCCTGGCCGCCCGCTGGTCGGTGTCCGGCGGCGCCGTCGTCAGCGGCCTCGACCTGCTCGTCCACCAGGCGGTCCTCCAGGTGGAGCGGATGACGGGCCGCGCTCCCGCCCCCCTCGTCGCCATGCGAAAAGCGGGAGAACGCGCGCTCGCGGACCGTTAAGATCCGTCCGGTTCCGCAGGGGGCGGAACGGGAGGGGAAGAACGAACCATGGACACCGGTGTGCCGCTGGCCTCCGTCAAGACCCAGATCTTCGACGCCGTACTGGGCTTCCTGCCCGACTGGGTGCAGATCACGGTGCTCGCGCTGATCGTGCTCGCCGTCGTCGCGAGCTGGGTGATCAAGCTGAAGCGCAGGATCGACCGGCGCCGCGCGCCGCTCGCCGGGCCCCCCGTCGCCGCGCCGGCGCCGTACGCCCAGGGCAGCGGCGCCGATTACCTCGGGCCGTACGCGCCGCCGCAGCAGCGGGAGAGCGGCGCCGACTTCCTCGGCGCCGACTTCCTCGGCTCCTACGCCCCGGCGCGGGGGCAGGGGGACGGCCCCGCCTGACCGGCCCCCCGTCCGGTCCATGGACCGGCGGGCGGCCCGGACCGCCGGACGTGGGAGGATCGAAGGTGGCGGACCGGGGCCGCGCACCCGGTCGAGCCGTCGCCGTACGCGGAGAAGGCGCGTACGCAGGCATACCGGGGCGCGAGCACTGAGGAGCACCGTTGAGCAGGTTGCGCTGGCTGACCGCGGGGGAGTCCCACGGTCCCGCACTCGTCGCGACGCTGGAGGGACTGCCCGCCGGCGTGCCGATCACCACGGACATGGTGGCGGACCATCTGGCGAGGCGGCGGCTCGGCTATGGACGCGGTGCCCGGATGAAGTTCGAGCGCGACGAGGTCACCTTCCTCGGCGGCGTCCGGCACGGCCTGACGATGGGTTCCCCGGTCGCCGTGATGGTGGGCAACACCGAGTGGCCCAAGTGGGAGCAGGTCATGGCGGCCGACCCGGTGGACCCGGAGGTGCTGGCCGGCCTGGCGCGCAACGCCCCGCTGACCCGGCCCCGCCCCGGCCACGCCGACCTCGCGGGCATGCAGAAGTACGGCTTCGACGAGGCCCGCCCGATCCTGGAGCGTGCCTCCGCGCGGGAGACGGCCGCCCGCGTGGCGCTCGGCGCCGTGGCGCGGTCGTACCTCAAGGAGACGACCGGCGTCGAGATCGTCAGCCACGTCGTCGAACTGGCCGCGGCGAAGGCGCCCCACGGCGTGTACCCGACGCCGGCCGACGTCGAGAAGCTGGACGCCGACCCGGTGCGCTGCCTGGACGCGGACGCCTCGAAGGCGATGGTCGCCGAGATCGACCAGGCCCACAAGGACGGCGACACCCTCGGCGGCGTCGTCGAGATCCTCGCCTACGGCGTGCCGGTGGGCCTCGGCTCCCACGTCCACTGGGACCGCAAGCTCGACGCACGGCTCGCGGGCGCGCTCATGGGCATCCAGGCGATCAAGGGCGTCGAGATCGGCGACGGCTTCGAGCTGGCCCGTGTGCCCGGCTCGCAGGCCCACGACGAGATCGTGAACACGCCCGAGGGCATCCGCCGCGTCTCCGGCCGCTCCGGCGGCACCGAGGGCGGCCTCACCACCGGTGAGCTGCTGCGGGTGCGTGCCGCGATGAAGCCGATCGCGACCGTGCCGCGCGCCCTGAAGACCGTGGACGTGACCACCGGCGAGGCCACGCAGGCGCACCACCAGCGCTCCGACGTGTCCGCCGTGCCGGCCGCCGGAATCGTCGCCGAGGCCATGGTGGCCCTCGTGCTCGCGGACGCCGTCGCGGAGAAGTTCGGCGGTGACTCGGTCACCGAGACCCGGCGCAACGTGACCTCGTACCTCGACGCCCTGGCCATCCGATGACCGGGGCCCCGCTGGTCGTCCTCGTCGGCCCGATGGGCGTGGGCAAGTCCACCGTCGGACAGCTGCTGGCCGAGCGGCTCGGCGTGGGCTACCGGGACACCGACGAGGACATCGTCTCCGTCCAGGGGCGGAGCATCGCCGAGATCTTCGTGGACGAGGGCGAGCCCGTCTTCCGGGAACTGGAGAAGAACGCCGTGCGTACGGCGCTCACCGGGCACGAGGGCGTGCTCGCCCTCGGCGGCGGCGCGATCCTGGACGCGGACACGCGTGCGCTGCTCGCCGGGCAGCGGGTCGTCTACCTCTCCATGGCCGTTGACGAGGCCGTCAAGCGGACCGGCCTGAACGCCGCGCGTCCGCTGCTGGCGGTCAACCCGCGCAAGCAGTGGCGCGAGCTGATGGAGGCCCGTCGGCACCTGTACGAGGAGGCGGCCACGGTCGTCGTGGCCACCGACGGCCGCACGCCCGAGGAAGTCACCCAAGCCGCTCTGGACGCACTGGAGTTGAAGGAAGCATGAGCGAGGCAGTCACCCGGATCCGGATCGACGGCAGCGCCGGGTCCGACCCATACGAGGTCCTGGTGGGCCGTCAGCTCCTCGGCGAGCTGGGCGGCCTGATCGGCGACCGCGCCAAGCGGGTCGCGGTGATCCACCCCGAGGCGCTCGCCGAGACCGGTGACGCCCTGCGCGCCGACCTCGCCGAGCAGGGCTACGAGGCGGTCGCCATCCAGGTGCCCAACGCCGAGGAGGCCAAGACCGCCGAGGTCGCCGCCTACTGCTGGAAGGCGCTCGGCCAGTCCGGCTTCACCCGCACCGATGTCATCATCGGGGTCGGCGGCGGAGCCAGCACCGACCTCGCCGGGTTCGTGGCCGCGACCTGGCTGCGCGGGGTCCGCTGGATCGCCGTCCCCACCACCGTGCTGGCCATGGTGGACGCGGCCGTCGGCGGCAAGACCGGCATCAACACCGCCGAGGGCAAGAACCTCGTCGGCTCCTTCCACCCGCCGGCCGGCGTCCTGTGCGACCTGGCCGCCCTGGACTCGCTGCCGGTCAACGACTACGTCTCCGGGCTGGCCGAGGTCATCAAGGCCGGCTTCATCGCCGACCCGGTGATCCTGGACCTGATCGAGTCCGACCCGCAGGCCGCGCGCACCCCGGCCGGACCGCACACCGCCGAGCTGATCGTGCGGTCCATCAAGGTCAAGGCCGAGGTCGTCTCCTCCGACCTGAAGGAGGCCGGCCTCCGGGAGATCCTCAACTACGGTCACACCCTCGGCCACGCCATCGAGAAGAACGAGCGCTACAAGTGGCGGCACGGCGCCGCCGTCGCGGTCGGCATGCACTTCGCCGCCGAACTGGGGCGCCTCGCGGGCCGCCTGGACGACGCCACCGCCGACCGGCACCGCACCATCCTCGAAGCGGTCGGCCTGCCGCTGCACTACCGCCACGACCAGTGGCCCAAGCTCGTCGAGAACATGAGGGTCGACAAGAAGTCGCGCGGCGACCTGCTCCGCTTCATCGTCCTGGACGGACTCGCCAAGCCCACCGTGCTGGAGGGCCCCGACCCCGCCGTCCTGCTCGCCGCCTACGGCGAGGTGGGCGAGTAGTACCCCGGTGCACCATCCGTCCGATTCGCCTCCCGCGACGGGCACTTGGTGCCGTCCCCGGCCGTTCACCAAAGGACGGCCGGGGGCGGTACCGTTCGGTAGCACGCGGGGCCCCCGTCCCGCTGTCAGCGCTCATCACCTGTACGAGACGGAGTGGCACCGGATGCAGCACCCCGTGGGTTCGCCGCTGCCGCCGCCCCACCAGCCGGGGCACGGACCCGCCGCCGGCTGGTCCCCGGCCGCACACCACCCGGGTCCGCACCAGGGGCCCGCCCCCGTGCCGCCGCCTCAGGCGCCGGAGTACCCGATGCGGGCCCCCGACCCCGCGGCCCCGCCGCGGACGGCGGCGCCGCAACCGGCCCCCGGCCCGGCACCGGGTGCGCACCAGCCGGCCCCCGCCCCACCCGTGCCGGACACCACCGGCCACGTACGGCTGCCGCCCGGCGGCCCCGTCGCCGTGCCCAGCGTGCCCCCCGCGATGGCCGCCGCACCCGACTCCACCACGACCACCCTGGCGGTACTGCTCATCGGTCCCGCCGGAGCCGGCAAGACCAGCGTCGCCAAGTACTGGGCGGACCACCGCCGGGTCCCCACCGCGCACATCAGCCTCGACGACGTCCGCGAATGGGTCCGCTCCGGCTTCGCCGACCCCCAGACCGGGTGGAACGAGCACTCGGAGGCGCAGTACCGCCTCGCCCGCCGCACCTGCGGCTTCTCCGCGCGCAACTTCCTCGCCAACGGCATCTCCTGCATCCTCGACGACGCGGTCTTCCCGGACCGCCCGGTCGTCGGCCTCGGCGGCTGGAAGCGGCACGTCGGACCCGGGCTGCTCCCGGTCGTCCTGCTGCCGGGCCTGGACATCGTCCTGGAACGCAACGCCGAACGCAGCGGCAACAGGCGCCTCACCGACGAGGAGGTCGCCCGCATCCACGGCCGCATGGCCGGCTGGTACGGCTCCGGCCTCCCCATCATCGACAACTCCCAACTCGACGTCCCCGAAACCGCCCAGGTCCTGAACGAGGTCCTCTCCCGCTCGATAGCGAGCCCCCCCAGCTGGTAGCGCCCCGAAGGGGCGCGGGGAACTGCGCGAGAAGCCCCACCGGACCGCAGCCGCCACACGACAGCAGCCCCACCCCCGTAGGCGCACCCCCGCATCCCCACTCGGCCTCTCCCAGGCGGCGCCCCCGCAGCGGAGCCCATACGCTCGGGGCATGTCAGAGGTGTACGCGGCCCGCCGGACGCGCCTACGGGAACGCTGCAACGCGGGCGGCAGCGCGGCGGCGCTCGTCTCCCGGCCCGCCAACGTGCGCTATCTCGCGGGCGCCGCCCCGCACGGCGCCGTGCTGCTCCTCGGCAAGACCGAGGACCTGCTGGTCTGCTCCGGACCGCCGGACGACCGGCCGGCCCAGGCCAGGCCCGACGAGTCGCTCCCGGTGCGGGCGCTGCCAGGACCCGGCGGCGACCCCGCCGTCGCGGCGACCGGCTTCGCCGCGACCCAGGGCGCCGAGTCCCTCGCCACCGAGGACCACCACCTCACCGTCGTCCGGCACCGCGCCATGCGCTCCGTCGCACCCGGGCTGCGCCTGACCGACCTGGGCCAGGCGGTCGAGCAGCTCCGGGTGGTCAAGGACGAGGAGGAGATCTCCTGCCTGCGCATCGGCGCCGAGATCGCCGACCAGGCCCTCGGCGAACTCCTCGAGTCCATCCTCGTCGGCCGCACCGAACGGCATCTCGCCCTGGAGCTGGAGCGCCGCCTGGTCGACCACGGCGCCGACGGCCCGGCCTTCCCCACCTCCGTGGGCACCGGCCCGAACTCCGGGCGCCGCGGCCACCGCCCCACCGACCGGCGCGTGGAGGAGGGCGACTTCCTCTCGGTCTGCCTGGGCGCGACCTACCGCGGCTACCGTTGCGAGATCGGGCGTACGTTCGTCATCGGCACCTCGCCGGCCGAGTGGCAGATCGAGCTGTACGACCTCGTCTTCTCCGCCCAGCGGGCCGGACGGGAGGCGCTCGCACCCGGTGCCGCCTGCCGTGACGTGGACCGCGCCGCCCGCCAGGCGCTGGACTCGGCGGGGTACGGTGAGCACCTCCCGGCGCTCACCGGTCACGGCGTCGGACTCGAAATCGACGAGGACCCGCAGTTGGCTCCTGCGGCCATGGGTAAACTGGACGCTTGTGTGCCGGTCACCGTCGAACCGGGGGTCCACCTCCCGGGCCGGGGCGGGGTCCGGATCGATGACACGCTCGTCGTGCGCCCCGAGGCGGACGGCGGACCCGAGCTACTCACCATCACGACCAAGGAGCTGCTCGCGCTCTAGCCTCGCGCTTGTGCGTACGCTCCGGGGTCGTCCACGTCAGTCCAGTCCAGGAGATTCCGCAACCGTGGCTTCCACGAACGACCTCAAGAACGGCATGGTGCTCAAGCTCGAAGGCGGCCAGCTCTGGTCCGTCGTCGAGTTCCAGCACGTCAAGCCCGGCAAGGGCCCGGCCTTCGTGCGCACCAAGCTCAAGAACGTGCTTTCCGGCAAGGTCGTCGACAAGACCTTCAACGCCGGCGTCAAGGTCGAGACGGCCACTGTCGACAAGCGTGACATGCAGTTCTCGTACATGGACGGCGACTACTTCGTCTTCATGGACATGGAGACCTACGACCAGCTGCACGTCGACCGCAAGGCCGTCGGCGACGCCGCCAACTTCCTGGTGGAGGGCTTCACCGCCACCGTCGCGCAGCACGAGGGCGAGGTGCTCTTCGTCGAGCTGCCCGCCGCCGTCGAGCTGACCATCCAGGAGACCGAGCCGGGCGTCCAGGGCGACCGCTCCACCGGCGGCACCAAGCCCGCCATCCTGGAGACCGGTCACCAGATCAACGTCCCGCTCTTCATCACCACCGGTGAGAAGATCAAGGTCGACACCCGCTCCAGCGACTACCTCGGCCGGGTGAACAGCTAACCGTGGCTGCTCGCAACACGGCCCGCAAGCGCGCCTTCCAGATCCTCTTCGAGGGCGATCAGCGCGGCGCCGACGTCCTGACGGTGCTCGCCGACTGGGTCCGGCACTCCCGGTCCGACACCCGGCAGCCGCCGGTGAGCGAGTACACGATGGAGCTGGTCGAGGGCTACGCCGGGCGCGCGCAGCGCATCGACGAGCTGATCGCCCAGTACTCGGTCGACTGGACGCTGGACCGGATGCCGGTCGTCGACCGCAACATCCTGCGCCTGGGCGCGTACGAGCTGCTGTGGGTCGACGAGACCCCGGACGCCGTCGTCCTGGACGAGATGGTGCAGCTGGCGAAGGAGTTCTCCACCGACGAGTCGCCCGCGTTCATCAACGGGCTGCTCGGCCGGCTGAAGGACCTGAAGCCGTCGCTGCGCCGTGACTCCGCAGGTGGCGCGTAGGACGCGGCGGTGCCGTAGGGGTGCGGTGGGAGGGCGGCTGCGGGTAGTCCGTGGCTGGTCGCGCAGTTCCCCGCGCCCCTGACGGCGTTGAGCGCCACGATGTGACAAAAACCGCCGGGGTGGGCGGACCCAAAGGGTTCCGGCCGGGCTGTTATAAACATCATAAGCAGCCCACGAAGTTTCCAGTGTATATATCGGTGGTCGCCGGATAAA
>NZ_JBHJVQ010000045.1:0-17715 GCF_042263835.1 Streptomyces sp. NPDC056128 | reverse complement strand
CGGGGGGGTCGGGCGGGGGGCGGGGGGGGCGGCTGGTCCGCCGGGGCGCCGTTGGGGTTGACCCGCCTTCACCCCAAAACCCCGGGGGGGGGCCGCGCCCCCCGTGGGCCCCCCCCCACCCCGGCGGCACGTTTCTGCTGAGGTGGGTGGGGCTCAGAGCTCGTCGTGGGAGGCCACCGCGCGGCGCGCGTCCGCGTCCAGGACGCCCCAGCTGATCAGCTGCTCGGTCAGGACCGAGGGGGACTGGTCGTAGATGACGGCGAGTGTGCGCAGGTCGTCCTGGCGGATCGAGAGCACCTTGCCGTTGTAGTCACCGCGCTGCGACTGGATGGTGGCCGCGTACCGCTGGAGGGGGCCCGCCTTCTCGGCCGGCACCGTGGCCAGCCGCTCCAGGTCCAGGACCAGCTTCGGCGGCGGCTCGGCGGCACCGCCCGGGGTGGTGCCCGGCAGCAGCTCCTGTACGGGAACGCCGTAGAAGTCCGCCAACTCGGCGAGGCGCTGCACGGTCACGGCACGGTCGCCGCGCTCGTACGAACCGACCACGACGGCCTTCCAGCGGCCCTGGGACTTCTCCTCGACACCGTGGAGGGAAAGGCCCTGCTGGGTGCGGATGGCCCGGAGCTTGGCCCCGAGCTGTTTGGCGTATTCGCTGGACATATGGCTCCCCGGACAAGGTGTCGACGCGGCCGGCTCTGTCTGCCGGCTCGCGCGGCTGGTAACTCACTGTGAGGTTACGCAGCGTTACTCTCCTGCGTCAAGCCGAATGGGCCGCACCGACTCTTCCGTGGTATCCGCGATCCACTGCTCCGAGCGGGTGACGCGGATGCGGCAGAAGAGTGACAGGGGGGTGTCGGGGGTGCCGCCTACGCGCTCATGTGTGCCTGCTACCGTAGGTGGCGCATATCCGACGTCCTTTAAGATCCGTCCCGTGAGGCGGAGAAGGGGGTCCGTTTCTCATGGACAAGCAGGACACGCAGGACACGCAGCAGGACGCACGGCCCGTGCTGGAAGGGCCCGACATCGCACGGGTCCTGACCCGCATCGCCCACGAGATCGTCGAGCGCGCCAAGGGCGCCGACGACGTGGTGCTCCTCGGCATCCCGACCCGGGGCGTCTTCCTCGCCCGGCGGCTCGCCGACAAGCTGGAGCAGATCACCGAGCGCAAGATGCCGGTCGGCTCGCTCGACATCACCATGTACCGCGACGACCTGCGCATGCACCCGCCGCGCGCCCTGGCCCGTACCGAGATCCCCGGTGACGGCATCGACGGCCGCCTGGTCGTCCTCGTCGACGACGTGCTCTTCTCCGGCCGCACCATCCGGGCCGCCCTCGACGCGCTCAACGACATCGGCCGCCCGCGCGCGGTGCAGCTCGCGGTCCTCGTCGACCGGGGCCACCGCGAACTGCCCATCCGCGCCGACTACGTCGGCAAGAACCTCCCGACGTCGCTGCGGGAGACGGTCAAGGTCCAGCTCGCCGAGGAGGACGGTCGCGACACCGTGCTGCTCGGTGCCAAGCCGGCCGCCCCGGGCGCCCACCCCTAGCGCTGCGCGTACGCACCCAGCCGTGCCGTACGCCCCGTCGGCGCGCCCCCGCGCGTGCCGGGCCGCCCGAATTATCCCGCTCTTCCGCATGACTCGCCCTACGGAGCCTGACAGATGCAGCGTCATCTCATCTCGGCCGCCGACCTCACCCGCGACGACGCCGTCCTGATCCTCGACACCGCCGAGGAGATGGCCCGGGTCGCGGACCGGCCGATCAAGAAACTGCCGACCCTGCGCGGCCGTACCGTCGTCAACCTCTTCTTCGAGGACTCCACCCGGACCCGGATCTCCTTCGAGGCCGCCGAGAAGCGCCTGTCCGCGGACGTCATCAACTTCACCGCCAAGGGATCCAGCGTCTCCAAGGGCGAGTCCCTCAAGGACACCGCCCAGACCCTGGAGGCCATGGGCGTCGACGCGGTCGTCATCCGGCACGGCGCCTCCGGCGCCCCGTACCGGCTGGCCACCTCCGGCTGGATCGACGCGGCTGTGGTCAACGCCGGCGACGGCACCCACCAGCACCCCACCCAGGCCCTCCTCGACGCCTTCACGATGCGCCGCCGCCTGGTCGGCCGCGACGCCGGCCTCGGCAAGGACCTGAACGGCCGCCGGATCACCCTGGTCGGCGACATCCTGCACAGCAGGGTCGCCCGCTCCAACGTCGACCTGCTGCACACCCTCGGCGCCAAGGTCACCCTCGTCGCCCCGCCCACCCTGCTGCCGGTCGGCGTCGAGACCTGGCCCTGCGAGGTCTCCTACGACCTCGACTCGACGCTCCCCAAGTCCGACGCGGTGATGCTGCTGCGCGTGCAGCGCGAGCGCATGAACGCCGCGTTCTTCCCGACCGAGCGCGAGTACTCCCGCCGCTACGGACTCGACGGCGAACGCATGGCGAAGATGCCCGACCACGCCATCGTGATGCACCCCGGCCCGATGGTCCGCGGCATGGAGATCACCGCCGAGGTCGCCGACTCCGACCGCTGCACCGTCGTCGAGCAGGTCACCAACGGCGTCTCCATCCGGATGGCCGTCCTGTACCTGCTGCTCGGCGGCAACGAGCCCGCCGTCACCCACGCCCGCACCACCGAGGAGAAGTAAGACAGATGAGCAAGATCCTGATCCGCGGTGCGAAGGTGCTCGGTGGCGAGCCGCAGGACGTGCTGATCGACGGCGCGACGATCGCCGAGGTCGGTACGGGGCTGAGTGCCGAGGGCGCCGAGGTCGTCGAGGCCGGCGGCAAGGTGCTGCTGCCCGGCCTGGTCGACCTCCACACCCACCTGCGCGAGCCCGGCCGCGAGGACTCCGAGACCGTCCTGACCGGCACCCGCGCGGCGGCGAGCGGCGGCTACACCAACGTCTTCGCCATGGCCAACACCTTCCCGGTCGCCGACACCGCCGGCGTCGTCGAGCAGGTCTGGCGGCTCGGCCAGGAGTCCGGCTACTGCGACGTGCAGCCCATCGGCGCCGTGACCGTGGGCCTGGAGGGCGCCAAGCTCGCCGAGCTGGGCGCCATGCACGAGTCCGCGGCCGGCGTCACCGTCTTCTCCGACGACGGCAAGTGCGTCCACGACGCCGTGATCATGCGCCGCGCCCTGGAGTACGTGAAGGCCTTCAACGGCGTCGTCGCCCAGCACGCCCAGGAGCCCCGCCTCACCGAGGGCGCCCAGATGAACGAGGGCGTCGTCTCCGCCGAGCTGGGCCTCGGCGGCTGGCCCGCGGTCGCCGAGGAGTCGGTCATCGCACGGGACGTGCTGCTCGCCGAGCACGTCGGCTCCCGCGTCCACATCTGCCACCTGTCGACCGCCGGGTCCGTCGAGATCGTCCGCTGGGCCAAGTCCCGCGGCATCGACGTCACCGCCGAGGTCACCCCGCACCACCTGCTCCTCACCGACGAGCTGGTCCGGTCGTACAACCCGGTCTACAAGGTCAACCCGCCGCTGCGCACCGAGCGTGACGTCCTGGCGCTGCGCGAGGCGCTCGCCGACGGCACGATCGACATCGTCGCCACCGACCACGCCCCGCACCCGCACGAGGACAAGGACTGCGAGTGGGCCGCCGCCGCCATGGGGATGGTGGGCCTGGAGACCGCGCTGTCGGTGGTCCAGGAGACCATGGTGGACACGGGCCTGCTGGACTGGGCCGGCGTCGCCGACCGGATGTCCGTCAAGCCCGCGCAGATCGGACAGGCCACCGGACACGGCCGCCCCGTCTCGGCTGGTGAGCCCGCCAACCTCACCCTCGTCGACACGGAATACCGTGGCCAGGTGGACCCCGCGGGCTTCGCCTCGCGCAGCCGCAACACCCCCTACGAGGGTCGTGAGCTGCCGGGCCGTGTGACGCACACGTGGCTGCGGGGCAAGGCCACGCTCGTCGACGGGAAGCTCACGTGACATCTGTAGCACCGGTAATCCTGCTGGCCGCCGAGAAGGAATCGGCGGAAGTGACCGACTGGGCCGCCCGCATCGGCTGGGTCGTCGGCCTCGGACTGTTCGTCGCGCTCGTCTACTGGCTGATGCGCGAGGGCTGGAAGTGGCGCGGCACCCTCCAGGGCGACCTCCCCGAGCTGCCCGGCGCGCCGGACGACCCCGGTCCGGCGAGACTGGTACTGAGCGGCCGCTACCACGGCTCCACCACCGCCGGGCAGTGGCTGGACCGCATCGTGGCGCACGGCCTGGGCACCCGCAGCCGGGTCGAGCTCACCCTGACGGACGCGGGACTGGACGTCGTACGCCCCGGCGCGGCCGACTTCTTCGTCCCCGTCGCCGCACTGCGCGAGGCCCGGCTCGACAAGGGCATCGCGGGCAAGGTCCTCACCGAGGGCGGGCTGCTCGTCGTCACCTGGGCGCACGGCGACAAGCTGATCGACTCCGGCTTCCGCTCCGACCACGCGGCCGAGCACAACGAGTGGGTCGAAACACTGAACGACATGATCAACAAGACGGAAACGGAAGGCGCACGATGACGACCTCCACCAGGGGAGTTGACAGGACTCCCGCCGTACTCGTCCTGGAGGACGGCCGGACCTTCCGCGGCCGCGCCTACGGGGCCGTGGGGGCCACCTTCGGCGAAGCCGTGTTCTCCACCGGCATGACCGGCTACCAGGAGACCCTCACCGACCCGTCGTACCACCGCCAGGTCGTCGTCATGACCGCCCCGCACGTCGGGAACACCGGGGTCAACGACGAGGACATGGAGTCCAGGAAGATCTGGGTCGCCGGCTACGTCGTCCGCGACCCCGCGCGCGTGCCCTCCAACTGGCGCTCCACCCGCTCCCTCGACGACGAGCTGGCCGCCCAGGGCGTCGTCGGCATCTCCGGCATCGACACCCGCGCCCTCACCCGCCACCTGCGCGAGCGCGGCGCCATGCGGGTCGGCATCTTCTCCGGCAACGCGCTGCCCGACGAGGGCACCATGCTCGCCGAGGTCCGCCAGGCCCCCGAGATGAGCGGCGCCGACCTCTCCGCCGAGGTCGCCACCACCGAGGCGTACGTCGTCCCGGCGATCGGCGAGAAGAAGTACACCGTCGCCGCCATCGACCTCGGCATCAAGGGCATGACCCCGCACCGCATGGCCGAGCGCGGCATCGAGGTGCACGTCCTGCCCGCCACGGCCACCGTCGAGGACGTCTACGCCGTCAACCCGGACGGTGTCTTCTTCTCCAACGGCCCCGGCGACCCGGCCACCGCCGACCACCCGGTCTCCGTCATGCGGGGCGTCCTGGAGCGCGGCACCCCGCTCTTCGGCATCTGCTTCGGCAACCAGATCCTGGGCCGCGCGCTCGGCTTCGGCACCTTCAAGCTGAAGTACGGCCACCGCGGCATCAACCAGCCGGTGCAGGACCGTACGACCGGCAAGGTCGAGGTCACCGCGCACAACCACGGCTTCGCCGTCGACGCCCCGCTCGACCGGGTCTCCGACACCCCCTACGGCCGCGCCGAGGTCTCCCACGTCTGCCTCAACGACAACGTGGTGGAGGGCCTCCAGCTCCTCGACCGGCCCGCGTTCAGCGTCCAGTACCACCCCGAAGCGGCCGCCGGCCCGCACGACGCCGCCTACCTGTTCGACCGCTTCACGACTTTGATGAGCACAGCTTCGATGGAGGGCCAGCGTGCCTAAGCGCACCGATATCCAGTCCGTCCTGGTCATCGGCTCCGGCCCGATCGTCATCGGCCAGGCCGCCGAGTTCGACTACTCAGGCACCCAGGCGTGCCGCGTGCTCAAGGCCGAGGGCCTGCGCGTCATCCTGGTGAACTCCAACCCGGCGACGATCATGACCGACCCGGAGATCGCCGACGCCACCTACGTCGAGCCGATCACCCCCGAGTTCGTCGAGAAGATCATCGCCAAGGAGCGCCCCGACGCGCTGCTGCCGACGCTCGGCGGCCAGACCGCCCTCAACACCGCGATCTCCATGCACGGCCAGGGCGTGCTGGAGAAGTACGGCGTCGAACTGATCGGCGCCAACGTGGAGGCGATCAACAAGGGCGAGGACCGCGACCTCTTCAAGGACGTCGTCGAGGAGGTCCGCAAGAAGATCGGGCACGGCGAGTCCGCCCGGTCCTACATCTGCCACTCCATGGACGACGTCCTCCAGGGCGTCGACGCGCTCGGCGGCTACCCGGTCGTCGTCCGCCCCTCCTTCACCATGGGCGGCGCCGGCTCCGGCTTCGCCCACGACGAGGAGGAACTGCGCCGCATCGCCGGACAGGGCCTCACCCTCTCGCCGACCACCGAGGTGCTCCTGGAGGAGTCCATCCTCGGCTGGAAGGAGTACGAGCTGGAGCTGATGCGCGACAAGCACGACAACGTGGTGGTCGTCTGCTCCATCGAGAACTTCGACCCCATGGGCGTGCACACCGGCGACTCGATCACCGTCGCGCCCGCGATGACCCTGACCGACCGCGAGTACCAGGTGCTGCGCGACGTCGGCATCGCGATCATCCGCGAGGTCGGCGTCGACACCGGCGGCTGCAACATCCAGTTCGCGGTGAACCCCGAGGACGGTCGTGTGATCGTCATCGAGATGAACCCGCGCGTGTCGCGCTCCTCGGCGCTCGCCTCCAAGGCGACCGGCTTCCCGATCGCCAAGATCGCCGCCAAGCTGGCCGTCGGCTACACGCTCGACGAGATCCCGAACGACATCACGCGCGAGACCCCGGCCTCCTTCGAGCCGACCCTCGACTACGTGGTCGTCAAGGCCCCGCGCTTCGCCTTCGAGAAGTTCCCGCAGGCCGACTCCACCCTCACCACCACCATGAAGTCGGTCGGCGAGGCCATGGCCATCGGCCGCAACTTCACCGAGGCCTTCCAGAAGGCGCTGCGCTCGCTGGAGAAGAAGGGCAGCCAGTTCACCTTCGTCGGCGAGACGGGCGACAAGGCCGAGCTGCTCCGCGAGGCCGTCCGGCCCACCGACGGCCGCATCAACCTGGTCATGCAGGCCATCCGCGCGGGCGCCACGCCCGAGGAGGTCTTCGAGTACACGAAGATCGACCCCTGGTTCGTCGACCAGCTCTTCCTGATCAAGGAGGTCGCCGACGAGCTGGCCGCGGCGCCCGAGCTGACCGCCGACCTGCTCGCCGAGGCCAAGCGGCACGGCTTCTCCGACCAGCAGGTCGGCGAGATCCGCGGCCTGCGCGAGGACGTCGTCCGCGAGGTCCGCCACGCGCTCGGCATCCGCCCGGTCTACAAGACGGTCGACACCTGCGCCGCCGAGTTCGCCGCGCAGACGCCGTACTTCTACTCCTCCTACGACGAGGAGACCGAGGTCGCGCCGCGCGAGAAGCCCGCGGTGATCATCCTGGGCTCCGGTCCGAACCGCATCGGCCAGGGCATCGAGTTCGACTACTCCTGCGTCCACGCCTCTTTCGCGCTCAGCGACGCCGGGTACGAGACCGTGATGGTCAACTGCAACCCGGAGACCGTCTCCACCGACTACGACACCTCCGACCGGCTGTACTTCGAGCCGCTCACCCTGGAGGACGTCCTGGAGATCGTCCACGCGGAGCAGCAGGCGGGCCCGGTCGCCGGTGTCGTCGTCCAGCTCGGCGGCCAGACCCCGCTGGGCCTGTCGCAGGCGCTCAAGGACAACGGCGTGCCGGTCGTCGGCACCTCGCCCGAGGCCATCCACGCCGCGGAGGACCGCGGCGCCTTCGGCCGGGTCCTGGCGGAGGCGGGCCTGCCCGCCCCCAAGCACGGCACCGCCACCACCTTCGCCGAGGCCAAGGGCATCGCCGACGAGATCGGCTACCCGGTCCTGGTACGGCCCTCCTACGTCCTCGGCGGACGCGGCATGGAGATCGTCTACGACGAGACCCGCCTGGAGGCGTACATCGCCGAATCGACCGAGATCAGCCCCTCCCGGCCGGTCCTCGTCGACCGGTTCCTGGACGACGCGATCGAGATCGACGTCGACGCGCTGTACGACGGCGAGGAGCTGTACCTCGGCGGCGTCATGGAGCACATCGAGGAGGCCGGCATCCACTCCGGCGACTCGGCGTGCGCCCTGCCCCCGATCACGCTCGGCGGCTTCGACATCAAGCGGCTGCGCGCCTCCACCGAGGGCATCGCCAAGGGCGTCGGCGTGCGCGGCCTGATCAACATCCAGTTCGCGCTGGCCGGGGACATCCTGTACGTCCTGGAGGCCAACCCGCGCGCGTCCCGCACGGTCCCCTTCACCTCGAAGGCGACCGCGGTGCCGCTGGCCAAGGCCGCCGCCCGCATCTCGCTGGGCGCGACCATCGCCGAGCTGCGCGCCGAGGGCCTGCTCCCGGCCACCGGCGACGGCGGCGAGCTGCCGCTGGACGCGCCGATCTCCGTCAAGGAGGCCGTGATGCCGTGGTCCCGCTTCCGGGACATCCACGGCCGCGGCGTCGACACCGTCCTCGGCCCGGAGATGCGCTCCACCGGCGAGGTCATGGGCATCGACTCCGTCTTCGGCACTGCCTACGCCAAGTCGCAGGCGGGCGCGTACGGCCCGCTGCCCACCAAGGGCCGCGCCTTCATCTCGGTCGCCAACCGGGACAAGCGCTCGATGATCTTCCCGGCCCGCGAGCTGGTCGCCCACGGCTTCGAGCTGATGGCCACCTCCGGCACCGCCGAGGTCCTCAAGCGCAACGGCATCAACGCCACGGTGGTCCGCAAGCAGTCCGAGGGCCCCGGCCCGAACGGCGAGAAGACCATCGTCCAGCTCATCCACGACGGCGGCGTCGACCTCATCGTCAACACCCCGTACGGCACCGGCGGCCGCCTCGACGGCTACGACATCCGTACGGCCGCCGTGGCCCGCTCCGTGCCCTGCCTGACCACCGTCCAGGCACTGGCGGCGGCCGTCCAGGGCATCGACGCCCTCAACCACGGAGACGTGGGAGTGCGCTCGCTCCAGGAACACGCGGAATTCCTGACCGCGGCCCGCGACTAGCGGCCCCGAGGGGGACACCGGAAACGGTGTCCCCCTCTTCATGAGCCGACCGTCTCCTTCATGAGCCGTCCGTCTCCAGAGGCGTCACGAGGACACATGTACACGATCTTCTTCAAGCTCTTCTTCTCCCGCATGGACCCGGAGCAGGCCCACCACCTGGCCTTCCGCTGGATCCGCCTGGCCGCCCGCGTCCCCGTGCTGCGCACCTTCGTCGCCGCCGCGCTCGCGCCTCGCCACAAGGAGCTGCGCACCGAGGCCCTGGGCCTGCGCATGCACGGCCCCTTCGGGCTCGCCGCCGGCTTCGACAAGAACGCCGTCGCCGTCGACGGCATGGCGATGCTCGGCTTCGACCACGTCGAGATCGGCACCGTGACCGGGGAGCCGCAGTCCGGCAACCCCAAGAAGCGGCTGTTCCGGCTGGTGGGCGACCGGGCGCTGATCAACCGCATGGGCTTCAACAACGACGGCTCGCTGGCCGTGGCCGCCCGCCTGGCCTCCCGCACGCCCGTCTTCCGGACCGTCGTCGGCGTCAACATCGGCAAGACCAAGGTCGTCCCGGAGGAGGAGGCCGTCGGCGACTACGTGAAGTCCGCCGAGCGGCTCGCCCCGCACGCCGACTACCTGGTCGTCAACGTCTCCTCCCCGAACACGCCAGGCCTGCGCAACCTCCAGGCCACCGAGGCGCTGCGTCCGCTCCTGACGGCGGTCCGCGAGGCCGCCGACCGCGCGGTCACCGCACGGCGCGTGCCGCTCCTGGTGAAGATCGCGCCGGACCTCGCCGACGAGGACGTGGACGCGGTCGCCGACCTGGCCGTGGAGCTGGGTCTGGACGGGATCATCGCCACCAACACCACCATCGCGCGCGAGGGCCTGGGCCTGACCTCCTCACCCGCCCTCGTGCGGGAGACCGGCGGCCTGTCCGGCGCGCCCCTCAAGGCGCGCTCCCTGGAGGTCCTGCGCCGCCTGTACGCGCGCGTGGGCGACCGGATCACCCTGGTGGGCGTCGGCGGCGTGGAGAACGCCGAGGACGCCTGGCAGCGCATCCTGGCCGGGGCCACGCTGGTCCAGGGCTACAGCGCGTTCATCTACGAGGGCCCCTTCTGGGGCCGAGCCATCCACAAGGGGCTCGCCGCGCGGCTGCGGCAGAGCCCCTACGCCACCCTCGCCGACGCGGTCGGCGCCGACGTGAGGACGAACGCATGACGGTACTCGAACCCTTCGGCGCCCGGCTGCGCCGCGCGATGGACGAGCGCGGCCCGCTCTGCGTCGGCATCGACCCGCACGCCTCCCTGCTCGCCGAGTGGGGGCTGGGCGACGACGTGGCCGGTCTGGAGCGCTTCAGCCGCACCGTGGTCGAGGCGACGGCCGACCGGGTGGCCGTGCTCAAGCCGCAGAGCGCCTTCTTCGAGCGCTTCGGTTCGCGCGGCGTCGCCGTCCTGGAGAAGTCCGTCGAGGAGGCGCGCGCGGCCGGCGCGCTGGTCGTCATGGACGCCAAGCGCGGCGACATCGGCTCGACCATGGCCGCCTACGCGGAGTCCTTCCTGCACAAGGACGCGCCGCTGTTCTCGGACGCGCTGACGGTCTCGCCCTACCTCGGCTACGGCTCCCTGAAGCCGGCCGTCGACCTGGCGCGCGAGAGCGGTGCCGGCCTGTTCGTGCTGGCGCTGACCTCCAACCCGGAGGGCGGCGAGGTCCAGCACGCGGTCCGGTCCGACGGGCGGAGCGTGGCGGCGACGATGCTGGCGCACCTCGCCGCCGAGAACGCGGGGGAGGAGCCGCTGGGCTCCTTCGGCGCGGTGGTCGGCGCCACCCTCGGCGACCTGTCGTCGTACGACCTGGACGTCAACGGACCGCTCCTCGCGCCCGGCATCGGCGCCCAGGGAGCGACCCCGGCGGACCTGCCCCGGGTGTTCGGGGCGGCGGTGCGCAACGTGGTACCGAATGTCAGCCGGGGTGTGCTTCGTCACGGTCCGGACGCGGCCGCGCTGCGTACGGCCACGGACCGCTTCGCCGACGAGGTCAGGACCGCTTTGGCGGCGGCCTAGGACGTCCAGACCTTGGATACATCCTCAAATCCGAGGCATTATGTCCTAAATGTCTGGCCTGACGGAGGCTGACCAGGACTTTTCCGCTGTTCTCGCTGACTCTGGCGGACTTGACCGCTAGTCTCCGTCGAGAGTCGGCGGGCAAGCGTGTTGCTCGTGGCTCCCCAGGTGTGGGGCGACTAGGTTCCTCACCGGTCCGTATCCGACAGTTCGACATCCGAGGTGACGTAGGCGTGGCTCTTCCGCCCCTTACCCCTGAACAGCGCGCAGCCGCGCTCGAAAAGGCCGCCGCGGCTCGCCGGGAGCGGGCCGAGGTCAAGAATCGACTCAAGCACTCCGGCGCCTCCCTCCACGAGGTCATCAAGCAGGGTCAGGAGAACGACGTCATCGGCAAGATGAAGGTCTCCGCCCTCCTCGAGTCCCTGCCGGGCGTGGGCAAGGTCCGCGCCAAGCAGATCATGGAGCGTCTGGGTATCTCCGAGAGCCGCCGCGTGCGCGGTCTCGGGTCCAACCAGATCGCCTCCCTGGAGCGTGAGTTCGGCAGCACCGGCAGCTGAGTCCGGACCACTCCGGGATTGCTGGAATAATCGCTGCATGGCTGCAACACCCCGGGGGACGTCCCCCGTACCCCCGGACGCACGTCCGCGGCTGACCGTGCTCTCCGGCCCCTCGGGGGTCGGCAAGAGCACGGTCGTCGCCCATATGCGCAAGGAACACCCCGAGGTATGGCTGTCGGTCTCGGCGACGACCCGCCGGCCCCGCCCGGGCGAGCAGCACGGTGTCCACTACTTCTTCGTCACCGACGAGGAGATGGACAAGCTGATCGCCAACGGGGAGCTGCTGGAGTGGGCCGAGTTCGCCGGCAACCGCTACGGCACGCCGCGCGCGGCGGTACTGGAGCGCCTGGAGGCCGGTGAGCCGGTGCTCCTGGAGATCGACCTCCAGGGCGCCCGGCAGGTCCGCGGCTCCATGCCCGAGGCCCAGCTGGTGTTCCTCGCCCCGCCCTCCTGGGAGGAGCTGGTGCGCCGGCTCACCGGGCGCGGCACCGAACCGCCGGACGTGATCGAGCGCCGCCTCGACACGGCCAAGGTCGAGCTGGCGGCCGAGCCGGAGTTCGACCAGACGCTGGTCAACACCTCCGTCGAGGACGTGGCGCGCGAGCTGCTAGCCTTGACGAACGTCGTGTGATCGTTACTGGTCACCCTGACTGAATCTTTCCCATCCATCGGAAGGTAGAGCGTGTCCTCTTCCATCTCCGCGCCCGAGGGCATCATCAACCCGCCGATCGACGAGCTCCTCGAGGCCACGGACTCGAAGTACAGCCTCGTGATCTACGCGGCCAAGCGGGCCCGCCAGATCAACGCGTACTACTCGCAGCTCGGCGAGGGCCTCCTCGAGTACGTCGGTCCGCTCGTCGACACCCACGTGCACGAGAAGCCGCTCTCGATCGCCCTGCGCGAGATCAACGCGGGGCTGCTGACCTCCGAGGCCATCGAGGGTCCGGCGCAGTAGTACCGGCGATATCGGCGGTAGTATTTTCAGCCTGAAGCTGACTTTTCCACAGGCCCGGCAGCCCGACTGTCGGGCCTGTGGTGTGTCATGGGTCGTAAGCGTTATCCGAGTCGGGGAGAGACGGTGGACAAGCCCAAGGTCGTTCTGGGGGTCAGCGGCGGCATCGCCGCGTACAAGGCCTGTGAGCTGCTGCGCAGGTTCACGGAGTCGGGACACGAGGTGCGGGTCGTCCCCACTGCCTCCGCCCTGCACTTCGTCGGTGCCGCCACCTGGTCCGCCCTGTCCGGAAACCCCGTGTCGACCGAGGTGTGGGACGACGTCCACGAGGTCCCGCACGTGCGCATCGGCCAGCACGCCGACCTGGTCGTCGTCGCGCCCGCCACCGCCGACATGCTGGCCAAGGCGGCCCACGGCCTCGCCGACGACCTCCTCACCAACACGCTCCTGACGGCCCGCTGCCCGGTCGTCTTCGCCCCCGCCATGCACACCGAGATGTGGGAGCACCCGGCCACCCAGGAGAACGTGGCGACCCTGCGCCGCCGCGGTGCCGTCGTCGTCGAACCGGCCGTCGGCCGCCTCACCGGCGTCGACACCGGCAAGGGGCGGCTGCCCGACCCCGGCGAGATCTTCGAGGTCTGCCGCCGGGTGCTCGCCCGGGGGGCGCGGGAGCCGGACCTCACGGGACGCCACGTCGTGGTCAGCGCCGGCGGCACCCGGGAGCCCCTCGACCCGGTCCGTTTCCTGGGCAACCGCTCCTCCGGCAAGCAGGGCTACGCCCTCGCCCGCACCGCCGCCGCGCGCGGGGCCCGCGTCACCCTGCTCTCGGCGAACCCGTCGCTCCCGGACCCGGCCGGCGTGGACGTGGTCCCGGTGGGCACCGCGGTGGAGCTGCGCGAGGCGGTGCTGCGGGCCGCGGCGGACGCCGACGCCGTCGTCATGGCCGCGGCGGTCGCCGACTTCCGCCCGGCCGCCTACGCCACCGGAAAGATCAAGAAGAAGGACGGCCAGGAACCGGCGCCGATCGCCCTGGTGCGGAATCCGGACATCCTCGCCGAGGTCTCCGGCAGCCGGGCCCGCTCCGGGCAGGTGATCGTCGGCTTCGCCGCCGAGACCGACGACGTCCTCGCCAACGGCCGGGCGAAGCTGAAGCGCAAGGGCTGCGACCTCCTCGTAGTCAATGAGGTGGGGGAGCGCAAGACCTTCGGCTCCGAGGAGAACGAGGCCGTCGTCCTCGGCGCCGACGGCAGCGAGACCCCGGTCCCGCACGGCCCCAAGGAAGACCTGGCCGAAACCGTGTGGGACCTCGTGGCCGAACGGCTCGGCTGAATGACCCATTCACCCGGGCGGCCCCCGCGAACCCGCGCATTCGAGCGTGGCGACCCTGGCCAAGGCCGCCTCGTTCCGGGCAGAATGCCCGTGCCGCAGGTCACAGCCCTTCCGAGAGCTGAGACGGGTGAGTCCGCGGCCGAGCGTGACCGATAAACTGTTCCTTGGACGTCGCCGGGTGCAGCTCCCCGTGCCGTCCGCCAATGATCAGCCAGCAGCCGCTGCAACCCCAGGGAGCGTTGTGTCCCGTCGCCTGTTCACCTCGGAGTCCGTGACCGAAGGTCACCCCGACAAGATCGCTGACCAGATCAGCGACACCATTCTCGACGCGCTTCTGCGCGAGGACCCGACCTCTCGGGTCGCCGTCGAAACCCTGATCACCACCGGTCTGGTGCACGTGGCCGGAGAGGTCACGACCAAGGCCTACGCGGACATCGCCACCCTCGTCCGCGGCAAGATCCTGGAGATCGGCTACGACTCCTCGAAGAAGGGCTTCGACGGCGCGTCCTGCGGCGTCTCGGTCTCGATCGGCGCCCAGTCCCCGGACATCGCGCAGGGCGTCGACACGGCCTATGAGAACCGGGTCGAGGGCGACGAGGACGAGCTGGACCGGCAGGGCGCCGGTGACCAGGGCCTGATGTTCGGCTACGCGTCCGACGAGACGCCGACTCTCATGCCGCTGCCGGTCTTCCTGGCGCACCGCCTGTCCAAGCGCCTCTCCGAGGTCCGCAAGAACGGGACCATCCCGTACCTGCGCCCCGACGGCAAGACGCAGGTCACCATCGAGTACGACGGCGACAAGGCCGTCCGCCTCGACACGGTCGTGGTCTCCTCCCAGCACGCCAGCGACATCGACCTGGAGTCGCTGCTGGCTCCGGACATCAAGGAATTCGTCGTCGAGCCGGAGCTGAAGGCGCTGCTGGACGACGGCATCAAGCTGGACACGGAGAACTACCGGCTCCTGGTCAACCCCACCGGCCGCTTCGAGATCGGCGGCCCGATGGGCGACGCCGGCCTCACCGGCCGCAAGATCATCATCGACACGTACGGCGGCATGGCCCGCCACGGCGGCGGCGCCTTCTCCGGCAAGGACCCGTCCAAGGTCGACCGCTCCGCCGCCTACGCGATGCGCTGGGTCGCCAAGAACGTCGTCGCCGCGGGCCTCGCCGCCCGCTGCGAGGTCCAGGTGGCCTACGCCATCGGCAAGGCCGAGCCGGTCGGCCTCTTCGTGGAGACCTTCGGCACCGCCAAGATCGACACCGAGAAGATCGAGAAGGCGATCGACGAGGTCTTCGACCTCCGTCCGGCCGCGATCATCCGCGACCTCGACCTGCTCCGTCCGATCTACGCCCAGACCGCGGCCTACGGCCACTTCGGTCGTGAGCTGGCGGACTTCACCTGGGAGCGCACCGACCGGGTGGACGCGCTGCGCAAGGCGGCGGGGCTCTAGGACGCCCGGAGCGCCACGCCAGGAGGCGCGGACGCGTCCTTCGCACGTCACGAGGCCCGGTGTCCCCGATGGGGGCGCCGGGCCCCGGCGCGTTCCGGGGCGGCGTCGGACCGGTGCCGGGACGGTGTGATCGCGGGCGCCCACGGTTGTCAGTGGCCTTTGCGAGAATGCAGGCGTGAGCAGCGAGAACGGACCGGGCGAGGGCGGCGCGCAGGACGCGCCGCCCGAGCAGCTCGCGCTCATCCGGGAGACCGTGCGCCGGGCGAAGACGCCCCGGGCCAAGCCGCGGACCTGGCGCGGAGCCGCGCTCGCCGGGGAGCTGCCGGTCGCCAGGGTGCTCGTCGACAAGGGCGTGCTCCACCTCGACCGGTACTTCGACTACGCGGTGCCCGAGGAGCTCGACGCCGACGCCCAGCCCGGTGTGCGGGTGCGGGTGCGCTTCGGGGCCGGGCGGCACCGGGTGCGGGACGGGCGGCGCGAGGGCGGGGGGCTCATCGACGGCTTCCTGATCGAGCGGCGCGCCGAGTCCGACTACGCGGGGCCCCTCGCGGCGCTGGCCCAGGTCGTCTCGCCCGAGCGGATCCTCGACGAGGAGCTGCTGGGACTCGTGCGCGCCGTCGCCGACCGGTACGCGGGCAGCCTGGCCGACGTCCTCCAGCTCGCCGTACCCCCGCGCAACGCGCGCGCCGAGAAGCGGACCTCGCCGGACCCGCTGCCCCCGCCGCCGGCGCCGGAGCCGGGGTCCTGGGCGCGGTACGAGCGGGGGGAGGCGTTCGTGACGGCGCTCGCCTCGGGGGGCGCGCCGCGCGCGGTGTGGAACGCGTTGCCCGGCCCGCGGTGGAGCGAGGAGCTGGCGCGGGCGGTGGCGGCGACGCTGGCCTCCGGCCGGGGCGCGCTCGTCGTCCTGCCGGACGGGCGGGCGGTCGCCCGCGTCGACGCCGCGCTGACCGGCCTGCTGGGCGAGGGGCGGCACGCGGTGCTCACCGCCGACGCCGGACCCGAGAAGCGGTACGCGCAGTGGCTCGCGGTGCGCCGGGGGGCCGTACGGGCCGTCATCGGGACCCGAGCGGCCATGTTCGCGCCGGTGCGCGACCTCGGCCTTGTCGCCCTCTGGGACGACGGCGACGACAGCCACAGCGAGCTGCACGCCCCGCAGCCGCACGCGCGTGAGGTGCTGCTGCTGCGCGCCGCCCAGGACCGGTGCGCCTTCCTGCTGGGCGGCTGGAGCTGCACCGTGGAGGCCGCCCAGCTCGTGGAGACCGGCTGGGCCCGGCCGCTGGTCGCCGCCCGGGAGCAGGTGCGGGCCGCGGCCCCGCTGGTGCGCACCGTGGGCGACGGCGACCTGGCCCGGGACGAGGCCGCCCGCGCCGCGCGGCTGCCGACGCTCGCCTGGCAGGTCGTCAGGGACGGACTGCGGCACGGACCGGTGCTGGTGCAGGTGCCGCGGCGGGGCTACGTGCCGCGGATGGCGTGCGCCGCGTGCCGGGCGCCCGCGCGGTGCCGGCACTGCGCGGGGCCGCTGGAGGGGCAGGAGTCCGGGTCCGCGCTGCGGTGCGGCTGGTGCGGGCGCGAGGAGAGCGGCTGGCACTGCCCGGAGTGCGGGGCCTTCCGGCTGCGCGCGCAGGTGGTGGGGGCGCGGCGCACCGCCGAGGAACTGGGGCGCGCCTTCCCCGCGGTGCCCGTGCGCACCTCCGGGCGCGAGCATGTGCTGGACACCGTGGCGCAGGCCCCCGCGCTGGTCGTCAGCACCCCGGGCGCCGAACCCGTCGCCGAGGGCGGCTACGCGGCGGCGCTGCTGCTCGACGGCTGGGCGATGCTCGGGCGGCCCGACCTGCGCGCCGGTGAGGACGCGCTGCGCCGCTGGCTGGCCGCCGCCGCGCTGGTGCGCCCGCAGAGCGCCGGCGGCACCGTCGTCGCGGTCGCCGAGCCGACCCTCAGGCCGGTGCAGGCGCTGGTGCGCTGGGACCCCGTCGGGCACGCGGTGCGGGAGCTGGCCGAGCGGGCCGAGCTGGGCTTTCCGCCGGTGTCCAGGATGGCGGCCGTGGCCGGGCCGCCGGAGGCGGTGGCCGGTTTCCTGGGCGCCGCGGAGCTGCCGCCCGAGGCCGAGGTGCTGGGCCCGGTGCCGCTGCCGGTCACCTCGGCCGGGCGTCCCCGGCGGGTGGGGGCGCCACCGCCAGGGGAGCACTGGGAGCGGGCGCTGATCCGGGTGCCGCCGGGGCGCGGGGCGGCGCTGGCCGGTGCGCTGAAGGCCGCCCAGGCGGCGCGGACGGCACGGGGGAGCGACGCGGCGGTGTGGGTGCGGATCGATCCGCCGGACATCGGCTGAGGGGCGCGGGGCGGCGACGGGCCGCCCACCCGGGAGCCGGTGGTCGAAACGGGCCACGGCGCACCCCCAGGTTCACGGCGGGCGGTCGGGCCGTGGCT